>JANQJB010000036.1 GCA_028281865.1 Marinagarivorans sp.
GAATACGTCCATGTATTTTAGGTCAATGTAGTTAGGTCAATGTAGTTCGGTCAATTCTCGCACACGAGCCCCGGGGACCACTAACTTGCAACGGCCTGGGGTGAGGCAATATCTCCCGGAAGTTCGATTTCGTTCTCATTCACCACTCTGTTGCGCCCGGTCGACTTAGCTTTGTAAAGCGCCTCGTCTGCGCGCGCGAATAATGATTCTCGAGAATCCTCACCGCTAAAGCTGCTGGCACCTAGACTAACTGTAGCTTGAACCGTGCCGTGCTCGGGGATTTTAATAAATGAAAACTCTACCGCTATACGAATTCTTTCGGCAACCATCATGGCTGCTTGAAGGTCTGTATCGCTGAGAAGGACGACGAATTCTTCTCCGCCAAAACGAAATATTTGATCGGTTTGGCGCAGCGTTTCTTGAATTAATGATGCAATATGTTTGAGTACGCGATCGCCATTATGATGACCAATGCTGTCATTAATTTTCTTAAAATGATCTACATCGACAACAAGCAACGAGAGAGGCTTATTGTGCCGCTTAGTCAGACAAAGCTCGCGTTTAAGTGCTAATTCCATTGCCGCACGATTGCCTACTTTGGTTAGCGCGTCGCGTAGAGAATTATCAAGTGCATCGAGGTAAAGCAACGCGTTGCGCAATGGATAGTAGAGCAGAGCTATCATATCTTCTATTTGACGCAGCTCTTGCTCGCTAAAGGCGGAGCTGCGTGTAAAACACAACACGCCTAAATTACGATTTTTAAACTTCAGGTTGTATTTCGCTTGATATTGGCGTGGAGTTCCAAATTGTAAGTTTATTTCCTTACTCGTATTAACATAATTGAGACTTGCTGACGCAATATGTTGCTTCGACAGGGCGTAAAACTGGGAAATCGTTTCGCGAAGTTCCAACGAGCTTTGCAAAGCCTCAGCAAACTCCAGGCGCACATCATCAATGCTTTCGAACGATACATTATCTTCGCCTGCGTGCGACCCGCACTCTCTTGGCGATTTTACTGAACTTGCCATAATCTACCCTCATTATCGGCGATTCATTATTATTCGAACAAATTGTTCGTTAATTGATCGCCTGCGAGTTTTGTGCCAACTGGTTCATGTTTTAAAATTTCTTTTATAAACAAAAACTTATTGTAATTTTATGGTTCTGTTTCAGTCTCGTGCCATAATATTGGCGTTTTGGGGTCCCAAAAATCCTCTAATAAATATAGCGACCGGCAATTTTTTGCCGCCATTTATTCTTTCTTTATCGGCCGTTTTAATTCAGCTTTAAGTTCAAAGCATATTTTTTTGATAAAAACTCAACCAAATAAAAGCCTAGCAGAGAATTCCGCATCAACAACGAAAGTTTATCGGTCGTGAGTGAAAAGAAAATCTCTGCGTTGTGTTCCAAAATTTTTGTTGCGAAAATGGCGCCCTAATTTTCGACGAAGGTAAAGTTGTGGCTCAAATCGCGTTATTTTTTGGCAGTGATGAAGGCAATACAGAAGGTATAGCCCTAAGAATACAATCTCGATTTGGCCAAGATGTGTTAGCTGTGATGGACATCGCTGATGCGACTCAATTGGACTTCGCTAAATACGATAAATTAATTTTGGGTATACCTACATGGGATTTTGGCCAAATCCAATCAGACTGGGAGGAATTCTGGGGCGATATTGAAGAGGTTGATTTCAATGGTAAAACCGTAGCGTTGTTTGGTTTGGGTGACCAGTTTGGTTATGGTGATTTTTTTCTTGATGCGATGGGGATGCTGCACGATGTAATTGTCTCTGCTGGCGCCAAGATTATTGGGCACTGGCCCACTGAAGGTTACGAGTTCGATGCCTCTAAAGCGCAGATTGATGGGCAGAATACGTTTGTTGGTTTGGCCATCGACGAAGATCAGCAGGCTAATTTGACGAGGGCTCGGCTTGATAGCTGGTGCGCTTTAATCCATGCTGCATTCGGAATTGATAAGCCATTAATCTTTGTCGATGATTAGCGTAAATTTGTGCTTTACTGTGAGACTTAATTTAGTAGATAACAATTAGCCGAATATTTGTACAAGGGGAAATATGCAAAAAAATAAGGGCGTTAAAAGAATTGTAAAAGCTGCCTATTATTCATACAAAGGATTATCACAAGCAGTGCGCCATGAAGCTGCATTTCAACAAGAAGCGATTGCTGCGCTCGTGCTTATTCCAGTGACTTTTTGGCTTGATGTGAGTGTGGTTGAACGCATTTTGTTAATTGGCTCTGTGGTTTTGGTGATGATTGTGGAATTGCTTAACACTGGCATTGAGGCAGTTGTTGATCGCACGGGATTGGAGCACCATGAATTGTCTGGTCAAGCCAAAGATATGGGGTCCGCGGCCGTTATGGTTTCTATCGCATTGGGTTTTTTCATCTGGCTCAGTATTCTAATTCCCACTTACACCTAGGGTACTGCTGAATAATGCTCAGCGTAAACGTGCGCCCGACGGTAAATGTAATAATTTTTATTGTTGCGCTTAAAAACGTGTATTTGCTTCGGGCCAAACTCTCTATGATAGACTATCTTATGTTTAATTAAAGCTAGTGTTTAAAAAGTCTTTTTTGCAATTAACCGATATTGCTTGTGAGGCTCCGATGAACGCTTAAATTTGCTACGGTTTTAAATTAGCGTCTGGTTCCGATACTTGCAAATATTTGGCGGCAATCACCGCAGCGTTAAGGCAATGATGTTTTGAATCTGTTTTACTATTTAACAAAATAAAGGCTATGGGGGAAATTTCATTGACCGCGCCATTCTCGACGGTAGCTGATCTTATTGAACAAGCGCTAAGTCAATATCCAGACCGAATTGCATTCAGTTGTTTGGGGCATGAACTCACGTTTGCTGAAGTCGATCGCTTAAGTGACCAATTCGCCAGTTACTTGGTTAACGAACTTAAACTAGTGGCGGGTGATCGCATCGCAATTCAACTCCCGAATATCCCACAATTTCCAATTGTTTTATACGGTGCCATTCGAGCAGGGTTAACAATAGTCAATACAAACCCGCTTTACACACCGCGCGAGCTCAAACATCAGCTCTGTGACAGTGGAGCTAAGGCCTTAGTCGTTCTATCTAATGTTGCGGACAAAGCCGCTGAAATAATTAATGAGACAGACGTGGCAAATGTGATTGTCACGAACTTGGGGGACTTTTTACCCCAGCCTAAGCGCCTGCTAGTCAATTTTGTGGTGCGCTATATAAAGAAAATGGTTCCCGCTTTTCGGTTTGAGAAGTCGATAGGTTTTCTTCAAACATTAGAGCTTGGTAAAGCTAAGACATACCAGCGTGTGCAGTCAAAGGCAGAGGATATATTCGTATTGCAATACACGGGTGGAACGACGGGTTTATCCAAAGGGGCTGTTTTGACGCATGCAAACTTGTGCGCAAACGCGGATCAGATCTGCCGTCAGTTACCTGAGTTGTTTACTGGAAAGCAGCAGGTGTATTGTGCGCCGCTACCGTTCTACCATATTTATGCATTTAATCTGCACCTTCTCTGTGCGTTCTTGAGTGGAGCCAAACAAATCTTGATCCCAAATCCTCGTGATATTTCCAGCTTTGCGAAGGCCTTAAAGTCTCAAAACCTTACAGTGTTTATCGGTTTAAATACGCTCTTCAATGCATTGTTGCGTGACGATGAATTTCGTAAATTGGATTTTAGTACGTTGACCGTTACCTCAGCGGGAGGTATGGCGTTGACGCCAGATGTGGCGAAACGCTGGTACGATTTAACGGCCTGTGAGATTTTGGAAGGTTATGGATTAACAGAGACCTCTCCGGTGATTGCTTCAAACCAGGTAGGGCGCAATAAAAAAGGCACGGTTGGTGTAGCGCTAGCCGATACAGAGGTAAAAGTTGTCGACGAAAATGATCAGGATCTAGCGGTCGGCGAAATTGGAGAATTATGTGTTAAGGGGCCGCAGGTAATGAGCGGCTATTGGCAGCAACCGGAAGAAACGGAAAATGTGTTTTTAGAGGGAGGCTGGTTTAAAACGGGTGACATCGCGGTAATTGATGAGAACGGCTTTATTAAATTAGTCGATCGTAAGAAAGACATGATTATTGTCTCGGGCTTTAACGTTTATCCCAACGAAATTGAAGAGGTTGTAACGCAGCATCCAGGAATAGAGGAAGCTGCTGCAATCGGTGTTGAACATGAATCTAATGGGCAGACAATTAAATTGTATGTCGTGTTATCTAATAAGAATTTAAGTAAAGACGCTATAATCGATTATTGTAGGCAGCATCTGACCGCCTACAAAGTGCCCAAATTAATCGAGGTTTGCGAAAGTCTGCCAAAAAGTAATGTTGGCAAGATTTTGCGGCGTAAATTACGTGAAAAAGATGAAGAAACCAACGTAAGTTGAACGAGTGCTACTCGGTACTGTATAGGCCCTGTTTTCGTCTATGTCTAAAAATGCGTTGATTTTATCGGGAGGTGGCGCGCGCGCAGCTTATCAGGTTGGTGTGTTGCAGGCGGTTTCCGACATACTGCCGCATTTGTCTCATCCGTTTCCAATTGTCTGTGGAACCTCTGCAGGAGCAATAAATGCTCTGGCGATGGCCGCTCATCCGGGTAGTTTCCGTCAAGCGTCTCGTGATTTAGCTGAATCTTGGCAGGCTTTAACGGTCGATCAAGTCTATCGGACCGAATGGAAAGCGTTGATTGGCGGCTTATCTAAAGTTGTCGCCTCGTTTTTTAATCACGGGATAGCCAAGGGCAAACCGCTAAGCCTTTTAGATAATTCGCCGTTACGTGAACTTTTAATTGATATTATTCCCTTCGACAATATTGAGCGTCGTATCACCAAAGGTTATTTGGAGGCTGTCAGCGTCACCGCTCTCGGTTATTCATCAGGTGAATCAGTGAGTTTTTTTCAGGGGCACCCTGATCTGCGCGGATGGCGACGATCTCGTCGGGTTGGTACGCCGACGAAAATAACGGTAGAGCATTTGTTGGCGTCGTCGGCAATTCCCACAGTTTTTCCAGCAGTGCATTTAAGCCAAGAGTATTTTGGTGACGGTGCAATGCGACAATTAGCACCGGTCAGCTCTGCTTTGCATTTAGGCGCAGATAGGGTTTTTGTTATCGGTGTTAGTGGTAACCGTAACCCCTCGCAATGGACAAAAAAAACTAAACCACATCCAAAATATCCACCGTCGGTAGCGCAAATTATAGGGCAGATGTTCAACAGCGCCTTTATCGATTCTTTGGAAGGTGATTTGGAACATCTTGAACGTGTTAATGATCTGGTTGCGTTGCTTGACGGTAAACGCTGTGATAGAACTGGACCACTGCGGGCAGTGGATACCTTAATTATTTCTCCTTCCAAACCACTGGATAAGATCGCTGGTCGGAGGGTGCGAGAGCTGCCCAAAAGTATGCGATTTTTTATGCGCAGCACTGGAGCAACCACTCGTGGAGGTGGGGCATCCGCGGCAAGCTATTTGCTGTTTGCCCACGGCTATTGCGCTGAATTGATTGACCTGGGATACCAGGATGCGATGTGGGAAAAAGAGGCAATACAAGAGTTTTTTTCAGCGACGCAGCATAATGAGAGTCAAACAAGCTGAGCAAACTCTTGTGCTCGCGCGGTGGCTTCCTGCTTTAAGCCTTAAGATTGTCAATTTGTATGCACACTTGCATGCATCAAAAAAGTGTCCCAGTCAGCAATTCCAAATTGCGGTTTGCTATACCAAAATCCCTGTCCGCTGCGGCATCCACTTTTCTTTGCGGCATGCGCAAAACTTTTATTTTCGATGCCTTTTGCAATAACTTCGATACCGAGGTTTTGACCGAGTTTAGCAATAGGTTTTAGTTTGTTTTGCTTGCTTTCGCTAGCGTCGTAGCCACTAAACAAATTCTTATTAAGCTTTAGCTTTGTACAAGAAAACTGAGGTAGTGCGTCAATTGTAAGTTGGTTACCGGAGAAATCATCGATTGCGATTTGTACACCGAATGAGCAAAGCTGAGAAGTGAAATTTTTCGATATTTCTGGATCCTCACTTAAATCGCTTTCCGCTATTTCAATGACTAGTGTGCTCGGTTTTATTTTAAATTTTTTAGCTGTTTGCTTTAAATTTTCGATAATTGTGGGTTTATCAAAAACGTTTGACGATATATTAAGCGCCATTTTTAGCGCTGGATAGGACATTTGCCAGAATCTTTGTTGTTGTAGCGCTTCCTGAAACAGCCATTTGTGGAATGCGATGAGCAGGTCGTTCTGCTCTAACAAAGAGAGCACAATCTTGGGGGGAACCCATATATTGTCAAAACGCCAGCGTAATAATGCTTCCACATAGCGACACTTTTTAGTCGAAAGTTCGCAAATCGGTTGATAGGCAAGCTGTAATTCACTGTTTTCGATAGAATTGGGAAGAGCTTTTCGGAGTCTTTTCGAAAAGGTATTTTGCGGATCAAAATTCATGAAATACCTCGTTTTAATATATTGAAATATCGAAGGCGTTTCACTACATAGCCCCGCCTGCTCATCGGGACGCAGGCATATTAGCAATAATTTAGTCGAATTGACCAGCGTTATTTAGCAATTAAACGTTTATCCATAAAATCGGATGGAATGAACTTATAAGCTCGGTGATTATCAGATGGGTCCGACCAAAGTGGCAATTGGCACAATCGCTGCTATATTCTTTGTTAGGCAATTTCGCGACAAGAATTTGACAGGGTCCTTTATGTTTGATGATAAGGTCGTACTGATTACTGGTGGAACAGGCTCGTTCGGACGAAAATTTACGCAAACATTATTGAATAGGTACAAGCCGAAAAAATTAATTGTATTTTCGCGAGATGAACTTAAGCAGTTTGAAATGCAACAGCATTTTGACAGCCGAGAAATGCGCTATTTTATCGGCGATGTGCGTGACAAGGAGAGAGTTATGCAGGCTTGTGAGGGTGTCGATTACGTCATTCACGCGGCGGCGCTTAAGCAGGTTCCAGCGGCGGAATATAATCCAACAGAATGCATTCGTACCAACATTAACGGTGCTGAAAATGTTATTCGTGCAGCCATTAGCAAAGGCGTGCAGAAAGTTATTGCACTGTCTACAGATAAAGCTGCTTGCCCGGTAAATCTCTACGGCGCTACTAAGCTAGCATCTGATAAATTATTTGTCGCGGCTAACAACATGGCAGCTTCTAAAACCGAGTTTTCCGTTGTGCGTTATGGCAATGTTGTCGGCTCGCGTGGCTCCGTGGTGCCTTTTTTTAAGAAAGCTTTGGAAGAAAAGCACGAATCTCTGCCTATAACCGACCCTGAAATGACACGCTTCTGGATTACTTTGCAGCAAGGTGTCGAGTTTGTTGTAAAAAACTTTTCACGTATGAAGGGCGGAGAAATATTTATTCCGAAAATCCCCTCTATTCGGCTTGTTGATTTGGTTGAGGCGATCGCACCCGGAATGCCGACACACGTAATCGGAATTAGACCGGGGGAAAAGTTGCACGAAACGATGTGCCCGCAAGACGATTCTCATCTTACACTAGAGTTTCGCGATCACTATGTCATAACACCAACAATCAAATTGTTTCGCAAGGTCAGCTTCGAAACAAATAATTTAGGTGAACAAGGCAAAGCAGTTGAACGTGGATTCTCGTATAATTCGGGTAACAATCCCGATGTGCTTTCAATTGATCAAATTAGAAATTTGCATGAACAGGCGAATATATGATCCCCTATGGGCATCAGTCGATTTCGCAAGAAGAAATCGACGCACTATCTGACGTACTAAAATCTGACTGGCTGACGCAAGGCCCCAAAATTCCAGAGTTTGAACACGCGCTAGCAGGCTATTGTGGTTCGCAATATGCGATTGCCTGTGCCAATGGAACAGCTGCGCTACATATTGCGTGCTTAGCTGCTGGAGTGGGCGCTGGCGACATTGTTTGGACGTCTACGATTTCATTTGTCGCTTCAGCTAATTGTGCACGCTATTGTGGTGCTGAAGTCGACTTTGTCGATATAGATTCCACAACGCGTAATATATCGGTGTCTGCGTTAAAGGCTAAACTCTTTGCAGCGAGTAACAACAACTGTCTGCCGAAGGTTTTGGTGGTTGTGCATTTTGCTGGGCTACCTTGTGATTTAGATGCTATCGAAAGTTTGTCGCGTGAATATGGTTTTCAGATTATTGAAGATGCGGCACATGCTTTGGGAAGCGAATATAAATATAAAAAAATAGGCGCATGCACTTCATCGTTGATGACAACGTTGAGCTTCCATCCTGTCAAAACCATTACGACAGCCGAAGGTGGCGCAGTATTAACAAACAACGAGGAAATCGCGCACAAACTTCGTTGTTTCGCTTCGCATGGAATAAATCGCGATTCACGAGACTTTAGTGACCCCCAATTTAAAGATAAAATGTGGTACTACGAGCAGCAAACCTTGGGGTTTAACTATCGTTTGAGCGATTTGCATGCAGCCTTAGGTCTTGTGCAGTTAAGAAAGCTCGAAAGTTTTATCCAAAAACGCGAAATTTTATTTGATCGTTATTGTGAAAAGCTTTCTGATATTTCAATATTAAAACTTCCAATTACTACTCGACTGAATGGGCATCGGACTGCCTGGCACCTTTTTGTTATTGAGCTGGAAAATCAGGAGCTCAGAGAGCGCGTCTATCAAATATTACGCGACAAAGAAGTGGGTGTGAACGTACATTATTTTCCGATCCATTTGCAGCCTTATTATCGCGCTTTAGGCTTTAAGAAAGGTGACTTTCCCGAAGCCGAAGATTACGCCGCTAAAGCATTAACATTGCCGCTTTATCCTGCACTGACGTATGAACAGCAAGATCTTGTTATTAGTTATTTATTTGAGGCGTTGGGATGAGAGTTGCTGTTATTCCGGCACGCGGGGGAAGTAAACGGATACCTCGTAAAAATATTCGGCCTTTTTTGGGCAAGCCAATTATTGCGTATTCAATTGAGGCGGCTCTATCCTCCGAGTGTTTTGATAAAGTTATTATTTCGACCGATGACAAAGAAATTGCTGAAGTGGCTGAGAATTTTGGCGCGGAAGTACCCTTTATTCGGCCTCCCGAACTTTCCGGCGATTATGCGGCGACAGTTCCCGTCATTAAACACGCGATTCAGATGCTTGAGCAATCCGAAAGTGACATCAGTGAGGTTTGCTGCATCTACGCTACGGCCCCCTTTCTCGATGCGGAAATAATTCGCATGGCGCTGAATAAATTAATTTCTTCCGATTATGCCTACGTTTTTACAGCTGCTGAGTTTCCCTATCCAATCCAGCGGGCGCTGACGCTTGACTCAGATGGAAGAGTCAGTATGGTTGACCCTTCAGCTCACTTGACGCGGTCGCAGGACTTGCAAATGTGTTTTCATGATGCAGGGCAGCTCTATTGGGGTAGGAGAGAATCGTTTTTAGAGGAAATCCCGATGTTTAGCAAAAAGTCCTCGACGATCTTATTGCCGCGTTACCAAGTCCAAGATATTGATACGGAAGAAGATTGGGTTAAAGCTGAACAGCTATTTCAGCTTTAGTACCTAGGGCCCTCTGAATAATTTAAGATTAAATTTGCGTGTTAAATATTTGCTTGTAAATATAGATAAGGGCTTTACTGCGGTTCTATTTTTTCCATTTCCAGAGCAAAATTATTATTGGCAAGCTTAATCTGATAAAGCGCAGCTTTTGGGAAGCGTTTTTTCGCGACTTTTTGAAATTTTTCTTTTGTCAATTCAGGTGTGCCGACGCCGAAATATATACCGGTTAAGTCTTCAGTTTCAAAAGGTAAATCATCGTGCGCGATTCCATTTTCGCTTGAGCTTTTTGGAGCAGAGCGTATGCAGCGCCACTCATCTTCTGCTTTTAGGTGGTGAGATTTTTTCAAAAGCTGTTCATCGTAGCGTTTGACAACATCGACGGGCCGATTATAGAGCATGCTTCCGAGCTGCTCCTTCAACGTTGTTAAATAGGCTCTGTCCTTTTGGTACTCAACTTGTTTGGGTGATTGAGTTCCCGCTGTTTCACTAGACTTGAATCGCAAAGCAATTCCTTTATGCTTGTCGCCGAAGCGTTCCCATGCAGCGATGTTGTCTGGTTTAGCGCAAAAGCAACAAATTCTTGTCGATGCCAAGTGGTCAAGCCAAGCGCTTTCCATTGCTTCCACTTCATTCCATCTCTGTGTAACTATTTTTTGCAAGAGTTCGCGCAAAATAGTTTGCGCCTCTTCTGCGGAATGAAAACGATTTTCGTCGCGCCAACGATTAATCGCGTTGAGAATCGGGGTCGTATTGTGTGGTCGTTCGCGAGAGAAGATGAGCTGTGTTGTCATCTTTATCATTGAATCGAGCAAACCTTCATGGTCAAAAGGAAAATCTCTCATGCCGTTTACGTGGATGGCATCATCAACATCTGTAGGAGAGGTCCACCGAAGGGTTTTCGCTTCCAAGCTCATTAGTGCTGTCTCAGCTGTAAAATATTTAACCAGGCTATCAATGGTATCTGTTGACACGTTTAACCCACTTGTTCTCTAGGCGGTTTGCGAATTTTCGAATTATGACCAGCGATGAATACCCGTTATGCCGGCATTTGCTCTGCGCAGTGTTTGCATCTTAACGGCTATCACAAAGAGTTTTTTACAGTATTTTTGGTCTGTAAAATGACCTAAAAAGCCCTGTTTGAGATATGCTCTACTGAAAATTACTTAATGATAGCGACTCAATACACTTCATATATTAAGAGTAGATCTATTTTTATCAAAAATCCTCTTATAAACGCAATTCATACAATATAAAGGTGAAATATAGCTTTTGATATATCAGCTCTTGAAAGACCCTTATATATTGGGGTTTTGTTAGGGTTTAGTTTTACATATTGCCTTGAGTCTAAACGAGGCTAGAATACACGCGGTTTAGAAATTTAAAAGAGGGTTATCGTGAATTTTGCAGGCGAACATATCATATCGATCGAACAGTTTGAGCGTAGTGATATTGAAAGGATTTTCGAAGTTGCAGACAGCATGGTGCCTTTTGCGTTACGCGCGCGCGCGACACGTGTGCTGGAAGGTGCAATTCTGGGCAACATGTTTTTTGAGCCCAGCACCAGAACGCGGGTGAGTTTTGGTGCCGCATTTAATCTTTTGGGTGGATCGGTAAGAGAGACAACAGGTTTTAAAACCTCTGCAATTGCTAAGGGGGAATCGCTTTATGACTCCGCACGGGTACTCTCCGGATACAGTGACGTGATCTGTATGCGGCACCCGAAGGAAGGATCTGTTGCAGAGTTTGCAAAGGCCAGTAGGGTGCCTGTTCTTAACGGCGGCGATGGCGCAAACGAACACCCCAGTCAGGCCTTGCTAGATCTTTATACGATCAAGAATGAACTCGCATCCAGCGGAAAGCGATTGGATGGCTTGCGTATTGCTATGATCGGCGATTTAAAGTTCGGTCGTACTGTGCACTCTCTAAGTAAATTGTTATGTCTATTTAACAATGTGCATATTAGCCTAGTCTCTCCCCAAGAGCTGGCGATGCCGCAACTCTACGTCGATCAGTTACGCTCTTCTGGTCATACAGTCACCTGCTCATCAGACCTGACTTCAAGTATTGGAAATGTTGATATTGTTTATTCAACGCGTGTGCAGGAAGAGCGCTTCAGTTCACCTGAAGAGGCTGATTTATACCGGGGCCGGTTTCGTTTGAATCAGTCTATTTATACTAAATACTGTGAACCCAACACCGTTATCATGCATCCACTTCCGCGAGATTCTCGCGCCGATGCTAACGAGTTGGACAGTGATCTGAATCAAAATCCAAATCTTGCGATTTTTCGTCAGGCAGACAACGGCGTACTCATCCGCATGGCATTATTTGCGATGGTCCTCGATGTAGTCGGTAAGGTCGAGAAGTATTCGCACGAAGTAACTTGGTATAGCGGAAGAACGCGCTGACGCATAAACGCCCCGAGGTTTTTGTTGCTGCGGTAGGTGATGTTTAAGAAAAATCAAATCATGTTCTGGTCAAAATGTGATCAATTGCGCAGTATTTTTGCGATCAGTTGGTTAAAATTTGTACAGCTTCTTAAGGGTAAGCTTAATTTGACCTAACGAGAGTACTAGTAAAGTAAGTGGTGACTTTACATAGTGGTGAGGTGTGGCGCCGTTTTTGGCGCCTTTTTTTTGCGTGAAATAAAGGCATAGCTAAACTTCCGTTAGCTTTATAAATTCCGCTTCTTATGGACCTGCTGGTTATTGTGTGACTTTGTGTCCCAGAAATCGGTTGATCGCATGAACAAGGTAAACATCTTCCACCGGCTTGTTGAGTGAGATGCTGACAGGGAGCTCTTCTTGGGTTTCCTGACCGTTTTTGGCGTTATGCAGATAAATTATTGGGATTCCGGTGGTATCGGGGTTTTGGCGCAGCGATGATATTAACTCGCTTGTTTTGATATCCGGAAGCCCCTCGTCAATAAGAACAGCGTCCGGCTTGCTTTTTGATATCAAGTCAAACAGTTCGTCACCTTGACTCGTTGTAAATATCGAGCAACTTCGTTCAAGCCCTTCGTTAATTCGGTGAATAATTTCGCTTTTTTCGGAGCAGGCGACAACCAAGCTGTTGGCTGGTTTCACTAACTTGATAGTGATTGCGTTACGGCCTCTTTTCTTTGCTTGGTAAAGGGCTTTATCCGCAGCGTGAATCAAGCCGCGTAATTTTACGCCGGCAGTTTGGTTTACAACTGCTCCACCAATACTAACGGTGACCAAGTCACTTGTGGGCGAACCCTCGTGGACAATATTCAGTGACTCGATTGCAGATTTGATGAGCCTGGCAACATGATGTGCGCCGCGTTCCGGCGTATTAGGTAGCAGAGCGATGAATTCCTCGCCACCGTAACGCGCCAAAATATCACCTGGACGATTGACGCATGATGCAATCGCTTGAGCGACGCGTTTAATGCATTCGTCTCCCGCTAGATGACCATAGGTGTCGTTGTAGCGCTTAAAATGGTCGATATCGAGTAAAAGCAGCGTAACGGGTTCACGATTGCGCGAAGCGATGCGCCAAATATCGACAACGCGATCTTCAAAAGTCCGTCGATTTAACAATTTAGTAAGGCTATCGTGTTCGCTGAGAATCGTGAGTTCTTGATTGAGCTTATTGAGCTGGTCCCGCATCAATATTATGCGTTCCATGGCGCGAATCTTTGCCAATAGGATGACTTCGCTCACCGGTTTAATAAGGTAGTCGTCCCCACCTGCGTCAATGCCTTCGCGGAGGTCTCTTTCGTCGTTTTTACCGGTAACAAAAATAATGGGAATCCAGTGGTCTTTGAACATCTCACGGATTAGCCGCGTAGTTTCAAAGCCGTCCAACCCGGGCATTTCAACGTCCATGATGATCATGTCTACCGCCGTGGATTTCAGAATCTTACGCGCTTGTTCACCGTTTTCCGCGATTAAAGCTTGGTGGTTCGCCGATGTAATGGAATGACTCATCGCGTAACGCAGTGTCGCACTGTCTTCCACTAAAAGTATTTTCATTAAGGCACTCTATTGCGTATTCGATAGCGTGTAAAAGTTTTCAGGTCCAACCACTTTCATTGGGCTGGCACGTCGACATTGGGCCCGGTTTATCTGCGCTCTTCGTTATGAATTTGGGTGTGTAAAACCTTGCGAAGTGCAGTTTAGTCTACCACAATGCCAAAATTACGTTTGCTGCGCCGTTTCAGGAAGCATGCCAGGCCTTATAGCAAGTTGACCTTAACGGTGGCGCGTTTCAAAGCAAAGGGTATTAGCTCAATATCGAAGCTTTTCAAAGTCACGGTATATAGAATTGAGTTGATTCAGTCCTAACTAATAGTTTTCAGGTGTTATATTTCTCTTTGATGCTGATCTAAAAACAAATGAGTATAGAACATCAGATCAAAGTAGCATTTTCTTATCGAGTTCTGTATTTTGTCCGGCATTTTACTGGCGCGAAGCAATATATGACAGATTTTGACGATATTCGGCCCTATTATGACGAGGAAGTGCGTCCCACGCTCGAACGCTTACTCGATGATAATGAATTTCTCGATACGATTGCGCGTTTAAAATCACCCAAAGCAAGCCGGGCGGCAGGGTTTTTGTTGCGTCCGATAGTTCGCAGTGCCTTGCGCAAGGAGCTCAAAGATGTGCATGACGTGGCGTCATTGCAAAACTTGATTTGGCACTACATGAATCGCAATATCAAACAAACAATCACTCGTTTGAGCTCATCTGGCCTAGAGCGCTTGGATCAGGACAAAAATTATCTCTTTATCTCGAATCATCGCGACATTGCGATGGACTCTGCGATGGTGAATTGGCAGCTATACAATAATGATTTTGGTACTTTGCGTATAGCAGCTGGTGACAATTTATTGACCAAGCCCTATGCTAGCGATTTAATGCGTTTGAACAAAAGCTTCATTGTAAATCGCTCGGCTAAGGCTCCCAGGGAAAAGCTTAAGGCAGCAAAAAAATTATCATCCTACATTCACTTTTCACTATTTGAAGAAAAAGCGAATATTTGGATTGCTCAGAGAGAGGGACGAGCGAAGGATGGCCTAGATCACACGAACTCAGCGATTATCAGCATGCTCGCGCTCAACAAAGATAAATCGTGCGAAATCGATGAATATTTTAATTCACTGAATGTGGTGCCTGTGTCGATTTCATATGAGTATGACCCATGCGATGCCGAAAAGGCACGTGAATTGACCTTGATTGATCGCGACGGCGGCTATGAAAAGGATGAGCACGAAGACGTAAAAAATATTGCGCGTGGAATTACAGGTTTCAAAGGCAATGTGCATGTTGCATTTGGTGAAGTTGCTGCGGAGCCGTTTAAGAAAGTGGAAGATATTGTCGCTTGGCTCGATAACACGATTTTGGAAAATTATGTGATTCACCCAACTAATTGTATTGCTTTTGAATTGCTAGAAAACAAAAGCCCAAAAATCCCAGTAACAGCAGATTCCATTTTGTTTACAGACTACGACGCGAGTGCATCAAGGAAAATTTTTAAGCAGCGATTAGACGGGATCGACTCAAGTTGGCATCGACGTCTTTTAGAGACGTACGCCAATCCTGTTTATCAACGGCTTAAACTCGAATAAATCTCCGCAATATACGATTTTGATGGAGTTTATGCGTGCTTTCGAACGAACTTAAAAACGAAATTCAAGTAGCTTACCGAAATTTTTTGAATAATAAGTCATTAAACCCCCGCTATGGCCAGCGACTGATGATTGCTGCAATTGCCAATACGCTTGGAAATATTGATCCCTTATCAGATGCTTATGCTACAAATGAAGCTGTATGCGTTGTAGAGGCGGGTACTGGAACGGGAAAAACTGTCGCTTATTTAATTGCAACAATTCCGATAGCGAGAGCTTTAAATAAACGCATTGTTATAGCCACTGCGACAGTTGCGTTGCAAGAGCAAATTGTATTTAAAGATTTGCCGGATTTAAAAGAGCACAGTGGCCTGGAGTTTAGCTTTACCTTAGCTAAGGGGCGCAGCCGATATTTGTGTTTACAAAAGCTTGATCATTTAATCGCGTCTGAAGACGGGCAGACTATTCCGTTGTACGAAGGTCTGGAGCAGGTACCGACGAAAGATGATAAAAAAATATTTAGCGACATGCTAAGTCAATTGAGTCGCGGTGAATGGAGCGGGGATAAAGATAGCTGGACGGAACCGCTTGAGGATGAAACCTGGTCAAAAGTGACCACTGACCATCGACAGTGCAGTGGTCGACGTTGCGAATTTATTCGTCAATGTGCTTTTTTTAAAGCGCGGGAACAGTTGAATCAAGTAGATTGTGTTGTTGCAAACCAAGATTTAGTTTTGGCAGACCTGGCGCTAGGTGGCGGTGCGATTTTACCTTCACCCCAGGATACCATCTATATTTTTGACGAAGCCCATCATTTACCGGAAAAAGCCTTGTCACATTTTTCCAGTCGCACACGCATAGTTTCTACGCTTAGATGGACGACGCAAATAGAAACGCAGCTGCCTAAATTAAATGAAAACCTTATTGATGTCGTTGGTGATAGCTGGGATGACAAGCCCTTACTAAAAACTATCGCTGATGTGCGCCAGAGCTTGGAAACAATTCAACCTCAGCTTGCTCCTTTTATAGGACAAGCTGAGGCGCAAATATCTTTTAGCCGTTATCGCTTTGCGAAAGGTGAAGCGAATGAGCCAATAGAAAAAATTGCAGCAAGTTTAAGTCAAAAATTCCAGCTTGTTGTATCGCACTTGCAAAAACGCGTAGATCTGCTTGAACTTTTATTGGATGAAGATCAGCTTCCCGTATCACACGACGAATTAGAGTCGGCCTACAGAACCATTGGTTCATGGTTGTCGCGAGCTGAGGCCAGCATTCCATTGTGGCAGAGTTTTTCCAGTACGCAATACAACGCTATATTTCCTATCGCGCGGTGGCTAAACATTATTGAGTTGGAAGAAGGAGTAGAGTTCGAGCTTGTTTCAAGCCCGATTTTGGCGTCGAAAACTTTAGATGAGAAACTCTGGTGTGAGAGCTTTGCGGCGGTTGCTACTTCCGCAACGATTACTGCACTGGGCAATTTCGATCGCTTTAAATTACGTGCCGGCACGCCCGAAGGAGCGCATTACAGCGTTGTACCAAGCCCGTTTGATTGCCAAAACAAAGCGGTTTTTTATGTCCCAGAGGCCAGTGTTGAAGCTAATAATGTGCAGGATCATACCGCGAGCATAATTGACCTGTTGCCAAAAGTTATAGGGAACAGCGATAACGCATTGGTATTATTTTCATCGCGCAGGCAAATGGACGAAGTGTATGTCGATATTGAAGAAGACTTTCGTACGAAAATTCTTATGCAGGGCTCTCAAAATAAGCAGGCGTTAATACAACTGCATAAGCAAAATTGTGATGATGGCAAACAGAGTATAATTTTTGGCTTGGCAAGTTTTGCCGAGGGCTTAGATTTACCGGGCCACTATTGTCGCCATGTGGTCATTGCAAAAATTCCATTTGCTGTTCCCGATGATCCTGTTGAAGCTGCTATGGCCGAATGGATCGAAGAGCAGGGAAGAAACTCCTTTATGGAAATTAGTGTGCCCGACGCGGCAATAAAGCTAGTTCAGGCGTGTGGTCGTTTACTGAGAACCGAGAGCGATGAGGGGCAAATTACGCTTTTAGATAGACGTATTGTTACCAAGCGTTATGGCAAAGCGTTACTCGCTTCACTCCCTCCTTACAAGCAGGTAATAGAATAAATAAACCGGCATTTAAGCCATTGCTTTCCCGCAAAACTGAGAGACAGGGATTGGGGGTTGTTTTCAAGACCGTCGCGCGCGGGACTCGCGCGATCGAGCCTACAGGGATGTATTTACGGCGTGTCCTGAAAACAACCCCCGATTCATGTCTCGGGGGCGATAAGTAGAAATACTCGCTTGTCCTTCTTGAGATTTCCTTTAATCTACAATTAACTTATGGGGCCGCAATGGCATTTTAGCCGGCTTTTTTAAAGTTATTTAGTGATTATTACATCGTAGGGCTTTCGTCTGGGCCAGTGCCATTGCACGAACCACAATTGCCATTGCCTTTAGTCAATACAATTTTATCAACTTCAAATCCGTCTTCGCGGCCAGAAATGACAAAGAAGTTTTCGCCGGATTTTAAATTAAAGTTGCCGGGTGATTTCCAAACCCATTTTCCGTCTTCTGGACCGGAGTTACAGGTTTGGTTTTTGGGTGGGTTGGGGCCTGTGCGTTTTAATCCGCCTACGTTGTATTTCAAGGTATCGCTTACACCAACGAACATATCGCCACTGTCGGTGTCGGCACAATTAACATTTTCCCCTTTAGTTGGGTGCGCCCGCAGCATACGAATTGTCGCTCGATAACTCCCTCCGGTTGCGTTCACACGGAAGAATGCTTTCGGCGCGTTCCCACCGTTTTTCCAGTGACTTAAAGCATGTGGAATTGAATCAAAGTTGCTGTAGAGCATATCGGGCAACAGCTCAAGGTATTGGTTGCCGCTGGTTCCCGTCACGTGGCTTGGATCCGGATCGCATTTAAAGGTCTCAAAGACTTGATTGGCATTTAATTTTTTACCGTTATATTCTCCTGATCCCTTACCGCCGTTCCAGCCAACGCTTAAATTGGTATGGCCTCCGCCAATAATATTTAACATGGATTTATTGGCTTCCACATCCATAAATTCTTGGCGAGCCATTTCACAGGCCTCGGTAAATACTTCGCGATCACTGGCTTGGCTGTCTTCTGTATTGACCATCCACCAGCGTTTACCGCGGTAGTTGTCATTACCGTAGCGCTGGGCGGCAAAATGCTCGGCCTCGATCGAGATCATGTTGTTTTCTTCTTTGAAGTAGTATTTCTCCAGTCGCATTTCTTCTGACAGACCTAAGAACAACGCGTCGAAAGGATCGGAAGAGAGCATACCGCTAGAGGAAGAGCCTGAACCTCCAGAGCTGCTCGAGCTGCTGGAAGAGCTAGAAGCGATGGGCAGATTATTGCCCCATATTGTGTAGTAGATATGGGCGGCGACGTCGGTTGCACATTGGTCAACACACTGCGGCTTTGATCGAGGGCGCGGCATGCCAAGCTCTACTGTTTTTGTCTCTAAATACTCGAAGCTTCTGCCGGTTTGTAATCTGCCGGAATCAGCATTAACGCCATGACAAGACTCACACTGATTAACGTAAATATCTCGACCGGCATCGAGGTCGAACGGCAGAGCGACGCCAGATGAACTCGATGAGCTAGAACTGGATGAAGAGCTGGACGAGCTTGAGCTACTACTTGAGCTACTAGAAGATGAGCTAGAACTGCTGCTAGAGGATGAGCTGGAACTTGAAGAAGAGCTGCTACTTGAGGAAGAGCTGCTGCTTGATGAAGATGAACTCGAGGTATTATCTTCCGGTTTCGTTGCACCACCACAGGCAACGATAAGTGTGGATAACACAATAATCGATATTACACGGCACGACATGTTGCTAGTCTCCAAAGATGACGTGTTAATTGAAATTTAATCGTAAATTCTTATTAAAATGAGCAAATTTGCAGCGCTAAATACAAAAACGTAACTCGCGCAGTGTTGACTGTGTCAAAGTCTCTTTATTGTTAATTTCAGACTGGTTAAACACTACAATCTATAGTCGACAAGCACAATCGCAATGCATGCATAAGCGCTGTAAATGGGGGGCTCGTCACACAAAAGTGCCAAATGACAGTTTGAATAGCTGCCTGCGCATTCTCAAAAATTTGCAAGCTAATTTGCCCTGCAATAATTGTTGCCGGGTTAAATGAAAGCCAAACTCTAAAAAACTTTTATAACAACCTGTAAGGGGAATGTGATGTCTTTTGATTTTGATTACTTTGTTATTGGAGCGGGTTCTGGGGGTGTACGTTCTGCGCGTATCGCTAGCCAGTTGGGAGCAAAGGCTGCAATAGCTGAGAGTCGCTATCTCGGAGGAACATGTGTCAATGTCGGTTGCGTTCCAAAAAAATTGTTCGTTTACGCATCGGAATTTAGCGAGTTTGCGAAACAAGCTCAGGGGTTTGGCTGGGCCAGCTCAGAGTCAAATATTGACTGGCAAGTTCTAAGAGATAAAAAAGACAAAGAAATCAAAAGATTGAACTCTATTTATAGCAAGCTACTTGAAGATTCTGGAGCCTGTCTTTTGCAAGGTAATGCGCGTTTACTCGATGCGAATACTGTCGAAGTTGATAGCAAAGCTTATACATCGAAGCATATTTTGTTGGCCACTGGTGGATGGCCTAGGCAGCCAGAATACAGTGGAGCAGAGCACGTAGTAGACTCTAACGCCTTTTTTTTCCTGGATACGCTTCCGCATAGCGTGCTCGTTGAGGGCGGGGGTTATATCGCGGTCGAGTTTGCCGGGATACTCAATGGTTTGGGCTGCGATGTGGAACTTGTCTATCGCGGAGAATTGTTTTTACGCGGTTTTGATCAGGACATACGTCAATTTGTGGCAGAAGAGTTGACTAAAAAAGGTATTAAACTCCGTTTCGAATCAAAAATATCTGAGATTTCTCCCACTGAGCAGGGGAGCTACAAGGTGTTTTTATCGAGTGGTGAGCCGCGCGTTGTCGACAAGGTTGTCGCTGCGATCGGGCGGGTTCCTCTCACGGACGGTCTCGGCATCGAAAATACCCGCATCTGTGTTGATGCAGGAGGGTTCATCGAGGTCGATGAGAATTTTCAGACGGCCGAACCTTCAATCTATGCGGTTGGCGATGTTGTTGGCCGCAAAGCTTTGACACCTGTCGCGATAAAAGAGGGGGAAAAATTAGCGCGTTATCTGTTTTCGGGACAGTCGATAGCGCTCGACTACGCCAACATCCCCAGCGCGGTATTTTCTCAGCCGAGCATTGGAACCGTGGGTTTAAGCGAGGAGGAAGCTCGAGAACGCGGTATCGATGTTACCTGTTATCGATCGAATTTTCGCCCTTTAAAGCACACGATTAGCGGTGCAGAGGAGCGCGTCTATATGAAAATGGTTGTAGAAAATTCTACTGGACGAGTATTGGGTTTACACATGGTTGGTGAGAACGCCGGAGAAATCATACAGGGGTTTGCAGTTGCCGTTAACATGGGCGCAACAAAAAGCCATTTTGATGAAACCCTAGGCGTTCATCCTACGGCGGCAGAAGAATTTGTAACGCTGCGTTAAAAGTCGACTGCTGTTAACTGACAAACTAACTAGAACGGCCTCATCTATACTTTTACAAATACAGTGTTTGTATAAGTAGAGTTATTGGGGTGCCTCGTTTGATTGAAAATTGGTTGAATTCACTGTGTCACATGCTACCGGGACTCGCGCGTGCGATCGTGAAATCCGATGGCAATGATAGGCTTATTGCGCAGTGGCCAGACGATTCTATTCTCAAGCCGGATTTGATTTCGGTCGCCAATACCCTGGGATGCGACTCGGCGACCGAAGTAAAGGTATTACCGCTCGCAGATTCAAATGATTCTCAAGTTTATATTGCCACCACCCTTGAACAAAATAAGCTGAAAATTGGAATTGCTGTCTTTGAATTTAAAGCGCCACAAAGTCAAATAGATATTCTGCAGCAGTTGATTAGTTGGGGTAAAGACTGGCTGAATCAAATGTTAATTCTCAGCAGGGAAAAATCAGGCAAGGGCAGCCAGCAGCTATTGGAATTTATCGAGGATATCATTCAAATACAAAAAATCGATGAATTAGGTGCAACTGTTGTTAATCGCTTAGCACAATTACGCCAATTTGATCGCGTTGCCTTAGTTTTAGTCAAAAACCAACAGTCATCGGTTAAAGCACTTTCAAATGTGAGTGAATTCGACGAGCGCAATGAGTCCATAAGTTTAATAAAACAGGTGGCTGATTACTGTATTGAGCATGAGCAACCCGTGGTATTTCCCAATTCCAAAGGTGAAGATGCGGAAGAAATAAAAAAATTAGCTGTATTTGAGGAGCGAGAAAGAATTTTTGCAGTGCCATTATTGGCTCACGGTCATGTTGTGGGAGTAGTGTCATGTGAATATACTCGCAACCCTGCCGACTGGAGCTTGGGGTTCGCACAGGTAAAGCTAATTGCGCGAATATTGGCTCCGCTATTTCACGATCGTATCGCGCAGGCGTTTTCAGTCAAAGAGCATTTGTGGCATAAATACAAAGGGAATTTAGAAAAATGGTATAAGTTGCGTTGGCTGGGAATTTTTGGCATTGCAACAATAATTATTGCGTTAATTTTTATACCTGTTCGTCATCGTGTCGTTGCTGATGCGCAGTTGGAAGGTCGAATTCAACGAGCGATTGTTGCACCTGAAGATGGCTATTTACTAAAAGCGCATTCGCGTGCAGGTGAATTGATTAAAAAAGGAGATGTTGTTGTTGAGCTCGACAATCGAGAATTGTTATTGGAAGAGCAACGTTGGCTCGGTCAAAAAAATGAATACCAACGCCTTTACAGTAAGGAGCTTATTGCGTTAAATCAGACACAAATGCAAATTTACAAGGCTCAGCTATCTCAAGCGGAAGCACAACTTCAATTGCTTCAACAAAAGTTAAAGCGTACTAAAATTTCGGCGCCAATAGATGGCGTAATTATTCAAGGCGATCTGAGTCGGGCGATTGGCGGCCCCGTTGAAAAAGGGCAAGTTTTATTTGAAATGGCGCCGAAGGATGAATTTCGTTTAGTTATCGAAGTCGTTGAAAACGATATTGGTTTTATCTCTAAAAATCAGTCCGGCGAGCTGCGTTTGGCTTCTATGCCAAATATTGTCATAGCATTTAACGTCGAAGCCGTTTCACCAATCTATCGTGAGTCAGAAAAAGGCTTGGTATATCGTATTGAAGCTGCAATTGAACGGGGTCAGTACGATTTAAGACCTGGCATGAAAGGCGTCGCCAAAATAGATGTTGGCAAGCGCTCGGTTATAGATAATTTATTTCATGATTTAGCCAACTGGTTTAAGCTGCGTTGGTGGTCGGTAACGGGTTAGCGGATGGAAGCTTCAAATTTTACATTCGCATGGGACCAGCTTATTGATCGTGTGATTTATGTCGATACACGCGCCGACTTTTTTCATCACTGCTATCGATCAAATACTTGGTATGTTATTAACGACAAAACTTCTGGCGCTTACTATCGGTGTAGCGAGTCGGTTTATTGGTTTCTCAGGTTGCTTGACGGTAAATGCACGCTGCGTGACGCAATTAATAATTTTGATTCCTTGCATACGGATAAAAAACTCGATAAAAAAGATCTTTTTGAAGCGCTCGCACTATTGTACGAAGGGGATTTATTGTTAGGCGATTTACCGTCCTCAGGTCTGAGAATGGTTGAGAAAAAAAATAAAAATCGCCGCAGGCGAATTTCTCAGTTTTTAATTAGACCAACAATGTTTAAGGTGGGGATCTGGAACCCAGATCGATTTCTAAATCGTCTACTTCCTTTTTTTGATTCAGCCTTTTCACTATTCGGCTTAAGTCTTTTTTTGGGCTTAGTAGTTTTTGCATTACTGCAATTAGATGCAAATTGGTTAAGCGTAAAAAGCCATTGGGAAACACGTTTCTTCGACCCTTTAAATTTATTAATGCTTTGGGTACAGTTTCCTTTGTTGAAGCTATTGCATGAACTTGGGCATGGACTAGCAACCAAAAAATGGGGCGGGCATGTTTACGAATTAGGTGTAATGTTTATCGTTTTTACGCCTGTACCCTATGTTGATGCTTCATCAAGCACGGCGTTTCCGCACAAACAGCAACGGATGGTCGTTGCTGCGTCCGGCATTATTGTTGAGATAATGGTTGCGGCTATAGCGTTTATCGTTTGGTTGAACACAAATTCACTGTTCATCAAAGACCTGTGTTTCAACTGGATGTTAATTGGGGGGGTGTCCACACTTTTGTTTAATGGAAATCCGTTGTTGCGTTTTGATGGATATTTTGTTTTGGCGGACTTTTTGGAAATCCCGAATTTGGCTTCAAGGTCTAATCAGTATTACAGCTATGTTTTTCGTACCTACGTTTTGGGTTCTAAGTCTGTCAACTCTCCTGTTACTGCTAAAGGTGAGCGATCTTGGTTTGTTTTTTACGGTTTTGCTTCCACACTATATCGCTTATACATTGCTTATATAATTGTAGTGTTCATCGCGTCCAAATTTTTTGTATTCGGCTTGTTGTTTGCGCTTTGGGTATTTGTAGGGCAAATTATCATTCCTTGGGCGATATCGTGTTGGAGGACAATCCAATTTGCAAAATCCGAGAAATTACTTGTGCGCCTAGGTGTTACTAGTGTTTTCGCTATTGCGACTCTATATATTGTTACGTTTTTTCTTCCTGTCTCTAGCGTCAGCTCGGCTTCAGGAGTTGTACAAAGTGAAGATCGATATCAGATTAAAGTCAATACAAGCGGCTTTATTAAAGAGGTACTCATTGATGAAGGAGAACGTATTGATGAAGGAACAACGCTTTTACAACTTGAGGATAAAAATTTAGCCGTGGAGGAGTTTCTTGCACAGGCAAAGTTGAATGAGCTACGCGTTAAAAAAAATCGCACGTTGTTAGACGACCCAATTGAAACACAAATTTTGGTAAAAGATATCGATATATTGAACAGAAAGTTGCAAGACATTAAAGAACAGCGCTTAAATTTGCAGGTGGTGAGCCGCGCGAGTGGTAATGTTGCGTTAAACCTTAACAAGGAAGATCTCATTGGGCGCTTCTATAAAAAGGGAAGTATTATTGGCCAGGTTGTGAATAAAACTAATCGCGAAATTGTTATTTATGTTAAGGAGGCACAGTTAGTGAGATTGGAGTCTTTCGATGGCGATATCTTGGTTCGTTTTCACTCATTGCCTAACAAAGAATTTGCAGCAAGTATTTTGAGTTCAGAGCCTACGTTAGCAAAAACGCTGCCGACGAAAGTTTTGGGCACTCTCGCAGGAGGCCCTATTGCAGTTGATGCCAGTTCCGAATCGGGTGTGCGCGCGATTGAGACTCTTTATGAAATTCGATTACTTGTGGCGCAAATACCTAGTTCAGTACCGTTAGGGCGTCTAGAAGTAAAATTTGTGCACGCGAAAGAATCTATCGGCGATAAAATAGGGCGCGCTATAAGGAAAATATTTTTTGAAAAGCTCAAACTTTAACGATGTCTACGGAGTTTTATCCGCTTTCTCAAGAGCCGCAACAGCATTGCGCGGTAAAAAGGCAGAGAGCTTCGCAATAATATGACGGTATTTCCGGTCGTTAGCAAGGTTGTGCCATTCGTGGGGGTCTTGCTTCAGGTCATATAATTCTTGCGAGCCATCAGGGTAGCGTAAAAAGCTCCAATTTTTATAGCGAATAGCATGTTCGTTTGGTCCTTGGCTGGTAAGCGCGTAGTCCTTCCATTCGCTCTCTTGTGAAACAATGAGTTGGCTAATATCTTTCCCATCAATTCCGGGTTTGCGCGGTAAATCTGTGAGACTGGTGAGGGTGGGGAAAATACTCATCAAATCGACAGGCGCATCGACAATTTCACCTCGAGGAATAGATTTTTTTTCGTATTGGCGAGGCAATTTATAAATATAGCTTGTGCGGCTTGCAGCGGACCAAAGTTGGAATTTACGCCAATGGCGTTTTTCACCAAGCTGCCAACCGTGATCACCCCACAGCACAACAATGGTATTATCTCGATATTCGCTGTTTAATAAGGCATCGTATATTCGCCCGACAACTTCATCGGCATAATTCACGCTAGCCAGATATGCCTGGACACCTTCCTTCCACTTTCCGGCTTCTGAAATAACTCGATGATCATTAAAGTTAGGTTTGGATTTATGCGGGATATCATCTAAATCATTTTCTAATACGCCGCGCGGTAGCTCTATTTCCTCGATTGGAAACTTATCGAAATATTCCTTAGGCACAAGCCAAGGTAAGTGCGGCCTAAAAATACCGAGAGCCATAAAAAAAGGTTTTTCGTGCTTTTGACTCAATTGGGTTTTTGCCCATTTTGCAATATCCATATCAGGGGTTAGATCTTTATCGACATCCAGAGGCCCCCAGTCGAAATTCCCAGAAAGTTCATCTAAGTCGTTTAAGCGTACTTTTGAGCTATAATTGCCGCGGTTGACGTAATTATGTTGGAAAAAAAGTGGGTTGATTTTACGCCCATGAAAAATCTTCCCGCTTGATAACGTTTTGTAACCGTGGCGAGCGAGGTAGGCGGGAATTGTCTCGTGAAGCTTGAGGATAGACATATCGTCGTCAGCGTTTTGATAGACCCCCGACCTATGCGGGCGAATTCCTGTGGTAATGGCTGTTCGAGAGGGTTTGCATGCCGGTGCGGCTGCAAATGCATTTCTGAAACTTACGCCTTCATTTGCAAGCCTATCGATATTGGGTGTAATGCTGTTGGGGTGTGTGCCGAGGTGTCCGGTCCACGTATTCAAATCGTCAATTGCTATCATTAAGATATTGTAAGGTTTGCTCACTGCGAGTTCTTTGTTTTTGCGAATCGAGTGCGAACAGGAAAGAATAGAAAATAAGGAAACAATAAGGAAAGTTTTATTAATAAGTTGAGACAAGTTAACGTACACGGAATTTCGACTCATTAGTTAGCCAGGTTTATCTTAACGGTTGCAAAGTGTCAGTAAATTAAAGTGTAAGTAAAATAATGATTTTAATCGAGCATTAATTTATATTTGTCGGAACGTATGGGGTTTTGTGGGCAGCAAGAAAAAGCTGGATCGTATCTGAAAACCGGAGACGTATACTCCCTTCAAAACACGCGACAACCCCAATTTTCAAACCAAGGTATTCACAAAATTAAGGTATTGACAAAGTAATGGTAGAGTCGAGATGTAAAAAACACTTCAATATTCGAATAGCATTTTTAATATTTATCGGTGTTTTGGCTTCAACATATCTGGAAGCTTATGCGAACACAAAGGGAAATTCTTTAGAGTTAAGTACCAAGAGCGCAAGGCCGAATATTGTATTGGTATTGGTGGATGATTTGGGTTTTTCCGACTTGGGAAGTTATGGTGGGGAGATAAATACGCCGGTCCTAGATAAATTGGCGAAACATGGCCTGCGTTATTCCCAGATGTACTCGACAGGTCGTTGCTGGCCTTCGCGTGCAAGTTTGATGACTGGGTATTATGCTCCGCAAGTTGGAATGGATCCCAGGGACGGTAAAAGCTCCTGGCCCGCATGGACACGCTTGTTGCCGCATTATCTAAAAGATGTGGGCTACCGCTCTTATATTTCAGGTAAATGGCATTTACGGGAATCGCCGGTTAGCCCTTTGGAGGGTGGCTTTGATCGATCATATCATCTGCAAGACCACGACCGATTTTTCTCTCCTTTGCAACATGAATTAGATAATAATCCGCTTCCACCAGTTAAACGTGACGAAGGGTATTATGCGACGCTGGCGATAACCGACTACGCGATTGATTTTTTATCTCAGCATCAAAAACACGATAGCGATAAACCGTTTTTTTTGTATATGGGCTATACGGCTCCTCACTTTCCACTGCATGCGCTACCTGAGGATATTGAAAAATACCGAGATGCTTACACTCAGGGTTGGGACAAGGTCCGAGAAAAACGCTACAAACGCGCGAAAAAGCTCGGTGTATATCGTGGCAAGCTGTCTTCTCTTATGCCAGAAATTCACAATCATTGGAGTCTAAACCCGCAACGTTTGGTCGATGAAATCCATCCCGACGAAGTAGGGCGCGCTGTGAGTTGGTCGAGTTTAAGTGCACAACAAAAACATTTTCAAACACAAAAAATGGCGGTGCATGCAGCAATGATCGATAGGCTTGATTCGGAAGTTGGGCGCTTAATGGCGCATATTGAGAAGATCGGAAAGGCTGAAAATACACTGTTTTTCTTTCTCTCTGATAACGGTGCTAGCTCGGAACAAATGCACCGCGGCGATAGAAATGTTGTTGGTTCTGAGCCGGGATCTGCCGATAGTTATTTGGGCATAGGGCCGGGTTGGTCGTCTGCTGCTAATAGCCCTTTGCGCTTACATAAATATTGGATGCATGAGGGAGGGATTGCGACACCCTTTATCGTGCATTGGCCAAAGGGTATAAAAGCGCACAATAAAATTCGGCATGTACCGGCTCATATTGTCGATATCGTACCAACGATATTAGAGGTTTCAGGCGCGAGTATAGAGCCTGAAAAACCGGGTCCAACCGCGCCGGCTTTTCCGGGAATGAGTTTAGTTCCAAGTTTTGAGCAAGAGCCCGACTGGTTAGATCGTACATTATTTTGGGATCACTCTGGACATTACGCCATTCGCGTAGGAGATTGGAAAGCAGTTTCTCTAAATAAAGGAGAGATTTGGGAACTCTATAATTTGAAAACAGACCGTGCCGAACAAAACAATCTTGCCGAGAAACGACCGCAATTGCTCGCACAGCTAGTGGCTCGCTGGCAGGCGCGGCGGCAGCAATACCGCCAAATAGATTACCAGTCGACGGCGAGTTTTGTGACAATAAAACGACCCAGAAAAAAGAAAAACAAGTAGCGACTACTCGACGCTCGGAGCTTCATATTCGGGTAGGTAACTCGCCAGCTCTTGTTTTATTTTTTTCATTTGCGCTTCGTTAGCGACATTGTGCCATTCCATTGGGTCATCGCGATGATCATACAGTTCTTCAGTGCCGTCGTTGTAACGAATATAGCGATAGGGGCCCATCCTGACAGCATGATTGCCGCGGTGATAAGTCATTATTGCCGGGTGCTCCCATTCTGCATTCTCGTTTTCTAGCAGCGGTACAATACTCACGCCCGAAGCTTTGGGCTTTGGTAGGCCCGTTAATTCAGCCAACGTGGGATAAATAGACATTAAATCTACCGGTGTATCGATGATCCGGCCGTTATTCTTCAGCCCCGGTGAATAAATAATATAGGAAGTATTAGTCGCTTCCTCCCAGAGGGCATGCTTGCGCCAATGGCTTTTTTCACCTAAATGCCAGCCGTGGTCTCCCCACAGTACTATTAGCGTATTTTCGCTGTATTGGCTTTGTTCAAGTGCATCGAGCAAGCGGCCCAATTGTGCATCGGCGAAGCTCGAAGCTGCCAAGTAAGCTTGAACACCTTGCTTCCATTTATCAGCTTCGACAACTTTGCGGTGATCTTCAAAAAAACGATCTTCGACGTTAAGCGCGAACTTTTTTCCTATCGGTGGAACGTCGTCTAAGTCATTTTCAAGCACTTTAGGAAGCGCAACTTTTTCGAGCGGGTGCATAGCGAAATATTTTTCTGGAACGAACCAAGCGAGGTGGGGTTTTAATAAACCAATTCCCAGAAAGAAAGGCGTGTCATAATTGTCGTTTAACTTGTCGATTGCCCAATCTACCCGCACAAAGTCGCCGTGATCTTCATCGTTACCAGCAGGCCCCCAACGCAAGCGATCGTTAGGTTCCTCTATATAGCTGGGTTTAACACCAGGTAAGTTTTTAACGCGTTTGAATTCGTCCCAGTACCCGGGGGTCAAATGGCCATCATGGCCGTTGTGAAAAATCTTGCCAGTACCCATGGTGCGGTAACCGTGGCGGGAAAAAAATTGCGGAATACTCTCGGCATTGGCGATCGCTTTAAACCACCCGCTTTGTTGACCGTGGTAATTTCCGCTCTCCCATGGCCTTAAACCACTCATTATTGCAGCACGAGTTGGTTTGCAGTGTGGAACGGGCGAGTAGGCGTGACGAAAACTGACGCCTTTCGCAGCGAGGCGGTCAACATTGGGAGTTTGCACTCCCGGGTGATTATTTAAGTGCCCGGTCCAAGTATTTAAGTCATCAATTGAGATAAAAAGAATATTCCATTTTTTTTTCACAATATTGTCAGTCGGCACTTGGGTGATAGGAGAAGTACTTGCGACACAGCCAAGAAGTAAAGAAAACAGAAAAGCTAAAAATGAATATCGATACATAAATATAAGTTTACATTTGTTTGGGTTCTACTTCTGCTCGTCAGCAAAAGGCTTGAGCAAGCAGAAACCAGTGGAAAACTCCGTTGAATAAGGCTGGGAAATATTACTCAACGAAGCTATCTAAGCAAGGTTTATCGGTAGCGCTATGATAAATGACCGATAGAAATGATAATCGGTAAAAACTATTCTCTATCGGTATAAGCTTATGCCAAATTAAGCTAATCTAGAGTCAGTGGTTTTGCGTCACTGATATCCACATGCGGGACTGCTTTACCTTGCGTGGGCCTTTGATCGTTTGACTCGATCATTAGTCGCAGCATATCGGCTCGCAGCTGGTTTAATATATTTGCGTGACGAGGGTCGCCGACGACATTATTTTTTTCGTAGGGGTCTTTTTCGAGGTCGTATAGTTCTTCTGCGGGTCTGCTGTAATAGCGATTTACAGCTATCTGAGCAGCTTCAATTCCTTTTTCGGCATCGGCTCGCCAAGTGGCAAGATAGCTTGAATTTTTTTCGCCATCGATTGCAGTAATCGCTTTGTATTGTGGGTACAAGTTGCGAATATACTTCCACTTATCGGTGCGAACAGCGCGTATTGGAAACTTATTCATACCTCCGGCGGTATGGGTCGCAAATATTTTGTCGCGATGAGTATCTGCTTTATTTAACAACACGTCTTTAAAAGAGCGGCCGTCTAGTTTTAGATTTTGTGGCTGGCCGACAATATCATTTAACGTTGGGAAAATATCGATCCAGCTAATCATTGCTTGCGTGGATTTGTTTTTAGGTATTTTTTTAGGCCAGGACGCGATAAATGGAACACGTATTCCGGTGTCATATAAAGTCCATTTTGCATAGGGCCACTGGGCTCCGTGGTCCGAAGTAAAAAATGTGATCGTGTTTTTAGGGCTCAAATATTTTTTCACAAGCTTGCGAGAGTCGCCGAACGCCTTATCCATTGTTTTGACATCTTCTAAATAGCGTGAAAAGTCGATCCGCGCCTGTTTGTTATCGTAGGACGCAACGGGTAAGGTTATCTTTTCTGGGTCGAAGCTGATATTTTTTCGTGGCCAAGGCACATGAGGTGGACGCGAACCTACCATTAAAATCAGTGGGCGTTTTTTGTCGCGGTTCTTAAGGAATGCTTCAATTTCTTTAATGTCGATTGAGTGGCCGCCGTGGTGCGTTATGCCGTGGTCCCAACTGTCATCTTTTGGGCGACCGTGTGTGATTTTGCCGAATGCGGCGATTTCGTAATTGAGCTTACGCAATTCGTGCAATGCGTGGGTGACTCCGGGATTACGCTCTTTGTCGTGATTGGGTTCTACACCATTTCTCTGCGAGCGCAAAGCGGTGAAAAGCGCTGCTCGGCTCGGAGCGCAGGATGGGCTGTTAACAAAAGCGCGATCAAAGCGCAGACCTTCTTTCGCTAGAGCATTTATATTGGGGGTATAGGCATCGGGCGAATCGTAGGGTTCTGTGTCGTGAATGCCGAGATCATCAGCGATAAAAATAAAAAAATCTGGGAGTTTCTTACTTTTTGCAAAAGAAATTGCACTGCTAAATGTAAGGAATACTGTAGCGAGTATTAACAAGAGGGAATTACTTAATCGTATCATAGTGCCTGTCTAAAAATTGTACGCCTTAGGAGCGTTTATAGTCTATTTTACTTTATTGATTCTATCCATAAACTCTTCAGATCCTTTATCTCGGATGCCATTCTTATTCACCTCAGAGGTCGAAGTAAAGATTTTTCCTTAAATTTTAACGAAAAGCCTATTTGTAGGCCTTTAAAGCCTTTCTTAACCAAAAGCGACGTCGGTGTGGTGGTTGTCAATACAGAAGTATAGAGCTGACTTGATTTGATAATACTTGTTATTCAATTGAGTGAGAGAGTCACGAACATTGGCTAAATATGCCCCATATATCGATTTTATTTGAGCTAATTATTTTTGTGCGTCGAGCTTCGTTTAAATCTCAGCTAAAGTAAGCTGTTAAAATTGCTCCGCTGACTTCTCTGTAAAAACATAATGGGTGGTTTATGAATATTACTTGCACTGCGTTCTGTTTACTATTTTCAATCTTTGTCTCTCCAAGCTTTGCACACAGCCCCTTGCCGCACACAGTGAATGAAATGACGAAATCAGCGCAAAATTTTCTTGCTACGCTATCCGCAGCTGACAAACAGAAAGCGCAATTTTCGTTCGCGGACGAGGAGAGAAGTAACTGGATGTATATCCCCGCAAGCCGCGAAGGTTTGTCGTTGAAGAACATGACTGAAAAGCAGCGGCAAGCGACTTATGAGCTGCTTAAAATGAGTCTAAGTTCTCAGGGAAATGAGAAAGTACTCAACATTATCGAGCTTGAGGGAATATTGGGAGAAATAGAAGGCTCGAGCTTCCGCGACCCAGAGCTTTACTACGTTTCGATATTTGGTGAACCCATGACCAAAAAAACTTGGGGATGGCGTTTTGAAGGCCATCATCTTTCGCTCAACTTCTCGATCGTCAAGGGCGAGTACCTTGCAACAGCCCCCAATTTTTGGGGCGCAAACCCGGCCAAAATACCCTATGGCGCCAAAAAGGGCGTTCGCACATTAGCGGACGAAGAGGATGTTGCTCGTGCTCTGCTTTATAGCTTAAATAAGACGCAACTGGACAAAGCTATCATAAAAAAAAATGCTTACCGCGAAATATTGACCAGAGACAAAAGCACTGTAACGCCTCTAGAAGAATCTGGAATCTCTTACAATGAATTGACGGGCGCACAACAAGAGAAATTATTGGAACTTATCAATGTATATTTGTCGAATATGACTAACGAAGTTGCATCCGAACGCCTAGCGCGGATTAATCGATCTGATCTGCGCAAAATTCGTTTTTCCTGGGCTGGCGGGAGCGATCTGGGTGATCGCCACTATTACAGGGTGCAGGGCGAATCTTTTTTAATTGAATATGATAATTATCAAAATTCAGGTAATCATATTCATGCTGTATGGCGAGATTTTTACGGCGATTTTGGGCGTGACTTACTGCAGGAGCATTACAAAAACTCGCACTGATTTGACGTTTAGTTTACAAGCAAAGTTTCCAAGCTCTCTTTGAAAGGCGCCGACGGTAGTGTGGTACTGAAATAGCGCAAATGTTTAAGGATTTTACGTTACTAATCTAATCATAATTCTTCCTTAATTTGTCCAAACTCTTCACAAAATTTTTTCCGATAATAATAATCGAAGAGTTGAAAACATTCGTATAAACAATTCAATAACACGCGAGGGTAGAAGCATGAAAACAATTCAGACGCCATTCTTAAAGATTGCAGCCGTTCTTATGTTTTCTTTTATAGCTGTAAGTGCTAGCGCTATTCCAAATTACAATCAAATAACGTTTAATAACGAACAACGTGCAAAGAATGTGGAAAAGTTGCAGTTGCTGCGCCAGGATAAAAGTGCAAAAAGTTGGAATAGACAATTGCAAGCCCAGGTGCATAAAGATATCAAATTGGCACTTAAATCGAAGAAGCTTAATTTACCAAGCTTTGATTGATTTTTAGAAGCTATTTCAAATAAGCGGTAGGTGTTTTAAGCGCGACGCGTTTTACTTGCGTGTTTTACTTAAGTTGCGCCGCTTAATATTAGTGTATTTGAAGTCAGCTTCTACTATTTGCGATAAGCTAAGACTGTTTTAATTTATTTTTCCAAGTTTTAAGCAACATACTCCGATCTATTGAGCGTCAGAGGCTGGTGCGGCTGACGCTTGCAAAGGATCGCCAAGCTCTATAAACCAAAGGCTTTTTAACAAAGCTTCCGGCTTTTAGAGGCAACGTTAAAACGGATCAGGGAGATATATTTGAGTACAAGTTTAATGGTTTTCGCGTACTGAATGGTTTGAGAGTTTCTCTATGCTCTTGATTAGAGCTGAATGATCCCATTCTTCTCCGCCCTCAGAGCAGCAAGTATTGAATAATTGTTGCACCGTCGCTGTATTTGGTAGATTAACACCTAGTTTTTTTGCGCCGTCTAACGCCAGGCTCAAGTCTTTTTGATGTAAAGCTATTTTAAACCCCGGTTGAAAAGTACCATCTATCATACGTTTGCCGTGAATATCCAAAACTTTTGAAGAGGCGAACCCTCCCATAAGGGCTGTGCGTACGACTGCCGGGTCAGCTCCTGCTTTCGAAGCGAAAACTAACGCTTCGCTGACAGCCTCTATGGTAAGAGCGACGATAATTTGATTGGCAACTTTACATGTTTGGCCGTCACCGTGTTGACCGACGTGCGTAATATTTTTCCCTAGGGTCTCAAATAGCGGGAGTGCACGCTCGAATTGTTCTTTGTGTCCACCGACCATAATAGAGAGATTCCCTTCTATTGCACCGACCTCACCACCGGAAACCGGCGCGTCCAAGTAGTGGGCTCCCACAGCTTCGACTCGTGATGCAAACGCTCTTGTTTGAATTGGGTCAATTGAACTCATATCGATAAAGAGCTTATTGTCATTGAGTCCGCTGATTAACCCGTTATCGGAAAATAATACTGTTTCGACGTGGGGTGTGTTGGGAAGGCAAGTGATGACAATGTCACTATGCTCTGCCACAGCTTTAGGGCTGGCAAGTACTGTAGTATCTGAGCAGATCAGTGAATGAGGTGGGGACTTATAATGTGACGAAAGCACCAGCGAATACCCTGCTTCTAATAGGTTTTCCGCCATTGGCGCCCCCATAATACCGGTTCCGATAAACCCTACGCGTTGATCGTTTGTGCTCATAAGTTACTCCGAAAATTGACAATTTTTAAACCAATCTAGACTTTCGTTCGTCTTCGTTCGAGGGATATATTCGCAACCCACCCAACCCGCATAGCCGATTTTATCTAGCCAATTGAAAATAAATGGGTAATGTATTTCCCCTGTACCGGGCTCATGTCGCCCGGGATTGTCAGCGAGCTGAATATGCCCAATATGCGAAAGCAAAGACTTTATTGTGGGGCAAATGTTGCCCTCCATAATTTGCATATGGTAAATATCGTATTGAATCTTTAAATTTGGTTGTGCGATTTTCTTTAATAAATTTACAGCTTGCGCTGAATGGTTTAGTACGAAACCCGGAACATCGACCGTATTAAGCATTTCAACCATCAGTTCAATGCCGGCTTTTTCGAGTGTCTGTGCGGCGAACCGCAAATTTTCGATCAATAAAGCTTCGATTTCGTCAGCGTCCACATCATCTGGAGGAATGCCGGCTAAACAATTCACTCGTGGACAGGCAAGAATTTGTGCGTATTCAATGGCCTGTTCGATTCCATGTCGAAATTCTTGCTCGCGTCCGGGCAAACACGCAATCCCACGTTCTCCATTGGCAAAATCACCTGCGGGTAAGTTAAAAAGGACCTGTTTTAATCTGTTTTGCTTTAGTGCATAGGCAAGTTCATTTGTCTGATGTGGGTAGGGGAACAAGTATTCTACGGCAGTAAAACCGGAATCTGCTGCTTGACTAAAACGATCGAAAAATTCGAACTCACGAAACATCATGCTTATGTTGGCTGCGAAATTGGGCATAATATGGCTCCTTATTTAAACAAGCATGCCAAATGGATTAAAAATTTAAAGCGTCATTGATTTATTGGTTTGCTTTTTTTGTTTGGGGCGTTAATCGGCTATCTAAATATTTCGAGGGTTTTGCGGTCCATGTGCTACCGTAGTTGGGTCGCTCAGGGCCTCGCCATTGATCGACCAGGTCGCTCTGAACCCAATTCTCGTATTTAACGATAAGATCTCGTGCGATTTTGGGGTAACGTGTGAATAAATCCCGCGTTTCGGTGCGATCTTTCTCGAGGTTATACAGTTGCCACGGTCCGCGGTATTTAGATACTAATTTCCACTTGCCTAAGCGTACAGCGCGATTACCTTCATGTTCCCAAAATAATGGTTCGTTACGAATAAGTGTTTTACTCAAAAACGTAGGAACGAGGCTTGTTCCTTCTTGCGGCAGAATATCGTGACCGTTAAATTTTTTCGGATAATGTGCGCCCGATAATTCGACCACAGTGCTCATAATATCGATGACGTGGCCGGGTTCGTGATTAATAGTCCCATTGAGTATTTTGTCTATGCCGTTTGGCCAATGGGCAATAAGCGGCGTGGATATACCACCCTCATGGGTGAAGTGTTTGAAGTAGCGAAAGGGCGTATCGTGTAAAGTGGCCCAATTCATACCGACAAACACTCGAGACGAAGGCCCTCCGAGTGGAGAACCTCCTGAAACACCAAGAGGTCCACCTTCAGCACTGCTACCATTGTCAGACATAAATAAAATTAATGTATTATCCAAGATATTATTTGTTTTGAGATGTTTGACAAGCTTGCCTATGCTCTTATCCATTCGATCAATCGCAGCAGCATAAACTGCCATTATATGATCGTAGCGCTCTTGCTCCTCCAAACTGATGTCTTCCCACGCGGGCACTTCGGGCAAGCGCTCGGATAGCCTCCATCGCTTTTTTATTAAGCCCATTTTAATTTGGCGTTTGTAGCGTTCTTCGCGTAACTTGTCCCAGCCAAGCATATATTTGCCGCGGTAGCGCTCTATATCTGCTGCCGGTGCCATGACAGGAAAATGCGGAGCCACATGGGCTAAGTAGAGAAAGAAAGGTTGTTTGTTTGCAAGAGCTTCGTCAATAAACTTTGTGCCCCAGGTCGTCCACAGGTCTGTGCTGTACCAATAATCTTTACTTAATATTGGCGAGTTAAACGGCACTGATTTGCCATTTAAATATAGATTTTTTTCTGATTTTGTTTTCTGATCGGGAAAATATATGGCGCCTAAGGAGTGGGATAAACTGCGGTGAAATCCGCGCTTCCAAGGCGGAACATCACGTGTTTGCCCTATATGCCACTTGCCCGTCATGGCAGTAAAGTAGCCTGCGGTACCGAGCACTTCGGCAATGGTAACGGCCCGGTTTGCAAGTTTTCCATAAGTTCCTTGTGAGTGCGGAATTGCCAAGCTCTCCAAGTATCCCAAGCCAGCTTGATGAGGGTAAAGGCCTGTTAGAAGCGATGCGCGCGTGGGGCTGCAGCGGGAAGTATTATAGAACTGGGAATAACGTAAACCGTTTTCGGCGAGTTTGTCGAGATTGGGTGTGGCAATTTCTCCTCCATAACTACCGATATCCGACCAACCCATATCATCGACAAGAATCACAATAATATTAGGCCGTGCAGAACCATGATCACCTGCTTGAACCTTAAAATTTCCTAAAGTACATAAAAGAAAGAATATTAAAGCGAGGTTTCGCATTCATCAGGCCTTTTAATTTAATCGTTTATACACCAAAGAAAATTGGCGGACATATTATGAGTAAATGCGTTCAACTACTAGCGCTTATTTAGAGCAAGGTGCTAGCTTTCAAACCGAGAATTTTCCAGCTCCTTTCGTCGTTTAAAAACACATCTGAGCAAAATTTCGGCTGTGTTTCTGCTTAGCGACTATGCTGAAGTAGATGTCATAGTTTTTAGGGAAGCTGTTATAGCTGATGGTTATATTTCGCTATGTTTAATCGTTTCGTTGTTATTTTGGCGTTATGGGCTTTGTCAAACACATTAATGGCCAATGAATTAATGCCTGCCGATTGTGTCGTTACTCCTCACAAAGTGACTGAACTCAGTAGCCCAATCCTAGGTGTATTGAGCGAAGTTCACGTTGAAAAAAGCGATCAGGTTGCCAAAGGTGATGTAGTGGCAAAGCTCGAATCAAGTGTTGAAGAGGCGAGTGTGCAACTTGCACTGGCGCGCGCGAATATCAATTCTGAAATCCAAGAAGGCGAAGTTAATAGCGTTTTTGATCGCCGCCGCCAAAAACGTATGGATTCGCTGTTTGCACAAAAAACAGTTTCGGCAGATCTCAAAGATGAGGCCGAGCGAGAGGCCAAGTTAGCCAAGGTAAGGCTAAAACAGGCCAAAGACCTCAAGACTCTGCGACAGCTTGAACTTGACGGAATGAAAGCGCAACTGGCATTAAAAACGATTCGCTCGCCGATTGATGGTTTTGTTATTCAGCGTTATAAAAGTGTTGGCGAGTACGTGGAAGAACAGCCGATTGTGAGTATTGCTCAACTTAATCCGTTAAATATAGAAGCCATTGTTCCAATCGACGCGTTCGGTAAAATCAATGTCGGCGATGAAGCAGAAGTTGTTGTCGAGTTGGTTTCAAATATTAAACGCACAGCTAAGGTCGTACTCGTTGATCGTGTCGGGAATGCTGCTAGTGGCACATTTGGCGTGCGTTTGGAAATGGATAACCCCGAAAACAAAATACCTGCTGGCTTGAAGTGTTCGGTAAAGTTTTTGTAACGCAGTCAGTTAAGTGTGAGTAACCAGTTCAAGTAACGAAAGCGAATGGCTCGTTATTAACCCGGTAATAATTATCGCTGGGTTAGTAGGCAGCGTATGGACACAACGTCATTGCCGGAAAAGCAATGCAAGCTACTCAAATACAAGAAAATTCGCACATTTTCTTCGATATTTTAGTGGTGCGCAATCAGATGGATAGGACGATTTAGTTGATTGCTGGGTTAATAGTATCTGGGTGGCGAAGTCATCGCGGAGTGTTTGGATGAAAGCTGTATTTAAACGCTTTTGGAAAAATTCTAAATTGCCTATCGCTAAGGCTGTACATGAACATATTTGTACAGAGCGGATGAAGGTAGAGAAATTAGAACCGCGCATATTGCTATCGGCTGATACAATAGGCGGTTTAGATCTCGGTACGGAAGACAATAATAATTTCGATACGATTGAAAAAACCACACAAAATTTTATTTCTGATTTAACTCAGGTTAAGGGCAAAGCCAACAACAAAAGCCATGATTTCCAAGTAGAACAAAAACCGGCGGCTCTGGACCTTGATCTACTCGCAGCTTATCTCAATGCTACCTCTGATAGCGACGAAACGAACGACAGCGATACATTTATCGACAGACAAGTTCAGCCCGAGCAAAAAGTATTCTTAAAAACAATTACGGTCGACACTGCACGAGATTACACGAGCTCAGATGGAGACTGGGGTGATACCAGTGACATTGACAGTTTAATTGCTAATCCAGGAGCAGATGGCGAAATTAGTCTACGTGAAGCTATAACTGCAGCAAATGCAACCTTAAATGTCGACGGAGCGGACGTAATTAATTTTGATTTGTCTGGTTCAAACCGCATTTCAATAATCGATGATTTGCCTGGTATTGATGATGCACTAATTATTGATGGTACGAGTGATCCCAATTTTACTTCTTCTCCAATAATCACAATTGATGGAGAAGCGACGCATGATGGGTTTGTAATCAATGCGTCTGATTCAACAATCCGAGGGTTGGTGCTAGTTGATTTTTCTGATGATGGGGTTGATCTAAACGGCAATAACAACAGCATTGTTGGAAGCTATATCGGTTTAGAAAGTGACGGTGTTACGAAAAATGGTAGTGCCGATGACGGGGTTACGGTTTCTGGGCAAGGAAATACCATTGGTGGCGTTAACGTAGCAGATAGAAATGTTATCTCGGGAAATGATGGGTCGGGAATTCGAATTAGCGGTGCATCTGCATCAAACAATTATGTTACCGGCAATTATATTGGTTTGACTGCTGATGGAAATTCCGGTGCAGGAAATACCGTTAATGGAATCGATATAGAAATCGGTGCAAATTCTAACTTTATTGGTGTTAGTGGCGCTGGAAACGTTATTTCAGGTAATAATTTTGGTATTTATATCATAAGCTCCGCAACGACTAACAACCAAATTTCGGCAAACTATATTGGCTTAAATGCCGCTGGAGATAGCGCAGTTCCTAATTTGCACGGGATTGAACTTGTCGGGTCGTCTCGAAATACGACAATAGGTGGGAGTCTGGCAGGAGAGGGTAATGTCATTTCAGGCAATACTGGAAGTGGCATCAACGCCCACGATCAAATTGAAGACACTGTCGTAGTTGGCAATATTATTGGCCTTGCAGCGGACGGGGATACACAGCTTGGAAATTCGAACGACGGCATTAACGTATGGGGCGGTGCGAAAAATTTTATCATTGGCGGAAATAGCGCAGCGGAGCGCAATATCATTTCTGGCAATCTAGATAATGGCATTCATATTGTAGGTAAACAAAGTACTGGTGTCGAAATTTATGGTAATTATATCGGCACTGATATAACCGGTACTAAGGCAAGAGGTAATGCCTTTGCCGGCATTGATATTTTTGGTTCTGGTTCAGTAATTATTGGTAACGATTCGGGCGGAGGCAATGTAATTTCAGGAAATAAAGATACGGGAATACATATTCATGAGGAAGATGCTAGCGATGCGATCATTGTCGGTAACATTATTGGAACAAGCCCGGATTTAACGATAGAGCTTGGCAATACAAATGCGGGGATAAAAATAGAAACAAATGTAGATGATTTGGTTATTGGTGGTGCAACCAATGCCGGAAGTAATATTATTACAAACAATGGGCTCGGTATTTCAATAGATGGAATCGATAGCAACAGAAACGATATATTGGTAAATAGGATTTATAATAACAGTGGTCTCGGCATTGATTTAAATGATGACGGCGTTACTGCAAATGATTTGGGCGATGCTGACTTGGGTGCAAATGACAATGCTAATTATCCTACTGTTACGAGCGCTGAGGTAAACGGTACGAGTATTACAATTAGTGGCACGCTAAATACCAATTCAAATCGCTCGGCCACGCTACATTTTTACGCGAATGCGATTGCAGACCCAAGTGGGCATGGCGAAGGTGAAATTTATATTGGAAGTTATGATGTTGTAACGGATGGTTCTGGAAACGCCAGTTTTGAAACAACATTTAACGGTATTTCATTTTCTGCTGGCTATTATATAACGGCAACCTCGACGACCAGCGCGGGCACCTCTGAATACTCATCGCAGTACTTAAGCACCTTGCGCAGAACCATTGTCAATACGAATAGTGATATAATTGATGGTGATACAACGTCTCTCGATACTTTACGTGCTACTCCTGGTGCAGACGGTTTAATAAGCTTAGCTGAAGCAATTACTGCTGCAAATAATACGACTAATAATGGTGCAGCCGATGTTATTCATTTTGATTTGAGCGGTAGCAATATTATTACCTTAACGCAAAACCTTCCTGTAATAACAGAAGCAATTTACATCGATGGCAGTAGCGACCCAAATTTTATTTCCTCACCCATTGTCACAATTGATGGAAACGAGAATTTCCGTGGATTGGTTTTAAACACCAACGATTCAACGATTAAAGCTTTATCCATAGTGGGCGCGCTAGATGATGGACTGATAATCGTCGGAGACGATAATACGATAATCGGTAACTATATTGGCATTGAGAGTGATGGAATTTCGGTAAACGCGAATTCCCGTGATGGTATTTCGATTAGTGGAAGTAATAATGTTATTGGCGGGACAGAGCTAACTGACAGAAATGTAATCGCGGGGAACGGCAACGCTGGCATTTATATATCGGGTAGCACGTCAAATAATAACGCTGTTCATAACAATTATTTAGGCTTGGATGCAAATGGAGCAATTTTGGCAACTCCTGGGGATATAGGCGTGCTATTGGCGAGTGGCGCAAATAATAATTTAATTGGCGGAGACACCGACAACAAACGTAATATTATTTCCGGCCATTCCGAGTTTGGTATTCATATTACTGGAATTGATACTGACGAAAATAATATACAGGGTAATTTCATAGGTACTTCAGTCGATGGAGAGTCGAGCGTTGGTAATAATGTTGGCATTCAAATTGATTTGGGTGCCAGCGATACTAATATTGGTGGGGCAAATTCTGGAGAGGGAAATCTTGTTTCAGGCAACAGTTTTATCGGTATCCTAATTACGGGTTCAACTACTTTAGGAACTGAAATAAAAGGGAACATTATCGGTTTAGATAAAGACGGTGAAGCGGCGCTTGGAAATTCAGATGATGGGATCGCAATTCGTGACGGCAGCAGCAATAATTTTATTGGTGGCCTGACAGCGAATGAACGTAACGTCATTTCCGGGAATGGGGATGTTGGCATTATTTTCCGTGATTCGGGTACCTCAAACAATACGGTAGTTGGCAATTACATTGGCTCCGATGCGACCGGCGAAATAGAATTTGGTAACCGAATGGGTATTCGTATCACTAATGCCAATGACAACATTATTGGCAGCGTTGGAGCAGGTAATTTAATTGTAGGCAATCAAACAAATGGTATTGATATTAAAGGCGCAAACGCGACTAATAATATCATTGTTGCCAATATTATTGGAACTAACGCGACCAAGAACAAGGACCTTGGCAATACGGGATCTGGCATCCATATTGGTGACAGCGCAAGCGATACAGTTATTGGCGGAAATGCGATTAATCAGGCTAACGTTATATTACACAATAACTACGGTATATTGATTCAGGAAACCTCAACCGAGAACAGCATTTTAATAAACGAAATTCATCAAAATGCAACGCTTGGCATAGAATTAAACGAAGATGGTATTGACACCAACGACCCGCTTGATGCTGATTCAGGCGCGAACCACAGAACCAATTTCCCCGTTATTACAACGGCCATGGTAAATGGCACAGATTTAGTTTTGCGTGGAACTTTATTAACGCAAGCTGACGCTGATTCGACGATTCGTTTTTTTGTAAACCAAAATTCTGAATTAGATGGGCACGGCGAGGGTGAGCAATTTATCGGTTCTACGCTCGTAACTGCAAATGCGCAGGGCGAAGTTTCTTTTAATATCACCTTAACGGGTGCTTCCATTCCAGCCGGGCGTTATATAACAGCAACTTCAACAGTAAATAACAATACATCGGAATTTTCCGCGCAGACTCTTACGGAAAACTACAGCAATACGCTACCTAACGGAGAGGTGAGCATATCAGGTATTGCGGAAGAGGGGTCAACGCTAACCGCAAGCCACACGCTTACCGATGCCGATGGTCTCAGCGGCTCCATTACATTTCAATGGCGTCGCGATGGGTTTGATATTGCTGGAGAAACCGGAACAGATTACGTGTTAGCAGAAGAGGACATTGGCTCAACAATAACAGTGGTTGCTTCTTACACTGACGATTTTGGCAACGATGAAGTTGTTGAAAGCGCTGCGGCTGGTCCAGTGTTAAATGTTAACTCGTTGCCTACCGGTACGGTTACGATAAGTGGAACTTTTGTACAAGGTGAAATGCTAACTGCCAGCAATACGATTGCAGATGAAGATGGTTTAAGTGGTGAAATAAATTATCAGTGGTATCGTGATAATGTTGAAATAAGCGGTGCGACAGAGGCAACTTATCTGCTTTCTCAAGATGATGTTGGAGCCAATATTTCAGTTACCGCTCGTTATACTGATGACCAGGCTACTAACGAAACTGTTAGTAGTGCGAGTTTTGGCCCTATAGGTAATGTAAATGATACACCGACAGGCGATTTGAGCATTATTGGCTCTGCGCTGCAGGGGCAAACGCTAACCTTGGTCGAAGATATTGATGATCTCGATGGCGTCAATGCAATGAGTTTTCAGTGGTTCCGAGATAACGAAATTATAGACGGCGAAACATCGATGACTTACGTATTGACACAAAATGATGTCGGTTCGAACATTCACGCCGTGGCGACTTATTTAGATGATTTTGATGAGCCAAGTCAGGTTGTCAGCAATACGATGGGCCCGATTGCGAACGCGAATGACTTACCCAGTGGAAGTGTCAATTTAAGCGGAACCGCTAGAGAGGGAGAAACCCTAACGGTGACTAATTCACTTGGCGATATTGATGGTATAAGCGGGTCTATCAATTATCAATGGTATCGCAATGGAGAAGTCATTGATGGTGCAAACAGCGAAAATTATCAATTAACGCAGCTAGATGTGGGCGCCACAATATATGTGGTAGCAAACTATGTTGATGATTACGGAACCGCCGAAAATATGAGTAGTAATATTCTCGGCCCTGTAGAAAACAGTAACGATACGCCAACCGGAAGCGTTACTATTTCGGGCGTTGCCAGGGAGGGTGAAATTCTTACGGCAGCTAACACACTTGCCGACGTCGACGGTATAAGTCAGCCGATTGTTTACCAATGGCTGCGCGACGGAACAATTATCGCAGGAGAAACTAATACGAATTATTCGCTTACGCTTGAAGATGTCGGAGCATTAATTAGCGTTCGAGCTAGTTATACTGACGATGGTGGGTTTGCCGAGCAGGTCTTGAGTAATGTAATTGGTCCCATCGATATTTATAATACTGAACCAACAGGTAACCTGTTAATTAATGGTAGTCCAACGGAAGGCCAGACATTAACAATCAACGATACTATTGACGATAGCGATGGTATCGCCTCAGCTCGGGCTTATCAGTGGTTACGTGATGGGAGTATTATTGGTGGCGCTACCGAGAGTAATTATACGCTCACGCAGCAAGATGTCGGCACTCAAGTCACCGCACAATTATCTTTTACCGATGGTAAAGGAAAAGATGAAGTTATTACTAGTAACGCACTTGGACCGATTGCCAACATTAATGATTTAGCCACTGGTAGCGTTGCGATTGTCGGAACAGCGGTAGAAGATCAGATATTGACAATCGCCAATTCGCTTGAAGATGAAGATGGTATTTCGCTGGGTTTTCAGTATCAGTGGATGCGTGATGGGCTTGCCATTGGCGGCGCGACTGAAGCGAATTATCAAGCCACTCAAACTGATGTCGGTAGTTTAATTACAGTACAAGTAAGCTATACAGACGATTTTGGTAATGGAGAAATATTTTTAAGTGATGCTGTTGGCCCGATTGAAAATGTTAACGATGATCCCGTTGGAAATTTAACGATCAGCGGTAATCCAAGCGAGGGCTCAATACTCGTTGCAGGGGTAAATTTTTCCGATCCTGATGGGATAAACGGTAATATCCAACTTCAATGGTACCGAGATAATATTTTAATTGCGGGAGCACAACAAGAAAATTATCTGCTCACTGAGGCCGATGTCGGGCACATTATAGATGTAAGGGCGAGTTATTTGGATGATTATGGTAATGCTGAAACTGTCGTTTCGTTAGGTGTTGGTCCTATTCAAAACATAAACGATTTACCGGTAGGGAGCGTTACCATTTCCGGAGTTGCTGAAGAAGATCAAATATTAAGTGCGAATCACAATTTAACTGACGAAGACGGTATAAGTAATACAGTAAATTATCAGTGGCTCAGAGACGGCGCTGAGGTAGTAGGAGCGACGAACGCTAATTATCAGCTTGACGATGCAGATGTGGGACGCGAAATTTCGGTGGTGGCTTCTTACGTTGATGATAACGGTACACTTGAACAAGTATTTAGTGACATTGTCGGTCCTGTCGCCAACGTCAATGACTCTCCTTCCGGTGCGGTAGAAATTATCGGCGCTCTGGAGGAGGGAAATTTACTATTCGCAAACATTAGTATTGAAGACGCTGATGGTATTGGTGAGACTATTCAATATGAATGGTTTCGAGACGGAAGTATTGTTGACGATGAAACCTCGGACAGTTATTTTTTATCAGGCGAAGATGTTGGCTCTGTTATTAGTTTACGTATAACTTATGTCGATGCACATGGCACAGAAGAGCGAATTTTCGCTGATCCAACAGGCGTTATTTTACCTGCTCCGCTCGATCCATTTTTTAATTCAGAAATTGAAGTTGTTGGCCCGGATACGTCCGCAGAGGAAATATCAACGGAAGAGGAAATAAACGTCCAAGAGGAAATAATAAACGCTCAAACTGAAGAAGTTACAGCAGAGCAGGCTTCCTCGGAGCAACAAGCCAACACTAATACAGATGGTACGGCTGATTCAACCCAGGGCGTAAGTGCCGCATCACTAGCGTTAGATCAAAATATTACTGAACGCAGCCTCTTCGATGTCGTGGCTGGATCAGCGCTCGATCAAAATGATACTAATTTATCGCTAGAACAAATTTCCGATATAAATACGGCGTATCTCGACGGTTCAAGTTATTCGAATACGGAAATTAACAATGCTTACTCTATAAAGGTACAGAGCGTCGCTTTTTTAGAAAGTGCTTTTGACTCTGTCGCAACGTCCATGATGAGTAACTTAACTATTTTAAAGTCCTCCGGCTTTGAACAAGAAATCGAAAAGGTTAAAAAAGATCTCGAAGAGGATAGAACTTTAATTGATGTTGCGATTGTGGGTGGAAGTGCCGCTTTTACGACCGGTTTCTCCGTCGGTTACGTGATATGGACACTGCGTTCAGGAATTATTGCGAGCAGCGTGCTAAGTGCTTTGCCCGCCTGGCGTTTTGTCGACCCGCTACCCATTTTACGCGATATAAATCATCAAGAAGACGAAGAAGATGAATCCTTAGAATCAATGGTGAGTAAAAATAACAACGATGAAAATTAATTTTCGCTGGTTTAAACGGCAGACGACAAAATTTAGAATCACCATTGGGATGGTTAGTATTATTATAACTGTGTTGTTGCTTGCAGTTTTTCTAGGTTTGTTCCCAGACGAGAGGAAAGCGCGTCTTGAAGCTCGAGTCAGCTTGGCAGAAATAGTAGCGGCCAATAGCACGCTTATGATTTCTCAGCGCAATATTGTGCGTATGAAAACGTTGTTAGAGCTCGTGGTTGAGAGAAATGAAGATATTGTAAGGGCAGTTATTACCGATTCGTCCGCTGAGGAAGTCGTGATAATTGGCAGCGAAGTGTCTGAAAACCTGATTGAAGTTAGCGTCCCAATTTATCAATCGAACGAACGATGGGGGGAAGTAAAACTTTGGTTTACGCCGCTTTATCCCAACGGTTGGATCGGTTTTTTTTATCAGCCAGCAGTGCACCTCATATTGTTCGTTGCAGTGTTTGGATTCGTCATTTTATTTTTATACCTTGGTCGCATTTTAAAATTACTTGACCCTTCGCAGGCAATCCCAGATCGTGTACGCAGTGCACTTGATACCATGGCGGAAGGCTTGTTGGTACTAGATTCACGTGAAAATATCGTGTTGGCAAACGAGTCTTTTTCAACGTTGGTCAAAATGTCCAAAGAAGATTTAATTGGTATAAAAGCTTCGAGGTTTAAATGGACCAATGACGCAAATTTGACTCTGGACGGAAAGTCTACACCTTGGAATAAAGCGTTAAAAACTCAAGAAGTGGATATTGGTCAACGAATTCGCTTACAACTTTCTCCCGAAGAACAACGCACATTTATTGTTAACTGTTCACCTGTACTAGGTGAGAGTGGTAAAGCGGGTGGCGTACTCGTGAGTTTCGATGATGTAACCTTGCTTGATTTAAAAGAAAAGGAATTAGAAAAATCAAAACTTGAAGCTGAGCAGGCTAATCAAACCAAAAGTGACTTTCTTGCTAATATGAGTCACGAAATAAGAACTCCGATGAATGCCATTATGGGTTTTACCGAGATTTTGAGGCGTGGCTATGGTAAAGGTGTACACGCAAAGCAACACTTGGAGACTATAGCGAAAAACAGCGCGCATCTGCTCGATTTAATTAACGATATTCTCGATTTGTCCAAGGTCGAATCAGGCTCTATTGAAGTCGAAATTATTCCATGTGCGCTGCATGAAGTCATTATGGATGTTATACAAGTGATGTCTGTAAATGCAGAACGAAAAGGAGTGTTATTATCTTACAAACCCACCGGGCCTTTACCTGCGACTATTAATACAGATCCTGCAAGAGTTAGGCAGATTATTACTAATTTGATTGGCAATGCAATTAAATTTACCGAGAGCGGCGGTATCGACGTTATTACACGTTTTGATCCAAAAAACAAAAATAAATTGTTGTATATTGACGTTGTAGATACCGGGATTGGTATGGATAAGGAACAATGTCAGAAAATATTCGATCCATTTGTTCAGGCAGACTCTTCGATTACACGAAGATTTGGCGGAACTGGCCTTGGTTTAACAATTAGTAAACGCTTTGCCGAAGCCTTGGGTGGAGATATTGAGGTTAGCAGTGAACCTCAAAAAGGTAGCAAATTTACCGTTAGTATTGCCTATGGCGACATTCAGAAAATTAGCTTTTTGCAGCCAAATAAACTTACCGCGTTTCACAATAGCGAGGCCAAGACTGAACGCCTGTCATGGACTTTTGAGCCTGCTGACGTTTTAGTGGTTGATGATGGCGAGGAAAACAGGTCTTTAGTGCAGCTTGTGCTCGAGCATTCAGGTTTAACGGTGGAGGTAGCGAGAGACGGCTTAGAGGGAATGGAAAAAGCGCTTGCAGGTGATTTCGAATTAGTTCTTATGGATGTCCAAATGCCTGTTATGGACGGATACACGGCGATAAAAAATCTGCGCCAAAAAAGTTTTGCCAAACCAGTTGTTGCGCTGACTGCGCATGCGATGAAAGGAATCGAGGAAAAATGTAAAGACGCTGGATTTGACGGCTACTTGGCTAAACCGATAAAAATTGATGAGATGTTGAATTACATATCACAGTGGCTTGCCGGGCAGCCCGTCGTCGATTTGGGTTCAGATTTGATAGACGAAATGCAAAATATCGCTATGTCTGATGATGAGGCTCTAAAAGAAGATACGACAAATGCCAGTGATAACAATGGTTCGACTAATTCTATTGTGTCTTCCATGCAGGATAATCCGCGTTATCGCCCAGTATTAATTAAGTTTGTAGAGCGTTTAGCGTGTCAGATAAATGCGATGGACGACGCTTTTGGCAAACGTGATCTTGATGAAGTGGCCCATTTAGCGCACTGGCTGAAAGGCTCTGCGGGAACAGTGGGCTATGATTCGTTTACACAGCCTGCTGCGGCACTTGAGAATGCCGCTCTGGAAGGAAATATAAACGCTATTCCTTTAAAGCTGATTGAAATAAAAGTTATGTATCGTCAAATTAGGCTCGACGATTTTGAACTCCCGGTGCTTTCTAACACACAATCTGTGACTCAGCGAAGTGTCGGAGGGTAGTATCTAGAGGACAGTTGTAGGGTTGAGAGAGAAGCACGACCGCTGTCAGAAAATTCCTTATTCGATTTTGCTACAACTCAAGATTTTGGTTAACTTATGAGCAAAAGCCGATCTATACTTAAAATAGAGCCTTTTTAAATGCGCTTTTTTGGTTACGCACGTAAAACTATTGTAAGCAAAATATCTGCATTGGATAAATGATATTAACATAGATTATTTCGGTAAGTTATATGCAGTATTATCCGAAGAGTCGTAGCCTACAACTGGAAGTTGAAAACTTGTCTAGTGAATGGTTGTCGGATCCCGATTTTAAAGACGCCGTTATCATGATGGTCGATGACGAACCACTCGTCATGGAAATGCTTCAAACTATTTTGGAAGAGCACGGCTATAAAAATTTTGTTCAGATAGACGATTCGCGGCAGGCAATTGAAGCCGTTAATCAACAACAACCCGATGTTCTGCTACTCGATTTAAAAATGCCGCACCTAGATGGTATCGCGATCCTTGAAGCACTTAGAAAAAATTCAAAGACACAATATTTGTCTGTTATTGTTTTAACATCTTCAGACGATTCGTTAACAAAACTGCGTGTTTTAGAGCTGGGTGCAACAGATTTTCTTGCTAAACCAGTAGACCCGAGTGAGCTGGTATTGAGGTTGAGAAATACTTTAACTATTAAAGCCTACCAGGACAAACTCGCGTATTATGACCCCCTCACGAAGTTACCTAATAGAAAACTTTTTATTGAACGTCTGCAATGGGCAATAAAATTTGCCGAGCGCGAAAATCATCGTGTTGCAGTAATGAATGTAGCGATCGATCGTTTTCAACAAGTCAATAATAGCTTGGGCACACGTATGGGCGATCAGCTTTTGCAGCAGATTGCAGGCCGACTGATCAACAGTTTACGAAAGAGTGATGCTTCATCTCGCGCCGCCGTAGGTCCAATCGGGCGCAATATTGCGCGACTGAGCGGCGATGAATTTGCGATTTTATTACCTATCATAAAATCTAAAGCTGCCAAAGGTATATTAACTGTCGCGACTAATATTCGAGAGGTATTAAAAGAAGCGTTCTTACTTGATGGTAATGAAGTTTTCGTTACCGCCAGTATTGGTGTTGCGATATGTCCAAACGATGCGGAAGATTCAGACACCTTAATGAAGCAAGCTGGCGCAGCAACAACGTTTGCAAAAGAAAACGGCCGGGATTGCTTTCAGTTTTATTCAAAGGAAATTAGCGAGGCTTCAAAACGTCGCTTGAGCATTGAATCCGGCTTGCGGAGAGCACTAGATCGCTCGGAACTTTCACTTTATTACCAACCAAAGGTAGATGCCAGTTCGGAAAAAATTACAGGAGTAGAGGCCTTGCTTCGTTGGGAGAGGCCGAGTGAAGGTTTGGTTATGCCCGGTGAGTTTATACCGGTTGCAGAAGAGACAGGTATTATCACGCAAATTGGTGAGTGGGTGCTTGAAGAAGCCTGTCGACAATCTACTCGCTGGAACGAGATGGGTTTTAAAGACTTAAAAATGTCGATCAATGTATCGACTCAGCAATTTCGTGGTTCGAATTTTCCCAATGCAATAGAAAAAGTGTTAAAAAGAAGCGGCTTACGGCCACAAAATCTTTTTGTTGAAATAACTGAAGGCATGTTAATTGGTGACATACAAAAAATTAGTGATATTCTGTTTGAAATCAAGGCAACAGGATGTTGTATTTCAATAGACGACTTTGGAACGGGATATTCTTCATTTAACTATCTTAAAAGTTTTCCTATCGACGAGCTGAAAATTGACCGCTCTTTTATAATAGATATCGCCGACGAATATGATGATCAAGCTATTGTTAGCGCGATGGTTGCGATGGCAAAATTGTTAGAACTCAGAGTTGTCGCTGAAGGTGTTGAACACATCCAGCAATTAGAGTTTTTACAAGCGCTCGAATGTGACACGATTCAAGGGTACTATTATTCAAGACCACTTTCAGTAACGGAATTTGAAGCTTACTATAGAACGCGAAATTTTAATGCCAAGATTCGCGATAAAGATTACGCTGTAAAATAGTCTGATATTAAAAATATTCTAACTACTGTTGTCCAAAATCAATAAAATCAGTAGGCTATTAATAGAGTTGGGCTATTTCTGAACAACGTAACTAAGCGATGGCTTTAGTTACGCTGTTTTGGTACGCCAGCGGTAGCGAGAAGTAAAAACATGCTCCTCCCTCAGGGGAGTTCTTATAAGCAATACTACCTCCCATAGATTGGATAGCTTGTTTTACGATAGCGAGGCCGAGACCAAACGAATGGCTAGTTTCACCTTGGGTATTTGAAGAAAACGCCTCGAATAGCTTTGCTTGTTTATGCTCGTCAACTCCAGGACCATTGTCAGTTACATAGGTTGTAACAAGGTTTTCGTCTAAGCTTGTGGTGATAGTAATTTTTGAGTTAGGTGGCGAAAATTTAATGGCGTTGGACAGTAAATTTTGGAAAACTTGATTAACTAAAAAAGTATTTCCGAGTACCGTTGACGTATCCGCATCAATTTGATTTGATATTTCAATATCTTTTTCAGTGAGCATCTCTACAATAAGTTCACAAACAAATGTACTGGAATCGTAAAGTGAGATGGTTTCCGTCGGAATTTCAGTGCTTGAATTTAGACGGCAAAATAACAGGCATGTTTCGACTAGGCCTTTCATTTGGTTAATACTATTTTTAATAATTGTTTCTAACCTTTGAGTGTTTTTTGTAGTTTCATGCAGTTTGCACAAGCGGTTAAAGCCCAAGTTAAAGGCGTTTAACGGCGTACGTATATCGTGGCCCATAATCCGTAGCATAAAACGGGTATTGTCCATTTGCTGTTCTATCTGACGACTGCGAATTATCTCAGACGCGATACGATTGATACGGCAGATAAACTCTTCGGGCGAAAAGGGTTTTTGGATAAAATCGTCAGCGCCGGACTTAAGAAACTTAACAGCTGTCAACTCTTCTCCATGAGCAGAAACACCGATTATCGCTAGCTCTGAGTGAGAGTAGCGTTCGCGTAAACTAGACAGTAGTTCAACGCCGCAGGTTCCTGGTAGATGTTGATCTAGCACTAATATGTCAATTGACTCCTCTTTACTTTCAAAAAGAGCGTACGCATCTTCCGCTGATTCAACAGTTATAACATTAAACCCTTGATTTTGTGTCAAATGTGCCATAAGTTCCGCAGCGGCTGGAGAATCTTCGACAATTAGCACATTTAATTGCTCATTATGCCAAATCTGTTCGCAGGTATTAGCCAAACGCTCAAGAGTTTGCGTCCCCGATTTAACGATGTAGTCGGCAATTGGGCGTGTGCAGACTAAATCTCGGAGCGTATCGGAGACTGTCGCCGTAAAAACGATAGTGATGATATGTGCATCTAGCAGTTTATCGAGTAATTTTAGAGAATTGGCATCTTCGATAGAGAGATTGGTTATGGCCAAAAAGTAATCATCTGGTGAAAGTTGTAACTCGTCAAGTTCAACGTATGAACTTACGTGTGTCACTCTAAATCGAAAGTCTTCGAGCACAGACTTTAGCGCATTAGCTTGTGATACTGAATTTTCGATAACGAGTATACTGCGATCTGAAAACATGAGAAAAATACACGACGGTATAATAGTTGATTTTTGAGTACGAACTCACCTTTTATAGTATAGGGGTATAGTGCTGAAGATGAGAAATGAATCGCTGCTAAATTCAGTTTAATTTTAAGCAGACTCTGATTAACTCCGATGAGAAACAATGACGCTAAATAGCTACATAGACAATCAAAGTTTATTTACCGACAGCAAGTCGATTCTTAAAAAGCTTCTTTGGCTGAGAATTAGCATGTTGCAAGTGGCGCTGGTGATGCTGGGGCTTTATTTCCTACTGGTCGATAAGCAGCTACCTTATTTTGCCATGTTAGCAACGATTGTTGGCAGTGTTTTTTATAGCCTTGTTGTTTTTGTACGACTTAAACCAGAGAAACAGATTTTTGAATGGGAAGTATTTTTCAATATCTTGTTCGACGCGGCAATTTTGGTTATTTTGGTTTCTATGTCAGGGCGTGCGTCTAATCCATTTATCTATTATTTGTTGGTGCTAGTTGCAATTAATGCAACAATTTTTTCTCGGTTAATTTGTTGGGTTTTTACTGCAACCGCTATCGTGGCTTATACTGCACTTTTATACTTTGACCTCGATGGCCATATGCATCATATGTTTGATGATTTCCAGCTCCATTTGGTTGGCATGTGGATTAACTTTGTTGGCAGTGCAATTTTGGTAGCAGCCTTTGTTTCTTTTTTAGCAAAAATGCTGAGGGATCAACAAAGGCACTTGGCGGCCATTCGTGAAGAAAACTTAAAAAACGAACAACTCATTGGTATTGCCACTCTCTCAGCTTCTACTGTCCACGCGTTAGGCACACCGCTGTCTACTATGGCGGTGATTTTAGGTGAAAGTCTATTGGAAAAAAACGCTTTAGAGGAACAAGACACGAAAATGTTACTCGGTGAAGTGGAGCGCTGTAAAAAAACATTGAGTAAGTTATCGCTTTTAGCGAATAACGAAGCTCAAGAGCATAACAGGATATCGCTTTGTGATTTATTGAGCGATCTGAAAGAACATTATGACATTACCGTTCCGCGGATCATGCCTGAGTTTGAAATAAAAGACGAGAGTAAGTCGGTTTATTTTTATTCCGGAGCACTGCTTTTTCACGCAATCATAAATTTAATCGATAATGCGATTCAAGCCGCTAAGACGCGCGTATATGTTACGGGTTCGAAAGTAACAGAACAAAATGAGAAAAACTGGGTAGCGCTTGAAATAGTTGATGATGGTGATGGAATAACTAATGAAGTCGCATCAAATTGGGGTAAGCCGATGATGTCGGATGTCGAGCAAGGCTTGGGTATCGGAGTTTTTCTGGCTAATAGCACAATAGAAAAATATGGTGGCCGACTAGATTATAAAAATAATATTGATGACTCGATAACACAGATCATAGTCAAATTGCCATGTGCAAAGTAAATGACATGTATCGCATTTTATTTTAGGCATTCAAATGAAATTTAATGGGGAAAAACTCTTATATTTAGAAGACGATTTAGTGCTTGCAAAAGTTACCAAAAACGCATTATCCAAGCGAGGTTTAGAAGTTTGCCATTTTGAGAGTATTGCGGCTGTAAAAGCGTCGTCGGAGATTCAGCATTTTGATTTTGCTATTTTAGATTTGAAACTTGAGGACGGCAATTCGCTTGAATTGATTGAGCAACTCAAAAGCGTTAATCACGACATTAGTATTCTCGTTTTAACGGGTTATGCCAGTATTTCTACTGCGGTAAAAGCGGTCAAACTTGGTGCAACTAACTATCTGGCTAAACCAGCCACTGTTAGCCAGATACTCGCTTCTTTAATCGACAATGTTCCTACAGAGTTCAATGAATCAATTGATGCAGAGGCCTATTCGGTGAAACGCTTAGAATGGGAGCATATTCAAAGAGTCTTGCAGGAGAATAATGGGAATATTTCGGCGGCCGCTCGGCAACTCAAAATGCACCGCCGTACGCTTCAGCGAAAATTAAAGAAAAAACCTGTAGCGGAATGACGCTAACAGCTGTATTTCGCCGTATCACTTAGATTATAATTTGCGGCTTTTAATTTCGTCACAACGTATACACTGAGGTCAAATCTAAGATGTTCAAATTAGTGATGTTTAAAAACGCTATCGTTTTTGTGATTACTTCGTTCTGTTGGCTATCTTCTTTTGCAAGTGCTGAGGAAGAGCCGGGCTTTAAAGGTGACTTTGAATTGGGTTGGCTGACGACTGCGGGAAACACGGATACGGTTTCGACTAAAGCAAAGATAAAGGTCGACCATAACACGAAGTATTTGCGCAATAACTATATATTAGAAGGGTATTCAAGCAGCAGCGATGTCAGGGTCCCAAGTTCGGACAACCCGAACATTTTAGCGACAGTTAATCAAACCACCGCCGAAAAATACTTCGCTTCTATGCGCAACGAATTTAAACTCAATAAAAAGCATTCTGCAATGTTTCTATTTTCTTCTTATGAGGATGATCGATTTTCAGGTTTTGATTATCAAGCATCAATAGCAGCGGGTTATGCGAATAGGCTATTTCAATACGACCGCTCTCATTTTGACTACCGCGTCGGACCGGGTTATTCGGTAGCAAAAGAGATCACCGTTGATGGAAACGACGTGATAATAGAGGAGGACACAGTAGAAACAGCGATCGTTCGCGTGGACCTTGAGTATGTATTTAATATTACTGAGAATGCAAAATTTGAACAGAATGTCGCAAGCGAAATCGCGACGGACTCCGATAAAAATACTAAAACAAAATCTATTTCAGCCATTTCAGCTAATATTAATAAGTCTCTGGCGCTAAAAGCAGCATTTACAATAAATTATAATGACGTTGTACCAGCTGGGAAAAAGCAGGCTGACACGCAAAGCAGCTTTACGCTGGTCTATTCGTTCTAAGAGAGTATTTCTGAAGTGCAAGTGATCGACAAAATTAAAGCATTAATACGACCATCGAAGCTCGTCGTTACACTTATTCTTTGTGTCCTGTCGGTTTCTTGCAGTCATTCGAATTATATTCGACACGAATCTCAGCATTCCTTAAAACAAAATAAGTTGGAGAAAAGTAAACCCAATTTTGTCATAATTTTGGCCGATGACTTAGGTTTTACTGATGTAAATTATTTTGCGTCGAGGCTCGTCGGAAAAAAAACAATAAATAGTTTTTTCGAGACGCCGCAAATAGACTTACTCGCGTCGCAAGGTGCGTCGTTTAAACAGGCCTACGCTCACCAACTGTGCTCACCAACACGCGCTGCGCTATTGACAGGGAAAAACTCGGCAGAAATCGGTTTTACTACAGCGATGCCTAGTCGCTCGTTGAGTTATTACGTAGCCAATTTACCGGTTCCGGAAAATTATCATCCGCTCGACGTTTTGGAGCACAAGGACGCTCTTAAGGAGGAGCCTGCATTAATTAACGGTATTAGCCTGTCAGCACTGCCGGCGGGAACCTCTCTGGATGCTGGATTAGATGAAACGACTTTTGCGGAAGCACTAGAGGGGTATAACTCTGCATTTGTTGGCAAGTGGCATATAGGTGGGCATGGCGCGAGCGGTTACCAGCCTCAAAACCAAGGTTTTAATGTGCTAGCCTACTACGACGCTGGTGGTTCGCATTATTATAATTGGGTGGAAAAATGGAATCGTAAGGCGCTATTGCACAAGAGCATGCCGCAGCAAGAGCTAGCGATTGGTGATGCGGGCTCTCCACCAACTCATGAATATTTAACCGACGATTTAACAGAAAAGTCTGTCAATTTTATTCGCGAAGCGGCACATTCTAGAAAACCCTTTTTGCTCTTTCTTTCACATTTTGCCGTCCATTCACCCTTGCAAGCGCCGAAAAAAGATGTCGAGTACTTTAACCGCAAGGCTAGCCGCGGTAAAGAGGGTAAAGGTAATGCAGCTTATGCTGCGATGGTTAAACGATTGGACAGCTCGGTGGGAACGATAATAGAGTCACTAAAAGCCAGTAATTTATACAATAATACTTATATTATATTCTTGTCGGATAATGGTGGTGTTGATTATCTGATAGGGAACAAGAAGCTTGCTGGCCATAAACCCAAAAACAATAATATCGACGGATTTTGGACACCGACATCAAATGCCCCTCTAAAAGGTGGCAAAGCTACCTTATTTGAAGGTGGTGTGCGGGTGCCATTGATTATTTCGGGCCCAGGTATTGAAGCGGGGCAATGGGTAGATAGGCCGGTATTTGTGACGGACATTTTCCCGACCTTAGTCGAACTTTCAGGCTCTAAAATGAGCCAGCATCGGATAGAAGGGCAAAGCCTTTTATCTTTGATGAATATGAAGGGTTTCAAAAGCGAATACTCGCGCGATACTTATTATTGGCACTATCCATTCAATGTTATTGTTGAAAACCCAGACAATAATTTACCTCTTTCACCCCATTCTGCTATACGAGTGGGACCATACAAGCTTATTGTCGATTGGCATGGAGAGCAGAAGCTCTACAACATAGACAAAGATCCGTTTGAAACAGACAATCTAGCGCTATCAGAGCCCAAGATTGTGCAAGTGTTGCAACAAAAGCTGGTCGATTGGATTAAAGCTAATGTCGCTCATCGCTATCGCGCGAAGCCCAACCCAGCTTACGATTCGCAGAACTCAAGCCGACCGGCCGCTACAAGGTTAAACCCCAGTTATTTCTGACCAGTAATTGACGCTATAATGGGGCAATGAGTGATATATCTAAGCATTCTTGTTGCCCATCGTCAGAAAAGTCCAACGACGATACTTGCAAAGCCCCTTCTAAGCGAGTGGATTACTTCTTTTGGAGCTGCGCACTTTCTGTGGTTGCTCTTTACGGTTTGCATCTCTCCTCTATTTCAGTTCCGTATGCGTGGTTGAATACGTTAATGCATTCAGTGCATCAGCTTTTAAATACCGTATGGTGGGGCATGCTAATAGGTGTGCTTATGGTGGGAGTGCTAGCAAAAATACCGCGCGAGTTCGTCATGTCGGTACTCGGAACAAATAAAAGCAGCCTTAACAGCATTTTGCGCGCTACGGCTGCAGGAGTACTGCTGGACTTGTGTAGTCACGGTATTCTGATGGTGGGAGCGAAGCTCTACGAGCGCGGTGCAAACGTGGGGCAGATTATGGCGTTTTTATTAGCAAGCCCGTGGAATTCACTTTCGTTGACCGTTATTTTAATTGCATTAATTGGGTTTTGGTGGACCCTTGCTTTTATTTTCCTCTCGGCGCTTGTTGCAGTTTTTGTCGGTTTAATATTTGATTTTCTCACACGTAAAAATATATTGCCGCACAACCCTCACGCCGTTCAAATTGATTCAAATTTTAATTTTACAGAGCAATGTAAAAAAAGTTTAATTGCTACCAAATTTGATTTAGCTTTTTTTTATTCTATGCTTCAAACAGGCTTAAGCGATTCAAAGATCGTTGTTCGGTGGACTTTATTCGGTATTTTATTGGCAAGCATTATTCGTGCATTTGTGTCCGAAGCTAATTTTGAAACCTATTTTGGCCCAACTATTTTGGGGTTAATGTTCACAATCATCGCTGCCACTATAATTGAAGTCTGCTCAGAGGGCGCTACGCCCATTGCGGCGGATTTACTGAATAGAGCGGATGCACCCGGAAACAGTTTTGCATTTTTAATGGCGGGTGTCGCGACTGATTATACGGAAATTATGGTAATTAGAGATACTATGCGCTCATGGAAGATTGCGTTATTTCTACCATTAATTACGATTCCTCAAGTAGTTATTATCGCGGTGTTGTTAAATGCAACATAGCCAAGTTAAAAACATAAATAGATATCTGTAATGCACAAAAACTTGTGCATGCACTAATTTAATTCACGAGGCTGACTAAATCTCTAGCCCGAAAAGTATAAATAGTGAGATAAAAATAAAGTTTTTAATCGGCTTTAATTATCTATATTTCAATCCTGTGACATCAACAAAGGGTAGAAACATGCCATTTATCGAAAATAGACGATCAATTGGCGCGTAAATCATTTAATTGTCTTATATAGTTATTTGGTGACTAGTAAACGATCTAAGTCATTCGATACACTGGAGTTAGGAAACAAGAATTTTTTATAAAAAGCTATTAAAAATATTCATTTACAGCTAAAGGGTGGTATTTAAAGGGTTAGGGGGATGAATATTATTGAAACTAGGTTCGCACACGCTGTGAACACGGGGCAATCAATTGAGGCGGGCGAGCTCTTAATTGCCTATTTAGAAGCGCTGCATGTAGAGTTTGTTTTTGGTATTCCTGGCGGTGCTATCGAGCCGCTTTACAACGCTCTTGCCAGAAGCGAACGCGATGGTGGCCCTAAACCAATAATTACGCGGCATGAATCGGGTGCCGCTTTTATGGCCGATGGTTATGCACGAAATTCGGGCAAACTTGGCGTTTGTTGTGCTACCACCGGACCTGGTGCGACGAATTTAATTACGGGTGTTGCCTCTGCGCACGAAAATAATATCCCTCTTCTTGCAATAACAGCGCAGACAGCGTTAAATAATTTTGGCAAACGCGCGTTTCAAGAATCCAGCGATACCGCTATCAATACCGTTGGAATGTTTCAGTATTGTACGCGTTATAATACCTTGATTAGCCACATCGATCAGTTTGAAGCAAAGCTTGTCGCTGCATTAAATGTCGCATTAAAGTATCGGTTTCCCGTTCACCTTAGCGTACCTGTAGACGTGTTGCGGACAAAACTTTTGTATCGTCCCGACAACATTGTGCGTGCTCTTGATGAGCCCGTGCGATCATTGGATTGCGATTCTGTTAATAATTTATATGTAGAATTAACCGAAGCAAAAAAAGTCGTATTTGTTATTGGTAAAACTGCCGAGGAAGCTATTCCTTTAATATTGCGTGCAATTGATTTTTTTGATGCCTTATTTGTAACGACTCCTGATGCAAAAGGTTTAATTAATACCTATCATATTCGTTACCGAGGTGTAATCGGCTTTGCTGGCCACGCGACAGCTTTCGAAACATTAATCGATCCAGATGTTGATACTGTAGTGTGTATCGGCGTATATATGAGTGAATGGTCGAGTAATGGCTGGGATCCTCATGCGCTTTTAAATCGACGTTTAATAAATATTGATTCTACAGAATTAGGGCTTACTCAGGCTCCGATGGCCCGCTTGCAAGTTTGTGGTGATTTTTCGAGTGTCTTTGAACATTTATTAAATTTAGTTATTAAGTCATCCTCAAATATACAAACGGTTGAAACTTCCGAGATACGATTAGGTAAAAAACTTGCCTTTCGCGAAAATAAATGTGAGTTGTTTGAGAAGGGATGGGAAAAAAAACGTATCAAGCCTCAGTGGCTCGTTGGGCAATTACCTAACTTATTCCCCAGCGGAACCAAATATATTGCTGATACGGGCAACAGTATGGCATGGGCGATTCACTATTTGAACCCTCAGACCCGACGCGTGATGGAACGCAGAGTGCCTGACAACGAGGACGAATATGACGATAGAGTGGGCTTTGGTCGGCGCAGCGTGTTTGGTGGTTTGTTTCAGGTTACGATTGAATTCGCGTCGATGGGTTGGGCCATAGCTGCTTCAATCGGAGCCGCAATGGCGAATAAACAAAAACCTGTTGTTTGCTTAACCGGAGACGGCAGCGTGTTAATGAATGGCCAGGAAATTACTGTTGCTAAGGAGCAAGGCTTACCAGTGGCATTTATCGTTTTTAATGACAGTTTTCTCGGTATGGTTAAACACGGCCAAAAACTTGCAAAGGCTGAGCAGGTTGGGGTGCAATTGCCGCAGGTCAATTTTGCAAAATTGGCGGAGTCCATGGGCGTTAAGGGAATTGAAGTACGAACACCTTCGGATTTTAGCCGGCTAATCAAAAACGGATTCAAATTAGATGGTGCACCAGTTTTATTCGACGTCCATATTGACCCTGAGCAGGTTCCGCCCATGTCTTTGAGAATAAAACAGTTGGCAAATTCAAATTTGATGACACAGAATTAATACTGTATAAAATCCTCAAATGCTTGAGTATTCAAACGAGGTTGAAGTCGCAACCTTTATAAACTAAAAGTATAAATTGGATACAAAATCAATTGAAATTTAATAATAAGTTCACGACAAAAATTTGGAAAGAAATACCCTCTGATCAAAACCCCTACGTACCTAAGGCTACTCGTTTATATGGTTACGACACGTTCGAGTTGCTGAAAAAAAAATCTTTCATAGATGTGATTTTTCTTTTAATGCTTGGTGACCTGCCGACTAAGCATCAAACATTTTTGCTCGAAAAGTTAATGATTTTTTTACTCAACCCCGGTCCACGTGATGTAGCTTGTCGAGCAGGGATGACAGCTGGAATCAGTAAATCTTTAAGCACAAATTTGTTGCCGATAGGCTTGATGGCCGCAGGAGGTAAAGTAGGTGGTGGTGCAGAGGTAGAGGAAGCGATGCAATTTCTTATTAAGCACCATAACGAATGTCCCGAAAAAACTTCAGATCATTATTTAAACCAAGTTGAGGAAAACGAAGGGCAAACCCGAATAGCCCCTGGATTTGGAAAATACTATGGTAGTCTCGATATTTTAGCTATGCGGTTTGCTGAATTACTTATGGCAAATAATCCGACTCAAGATGGGTATATAAAGTGGGCACATCACTTTGTCGAGCAGTCGTCAGAATATGATTATGGGTGGTTAAAAACAGGGATCAGTGCCGCAGTGTTTTTAGATTTGAATATTAGACCTCGAGAGGGGTCAGGGCTTTATCAATTGTTAGTTGCACCTGGTATTTTGGCGCATGCGATGGAGCAGACACATCATCCGATAACGGCAATGCCTTTTGTTAGCGATGAGGACTATACGATTGAATAAACCTTCTCCTTATCAATTTTGGGATGATCGCCGAGGAAAACTTTCAAGCTCAAAAGGTGGTTGGAAAGCGGGCGTTGACGTATGGAGCCACGGATACTCAATTATGAATGAGTTAGTGGGCAATATTTCTTATATGCAAATGGTGATTCTCAATGCTACAGGTAGACTGGTAGAAAAAAAACTAGCGGACTGGTTTGAAGCATGTTTTATTTGTTTGAGCTGGCCGGATTCTCGTATTTGGTGTAATCACGTTGGTGCACTAATGGGTAATACTAGGTCGAGTGTTGTTGCGGGAACGGTTGCAGGAGCTTTGGCGTCAGAATCGAGGATGTACGGCGGAAATTATACGAGTTTAGCCGGAGTAAAATTTATTACAGATGCTTTGCGACTAATAAACGAGGGCTTGACTATTGAAGATATTATTAATAGATGTGCTTTCAAGAACGATCGGCCGTTAGTTGTGGGTTACGTAAGACCTGTGAATGGAAACGACGAGCGAATTCAACCAATGAAAAAATTGACTGCTAGGCTGGGCTTTCACGAGGGACCTCATATGAAATTAGCAAATCAAATTAGCGAATATTTATATGAAAAATACGGCGAAGGGATGAATATTCTGGGGTTTATAGCGGCGTTTGCAGCCGACAACGATATTGCTGCAGAAGAGCTGTATTATATTCGACCGGTAATTGTTGCAAGCGGCGTAACAGCCTGTTATTTAGATACTCTTTCTAAACAGCCAGACTCATATTTGCCTATCCGGTGTGACGATATCGACTATATCGGACAAAATGATCGCAGTATCGATTTTTAGGGTTAGTTTTCATGTGCGGAATTTTGGCGATATATTCGCAAAATCAAGAACCCATTAAGTCCAAAGACTTAGAGTTGGGAATAACGGCACTCCGCCATCGAGGTCCTGAGGTAAGTGAAATCTGGCGTAGTGCCAGTGAAGAAATCGGTTTGGCACATTCTCGCTTGAGTATTATTGATCTAAATACCGGCAATCAACCTATTCATTCCATCGAGCGTGCTACATCGATTGTTGCCAATGGAGAGTTTTACGAATATGAAAAAATCCGCAACGAACTAACCAAAAGCGGCCATAAATTTACCACCTGTTCAGATTCCGAAATTGCGTTACATTTGTATGAACGCTATGGAACGTCGGGCTTAAAATATTTGCGTGGCGAGTTCGCATTTGCTATTTGGGACAATGTTAATAACATTTTATTTGCTGCACGCGACCGCTTTGGGATTAAACCTCTATTTTATTCAATATTTAATAATAAAGTTTATATCGCCTCGGAGATTAAAGCGTTACTTGCAGCCGGGGTGCCAGCAGATTGGGATACTGAGTCATACAATAGTCGAGCTTATATAATGCGCGACCGAACATTGTTTAATAATATCCATCAAGTACCCCCTGGTCATTATTTGCTTGCTAGCAAAAACTCAATTCGTATACACAAATATTGGGATTTTAATTATTTACAGGATTGCGAAAATGAAGCAGCCGACGAAATAGATATGATAGCCGGGCTGCAGGCTGAAATAAAAGAGGCTGTAAAAGTCCGAATGCGCGCTGATGTTCCAGTCGGTGTATATTTAAGTGGAGGAATCGATTCCTCCGCTGTTTTGGGCATTGCTTCAGAGTATACGAGTCGACCAATCGATTCTTTTTCATTGTATTTCGAGGATAGCCAATACAATGAATATGATATAGCGAAAGCAACTGCAGATTACGTAAATTCTAATTTTAATTCAATTAAAATTAGCCAAAATGATCTCGCTGACAATTTTCAACAATCCGTTTGCGCTGCTGAGACTATATGTATCAACGGTCACGGTGTAGCAAAATACTTGCTGAGTAAATTTGTTCATGAAGCAGGATATAAAGTTGTTTTAACCGGTGAAGGAGCAGATGAAATATTTGCTGGATATCCGCCTTTTAGGCAGGACTATGCCCTATTAAATGGTAAACAAGACGCAAATTACGAAAAATTGATGCAGACCAATAAAGTGTCTTCTGGGCTTTTAATCAACTCTGACAGAGCTGATCAGCGTAAAAGCGAGTTTGTGTCTAGAGTACTTGGTTTTACACCAACTTGGATATCCGCTCAATATGAAATGGTTCGAAAGCTCGATGCATTAAAAATAGATAAACAACGCAACTGCTTTCTTACAATTGAACAAATGCTACGTTATTGTGATATTTCCAACCAAGTCGATGGTATTAATCCTGTTCACAAAGCGATGTATTTAATGTCAAAATCGCTTCTACCAAATTACATACTTACGGTGCTTGGCGATAGGATGGAAATGGCCCATTCTATTGAAGGTAGAACTCCATTTTTGGATCATAAACTTGTAGAATATGTCGTAAAGTTGCCTATAGAGATGAAAATAAACCGAGGGGTTGAGAAATATGCGCTAAGGGAGGCGGTCAAACCTTGGGTAACTAAACAAGTGTATAATCGAGAAAAACATCCTTTCTTAACTCCGCCTTCAATATTGAATCCTACTCAAAGCTTGTATCAGCTTGCAAGAGATATTTTTTCAAGTGATATCAGTCAACCGTTTTACGATTTGAAAGCTGTAATGAAGTTTATGGATGATGCTCTTAGTTTGGATGTAAACCAACAAATAGCTGCAGAGCCGATCATAATGGAGATTTTGTCGGTTTGTATGCTGCATGCAAAATATTTTAAATAACTCGTCAATTTATTAATCTTACCTCAAAGTCTAATTCAGATGTCTCGAACTTAGGTTTTATGCATACATATTAGCTTGCTCTATTTTAATCATAGTATTAAATTACAAATCCTCATATTGTGGGCAGCTTTGTCACAAGCAAAGCGTTGGTAAGCGTCGAGCAGCAATTATAGGCGCCAAAATTAGAATCGAAATATATTATGAGCAATCAATAGTTATAAAAGTCTATAATTAGTCCAATTTAGCCAATTTGGAGCCTTAAATGAACTTAAGAGTGCTTGGGGTCAGTGTTATTTCATTTACCTTGTTATCACCATGTGCGTTTTCTCAAGATGAACTGGTGGAACTTTACGGTGACGAGGAGATGATAGCTATATCAACGGGAACCCAGAAACCGATTTATCAAGCTCCGTCGGTGGCAAACGTAATTACTTCGGAAGATATCAAACGCATTGGCTCTACAACACTTGAAGAAATATTAGAAAGCGTGCCCGGACTGCATGTGTCTTATTCTAGCGTTCGTGGTGAGCCTCTATTTGAAATTCGTGGGTTTGGCAACACAAGCTTTAACAGCGTAATTCTAACCCTTATCAATGGCATCCCAGTTGACACTGCGTTGGATGGTGGAAGACCGAATGCATTTAGAATGCCGGTCGAGAATATAGATAGAATTGAGATTATTCGTGGCCCAGGCTCGGCCGTTTATGGTGCAGACGCGTTTGCTGGAGTAATCAATATAATTACAAAAAATGCATCCAATTCGAGCGGAACGAATTTGGGTGTGAGAGCTGGCTCTTTTGGGACTCAAGAGGTTTGGCTTAATAACGGCTCTTCATTTGGCAGTTGGGACTTTTATTTTGGGATAAATCATCAGAGAACAGATGGTGATGACGATCGTATAATTGAATCAGATCTTCAAAGCACTTTCGACTCTTTATTTGGAACTTCAGCAAGCTTGGCTCCAGGTCCTCTTCAAAACCAATATGAAGTTACAGATTTAAGATTAGATTTACAAAATAGTAATCTGAATTTGCAATTGGGTCATCTGGTTATTAGTGATGCGGGTCAAGGAACTGGAGTTGCCCAAGCTCTCGACAATGTAGGAGTGATTAATTCATCGATATCCACGGCCAATATCATTTATCAAAACGATGATCTTGTTGAAAACTGGGAGTTTAAAGTCGTAGGCAGTTACTCTGAAATAGAAGGAGAACCGGAATATCAAATATTACCTCCAGGAGCAACAGTGCTAATTGGGGCGGATGGAAATTTGTTTACACCATCTCATAGCAGCTGTCCCGAAACAGGCTGTTTTGTTACTTTTAGCGAAGGGATGTGGGGAAAACCCTATATGAATGAGGAGCATTTGCGGGCGGAGTTTGTTGGTATTTATAGTGGTTTAGATAATCATTTAATTAGAGTTAGCGTTGGGGGAGAAGAAGCAGATATGACAGGGACTGAAACTAAAAATTTTGGTCCAGGAATTATTAACGGTACAGAAGGGATCGTTGATGGAAATTTGATAGATGCAGGAACTTCAAATATTTACTTAAGAAATGGAGCGCAATCCAGATCACTCCGCTTTATATCGATTCAAGACGAATGGTCACTTAGTAACGATTGGGATTTGACAACGGGAATTCGCTATGATGATTTTTCCGATTTTGGTGACACGATAAACCCTCGATTGGCTTTGGTTTGGCAAACACGCTACAACTTAACCAGTAAATTATTGTATGCTCGAGCTTTTCGCGCACCTTCCTTTCTTGAGCAATTTGGCCAGAACAACCCCGTTACTCTGGGTAACGAGGATGTCGAGCCAGAAACTATCGATACTTTTGAGCTAGCCTTTGATTTTCGACCCTCATTAGATTCTCAACTTATCTTCAATACTTTTATTTACGATGCCGATGATATTATTCAATTTGTACGTCAGGAAAACGGTAGCGCCGTAGCTACAAATACGTTGGGGCAAAAGGGAAGAGGAATAGAGATTGAGTTAAATGTCGATGTGACAAGTGACTTTAATATTTATGCTAATTACTCAATGGTTGACGCTATTAGCAAAATTACTGATGAACCTGTTCCCGATGTTCCCACTCGCCAAGTCTATATCAGTGCTTCTTATAATATTGGACAAGACATGAGCTTGAATACTCAGATCAATTGGGTGGGTAACCGTAATCGCTTAAGGAGTGACCCCAACGACATATCAGTACTTGCGGATGGAAGGTCAACTATTAGTAATAATACCTCGGTCGATTTCAATTTTCGCTACGTTGATTTATTTGACCATTTTGATATTGGTATTTTAGTAAAAAATGTTTTTGATCATCAGCTTTTTGAGCCAAGCCCGGCGCCTAACGTGGCAATTCCCGGAGATTTCCCAATGGCTGGAAGGAGTGCTTTTTTTGAAATTGTCACGCATTTTTAGTGCGACGTAAATTTTTTATTTGTAGCTCGAGCTGAGAAAAACTTTCGGTTATCCTTTGAAAAGAAAGCTTGCATCGGATATGAACAAAATACGCAGGGACAAGTTGCTACGTCTAACGTGCAAATATGCGCTAGTGCTTTGTTTGTTCTTTGCGCCTATTTTTACTGCGGCCCAAAATGAGCCTAAACATACCGCTGTCATTTACCCTAAAGTACGTGCACCTTACAACAAAATCTATTTGTCGATCTATCAAGGAGTAAAACAAGCCAATTCTGGGCGTTCGTTCCAATACGAGATAGATAAAAAAGACTCCGTTGACAGGTTAGATAGGTGGATAAACAGAAATAATATTGGCAATGTTGTCGCTTTGGGGGGCAGTGTTGTTAAAGCCGTAAGTCAAATCGAAGTACCGCGCAACTCCGTTGTGAGCGGTGCTATGTTCCATACACCGGAGACAATTAAACAATATCAGGGCGTATCGATGGCGCCTAATCCAGGTTTATTGTTTGATCGGCTCTTATCCGTTAGCCCGAATATTAAACAAGTCTATGTTGTTTACGAGCAGAGCAAGGATGCTTGGTTAATAGAGCGAGCAGAAGTTATTGCCAAAGATAAAAATATCGAATTAATTGGGGTAGGAGCAAAAAATATTAAGGAGCTCGCTACGCTTTATCGTAAGACAATTCACAGAATCGACAATAAAAAGCAGGCGATATGGATTCCCAATAGTGGAAAAGGTTTAGAAAAAGCACTTATGTTTAAGTTGCTTGAAGATGCGTGGAAAAGAAAAATCATTATATTTTCGAGCAATTTTTCGGATGTTAAAAAAGGCGTTCTATTTTCGCTTTTTCCTGATAATGAGGCCATGGGGGCTCAATTATTTAGATTGCTCGAAAAAGTTTCAAGTAACACGCAAGAGGACGAAGTCAACTTTTCAAACGCTTTGCACGGCGCAATTAATATTCGTACAGCAGAACATCTTGGATTTAAACTCACAGGAGAACAGCTTAAGGCTTACAAATTTATTTATCCCACACCCAAATAATATGCTTGAAAAATACCGCTTTCGACATCTACTGAGTTTCATATTTGCAACCGGCATTATGCTACTTGCATTGGTAACGACTTTTGTTGTATCGAAGGTATCAAGTGAAGCGATGCGCAATCGTATTATTGATGACGGGATAAATTTGACATCCTCTCTAGCCGAGCAAGCAACGCTCGCATTGCTTTATGAAAGTGAAGAAAACGCTAGCGCCGCATCGAATATTTATCTGGGTTTTCCCGATGTCGAAGGGATAGAGATCTATAAAGCTAATTTAGTTAGTTTATATATTGTTGGCGATATTGAAAGCCATGAAATTCCCCCAGCGGAACTGCCTGATCATGCAAAACTCTATCTTGAAAAAGATGATACGTGGGAATTTTTGGCCCCGGTCTATACTGGTGCAGCAGAGCAGGATGAAACTGACCCTCTTTTTTTTGTTGAAGATAGCAACGAAGAAGTAGAAAAGGAGGTTATTGGTTATGTACGTTTTGTTGAAAGTAAACGTTCGTTAACACGCATGACAAATGATATCCTCGTTTACAATTTAATTATATGCTCTTGTGTAGCTGTGGTATTGATGGTCATTTTGTTAATGTTTACCCATCGCTTGACGAATCCTATTCAAAATCTCGCGAATACGATGCGCAAATCTGAACAAGGTGAGAGCAATGTCAGAGCTCAGCTTGATGGACCCCGTGATATTATTGAAATGCAAAGTGCATTTAATCGCATGATGGAAACTTTGGAAAATCGTGAAAACGAACTCAAGACCGCCCGTGACCAGGCGTTTGAATCAGCACGCATTAAGGCAGAATTTGCGGCTAATGTGAGTCACGAGTTACGCACGCCGATGAATGGTGTGCTCGGTATGCTGGAGTTACTATCGGACTTTGAAGTTTCGGAGCTACAACAACAATATCTGGGGATAGCTAAACACTCTGCTCAATCGTTATTAACCTTAATTAACGATGTACTCGATTTTTCGAAAAACGAAGCGGGTAAAGCCGAAATTGAAAATCGTGAGTTTGATCTTGAAAGCGAAATTGGCGATATTGTTGCGTTGCTAAGTGCTCAGGCACAAAATAAACAATTAGATTTAACTTACACGATTGAAAAAGACTTACCTGTCCATTTGATTGGTGACAACCATCGTTTTAGGCAAATTCTTATCAATCTTGTCGGTAACGCGCTAAAATTTACTAATAAAGGTTCGGTGAGCATCTCAGCTTCAGTTGAATCAATTCAAGAAAATTCTATCACTGCGCGATTCGATGTGTCGGACACAGGAATTGGTATTACACCTGCTCAACAGCGTAGAATTTTTGATGCCTTTTCGCAAGCAGACAACTCAACTACCCGACGATTTGGTGGAACCGGACTTGGCTTAGCTATCTCCAGGCAATTTGTTGAGTTAATGGGCGGTGATATGGGGGTCAGCAGTATTCATGGAAAAGGTAGCCACTTCTGGTTTACCGTGCCGCTGAAAATACAAGATGAACAAAAAGAATTAACTCCGTCTATTAAGTTTACCGGCAAGCGCTTAATTTTTATCGACAACAACGATCTCGTTCTAAACACATTGGCCAGTTTTATTCGCTACGATGAAGTCTTTTATCAGATGGCAAATTCTGGCAACATGGCATTACAATTGATTGAGGAAGCTCAAGCGGATGAAAAACCCTTTGATATCGTTATTGTTGACGAACAGCTAGATGGGAACTCGGGTGAGCAGCTAATTCAGAAAATTTGCAGCAATGCAAATTCGTTGAATGTAATGATGGTTCATCAAGCGATTGCTTCTCGTTTTGAAAAAGATAAACTGATAAATGTGTATCTTTCTAAACCACTTATTCGCTCGCAGTTTATCTTAGCTTTAAATCAACTTTTTGACGAAGCAAATAAAGCTGATAAGTCTCATACTTCGCATAAGCACGATATTACAAATATCCAATTTTCAACGAGTGAATTGCTATTGGTTGAAGATAATTTTACTAACCAGCGCGTTGCGCTTGGATTATTGGAACCACTCAATTGCAAGGTGGACCTGGCTGAAAATGGTTTGGAGTGCATTGAAAAATTTAATGAGAAGCACTATGACTTGATACTCATGGATTGCCATATGCCGGAAATGGATGGTTATGAAGCTACCAAAAAAATACGCGAAATGGAAGAGCAAACTAATTCAGAGCGTACGCCAATTATTGCAATGACAGCCAACGTATTAGCAGGAGAAAGTGACGCTTGTTTTGCTGTAGGAATGGATGGCTATTTGCCCAAGCCTCTTACGCGAAAAAGTTTTCGTGAAAAATTAGCTGAATGGTTGGAGCCGGCTCAGGATGAAGGGGCCGAACAAGTGCCGGGTGAATTTGACGAGGCAAGCTCGCCTAGTCAAGATGAATCATTTTTAGCTACTGCTTCTCAAATCTCTCCTCCAGCAAAGCAGTCTGAGACACCCATAGTTGATGAGAATACCTTATCCGAGTTACGCGAAATTATGGGCCCTAGTTTTACCGATTTGGTTACGATTTTTGTTGAAAATTTGCCTAACCAGCTCGAATCGCTATTAACGTCAATACAGCAACAAAATCATGGGGATGTGGCGCATTGGGCGCATACGATAAAAGGAAGCTCAGCCAATTTAGGTGCACAGCGGCTTTCGAAAGTCAGTCAGCAACTTGAGCTCGAAGCTAAACATGAAATACTGAGTAACGCTAACGATAAATTTGCTGAGATTAAACAGGAAAGCGATCAAGTAATGGAGTATTTGCTAAGCAAAGTTTGTTAAGGCAATAGGGAAATATTAGAACCTATTTTAAAATTAGCGGACCAAGCTGATACGGGGGTAAAAGCGGCTGCCTATCCTGCGAAAAAAGCCGGTGAAGTTTATACGGAGTAAATGAATATTTGATAAGGCGTTTTAACGCATTATTTTGGGTCCGTTAATTTCGAGGTTGGCTCTATATTAACTAGCAAAAGCAAGCAGTAATATCATACAAGCCAGCACACCGAGAAATAATAAACCTGGATGCAATAGCTGTATTGATAGTGGTATTGAATTACTATTTTTTCCTTTCACTGATTCAAGTGAACGTGTTAAATAGAAATAAGGGGAGGCTAGGCTTTTATATTTTATAAATAAAAGTTCCCATGTGCGACCAAGTCGAGCATAAGTCATATCGGTAAACGCCGCCCAGTATTTACTAAATGTCTTCTCGACGTCAAACGACGAAGTATTAAATAAAAATGAATTTTTAAATAAATCGTTGCGGCCAAATAAGTAAATGACTGCGCCGAGCATTACTGGCCAAAGCGAATTCCATATACTGCCAGAATAAAAAGTAGCAGCAATAAAGGGCTGTGATTGTGGCAGCCAGAAAACCATCCCTATAACTGTAAAGACCAAAACGCCGTAGGCTAACAATCCAGAATTCGTTAGAGCTGGATTGGGTGAAGGGCTTTTATTCGTTCGCCATAGCAGATCTAAAAAACGTAGCATTAGCAAAGTTGTACCGATGGCAGATATTGGAAGTACCTGAGTAAACCAGGGCAAGTTTTCCAACGATGTTTTTAACGCTGTTTTCGCTATAGCGCCGCTTGTAAAAGGTAAGCCGACCATTGCTACGGCCGGAATTATCAGCAGAGCCAGTACAAGCCGGCGTTTATTTGAATTATCTGCTCCGAGTAAAGGCGCAACACCGACACCTAAAAACAATGCTGCTTTGGCAAGTCCATGATGGACTGCGTAGATTAACAGAGCAGATGAGAGCACTATCCACATTGAAGGTGCGATAAGCCCGGCACCCACACCTGCGGCAAGAATGCCCATCTGGCTGATAGTCGAATAGGCCAGCAAAGCCTTGGGGTTTTGTTGCATTAAACCGATAACGACAGCCAAAAATGTGCCGCAAAGCCCAAGGAAAATTAAACCACCACCAATATCGAGCAGTGTCGCTTCACCCAGCGGTAAAAAGCGCCACCAGCCAATCAAGCCTGCTTTTACCATAAGGCCGCTCAGTAACGCGCTGGCAGGAACTGGAGCAACCGGATGAGCACGCGGCAACCAAAAATGCACGCCCAGCAAGCCCGCTTTAATACCAAACCCAATAACAAGTAACCAGGAAACCCAAATTGGCTGTGTCTTTTTATTAATGTCCGCAAAGCTTTCGGCGCTGCCATCAAGGGCCACGCCGACGATCGCTGCAAACAACAGCAATTCACCGACTATTACCCACTGAATATATAATCTTCCAGCTTTCAAGCTATCTGCCGAGCCACTGTGTATCACCAAACCGTAAGCAGACAAACTCATCAATGTGAAAAAGGCAATAAAACCGAGAATTTCTTGCGACAGAATCAGGCCAAAGCTTCCTGTCATACAAAGCAGAAAGAATAGGCTGTAGCGTGCAGGATTTTTATCATTTTTTAGATAATCTGCGCTGTAGAAGCTGGCAATTAACCACAAGGTACTTGCCAAAAGCAGCAATACCCGAGAGTTTTCGTCCAAACCAAAAGTGCTGAAAAAGAACAGCCCCGGAAGTGCACTTGACTCATATACACCCATTGTAGCAACCACGATTGCGGGTAATACAGCCAGAGGAACCGCACGTTTGACTAACTTTCGGCATCGGGGAGCTGCCAGGCAAAGCGAGAACAGTAGTGGCGTGAGCACGGTAGCTAAAATCAGCGGCGAAGCCGAGGCAACTTGAACGGCGGAGCGGGTCCACTCCTGTCCGTACTCTTTGGCTGCGATAAGTTTGGCCCAACTTAGTGGGCTGACTTCGGAACTGGCAAACACCCCTACAGCGACAGCGAGCATTGCGGTAATCGCAGGGGGAATAATCAACATCCATGGCGCTTCAAAGCGCCCAGTTTTTGCCGGCCATGCAGGATTTGGTTCTTTAAACCAAGCCACATGTAAAATCGGCAAAAAGTAGATGGCATTGAGCAAGCTGCTGCCTGCCAGAACCACTAGAACCCAGTAGGCTTGCACTTCGAGTGCGCCAGTGGCCAAGTACCATTTGGATACAAAACCAGCAACGGGCGGAATTCCAATCATACCGAGAGCAGCAATTGTAAACGCTGCCATTGTGATCGGCATTTTCTTACCAATGCCGTTCATTTCACTCACTTTTAGTACGCCGAGCGTTTCCGCGAAGTTTCCTGCGCAGAAAAACAAGGTTATTTTCATTATTCCCTGATGAACAAGGTGCACCATGCCTCCGATGGTCGCAATTGGTCCTGCGATCGCGGTACCCAGCGCAATATAAGACACTTGGCTGACGGTCGAAAATGCCAATCTTTTCTTAAGGTCATCCTGAAACACGGCGCGTACCGAACCGTAAATAATTGTTGCTGCGGCGAAGAGAGCGAGTACCGGCGTGAGCCCGAGATCTCTAGCGAACTCAATTCCATACACGTCATAAACCACACGAATAATTCCGAACGCTCCAGCCTTTACCACTGCTACGGCATGCAATAAAGCACTTACCGGTGCGGGAGCGGCCATTGCGGTGGGCAGCCAGCCGTGGAGTGGCACAAGTGCAGCTTTTACACCGAGGCCGGTCATCAGCAAAATGAAAATGATAATTAAGTGATTCGGGTCGAGGCCGGGCAAACTCGAAAGAATACCTGTGGCAGTGAAGTCAAGCGGTCCAGCTAATGCCTTAAGCCAGACGACACCTGCAAGCAATAGGGCGCCGCCTAGCATCGTGTAACCGAGGTATATTTTGCCTGCTCGAAGTGATGCGGCGTTGCCTTTATGAACAACTAGTGGATAGGTTGTCAGCGTCAGCAATTCATAAAAGATCAAAAAGGTAATGAGATTTCCGGCCAGAGCAATGCCAACGGTAGCGCCGACGCACAAGCTGAAAAAACCAAAAAAGCGACTGCGGTGTTGAGTATTTCCGAGATAGCCAATGGCATAAATGGTAGTCAGCAACCATAAAAAACCGGACAAGCTAACGAAGAGTAGGGAGAGCGCATCTGCGTGCAGAACAAGATCCATCCCCGGCAAAAGCGGCAGGCGTGTTTCGAAAATTTCACCTTGATGGACACCGCGGATTAGCAAAACAATTAATGCCAGGCATAGTATATTGCCACCAATATTTAATATTCGTCTTAATTGGACACGATGATCGCCAATGCAAAATATCGCAACGCCCGGAAGGATGGCGCTCAAAACAATTAGTAAAGGCAGAAGTTGATTGATGCTCATGGCAAAGGCTCGGTGCCGGCAAGAAAGCCAATTAAATTAATGTCCATATAGCTCAACAGCCATTCGGCATTAAACCCCAACGCTACTGTCGCAATGGCTAGCATAAATCCACATGCCATCATGGTTTGAGGTATTGGGTGGGTAGGCCCCCCCGACGAACTCTGCTCACCCTGGCGCGCAGTAAAGGCCAAAATTAGCACGCGGAAAATGTAGATCGCAGAAAATAGCCCACCGCACAGGATGACAGCGATCCACCACCATTGGCCACTGTCGATTGCAGAATTGAGTAATAACCACTTGGCGATGAAACCTCCAGTGGGCGGCAGCCCAATGAGGCTAGCTCCCGCTATAGCAAAGGTGAACACACTAATTGGCTGGTGGCTAACAACGCCTCTCAATCGATCGATATCATCGTAACCGCAAGCAAGCTGAATACTCCCTGCAGCCATAAACATCGCGGCTTTGGCGAAAGCATGGGCAACAATAAGGTAGGCAACCGCTGCCAGTGCTGCAGAGCCAGCGGAAGGTCCATACGCTGCTGTAAGCGGGAAGAGCAAAAACAAATAACCCAGTTGCGCAACCGTGGAGTATGCGACCAGTAGTTTGAGACGTTTTGCGCGGCACGCTGCAAAGCAACCCCAAAAAATTGCGCAGGCACCAAAAAAACCAAGTAAATTGAGGGCATCTGCAGATGCAGCTGGTGAGCAAACATCCAACCAAAAACGTGCAAGAACATAAAAAGATGCTTTTACCACGAGCGCAGATAATGCAGCGCTCACCGGTGCAGGCGCTCCAGCGTGGGCGGGGGGCAGCCAAAAATGAAGTGGGAGCAGGGCCGTTTTCAGTAGCAACCCGACTGAGATTAGTGCCAGAGCCGCCCAAGTGATTGGTGTGCCTTGAACCGTTTGGCTAAGCAGAGCCAAATCCAAAGTACCGTAAGCGCGATAAAGCAAAGCCACTCCCATTAGGTAGCACAGCGAGCCAAGAAGGCCGACAAGTGCGTAGCGTAATGCAGCGGTAATTGCTGAAACGTTGCCCGCGAGCGCTACAAGCGCAACGGAGGAAAGGCCAATTATCTCAAGAGCTACATAGAGATTAAATGCGTCACCCGAGAGAAAAGCTGCGTTAAGCCCGGCGACCAATAGCCACCAGAGTGGCCAAAAACGTGAAGTTTGTTGAGGTGTTTTGAAGTACGCTGCGCTATACGTCGTTACACATAAGACAACGATCGTCGTAGCAAACAACAGAATAACCGAGAAGCCATCGAGCACGAGGTCTATGCCGAGAGGAGCGCCCCAGCCTCCCAGTTCGTATCGCCAAACACTGCCCGAATCGCGCAGGCTCGACAATACTTGCATGACCACCAAAGTATGTATCGACGCAAACAATATGCTGAATCTTGCGCTCCAGCGCGAGTTGCTTACCAGCAAACAAAAGACTGCTGCTAACAAAGGAAGCCCAATAACCAAGGGCAAGAAGTGTTGAGCTGATGTCATGACAATCCCTGGTGCGCCCATTACTTCGATTCTCCCTGCTGTGTGATTTGTCTGCAATGTATGTTGACCGTCAGCCAGAGGCACAGTGCCGTTCCAGCGACGGCAACTACAATTCCGGTCAACACCATCGCGTGTGGCACAGGGTCTACCACACCTTCATGCTTGGCTGTTGCAAGTAGTACAAGAAATACGCCAATACCGCTTATATTAATAGCTATTAGCTTGCGTAAGATATGAGCAACAAACAACACGCCGTAAAGGCCAAGCGCAAACAATCCAATTCCGGTGGTGCAATAGATCAGGTCTTGGCTCATGACTTGTCTAGCCCTTCCGTTTGCGTGTCTTGCGGCTTTACTTGTTTATTGGCCATATTAAGCAACTGATCGACAAGCAGTATCAGCACAAAAGCAATTGATAAAGTCGCTGCCACTTCAATGATAAGAATGAGTGCTCCTGCGTAATCCGCTGGGTAATTTAACGCTCTTCCGGTAGCCGGTATCACCGTAGCTGCGACAATAACAAATACTGCCAACCCCAGCGCCATAAAGGCTCGTGCTGACAAGCGCAAATAATTCAGCTGCCAGCGCTTTACTAATAGCAGAGCGACGCCCGCGCCGGCCAACACTGCGCCGGCCTGAAAGGCACCGCCTGGGGCATAGGCTCCGGTCCAAAGAAGGTAGGCGCTCAAAATTACCGATAGTGGGATTACACAGCGAATTAAACCTATGAGGACGGGATGCGTTGGCACCCGCGAATTGGCTGCAGTGAGTGAGGTGTTTCTTGATGATTCGGGCATCATTGCCACGGCAACAATAAGCAGAACAGCAATCTCAAGCAGCGTGTCGTAGCTGCGAAAATTGAGCAGAACTGCAGTAACCGGATTTTCAACTCCACTGAGTGAGATGCTGTCCAATGCAGTCTGAGCTAATTCAGGAGCTGCTTTTTCTGCACTAATCACACTTAATACAAGCATGCTACCCAGCAGTCCGATTGTTACCGCAGAAAGCCCTTTGATTAGTCGAGATGTCCTAGTGGTTTTCTTGGCGTTTTCCTCGAACTCTAATTTATTGAACATTCTGTGCCTGCCCAGGAGTGGATTGCTCAGAAGTAGAGGGGTTGGGTGCAGATTGCTCTTTTATTTTGTGCCACGCCGCAAGCAGCAGAGCACCCGTTAAACCAGCGCCAATGGCGGCTTCCGCAATCGCAACATCCCATGCATCAAGCCGCGCCCATGCTATTGTTACAAGCAAGCCCAGGCTGATGTAAAGCACAATGGCTAAAAAGAGATCACGCGAAAATAATGACAAAAAAGCGAGCAATAAAACACCGCAGCCCAAAATAATGTCAATGGTTAAACTAAGCATTACTTGAGTCCTCATTTGTTTGAGGCGGTAACTTGCGAGCCCGCGAGTTTGAGATAGAGAGCTGGTAGTTCGCGACCAAGAAGCTCGACACGGCTCCCGCCAGCATTACCAATATCCACGTGATAAGCATTTGAATACCGTCGACAAAATGTGTGACCTGCGGAACTAAGCCAATCGTGATGAGGCCCAGACCTAAGTTATCCGCTTTGGTTAATGCGTGCAGGCGGCTAAACACATCGGGAAAACGGAGCAATCCTGCCGTTCCCGCAAAAAAGAAAAATATGCCCGCTGTAGTGCAGATAACGGTGAATATATCTAACATATTTATCATTTACTCCCTGTGAGTTTAACGAAGGCAATAAGGGTTAAAGGCGCAAGTAGTGCGAGAACGAGAGCCACATTCAGAAGTGCCTCCTCATTTTGCACCGCCGCAAGTAGCATCAGAATTGCAACGCCAGCAGTACCGAATAACTGCGCAGCGAGCATCCGGTCTGCTGATGTTGGTCCACCGATAACTCGCCAAAGCCCTATCAGTAAAATTATTAGAAGCACTGCGGTGATAAAGGTGAGATAAGTTGCCATCAGTGACCCTCATCAATAGTTTGTCGGTTCGTTTCTAGCGCTTTTTCGTACGGTAGACCGAATAAGCGTGCAATTTCTCTTTCACAGTCTGTGATAGCAGCTTTGTTATCGAGGGTAATATCCAAGGCGTGAATAAGTATTTGATCTTCCTGCCAGCGGGCGCTTACGGTCCCGGGCAAAAGGCTTATTAGATGGACAAAGAAAAGGCGAGCATTGCCAGCGGGGAGCCGAGTTTTATATTGAATAAATCCGGTTTGCGCACGTTTATTGGGATGAATTGCGAGTAAAGCGCAGGTCACACCACCGCGAAGCGATTGCCAAAAAAAATAAGGAATAAAGCGAAAAACTGCCATGACGCTTACGCTTTGCCCAGTGTTCTTATTGCTAGATACCGATACTGAAAGCGCGCACCAAGTCGCAATAGGCACGGCAATAATACCGACGACCCAAGATCCAATCTCGCCTTTGGTTAAAATCAACCACAATATTGCAAAGACAGCGCTTAAGGCGACCCAGGCGCGCGCGCCTGGTCCAACGCTATTATTATCAGGTGCTGCTGCCGTTTTCATTAATGCGCTCCAGCTGAGAGAAATTGAGCCGGCGGTGCTGCTTTGTCGCGATAACGAAGGTATTTTTCTAGGCCAACTGCTGACGAAATCAACGCACCGCAAAATAGAATTCTCAGCCAAGAGTCCCAGCCGATAGGTGCTGTATAGAACCAGGTGTTCATCAACGGCAAATAAGTGAAAGCCAACTGCAATACAGCCATCGTGCCCATACCCACCCAGATCAAGGGGTTAGAAAATAAGCCGACAGAGAAAACAGAACGTTTCAAGGAGCGGCAGTTCAGTAGATAAAACGCTTCGCCTACAACAAACATGGCGACTGCAACTGTACGCGCTTCGGCTTCGCTGGCACCCCAAAGCAACTCTAAACGGTAGAGGCCAAATGCCGTGAGGCAGAGCAGGGAGGAGACTAATACGATGCGCCAAAGTAAGACTGAATCGAGAATAGGCGTGTTGGGACTATTCGGTGGGCGTTGCATGATGCCGGATTCTTTAGGTTCAAAAGCAAGCATTAATCCCAAGCAGACCGCCGTGGTCATGTTGACCCACAGAATATGAATGGGAAGCAGTGGCAGCGAAAGTCCCAGCATAACCGCTATCAGGATGACTAAGGCCTCTCCGCCATTCGTTGGCAGCGTCCAAACAATAAACTTTTTCAGATTATCGAAGACTCCGCGCCCCTCTTCGACGGCCGCACGCACTGTGGCAAAGTTATCGTCCGTCAGCATCATATCAGCCGCATCGCGAGCGACTTCAGTTCCATTCAGCGCCATCGCCACGCCGATATCAGCCCGGCGCAGCGCAGGCGCATCGTTGACACCGTCGCCGGTCATGGCGACAACGGCCCCCCGGCTTTGTAAGGCTTCAACCAGCGCCAGCTTATTTTCAGGCGTAACCCGGGCAAATACTTTTCTTTCACGTGCGAGCTCTGGCCACTCTGAAGTATCGGTTACAGCGAGTTCATGGCCTGTGATCGTGGCATTAGTTTCGTTTTCGTTAACAATGCCGAGTTGTTTTGCGATGCTCGTGGCGGTAAGCGCGTGGTCACCGGTGATCATTTTGACGTCTATACCGGCGCTATGACAGGCATCGACAGCCCGCGCCGCTTCTGGGCGAGGCGGGTCGATCATGGCTTGGAGCCCCAAAAACTCGAGTCCATTTTCGATTGCTTGATGGCTGATTGTTTCCACGTCGCCCGCAACGGCTTTGCGCGCAAACGCTAAGACACGCAGACCTCTTGAAGCCATAGACTCTGCCACAGCCTGGACAGCCTCCGCGTTAATCGACTTAACGTTGCCGTTTGTATCCAGAGCTGAGTTACATTTCGGCAGCAAACTTTCCAGCGAACCCTTGATATAAACGAGGTTTTCTCCGGCTCCTTTATGCAGCGTCGCCATGTACTGATATTCAGACTGAAAGGGAATTGTATCCAGTCGCTCAGCCACGCTAATAGACTCGGTCGCGCTCGCTTTGCGAGCGGCTACGAGCAGTGCAGCCTCTGTCGGATCGCCGGTAATATGCCACTGATCATGCTCGCTGTTGGGCGCATGCAATTCGGCTTCATTACAGAACAAGCCTGCTGTTAGCGTTTCTTGCACTGCAATATTCGCTGGCACTTTTTCATCTTCTTGCTGGCTTTGAATTTCGCCTTCGGGGTCGTAGCCGTTGCCGCTCAGTTCAAAAATCTGATTGCCTGACCACAGTTCTTTTACCGTCATTTCATTTTTTGTGAGCGTGCCGGTTTTATCTGAGCAAATAACCGTTGTACTGCCGAGTGTTTCTACAGCGGGAAGGTTACGTATAATGGCGCGTCTTTTTGCCATTCGGCCCACACCAATTGCCAGCATGATGGTGACTGCGGCAGGCAAGCCCTCCGGTATAGCCCCAACCGCCAACGCAACGGCTGCCATAAACGCTTCTAAGACAGGTTTGCCATGCGCCCAACCAACCAACAAGGTGATCGCTGACAATACGATGATGGCGTAAAGTAAAAGATGACTAAATTTTTTGATCCGTTTTGTCAGCGGGGTATCGAGTGTTTTTGTAGTTGCAATTAGGTTGGAGATCTTACCGATTTCAGTTGCATCGCCTGTTTCCGTTACCACGGCAATGCCGTTGCCGTAGGTGACTAGCGTCGATGAATAAGCCATATTAGTTCGGTCACCAAGAACGCTGTTTGACGCCAGAATTGTGGTCGTTTTTTCTGCTGGAACGGATTCGCCAGTAAGAGCAGATTCATCAATTTGCAAATCCTTTGCCTTGATAAGCCGCATATCAGCTGAGACTTTGTCTCCCGCCTGGAGTACAACGATGTCTCCAGGGACCAAGTCTTCTGTCAAAACGCTTTCACGCGCACCGGATCGAATAACCGTGGCAAAGTTTTGCATGGTGTTGGAAAGCGCGTTGATTGCTTGAAGTGCTTTTGCCTCTTGAATAAAACCGATAACGGCGTTAATTATGACGACTGCAAAAATAACAGCAGCGTCAACCCATTCTTGCAGTGCTAGCGTAATAAATACTGCGGCAAGCAGAATGTAAACGAGCGGCTGATGAAATTGCATTAAGAAGCGTTTAACAGGCCCAGCACCACGATGCTCTGTTAATTTATTGCGCCCGTAGAGCGCGCTTTGTTTTTCGATCTGCTCTTGGGAAAGCCCGATTTTAGAGTCAGATTCAAAAGCACTTAAAACAGCCTCCGAAGATTGGCTGTGCCAGCCGTCAGTATTCTGCATCACACCCTCCGACGAATCACGTTAACTCGATTGGTCACTCAAAATAAATTAAAAAGTAAGATCCTGTTATTTGTAACTCCAAAGTTCTATTTTGTTAGCTTAATTATAAGGTATTTAACAGGAAGCTAAAGTCGAATAATGTTATTTTATTGCTCGTTTTTATCGAAGTTTAATTCGCACTCCTGGCGCCCAATTCTTTAGCTTGCTAATCCATTTTAATGGTAAGAAAAACATAGCCTTAACGAGTATTTCGACTGCCACAAATTAACCCGTACTAGCTCAAGCTCTTGAGACAAAGCGAATTTTTAGAGTCTTAAATATCCACTGGCTTGTCGCAGAACTTCTGTAAACACTAAAGCTACTGCATCTAGGCTTGCCCAGACTGAGCAAGATCAAGAAATCGTCTTTGTCCGCAACATGGCCTGTTGCCTTGGCATCAAATGCGGTTTCGCAAAATGTTCGAATTAATCGATTGATCACGATAACAATAAACGATTTTTTCTTTTTATCGTAAATTGCTAATTTTATATTGTACGTTTTAGAACACCGAAGGCTTTAAATTGTGCGGAGGGTACAATAATGCTTAGCAAATTCAACGAGACACGAAACAGACTTTCCCAAACCGCTTTACATGACGCGATAATTGCGATGGAGGAGGATGGCGAAGTTAAGTATCCGGAAATGGATGGAAAGAATTTGTATGAAGAAAATATAGAAACTTATTTCCATCGCGAAAATTGGGATGAGTTCGAGCTGCAATCACTTACAAATGAACTGCTTTCTGGCAGCGACTTATTGGAGAAAAGATCGCATTAAACGCTTTTATTTAAAGCTTTTAACGCTCGTATTTTAAAGTCGATAGATAACTGAGTAGTTTACTTATGATAGTTAGAATATATGCGAAGGGTTTCCCGTTGTCCCCAGCCTTGAGCGAGCACGCTGAGGCTCAAATTCGCCTGGCACTCGGGCTTTATGAAAATAAGATAAGGAAAGCTGAAGCTTCTTTGATATTAATAGAAGACCCCAAAAACAACGAGGATAAATTGTGTAGAATTAAGCTTAGAGCCGAGGGGATTCCTAATATTTCGGTTCATGAAACGTCTCAAGACATGTATGACGCGATTAATAACTGTAGTCGTAGGCTTAGACGTACGGTAATTCGTCGTTTTGGTTATGCT
>JANQJB010000009.1 GCA_028281865.1 Marinagarivorans sp.
AGAAGCTCGGTAACGAGGTCGAATTCCAGTAAATGCATGGCGAAAGTAACGCTTGCACGCAGGGCAATAATATTTTGGTACACGCAAGTGCAAAGTCATGATCTGATTGCCTTGGCGCGTGTGCTTCACCGTTCTTTGATAGGTGGCTTTGACTTTTAAATTATTGCTAGCGCAATGTTTACAGTGAGGCCTGAAATTGGGTTTAGCCCAGACCTCTATACCTTGATCACGAGCCACTCGCTCGATCTCTAGGCCTGGAATACCTATAATTCTGCTTGTGTGGGACATCGGTGTTCTCCATTAAATTGATCGTCGCAAAATCAGTTTAATGAATGCCGCTGTCCCCCGTTTATGATGATGAGCCTAAATCCAGCCTCGGAATGCCGACCCAGCCGAACCAAATAAAAAACATCTCACGAAGCGTACTACTTTAAACTCGCTCTGTACTTGAGAACCAACGACCGTATATAAAGAGTCAAGGTTCAAAAAATCGTCTGGAACGATTTCTAACCGGGACGCGTAGTTGCCCGAATGGGCGGGCCCGAAGGGGTGAGCGCACGACTGCACGGAAGCAGGAGGTAGGGCAATGCAGGAGCAATTGCCGAGGATAGCGCGAATAATAAATCGCTCAGTTTCACTTCAAACTTTCTATTAATCTTTCGAGAACCAATGACCGTATAGAGAGTCCCGTTGGTTCACAGAAAATGCAAAGCATTTAATCGTCCGTGAAAAACCCGTTTTCAACAAAATGAAACGGGGTGAACCTTGACCACGTCCAATTGGCATCGCCATTTTTTTTAACCTTTCACATAATCCGATATAAGTTAAGGTCAAAAAACACTGGAAACAGAGAAATAACTGGTGAGAATTAAACCCAACACCACTTGCAAGTGCACTTGTTTTGTCTCCGTTAATTCCTTTTAGAAAATTTCGATCCGAGTGAAAATGTTGTTTTAATTGTCCAATGATCGATTCTACAAGCGGACGTTTGCGTAACTCCTCTAAAGTCGTTTTCTCAACGCCACGTGTTTGCTCTAGTTTTATGCCTATTTTATTTTCATAATCTTCGAAATAGGTTTTAGCGTGAGAAACGATGAAGTGTTAAATTGCAAGCCTCTTTTTTACATATTGCTTTTTTTGTTGATAGTGCCGTCTATTATTTCACTTCTAAATATAATGTCTTTTTTTATCCCTTGTAAATTTGATGCTCGCATTCAAATAACATGTGCTCTATTTTCATGGTTCGCAGAAGCGTAGATATTAATCTATAGTCCAATCTATGGTTGAACTGTTTTATTTTGGCTGGTGACAATCTTATTCAAAAGGGTGAATAGGGTACTGTTCTTTCAAAGGGTAATTTATATCTATTCACATATTTACTAAATTTGTAGTTTGTTAATTTAAAAATGATATGTAACCAATTTTTTGAAGAGGCAAAAACGTGACTTTAAAAAAAATGAGGCTTCTGGTTTTATTTGCCATTGCGAGTATCTGCATTTCGGCACACGCGGCTCAGCCGCAGAGCGTCAAACATATTGAAGATATAATCTTACCCGATGATACGATTTATGGTTACTACCTCGTGAAATGTAGTGATGGCCGGGAAGAGAGTGTTAGTGCCTGGAATGAAAAAAAGTTGTGGTGTGCTGGTAAAGGCAATAAAGACAACTGTCAGAAAAAACAACTTAAAATTGCGAAAGTCGTGTGCAGGGGGGCTTAATAATGAATACTAAGTATTTAAGCAAAATTATCTCGCGCTGCATTCACGCAAGAGCAGGGCAATTACAATGGCAGCGCTATCTATCGTATATCGCCATTTGTAGCTTACCTATGACCGCGACAGCTTCGGGCTCTGGTATTAAGGAAACGGTATTTGTAACCGCCGACAAGCTCGGTAGCAATACCGTGCAAGAAATGGCCACCACAGTTAACATGGAAACAGGTGATGACCTAGAGAAAAAGGGCGCGTTAGAGTTAATTGACTTCGCTGCGTCCGTGCCCGGTTTGCAACTACAAGATTCGGGACCTGGCGATCGCGAGTACATTATTCGTGGCATTAATTCTACCGGAGCCTCAACTGTAGGCGTCTATTTTGACGAAGTACCGATTACAGCCAATAACAGCCAAGACGGTGGCGGTCGTAATATGGATATTAAGCTCATTGATATTGAAACGGTTGAAATATTTAACGGTCCACAGGGAACGCAATACGGTGCTAACTCCATGAGCGGCCTCGTGCGTTATATGCCCAGAAAACCAAACGTTTACGAAAATGAAGTGAAGCTAAGTCTTGACGCTTCACAGATAAACGAGGGTGGTGATGCTTTTCTTGCTTCCGCAATTGCAAACCTTTCGCTGGTAGAGGGTAAACTTGCAGCGCGTGCTGTTGTTTGGAATAACGACTCTGATGGTTGGATAGACCAGCCGAATTCGGAAGCGGGTCCTGTCGAAGATACCAACGACGAAGATACGACGGGCGGCCGTTTTATGCTTCGCTACATTCCCAAAAGCAATATTATTTTTGATGTGATGCACTTGGAGCAGGATATGGAGATTGGCAGCATATCTGCTTATGTCCCTCTTGGCGAAGAGCATTTCGACGGTGTTTCCGACGCCGACTTTACCAACTACGAGTTTGGTGCCAGCCCTTGGGATGAAAGTTTAGCGTTGTCACTTGCTAACTTGAGTTGGGAATTTGAGTTAGGCACTTTAACCCTGTCTGGCAGTGAAAGTACACGTGATATTTTTTACGTGCAAGACAGAACAAACCAAACACTAAGCGCGCTAAATCGTGGTGAAGAGCCAGTAACCGGCGGTGGCGGTGGTGGCGGCGGACGAGGTGGCGGCGGTGGCGGTGCTACTGCAGATGATGCCGTCACACTAAGAGCTGATTTGCATCCTCAGTCTCGCGATGTAAGTGCATCTGAAATTAGGTTTGCCTCGTTTTTAGGTGGGAGCTTTGAATTTTTTATTGGTGCTGCAATTAGGGATGAGGATAATTACTGGCGTCGACAATATGTCGAGCACGAGACGGGTTATCGCTTTGAAGATTTCCATGTCGATACCTTATTCGATAATGCCAATGTTTCGGGTGTGCGTCTCGACAACGAAGCTAATTTTTTCCTTAAGCAGCGAGCGATCTTTGGCGAAGTTCTGTGGTACATCAATGACGAATTTACATTGACCGCAGGCGGTCGCTTTTTCGAATCTGAACAATCAACACAAGTGATTGAACATGCTCCGCGTGCTCGAGGTGGGAGATTTAATACAACGCCGCATGATAATCCGATCGCTTTTTCTGAGTCGAGTGAGGATGATCAATTTGCCGGTAAATTTAGCATTGCTTATCAGGGCATTGAGAACGTCAATTTATACGCGCTAGTTTCTCAAGGGTTTCGCGTCGGCGGATTAAATCAAAACAGCGGTGAAGATAGTGATATTCCTGTTTCTTTTGGCCCTGATTCGCTGACCAATTATGAATTGGGTTACAAAACTCAGTGGCTCGATGGGGATTTAACCTTTAATGGCTCGCTGTATTTTGTTGATTGGGAAGACATGCAAGTTCTCACGTTTTTTGGCTCAACATCCTACATTTCCAATGCCGGCGCGGCGGAGGTGATTGGCACAGAAGTTAGCCTGGATTACAACATTAATGAGCATTTCATATTTTCCGCATCAGGCGGTTTTATTTCCAAAGCAGAACTTACTGCAGGACAGGAGGGCTTGGGCGATGACGACTCTCGTCTTGATTTCGAGGACGATGTGGGTCAAGCGGGTGATGACATACCCAATATTGCTGATCTGCAACTCTACACCTCACTGGAGTATGTAAATTCGTTTTCTTGGGCTGATCTGCGTGTGTTCGCTGACTTGAGCTATCGAAGCAGTAGTAATACCCGCTTTAATACGGATAGCGTGTATAACTATGAAATACAAACTGCGCCTTTAGTTTCTCTGCGTACGACGCTTACTAACGAGTCACAGGGTTGGTCGGCTGCGTTGTATATCAAAAATCTCACTAATAGGGTCTCAGACTTTGATGCCGTTTTGGCTAACGACCAAAACCTTGCAGTATGGGGCGCAAGACCGAGAACTATCGGCCTTAAAATTAGTAAGTGGTTTTAATATTAGAAGCTTAGACAGAGCAATACTCTAGTCATCGTCGATACGAAGTGCTCCAAGTATGCTGTTTGCATGCCTGGAGCTTTAATGGCTTACTTGCGTGCTATTTGCGGGGTATTTTCTATAGTTAATAGTGAACGAATAAGATTTTTAAAAAGGGTGGTAGAGGTGCACGAATGATCAATTTCAACGTTGTAACGCGCATGGTAATACTTGTTTCAATGCCCTTAATTGTCATCGTGTTCTTGGCAATTTACAGTATCGGTCAGTTCAACAAAATTGACTCGGGTATTAAACGAGTTTATGACGACAACGTTGTGCCGATGTTGCTATTAAAAAGTATCACTGACAGCTACCAAAATATCACGGATGCCGTTAACAAAACCGACAATGGTTTAATCACACCTGATGATGCTCTGAAAGTTGTAGAAAAATCGAGGGCCCAAATTGCCGAGGGCTGGCAAACTTATTCCTCTAAACAACTGAATAAAATAGAGCGAGATTTCGTGAATGAGGTGAACTCACTTTTTACTGCAGCAGACGAAGGCGTCGCTGAAGTCGAAAAAGTGCTGAACGATATGGGTGTTGAATTGACCTGGGATGAATTTGGCGATACACCCGTCGCAGACCTCAATGGCGACCTTTACGATCTTATCGACCCGATTGCGGAGAAAATTAATACGCTTATGACGCTCAAGACCTCGTCGGCTAAGAAAGAGCGCGAGAGTTCGTCGGCTATCCTCCAAAAAAGCCAATTGAGTTTTATTATAATTGTGGGCACCACCATCATAATATTAGGTATTGCGAGCTGGACCATGAGCCGGGCTATCACCGGACCGCTCTTTTTGCTGCGTCGTGCAATCGAAAAGGCGGAACGCGAGAAGGACCTTAAGACGCCAGTTAATGTCGTTCGTGACGATGAGATTGGGCAAGTAGCGGTCGCCTACCAGAGGATGATATCGAGGTTCGCAGATATCCTTAAAAACTTTCAGCAGGTCATGCACAATCTCGACAGTAATGCTCAATCACTTTCCGAAAATACCGAACAATCGCGCAAACTCATCGCCGAGCAGTTGAATGACACAACATTTGTTGCTCAAGCCAGCATGGAAATGCGCGATGCGATGGAAAACGTAAGTGTGGCTATTGGCCAGGCTGCGGATGCTGCCCAAGACGCTGTTTGCGCTAGTGAAAAAGGTGTTAATACCTTGGAGCAAACCATGACAACTATCAATCGTCTGGCTGAGCGGGTCAACGAAGTTCAGGCAAATATTGGTCGAGTATCGCAAGATAGCGATGCGATTGGCGATATTATTAATGTCATTCGCGGTATTGCTGACCAGACAAATTTACTTGCCTTAAATGCCGCTATCGAAGCGGCTCGTGCCGGTGACCAGGGTCGAGGTTTCGCCGTTGTTGCCGATGAGGTTCGCTCGCTTGCTCAGCGAACTCAAAATTCCACCGAAGAGATTCGCACGATGATCGAGAAGCTGCGCGAAGGTACGGAGAATGCTGTCACTAATATTTCTGCCGGCAGCCAAGAGATGGCTTCAACACTCAGGGAGGCAGAAAAAACTCGCGAGTCATTGCGTGAGATGATTCAATCCGTTACATCCATCAACGATATGAATAATACCATTGCCGAAACGACAACGCGCCATATGAAAACCGTAAGCGAAGTCACTGACAACACAGATAGAATTGCCGAGAGCTGCAAAAAATCGAGCGAATCTGCGGAGTTGGTGGATTATACAGGGCAAGAATTGAGGTCGGTCTCCAATCAATTAAGTACCTTACTGTCGGAGTTTAAGGTATAGTCTTTAGCGATTTACTGCCTGTCAATTCGGATTGATTCGGTGGGCAAAGTCCTTTTTGGTGAAAAGTTTATAATCACGTATAATAACGCCCCTAGCAAGTTCATAAGCAATTAAGATCACGTTGTAGAACCAGAAGATATAATATAAACAAAATCCACATTGTTCGATCGTTGACTGAAATCGAATGGGAGTGTAAATCAACAGAATATGCGTTCACCGCTTTGGTTTCTATTTTCTGTAAGTGCTTACTTTATATCTATCTTAAAAATGTTTTGGAGACATTCTCCAAAGTGGTTTCTAGCGCTTGTTTTTTTATTCTTAAGTTGCTTGATTGCCTTGGCCATACTTTGGCAAGACAGAACTTCGCAAGACATATATAGTCATTGGATTCGCGATATACAGGCTTTGAGCCCGCCCAAGAATCTTATGGTAGGCAGCTCTTCAATCATGCGTATGGATGCAGAGAATGTTTTAAAGTGTGGTACTTGGATAAATCGCGGGATTGGCTCTGCTACCATAGATGATATAAAAACGTATATACGCCTAACGGCTCTGCGTCCCCAACCACCAAGTATCCTTCTCTATGTGGCGGAAAACGATATAGCCGGTGGGCAGCCTGTAACTCAAGTTACCTCTAATTTTGTAACACTTAGTGAAGTAATTAAAAAAAAATTTCCAAGTGCTCAGTTACATGTATTGGCTATCAAACCATCACCTGCCCGGACGCGCTATTGGGCGCAGTTTAATGCCGTAAACGATTTTTTTCGCGAATATGCGAAAACGCATCCTAAAGTTAAATTTTATGATCCGTCGTGGCCAAAAACATCCAATACTATTGATACAAGGTTCTTTGTAGATGATGGAGTGCATCTGACAGCGTTAGGTTATCGCCAATTTACTAAGGAGTTCAACGAACAAGAATGCAGCAAGTAGAACGAATTTACTTTATGGACTCCATGCGTGGAGTATTGATGATTTTAGGCGTTGTTTTGCACTCGGCACAGGTTTTTAATCCTGCACAAATATGGTTGATTTATTCACAAGATTCGACTTCGATAGCCGGTGCATTAGTATACATTATCCATGTTTTTAGAATGCCTGCTTTTTTTGTAATATCGGGTTTCTTTTGCGTCTTTACTATTCAAAAATATGGAGCTGATCGTTTCATTCGATTGAGACTTGTGCGCATAGGTATTCCATTGTTAGCAACAGCTGTAATATTGAATACGATACAGACTGCTATTCTTGTTAAGACTGGATGGAAACCTTTTGTTCTAAGTAACTATCTTCTAGAAGGAAGGTGGGTTTCACACCTATGGTTTTTGATTAATTTGATCGCCTATTTTATTGGCGCTTTTATTCTTGCCCGCTTTCTCGCTATGCCGATTTATCAGCTTGGCACGTATCTAGTTCGATTGTTGTTAGCGATACCGATTACAATAATTTTACTGTTTATGCCGTTACTCTCGATTGGTATTCTAGCCATCGGAAAACTCGGCTTTCCACTTTATGCGAATCTGTTTGGAGTTTTAGACATCTATAGCATCATGAAATATTTACCTTATTTTATTTTTGGTGCGTTGTTGGGGATTAATTATGAACTGCGACTGCGTTTTTCCACAGTAAACCCGATAATTTGTTTGTCTATTCTTTTGGTTACAGGGTTTGTTAACTATTGGTTTTCTTGGCCTGCGAATATAATAGGAGAGGTCGTCGATAATTATCTTTACGCCCTTCAGGCTTGGGTTTCTATAGTTTTGTTTTTTTACGTTTTTCACCGCTTGTTTAACGTGAAATCTCGGATATCAGCCTTTTTTTCTGATGCTTCCTATAGTATTTACTTGTTTCATCACGTTTTAGTTGTCGGGCTTGGATTGGTTATAATTGAGGTGGGTATAGGCGGTTTGGCTGGTATGCTTATGTTAATTGCTATTGTGGTCTTGATTACCGTTGGTATTCATTATTTTTTGATATCGCGTATCAAAATCTTGCGTTTTCTTTTTAATGGAAAATAGATGCTCCTCGCAAAAAAATTGATAGCCTCGGTAGCTATATTATTTACCCATTTTCGTTAAATAAGCGTTAATTCCATTAACAATACTATTGGGGTTAAAGGGCTTGATGATCCAAGCAACAACACCATTTTGTTTGCCGCGGGCTTTTAAGTCTTTGCCGTGCTGGGTTGTAAGCATAAATACAGGAATATTACTGATTTCAGGGTTCTTAAATTTTTCCTCGCACATTGTCAAACCATCCATTTCTGGCATGTTGACGTCGCAAATAACTAGATCGATTTCGGGTCTTTCAATTAATGTGTTTAATCCTTGTAATCCGTCTTCTGCTTCCTCGACGGCAAACCCCTGCTCGGTAAGTGCTGATTTAAGTTGAGTTCTCACAACTTCTGAGTCATCTACCACTAATATTTTACGCATTTGAAAGGTCTCTCCAACACCTTGTTCACTATAACGCTAAGAATTTAGTTGAGATATAAGTACTATTCGATCACGCCCAGAGCGCTTTGCTGAATACAGTGCATTATCAGCGTGTTTGATAAAGTCTTGTAAAGATTCCCCTTGTTTATGTTGAGAAATACCGCCACTCATTGTTAATTTGATGGGGCCACTATCTGTATCGATCTGCATTTCCCCAACACTTTTGCGAACACGTTCGGCAAAAATGCTTGCGCCTTTTTCGTCGGTTGGTATGAAAACCAGAAATTCTTCTCCACCAAAACGAACGGCTAGGTCAGTCTCTCGCGTCTCGTAAGTTATTACGGCCGCGACTTGCCTTAATACTTCATCACCAATGTCATGCCCATAGTTATCATTTATTTGTTTAAAATGGTCTAGGTCAAAAAATACCAAGGACAAGTTTCGCATGGCGTAGTCGTCGTGATTTTCGACCATCTTCTGTACTTTTTCCTCCATATAAAGCCGGGTGTACAAACCCGTTAAAGGGTCGCGGATCGCACTTTCATAGATTGCTCGGCTTTGCTCTTGTAACAGGCTGACTTCCTGCTTTTCGCGTTCCGTAATAATAATTTTGGTACGGTCTTCCAATATTATTAATAAGCGTTTTACTATGCCCTCGTAGCAAACGGGCTGATATGATAACTTAAGATGTTTTCCCTCAATGACATTATTTTCGCGATAGTAAAATATACGGGTGGGAAATAACTCTCTTACTTTATGGAAGTGCTCTTCTTGTTTGTTCAGACAGTTTGAAAGTTCGTCTAAGCCTTTTAGTTCGTCGTGGGTTAAATCATTTTCTATAGGCTCAAAAATTATCTCGCGGAAGTTCTTCCCCTCAAGATCTTTGTTGGATAAAAGGTACTCTAAATAGTTTGAATAAGAATCTTCTATATAACCGGAGGCATCCACCAATAAAATTCCTAGCGGGATGCTGGCAAAAATATTGACAAGTTTGCTTTCTGATTCTCGAATTTGGGATATATCTTCTCCTTTCAAACTATACAATTGTCCTTCGACAGAGGTTCCCATTTCAAGCTTGGATATTTGCCAAAAGAAAGGTTTCTCTGCCAAGATATTATGATTGTTAGAAAAATTCGCCTCGAATTTTACCGTTTTGGTATCGGGGTTTTCCGACAAAAAAGAAAACTGTTGAGAGAATAGATTCCATACACCCTGTGGAAATAAATCTTTCAAATTGGTTCGCAGTAATTGATCGTGCTGACAGTCAAAGATCTGGTCCGCGTCGAAATTTCCGCGCAGGATATCAAAGCGTTCGTTGACAATTAAAAAGACGCCCGGAAACTGATCTATGATTCTCTCGGCAGTAGAGCTGGCCTTCTCAAGTAGTGTTAAGACCTTGTGCGAAACTTGTAGTTCGTGGTTATTAATAATGGTCATAGGAAATCGATCCCGCCTTCATCGTCCGTTTCTGAAGGGTTATCCATATATAACAATTTTTCAGCAAGCTCTTCATCCCTAATCTCGATTTGTGCTGTACCGTATATCTGAACAACTTCAGTATGTAATTTCCAAATATCATTAAATTTGACGTAAGGTGTATCGAGTTCTCGATAGTCAGAAAACACTTCGTAAAATCCACTCATACAAAGCGGTAAGCTAATCCCAGTGTCAATGCCGACATCATCTAAAACAACCGCAACAGCCCCGCCAATCATGTTGCTAAGTTCCTTCACAAAGTCAATGGTTTGGTGTTCAGTCACTTCTCCGGAGGAAGAAAGGCCGTAGTAGTGGTGGCAAATTTGTTGTATCTGAGATAAAGAAAAGTGTAGTTTCAAAGTTATTCTGAAGGCGCAACCGTGGATCATGATCAGCGCCATGTGATTTTTGAGCACCTGCCCAACTTCCAGAGAGGTGAAGTCCTCCTCTATCTCAACCTCGTCTCCAACGCTGGTTCTAGCGCGTGACAGAGCGATTTCTTTGACCAGGCTTTTTATTTTTTCTTTTATTAACAAGCGTTTCGATGCGTCGTACAAGTGTCTGAGTCCCCATTTGTCTACCAGGGTAAGAGCATTCTTACCAAAATTATAGTAGGAATTTTTAGGTCTGGGTCCGTCTAAAGGGGCATTTGTTGGTGGGAGCGTTGGCGCGGAATGACGAATATTGGCTGTGCTATGCCACAGGCTTTGGTCCCTTTGTGGATTGAAATGCTATAAAATACGCTCCGTAGCGCTTGGCGAAAATAGCCTTGTGGCGGAAAAATCAGGCTTAAATATTGGACTTGAAAGTAACTCTTGCAAGTTGCTTATGTTACATAGGTTGAAGATGAAAGGCACTTTAAAAAAAATGCACACCTGTTTAGATGAGCAAAATCTAGCCCATTATTCGCTTCCTCTGGGAGATGATTTGGTTGAATTAAATCCGCTTATTGGCAAGCAAATATCGCTTGCTTTTTCTGGCAATATATTTTGCGGTGGCTGCGGTAAAAAAACCAAAAAAAGTTATGCACAGGGGTTTTGCTATTTGTGTATGAACAAATTGGCGCAGTGCGATATGTGTGTAATGAAACCAGAGACGTGCCACTACGCTAAAGGTACCTGCCGTGAACCGGACTGGGGAGATGCTCACTGTAATATTCCGCACTTCGTTTACCTTTCTAACACTTCAGCAATAAAAGTCGGAATTACGCGCAGTACACAATTGCCGACGCGTTGGATCGATCAGGGCGCAACGCAAGGGCTGGTTATTTTTAAGGTCGCGACAAGACATATTTCGGGCTTGATTGAAGTTGAACTAGCAAAAATTATTGGGGACAAAACGCACTGGCAGGCAATGTTAAAGGGTAATGCTGATGACGTTGATTTGGTTGCAGCTGCGCAGGCTCTTGTTCCCAGAATCCAACCGTCGATTGATGCTATTGTGAGCAAGTACGGGGCAGAGTCCATTGAACTGGCGCAATTGGAACCGCAAAAGATTCGCTACCCTGTGAATGTTTTTCCGCAAAAGGTTAAGTCGTTAAATTTTGATAAGGAGCCGTTAGTAAAAGGCACACTTCAGGGGATAAAAGGACAGTATTTAATTTTCGATACCGGAGTGATTAACATCCGCAAATACGGCTCTTATGAAGTTGAAATAGTTAATAGCTGAGTGTTAATTTCTTAACGCTTAGCTTGTATGCACTATTAATATAAGGTCTCCAAATCACCCCGTATCTGCTGATGATCAAATTGATATGGGTTAGGATTGTATCTGTTAATTAACAGATAAAACATTGAGCTTTCCCAGGATCTGCCGTACTCTTCTTGCCTTTGTACTCTGATTGCAAATTGTCTAAGTTAGCATCGAAGCTGCCAAGCGCAGAACAACTCTCCGACACCAACGTAAATAGTATGCCTTATGGATCTCGATAAAATTTTGAACGACGCTGTGAGTATCCTTAAGCGGCGTGGAAAAGCCTCATATTCTGCGTTAAAGCTAGAGCTTTCGATAGACGACCAGGTATTGGCGGTCGTTAGAGAAGAACTCACTGATGTGCTCGAAATCGCCAGGGATTTAAACGACAAAATGTTAGTGCTGCGCCAACCGAAAGAAATAACACTGGAAGACGAACAAAAGCAGGGTTCTCGCCGAGTGCTGACGGTAATGTTTTGTGATTTGGTTGGTTCTACGCAATTATCGAGTCTACTCGATTCGGAGGACTTTCGCGATGTATTGCGTGACTATCAGCGTGTCGCCGTCAGCGCGATTAATCACTATGACGGCTATGTTGCGCAATATCGTGGCGATGGTGTGCTCGCTTATTTTGGCTTTCCGCGCTTACATGAATTTGACGCCGTACGAGCTGTGCGAGCGAGCGTAGAAATCATAGATTCACTTGAGATATTAAATGAGCGTTTAAAGATTAAATTTTCGATTGAGCTCAAAGCCAGAATTGGTATTCACTCCGGTGAGGTAGTTATTGACGACGTTGGTGCCGCGCATAAGACAGAGACGCTAGCGCTGGGTAAGGTGCCCAACATAGCGGCGCGACTTGAGAGCCTCGCGGCCGAAAATCAAATAGTGATTAGCCGAGATACTAAAAATATTCTCGGCAACCGAGTTAACGTTGAGGCGATGGGGAAGTTTGATTTAAAGGGTGTGGAGGAGGCGCAGGAGGCTTATAGAGTTTTATCAGTGATTAACGATAAGCTTGCGGATATCAAGAACGACGAAGACTTTGTTGGCCGACGTGATAAGCTCGCAACGCTAGTTGATGAGTGGAACAATTTATTGGTTTGCCGGGAAGGGGCTGCCATTTGTATCTATGGGGAAGCGGGTTTGGGAAAAACGCGTATCTTGCGTCGTTTTATTGAGAGCACTGCTTTACCGGAACACGATTACCTGGTTTTTTCGGGGCAGGGAGAAACACGCTTTTCCTCGTTAAAACCCATTCTTGAAGGTTTGGCAAAAAAATGGCGTTTCACCCGCGAGTCAAGCACACTGACTTATGAGCAGCTCGAAAAAACTATGACTGGGGCTTCGGGAATAGATATTATGCTCATCGCCGAAGCCTTTGGTGTTACACTTCCCACCGATAAAAACCTGCCAAAATTCACACCTCAAGTTCAACGCCATTTAACTTTATTAGCGATGTGTAATGCGTTACTCAATGTTGAACGCCCGAGTGTTTTGTTATTTGAAGATCTTCATTGGTTGGATCCAACGACCCATGAATTTCTGCTTTCTTTGCTGTCGCAAATAAAAAATAAGCCAGTTTTATTGTTGATGACGTCGCGTCCAACTTTTAAATCAAGTTGGAATGATGAACAAGTTAAAAGAATTTGTTTAAGCCCACTTGACTACGATGACGGCGTGGAACTTATAAAAAAGACCTCCGGAGCAAAGGAAATCCCCAGGGAGTTGCTTGAGCGTATCAATCAGCGAGCTGAGGGAAATCCACTTTTCATTAAAGAGCTCACTAAAAGTGTTTTCGAGTCGGGGAGAGTAAAAATTGATGATGAGGGTTATGCATATTTACGTGGAGAGTTAGATGACAACCTAGTACCTGTTACCGTTTACGGGTGTCTGATGGCTCGTCTAGACGATATGCACTTGTCGCGTCAGGTGGTGCAACTTGCCGCAGTTATCGGCGCACGTTTTTCTTTTGGCCTAATAAAAGAATCATCAGAGTTAGGTGAGATAAAGTTAAAGCAAGCGATTGCCGAGCTAATTGAGTCAAAAATTATCAGTGCCTACGAAAGGGAGGGTAGTGTTACTTACCAGTTTTCGCACGCGCTCTTGCGTGATGCGATTGAAAGATCGTTACTGCGTGCAACGCGTAAAGCTTTGCACAGCAGTGTAGCGAACGCGTTAATCAAAGCGTTTCCCGAAATTGTTAAACGAGAACCTGAGCGGGTTGCTTTACATCTTGACGAAGCCGGGCGCAAGGAAGAGGGCATAGCGTTTTGGCGGGAGGCCGGTATAAACGCAATGAATAAATTTGCTAACGTGGAGGCGATCACACATTATTCACGAGCGTTAGATTCGCTAAAACGGATGCCGCAATCGAAGCAGCGTGACGCAACTGAGCTAACGCTGACAATGTTGCGCGCGACACCGATGATGTTAACCCAGGGTTGGGGTTCTGCCGAGGTGCGAAAAAGCTATGAGCATGCACGCTCATTACGGCAACAAATTGATGAGCAATCTTTACCCGAATTATTTCCGGTTTTGGTTGGCCTCGCTTCCTATTACATCGTCATTGCCGATTGGCAGGAAGCTGAAAAGCTTACGCAACAAAATTGGATGCTCGCTAAACAAATCGGTCGCAACGACTTGCTATTGGAAGCGGAGGCAGAACTTGGTGTTGTCAAGGCTTACGCCGGCGACCATCGCGAAGCTATAAGCGTTCTGGAAAGCGCGCTTGAGCGTTTTGATGCTGTTGATTACGCAGATCGTTTGATTAGTTACGGTCGCAATCCTGCAACGGTCGCACATACGGCTCTAGCGATGATGTACTGGTTGGATGGTCGCGTTGACAGCGGTATGCAAAGCGCGCAGCTTGCCCTGGAAAAAGCGAAATTATATTACCATCCGTTTTCGATCACTTGGGCTTATTGCGCGTGTGTTGTCGTGCATTTGCTGCGCGAAGAAATTGAGCAAGCAAAACATTATGTCGAAGAGTTGTGTCAATTTGCGCAGGATCAAGGCTTTCCCTATTGGTTGGGACAGGGGTTAATCTATCGTGGTTGGATTTTTGCTTTAGAAGGTGACGCTAAGAAAGCGATGGAAGAATGTCAAATAGGCTTTGATATTTTTTATAAAAGCGGTTCGCGGATGTTGGACCCTCTTTTAAAGTATCCGATGGCCAAAGCAAAACTCTTAGACGGCGATTATCAAGGTGCACTCGATATTGTTGATGAGAGTATACATTTTATAAAAACGACGGGTGAGTGCTGGTTTGAAACGATCATGGAAAATTTGCGCGGTGAAATATTAGCTGCACTTTATGTTACTGATTCTGAAAAAGCTCTGAATGCTTTTCAATATACTTATCAAATTGCAAATGAGCGAAATATCTTCACGATGAAGCTCCAAGCCGCGTTAAATATTGCACAGATTTTTAAAAGTCGTCAAGAACCTGTAAAGGCGCTACAAATTTTAGAGCCGTTGCAACAACAAATTAAGCAGGGGCAGGGCACTCCTTTGTTTATGCGCCTTGAAAAACTGGTTGCGGAATTAAAACTCGATCAGTCATCTGTGACCCATCACTGAGGAAACCTTATGCCCAGAGTCAGAGCTTTAGAACAAAGAAAAAAACAAACGCTATTGGGCGATATTCGCAATGTTAAACACCCAGTTTATAAAGAAATCAAAACTGATTCTAAACGCTTTACAGAATTTGTAAGCAAGCTTTATGGTCGTGCGGTATTTCCCGGGGACGACGATTACGATACAGCTAGACGTGAATTTAACCCCGCTTATCCGAGTTTTCCAAAAGTCATTGTTTTTTGTTTATGTTTGGAGGATATCCGTACCTGTTTAGGCTTTGCACACGATACCAAGTTACAAGCGGTTGTTCGCTCAGGTCGACATAGTCTGGCGGGCTACAGTGGCTGTGATGGAATTGTTATCGACGTGAGTGAGTTAAACAGTATCTCGATCGATCATACTGCGATGACAGTAACCGTTGGGGCGGGCTGTCCTTTTTTGCGCTTGAACGCCAATCTGGAAAGTTTTGGCTATCACCTTCCTGGTGGTGGGTGTCCCACTGTCGGTGTCGCTGGTTATATGCAAGGCGGAGGTTATGGGTTTACCTCACGGGAGTTTGGTATTCACTCCGATAATGTCGAAAGCTTTAAGATGGTGTTGGCCGATGGTAGGCAAGTAACTGCAAACGAACAAGTGAATAGCGATTTATTCTGGGCTGTTCGCGGAGGTACCGGTAATCAATTTGGTATTTTGATCGAGACGACATACAAAATTTATGAGCTTGATAAAATTTGGGGCATTCGTTTGGATTGGGCAATTTCAAGCCACCCAGAAAATGCCGCGCAGGCCCTAAAAGTTATTCAAGATCAATATATTCGCAAAAACGATCACGATAAACTCGGTTTTCAGACACTGATAACTTACGATAGCGAGATTGACCAACAGCTTCGCTTGATTTTTTTAGCGACGTTTAACGGTAATCAAGAAGCATTCGATGTTACGTTGCAGCCACTGCTTGATATTCCCAACTGCGAGCAGCGGTTGCGACTTCACGATGTTTATTCAAAAGTAGATGAAGGTCTTTTGGCAAATCATCCCGACTTGCCGTTAGAACAAATTACTGAAGTAAAAGCAATTAGCCAGAGCACTTATATCGCGCGTGATCTTAGTGAAAGTGAATGGCGAGAAATATTGGACTATATTGCGATTGGCACACCGAATCGATATACGATGATCGATATGGAAGGATACGGCGGTAAAATTAATTCTGTCTCGCCAAGCGAGAGCGCTTTTATGCATCGTGATGTGACTGTCGATTTATTTTGTGACGTCTTTTGGATAGATGAAAAGGACCGTGAACAAAATCGAATATGGATTCAAAACTTTATGCATTTTATGGATAAATTTAGCAATGGCCATTCCTACCAAAATTATCCTTCACGTGATCAAAAAGATTGGCGCTGGGCGTATTTTGGGCCTTATTACCCGTGGCTGGTTTATGTAAAAGAAAAATATGATCCAGCCAACTTTTTTCATTATCAACAGTCCATTACTGCGGAGATAGATCCGCAACATAAAGATGAGTATTTGCCAGTACCTTTTGAGGAAAAAGACATTGTCTATGAAGACGAATTTATTTGGCAACCCAAGCAGCACGAAGCAGCAGAAGAAAAATAGTCTGGGTCTATCGGTATTATCAAGAGGTGCTTTGACGCACATGCCCCCTATTACATCTAAATGAGAAGAACGGCTTTAAATAGAGCCGTTTTTTTCGCCTGCTTGTTTTTAAGTGTTCAACTTTAGCGGAATTTGTAATGTGCCGCGCATGTATCCGGTTAACGTGTCACAGTCCCATACGCCGTTCCAAAATTCAATTGGCCAATCCAGGCTTTGGTCCAAATCGCCACTCAAAAGCTGATCTTTATCTTCAATAGTTGAAGCACCGTTTATTGCAAAATTACGGCGTTCGACAAAGAGTAACGATTTGGTTCGTCGATTTTCCCAATCGATATTATTTGCGTTGGGCCATTCTATTTGCGCAATTCTTGTTTCTAGCCCAGCTTTTTCTATCGGGTCTTTACTTTTTTTAGTTGCTTCTTGCAGCTGTTCAAGGCGACGTAGTCGAAATTGCTTTGGGTTTTCACATTGCGTAATTTCACGAAAGGTCCCGAGGTCTAGCAACGGGCCGAGTGCTCCTCCACGACGCTCCATTTGCTCTAACGTAGCGTCATACAAACTCATATCCGGTTTGTCTGGGTCTAAATAATCTTCGCGAGTGATGCAAATACCTTTATCTGCCGTTGTTATTTGCACAATAAAAGGCGATATTGCTTCGGTGCCAGCGTTTTGGGTCAGAATATAGTTCAGCATCCAAAATTTGGGCTCTTTGATAAAATCGAATTTTGCACCCACAAGTGGGTGGTTTTCTATTATGTTATTTCCGTTGGCAACAGAGGTAACAAAAACACCAATTTCGGGTGCGAACTTTCTCAGCGCGACGGGTTCGTGCAAGCGGATAATGCGATCAAAATTGGGCTCGCCCGCGAGTGCGAAAGTATAACCGCTGACACCGCGGGGTTCGTCGGTCGGGTCTGGGTCGGTAGGAAGGCGTGTTTGGAAATAACCTGCAAAATTGACAAACAACATTTAAATATCCTCTTTACCTAGAATATAGTCGGCAAAATTTTTCGCATTGCGCACAAGGCTTTTGGCAATAAAGTCTAAACGTTCAGCAGTGGGGGAGTTTTCGCGTAATGCCCTTGCTGCGACGAGCTCTGCTTGTTCACCGGTTTGGGCTAGAATTTCTTCAAGCACTTTCCACGCGGCTTTTCTGTGCGGCAGAAATTGCAGCGGACGTGTGATTTCAAAAGTGGGGCCTGCCTTTAAATCTGCTTCTGCTCCACAAGGCATCGTCATCAGCACTTCGCCTAACGGGCGAATACCCATGGTCATCAGCGGAAAAAAAGCTATTTTTTCTAAAGCAATTGACTCGTCGTGTGTTTCATTGGTATCGCTATAGAGCCTAATTAGCATAAGCAACATTGCTTCATAGACAAGATTAAACAAATTTGCGACTTCCAGCGTTAAAGAGTTGGTTATTGGGGTGCCTCCTTTCGCGTTGAAGCGATGGTTATAGGTTACGGGGTTGGTAACGACGTTATGTGCAGGCTCGAAATTTTCGTTAGCTTTCTTCAACGCTTTGTACTGCTCCTTGATTTTTAAAAAGCGCGCAAAATGACTTCCTTGGCGCTCTCCTATGCTGCCTTCACCTTCAACAAGGATTTGTTCAATAATACTTAACGCTTGAGCTAAACGTTGAGACGGCTCTTTGGCGACTACACCGCGTAAGTTAATTTGATAGGCCTTTTCGGTTTGGTCGAATAAGGTTTCATTTGTTATTTGGGCGCTTGTTGGGCCGACAAATAAATTCTCTGCACCAAGCGTTTTATTGAGATAGACAAAGCCATTTTTTATTTTGTTGTATAGGTCTTGCAGAGAGTCGTATTTAATTAATGGGTCTTCTTGTGACGCTTGTGACGATGCGTAGTTTGAGTCTGGTTTTTCGAAATCAATAAAATTGTTGAGAGAGGTCAGATCAAAGCGTCTCAATTCAAATGGCAGACCGATTGGCAGGTAGTTTTTTCGCTGAGGGAAATTCGCTCTCAGAAAATTGGGTCCTGCGCCGAGACTCGACAGTAAATTGCATACCATTCCTAAATGCTCCATTTCCTGGCGAGCGATTAAGCATATTGATGTTACCCAGCCGCGCGTTGTTTCGGTTTCCTCAGGCTTTAAATTTTCATCCGGTGTTTTCTTTATGGAAAAGCCAGCGTATAAATAGGAGCAACATAAAAAATGTTCAAGCTCGGCCGCTTGGCTAAGCGCGTCAAGTAGTTCTTTGCGTGATTGTATGGCCGGCATCAGGCAGTTCCCAGTAGTTATTCGATAGATGACGAGAAGGTATAGAGCAAATGGGCGGTCAAATAAGAGGTTCAGATAGCAACGCAGGCGAACAAGCCGATTTGCAAAAGCACGATACACGGATTTAAAGGTTATTTCACGTGTTCATTAAAAATGTCATTTTACCTGGGGTAGTGGAGTCGCCCCCTAGAGCCTGAAATTAGTTGAGGTTGCCCCTGTTGGCAGGCCCCAGCAGAGCCGCGTTTTACCATTTGAGCAGTCCGACCTGACATGTTCAATAATTTGACACATCGAACAGGCAATGGAGGCAGGGCGAGATAAGTTGCATCCCCTTACCAAAGCCACCTTGACCGGAAAGGCCTTGCCCCCTATACTCCGCATGTCTTTTTTGATAGAGACAGATTTCAAGTTAGTCACTGCATATAGATGGGGCGTTGAGCTTGTGTATGCGGTGGATTTTTCGGGCCCCTTGATGGGGCTTTTTGCTATCTGGCCTTTGTACTCTCGAATCGGCATTGCCTGAACTGCAATAGTGTGTTTTCGCTGAATGGTCCGCTTTTCTTGAAAGAGCGAGCCATGTGGAGTGGGGTCAGTAGTGTGTATTCTCGGTTGCGTATTTGCATAGAGCTGGCGCAATTAAGAAATGGGCTATAGGCCCATTTTTTGTTTCTGCGAAGAAGATTTAGAGCTTGTCGGGGTTAATTGCTCAGCCTCAAATTTAGGCGAAGATTGTGGTGTTATAACGATGGATTCCATCCTCGAAAGCTTAGAAAAACTGTTCGAGCCCGCGGTCAGTGGTTTGGGTTGTGAGTTTTGGGGCGTGCAGTTTAACGTCGGTGGAAAGCGCGCTGTTTTGCGTGTTTTTATCGAAAAAGAAAGCGGCGTTGAGCTGGATGATTGCGAACGAGTGAGCCGTCATTTGAGCAGCCTGCTCGACGTCGAAAATATTATTAGGTCGGAATATGTATTAGAGGTTTCCTCGCCCGGTTTCGATCGACAACTGTTTAAGCTCGACCACTTTGAGCGCAACATCGGCGCTAAGGTTGTGGTTAAGTTGCGTACGCCTTTCGATGGGCGTAGGAAATTTACGGGCCTACTTACGGCCGTTGAAGGCGAAGATATCGTTCTTCGCATAGATGAAGAAGAGTATTTACTGCCTTATCCGCTTGTCGATAAGGCTAATGTAGTCCCACAGTATTGAGTGTGCCAATTATGTTTTTTGTTAGTCGCGGTTTAGTTTTAGAGGCTTATTCATGAAGAAAGAAATATTGCTCGTTGCCGATGCGGTATCCAATGAGAAAGGCGTCGACAAAGATATTATTTTTGAAGCTATAGAGCTCGCATTAGCGACTGCGACGAAGAAGCGCTATGACGAAGACTCCGACATCAAAGTGACGATTGATCGCAAGACTGGCGATTATATTACCGAACGTCGCTGGGAAGTCATGCCCGATGATGTTGTAGCTGCGCTGGGGACACAATTTACGCTCGAAGAGGCGCACGAAGTTGACGGTAGTTTAAAGGTGGGGGATGTACACACGGAGGTTGTTGAGAATGTTGAATTTGGGCGGATCGCTGCGCAGACAGCCAAACAGGTGATTGTGCAAAAAGTGCGTGAAGCTGAGCGCGCACAAGTTGTTGAAGAATATATGGGCCGCGTCGGTGAATTAATTGCTGGGACCGTTAAAAAAGTAACGCGCGATAACATTATCGTTGACCTCGGTAACAATGCAGAGGGTGTGCTGCCGCGCGAGCAATTAGTTGGCCGTGAAATTTTCCGTATGAACGATCGTGTACGCGCGGTGTTAAAAGAAATAAAAACAGAGGTGCGCGGCCCTCAATTAGTTTTGAGCCGTGCGTGCTCTGAGATGCTGATCGAGCTTTTCAAGATTGAAGTACCCGAAATTGCTGAGGAAGTTATTAACCTCCGCGGCGCGGCGCGTGACCCCGGTTCGCGCGCGAAGATTGCTGTGTCGACCAACGATGGGCGAATCGATCCTGTTGGCGCATGTGTGGGTATGCGTGGCTCACGTGTTCAGGCCGTATCGAATGAGCTTGCCGGTGAGCGCATCGATATTGTGCTTTGGGACGATAACCCGGCCCAATTTGTTATCAATGCGATGGCACCCGCTGAAATCGAGTCCATCGTTGTCGATGAAGATGCCGGTTCAATGGATGTCGCTGTGAGCGAAGATGGACTTGCTCAAGCGATTGGTCGAGGTGGACAAAATGTGCGCTTGGCCTCTGAGCTAACTGAGTGGGAAATCAACGTGATGAGCTCCGACCAGTGGGCGGATAAACAGGAATCTGAAGCCGGCGTAATGCGTGACACCTTTATTAAGCATCTCGATATCGACGAGGAAGTGGCGGATGTATTGATTGAAGAGGGCTTTTCTAGCCTTGAAGAAGTTGCTTACGTGCCTTTGGAAGAGTTTCTTTCTATTGAAGGTTTCGACGAGGAGATTGCGGAAGAGCTTCGCAATCGAGCAAAAGACGCGCTACTTACTCAGGCGCTGGCAAGTGAAGAAAAACTTGATGATAACGAACCGGCAGACGACCTACTCAATATGGAAGGCATGGACAAAACGCTTGCCTATGCCATGGCCAGCCGAGGTATTGTCACAATGGAGGATTTGGCCGAGCAGTCTGTTGATGAGCTTGTTGAAATAGATGGGATTGATGAAGAAAAAGCCGCAGCGCTGATTATGAAAGCGCGCGAACCATGGTTTGCCGAGGTCAGCGAGCCAGAGTCAGCAACTGATAGTTCTCTGTAATTGATAGAGGTGCATTAAATAATGGCAGATGTAACGGTAAGTGAACTTGCCAAATCAGTGGGAGCTACAGTCGAAAGATTGTTGAGTCAAATGGAGCAGGCTGGGCTGTCGCCAAAGGCGGCAGATGATTTGGTGTCCGATGAAGAAAAGAAGTCTCTTTTGACTTTTCTAAAAACCTCACACGGAGGAGAAACAGCTGCGGCGCCTAAAAAGATTACATTGAAGCGCAAAACAACAACGACCCTAAAAACTGGCTCTGGCAGTTCGCGCAAAACGATTAACGTCGAAGTGCGTAAGAAACGCACGTATGTCAAGCGTGCAGAAGAACCTGCGGCAACTGAACCGGGTGATGAGGTGGTTGAGCCGGAAGAGTTGGTAAATGAGCAACCCATGCTTGACGTGGATGCCAAACTCGAAACCCCGGTTGAAACAGATGAAAAGGCACAAGCGCCTGCAATAGATGAGCAGGCATCGGTGGATGTTGAAAGCGCGTCGAATACCGAGGTTTCTTCGACCACGGATAAAACGGAAGGTGACGCTGTTGCGAGAACAACATTTGTTGATGATGCAGAGGACAAACGCTTAGCCGCCTTGGCCGCAAGGCGCAAAGCCGAGGAAGAAGCGCGTGCGGCTGCTGAAGAAAAACTTCGCAAGCTTGAAGCCGCTAAGAAAGAAGAGGCCAAGTCGAAGGGCGATAAACAGAAAGCACGTACGACAAAAGTGGCTTCGGAAGCCAACGTTTCAGAGTTGTCAGAGGAAGCGAAACACCGCGCGAAGAAAAAAGAAAAGGGTAAAACTGACGAGGCTTTTGAAGACGAAGAAGAAAGTCAGCAAAAGCATGTCAAAAAAGCCGGTAAGTCGGTCAAAAAGATCGCGGTAAAAGGGCCGAAAAAAGGTACTAACATCCTGAGTTATCTCGATGAAGAGGTTTATGAAGATGTTGCGACTAAGACCGGGAGGAAAGCATCGGACCAACGCCGTACGATAAAAATTGCCAATAAACACGGATTTAAAATGCCGACGGGTAAAATTACACGCGAGGTAGAAATTCCCGAGACGATTAGCGTCGCGGACCTTGCTCAACGCATGTCAGTGAAAGCGGGTGAGGTTGTCAAACAACTGATGAAACTCGGTGTAATGGCGACGATGAATCAATCGCTTGATCAGGAAACCGCGCAACTGGTAGTTGAAGAATTTGGACATAGTTTTAAATTAATCAGCGCCGACGCAGTTGAAGAAAATTTGCAAATGGAGCTCGAAACAAGTGAAGGCGAGGAACAGACACGCTCACCTATTATTACGGTTATGGGGCATGTCGATCACGGTAAAACTTCCCTACTCGATTATATTCGCGAGGCGAAAGTCGCCGCGGGAGAGGCTGGCGGAATTACCCAGCATATCGGTGCCTATCGCGTAAAAACCGGTCACGGTGAATTGGCTTTTCTTGATACTCCTGGCCATGCTGCGTTCACGGCAATGCGTGCACGTGGCGCGCAGTGTACCGATGTAGTGATATTAGTGGTGGCGGCCGACGATGGCGTTATGCCGCAAACGGAGGAGGCGGTGCAGCACGCGCGCGCTGCAGGCGTGCCCATGGTTGTGGCAATTAATAAATGCGACAAAGAGGCAGCTGACCCCGACCGGGTTAAAAATGAATTGGCAGCAAAAGATGTCATTCCCGAAGATTGGGGAGGGGATACGCAGTTTATCAACGTATCTGCTCACACGGGTGAGGGCATAGACCAGTTGCTTGAAGCCGTGGCGTTGCAGGCGGAGCTACTGGAATTGAAAGCCAAAGTTGGTATTCCAGCAAAAGGTGTTGTGATTGAGTCTCGCGTTGATCGTGGCCGCGGTGTGGTTGCGACAGTTTTGGTGCAAGAAGGTGAGTTAAATAACAGCGACATATTACTTGCAGGTCTGAGCTTTGGTCGTGTAAGGGCTATGACTAATGAGCTGGGGCAGAAAATTGCTCAGGCTGGGCCATCGACGCCAGTAGAAATTCTCGGTCTCGACTCAGCCCCTAATGCCGGTGACGAGTTTGTTGTTGTGCCAGACGAGCGCAAAGCTCGTGAAGTGGCTGAGTTTCGTTCTGATAAAGAACGCGAAGCTAAAATGCAGCGTCAGCAGGCATCGAAATTGGAGAACATGTTTGCCAACATGGGGGCGCAGGACAAAAAAGTTCTCTCGGTAGTGGTTAAGACTGATGTACGCGGCTCGCTTGAAGCGATTCTTGCGGCGTTAAACGACCAAGGAAACGATGAAGTTGAAGTGCGCATCGTTGGTGAGGGGGTCGGCGGCATCACCGAAAATGATGTTAACTTGGCGTTAACTTCTAGTGCGATTTTGATTGGATTTAACGTTCGTGCCGATTCAGCCGCGCGTAAACTTGCGGAAAACGAGTCGGTCGAAATTCGTTATTACAGCGTTATTTATCAGTTAATTGATGAAGTACGCAGTGCATTGGCGGGTATGCTTGAGCCGGAACGTGTAGAAGAAATAGTTGGTATTGCTGATGTACGAGACGTATTTCGCTCACCAAAATTTGGTCAGGTTGCTGGCTGTATGGTGACTGAAGGAACCGTTTACCGTAATAAACCGATACGTGTATTGCGAGAAAACGTGGTGATTTTCGAAGGTGAATTAGAATCTTTGCGACGTTTTAAAGACGATGTTAATGAGGTTCGCAACGGGCTCGAATGTGGTATCGGTGTGAAAAATTACGATGTAAAAGTCGGAGACCAAATAGAAGTATTTGATGTTAAGGAAGTGGCACGAGAGCTTTAAAGGGCTGGTTTATTTTCAGCACCAGCGGCGTTGAAATTCGCTCATATAGGGCGACTAAACATCGCTCATTTCGCCTTGCCGGCACTGAAAATAACTGCCAGCGGTGCCCATCAAAATTAGTGTTAACAGGCCCTAAGAGAATATCACAATGGCAAGAGAGTTTAGCCGCAGCCAGCGTGTTGCTGATGCACTGCAGCGCAGCCTTGCGCAAATTATTCCAAAGGAAATTCGCGATCCGCGTTTGGGAATGGTCAATATCAATGAGGTTGTGGTTGCGCGCGATTTAACCACAGCGAAAATTTACGTGACTTTTGTTGGCCTCGATAATTTAGAGCGAGCCGAGGAATCCGTCGATATTTTAAATAACGCAGTAAGTTATTTGCGCAGCTTGCTTGGTAAAGAATTGCATATGCGCGGAACGCCCAAGTTGAAGTTTTATTATGATGAAACGTCGGTAAAAGGAAATGCTCTCAGCCAGCTTATCGATCGCGCAGTTGCCAATGACCAGCGTGGCGAGGTAACCGACGAGAACGTGCCCGACCAAGATAGAACGAGTACTCGCTAGGGGGCCGGGGTCGTTGCAGTCGTCAGCTTAAAATTACAATTGAATAAACGTATGTCTTTGTCAGCGGTTAAAATCAGTCAGCAGTAAAAATATAGCGGTTAATACTATTGGGACGCCAGCGTAAGGGGCGATCAATCAACGGGATATTGATCGTTAACAAACCAAAAGGGATTACATCGAACTCGACGTTGCAAAGAGTTAAGCGGCTTTTCAATGCAGCGAAAGCGGGCCATACCGGCATTTTAGATCCATTGGCGACAGGTGTGCTGCCAGTATGTTTCGGTGAGGCGACTAAATTTTCTCAATTCATCCTCGACTCTGATAAAGCTTACTTCACAACTATTCAGCTTGGAGTTTCCACCTCCACTTATGATTGCGAAGGGGAAGTCACTGCTCGTTGCGATGCGAGCGCGATTTGCGAAACTCAAGTCGATAGTGCTCTGGACAAGTTTCGCGGCGACATTATGCAAGTCCCGCCGATGGTTTCGGCGCTCAAGTATCAGGGCAAGCCCCTGTATAAATTGGCGCGTGAAGGCAGGGAAGTCGAGCGCAGCCCTCGCGCGGTTTCTATCTACAGTATGCAATTACTCGAATTTCGATCAGGGCATGTTGCCGAAGCAGATGTTGCTGTTCACTGTAGTAAAGGGACTTATATTCGCTCCATCGCTGACGATTTGGGGCAGGCATTGGCGTGCGGTGGGCATGTGAAGCACTTGCACAGATCCATGGCCGGTCCCTTTAAAGATGAGGATTCCGTGACGGTTGAGGAACTAGAAGACCTCGCGTCTGACGGTGGTTTTGAAGCGCTCGATAGCTTGTTAATGCCGGCGGACGCAGGCTTACAAACGTTACCCAGTGTTGCGGTTGACGATAATTCCGCACACTATTTTTTGCATGGTCAAGCCGTGTTTTATCCGCAGGTCTACCAAGTAGGCGAACAAGGTGATAAAGTGCGCGTTTCCTGCCTGGCCCATGGCTTTTTGGGTGTGGCGGAAATAACGGATGACGGGCGCATTGCGCCACGCAGAGTTTTTGCGATTAACGCCCTTTAGCTGTTAACGCACTATAGTTGTTAACGTTACTGTAGTTGTTAACGGTACTGTAGCTAATAGGTTTCTAGCGAATTAGCTTTTAACAAATTAGTTTGTGGTGATTAAATTAATGAGTCGTGAAAAACGACGTCGATTGAGCTAGATTTAATCGCAAACCCTGAATTGAGCTTATCGCTCATTACCGACCACCCTGTCAATATGCACGGGTTGGCCGTTTAACACCTAGCCGCTTTTTCATCGCGAGTCCTATGGGCCTTATGCAATGGTAAAGATGAGTTAGGACGCATATTCAAAGTAAAGAAAATAGAGGAAACTCCATGGCATTATCTGCTCAAGAAAAGGCCGCTATCGTCGATGAACACAAAACGGCTGATGGCGATACCGGTTCACCTGAAGTTCAAGTAGCGCTTTTGACGGCCAATATTAACAAGTTGCAAGAGCATTTCGAGCACAACAAGCAGGATCATCACTCACGTCGCGGTTTGATTCGTATGGTCAACCAGCGCCGTAAGCTACTTGATTACCTAAAGTCCAAAAATTCTGACAGATACGCAGCACTTATTAAGAAACTAGGCTTGCGTCGCTAATCGAATACAACCCGCTTCGGCGGGTTTTCCTTTATTTAAACAGCTAATAAATATACAAAAACCAAGGATACTAATGTGACTCCTGTGATAAAAAAATTCCAATACGGTAGCGATACCGTAACACTCGAAACGGGTCGAATTGCCCGTCAAGCGACCGGCGCCGTTGTAGTGTCAGTCGGCGAAACTTCTGTACTTTGCACCGTTGTTGGCGCTAAGCAAGCAGCGCCAGGCGCTGATTTTTTCCCATTGTCTGTTCACTATCAAGAAAAAACATACGCTGCTGGAAAAATCCCCGGCGGGTTTCTCAAGCGCGAGGGCAGACCGAGCGAAAAAGAAACTTTGACTTCTCGTTTAATCGACCGGCCTATCCGCCCTCTATTTCCAGGCGGTTTTAAAAATGAGGTGCAAGTCATTTGTACTGTTTTGTCTGCTGAAAAAGATGTCGATCCCGATATTGCCGCGATGATTGGTACGTCGGCGGCGCTTGCGATTTCCGGCATTCCGTTTAGCGGTCCAATAGGCGCCGCACGTGTGGGTTACACGGAAGCGGATGGATATATATTGAACCCGGGCTACAAGGCACTTGAGACTTCTGAGCTCGACATGGTCGTTGCCGGTACAAACGAAGCTGTGTTGATGGTGGAATCGCAAGCCAACGAACTTCCAGAAGACATTATGCTCGGTGCAGTGCTTTATGCACACCAGGAAATGCAAGCAGTCATTCACGCGGTAATTGAGTTGGCAAGAGACGCAGGTAAAGAGGCCTGGGTTTGGGCGCCGGAGCCGGAAAATACAGAATTAAAAGAAAAAGTTGAAGCGCAATACGCAGCAGCCGTTGGCGATGCTTATCAAATTACTGATAAAACACAGCGCTACGGTCGCCTTAGCGAAATTCGCGAACAGGCCTGTGCGGAGCTCGCTCCTGAAGAATCCGAAATCAGTGCTGATGAAGTTGCAGCAATGATAGGCAAAATTGAAAAGAACATCGTTCGTTCTCGCGTTATTGCTGGAGAGCCACGGATTGATGGTCGTGATAATAAAACGGTACGCTCGCTTTATGTTGAGACCGGCGTATTACCTAAGGTTCACGGTTCAGCTCTTTTTACCCGTGGTGAAACGCAAGCGCTTGTTGTTGCTACATTAGGTTCAACGAAAGATGCGCAAATTATTGATGGCTTAACGGGCGAGAGTCGCGACGCTTTTATGCTTCATTACAACTTCCCTCCTTATTCTGTGGGTGAATGTGGTCGCATGGGTGGTGTTGGCCGCCGTGAAGTTGGCCATGGCCGCTTGGCGCGTCGTGGTATCGCAGCGATGTTACCCAACCAAGAAGAATTTCCTTACACCATGCGTGTGGTCAGCGAAATTACCGAATCTAACGGATCCAGTTCAATGGCGTCTGTATGCGGCTCGAGCTTGGCCTTGATGGATGCAGGTGTTCCACTTAAGGCTCCAGTTGCGGGTATCGCAATGGGCTTGGTGAAAGAAGAGAATGGCTTTGCTGTTTTAACCGATATCTTGGGTGATGAAGATCATCTTGGTGATATGGATTTTAAAGTGGCCGGCTCGGCCAACGGTATTACTGCTTTGCAAATGGATATCAAAATTGAAGGCATTACTGAAGAAATTATGGAAATCGCGTTGGAGCAAGCCTTGCACGCTCGCTTGCACATATTGGCCGAAATGAACCGTGTTATTGCGACGCCGCGCGCGGAGCTATCCGATAACGCACCGCAAATCAAAACGCTTAAAGTTGATCCTGACAAAATTCGTGACATTATTGGAAAAGGTGGAGCGACAATACGCTCGATTACCGAAGAAAGTGGCGCATCTATCGATATCGAAGATGATGGCACTGTGAAGGTATACGCGTCTGATAACGATAGTATGCAGGAGGCGCTTAACCGCATTCTTGAAATTACTGCTGAACCTGAAATTGGTGAAGTATATGAGGGTAAAGTGGTGCGCATTGTAGACTTCGGCGCATTTGTTAACTTTTTGCCGGGCAAAGATGGGCTTGTACATATCTCTCAAATCGCTCACGAGCGTGTAAATAACGTGTCCGATTATCTCTCTGAAGGGCAAGAAGTTTCGGTCAAGTGTATGGATGTCGATGCACGGGGGCGCATTAAACTTTCGATAAAAGAATTGTTGCCACCGCCAGAGCCTGCTGAGGAGGAAACCGCAGCGCCCGAGGGTGAAGGCCAGCCTGAGGAGTAGCGCTTCTAAACGCTTATTGTTCATAAAATAAAAAGCCCGCGTTTGCGGGCTTTTTCATTTCTTAACTAGTCGTCATCATCGTCGTCGTCATCGTCTTGACCGTCTCCGTCTTGGCCATCACCACCTCCTTGATCATCTCCACCTGGCTCCTCCTCGGTCTGAGTACTCGAACTTCCGTAGTAAGCCTCCCAATTAACTTGCTTACCTTTGCTCGATTGCTTCCAGTACATTCTTTCGGCACGCTCAGAGGGTGGTGGCATATCGGCGACTGAGGTGTGGCCTGACGAGACAGTGCCTCCGCCGTCGGCGTCCAGATGGACTGAAATATGCCCTGCAGCTACAGCGCTATCAAATTCGATAAATTCGACGGTGTCGACGGTATCTGAGTCATCGGTTTGCGTGGGATTGGGAAGCATCCCCGCGCCGTTAAGTAGACTCAGACCGTAGGTTCGAGCTTTACCTGTCGAGCGTGTGCATGCAGTGTTATCAACCAATGATACATCGTTGATATCGGCCGGCGGTACCAGGCTAGAGAAAAATATCGTGTTGTTGGCAATGCTGGGAGAACCGAAGGCCTTTTCACCACTTTGGCTCAGTGCTTTGGTAACTACGACAGCACTGGTTAACTTGGCTAAGTTTGCACTCACTTCTACCTCGGTGTCGCCTGCTGCAAGGGTATCAAGGTCGATCATGCTGGTAGTCAAATGAGTGTGGGTAATAGGGTATACCGTTGTGCTGATGCTCTGACCGGCGTTGCTTTTTAGCGGCTCGTCATCGCGAATAACGTAAAGCCGGTTATCGACTGCTGTTTCAAAAGGGTGCTCTCGCCAACCGGAAGCTGCGGCGACTGCGATATAGCTTTTGTTAATCATTTGGTCTTGAACATAGGCGATTGACAGCGGATCGTAAAATCGGCGGTTGGCCAGGGTCAGGTTTGATTCGGATCCGCTCACACCAAATTTGCCTAAGGTCCTTGCTCGTTCTACGAGACTTGCAGTTCCGGTATTCGTGTTGTCGATATCAATGCGAAAGACTTGGCCTCCCAAGTCGCCGGCGTAGATATGATCGACATAGCCATCTGCATTTAGATCCAGAGTGGATAAACGAGAAACGATCGAGTGTTTCATATCCGCATGCGTTGTTCCGTTTGCACCACTTGCGTCGGCCGATACCCAAGCTGCAACACGGCCTGCATTTGATCCCTCGGCATAAACAAGATAGATCGCGTTTCCAAGAGCATTGGCGGAAGTAGTAGGATCGTTGACAAGTGATTGGCCCGCTTTTGGCGGATCGTAGGCTGTGTCATGGCCGCCGCCAAATACCAGCAATACAGTGCTTGCCCCGTTGATTTTGACGTTGACCAATTCAGGCTGCGACCAAGTCTCTCCCAGGCGCGCGTATTCGCCATAAGTTGCTGTCGCACCATCGGCAGCGCCGTGAACTTTGAAAAGTAGTTTTGGCGTACTGAGATTGGAAAGATCTAAGCCATAGTAATAGTCTCCACCGCGCCGCATGCCACCGTAAGCATAAACATGATCACCATCCGCGACGGTTATAATGCCGTCGCGAAAACCGTTGCCGTCTTTTTCATCTTCGCGCCAGACCGTCCAGTTGCCATCCATGCCATGCACTATTTCGCCTTTCGCGTGGGACGAAAAGTCTCTCACTTTCTTAAACATCGGTTCTGGCAGGAAGCGGAAGAGTTCATCGCCTGTGCTCGGATTGAAAGCGTAGAAATGGCCGTCGTTGGTACCTAAAAATATCGCGTTTGACTCAGTGTCTGAGTCATATGCCTCGGAAGCGACAGAGGACTGAGTGGTGTAGTTCACGACGACGGGAGAGGAGTGAATAGCTGCACCCAGCCATTTGCGAATTCGGTCTCCATTGCTGGTTGCAGGCTCGCTCGGCAATTGGTCTGCAGGAAGAAACGATTGCATAAAATCCCACTCTTGTCCTTTGTGGTCAAAGCCGAAAATCCACTTATAGCGCCTATCAGCATAGTCTTGCGCGATTGCCACTGCGGTAGGGTCATTCTGATTAACGCCCTGCATCGCATCAGTTTCAATATAGTTTTCAATTTGTTCTGCACAGTTTGCCGCGTTGATAAGCGCGTCGCCATTGCCAAATGCTTGGTTACAAGCGTCTGTTCCGAGCGCAAAATCGGTGAACAGTGTGATGTTATTACCCTTTGACATCGTTGTGGTGATGCCACCTTTTAATACGTTTGCACCATCGACTTCATTTGACCAATAGTCGCGTGTGCCCTCTTTAAATAGACCCGTTGCTAGGTCGACCACCGGGCTGTCGTTTTTGTCCAGCAATTGATTAACACCAGCCACTTCACCGAGTTTGTAGCGCTTCATATTGCCGTACCAAAAGCGCTCTCCACCGGGCCTAAAAAGCGAATGGTGAACAAAGTTTTCGTGTTGAAACATATTGAAATTATCGACAGCAACGCCGGGGCTGGAGTAAGTGACTGCACTGATAGTTGAGGTCGCGATGCTTTCGATAGCGAGCTTGACGTCAGACATGCTTTGTGCGAGAAAAAATGAACCGCCGTTGTCTTCGGCCATTGCCTTGAGGTTTAAGTTATTATCTGAGAGGTTTTCGACAGTAGAGCTGTCGGCTAGAAAGCTAATAATGTGCAAGGTTATGTTGTATTTGTTTTTCATCTTTTGGGCAATTTTTTTCATACATTGCCATGCTTCATTATTAGAATTTTTTGCGGTTTGTGGGCAAGATGCGTGAAAACCAGTAGCACTCATGTTTTCATTTATAAAACGTTTTGCCCAAACACCTAATTTTGTTCCATCGCGAACTTTATCGGCCATTGAGTTAAACGTTGGGAAACCATCGGTGATCAGTACGACATGATCTCCCCCATCAGCACAAGCGATTGGAGAGGGTTGCGGTTTGGTATAGATAAGATTACTTGTCTCATTGATGACTTCATCGGCGCAACCATCAGTGAAACGGCCGAATTCTGGCTTGTAGGTATCCATAGCCTGTTGGCAGGCTGATTTTGTGCCGGAGACATTTCGTGCAGGAGAAATTTCCCCCCCGGTAAACGTTGACGGGCTTGAGATACGTTTGTTGTGAACGCGATACCAGTTAGCCGCTGCGTCGTCGTCAAAGTTTTGTTGGTCGAGTTTTCCGTCGTCCTCATCGACAAACTTGCGGCTCACGCCGGTTACGACTGGCAAGCCTGCCATATACATCCCCGCCTCAAAAATAGCGCCCATAGTAGGCGTTGTTCCTGAGCCGCTGAGTGCGTCGATTTCACGAGCTAACAAATCACGATTGGTTAAGGCTCTTGTGATTCCGTCGTCCAATATCGTGCTGCTCCCCGATTCGTCAGTGACTTCGCTATCAAGGCTTTTCACTGGCTGAATGATTGCTGCCCCAGGCCTAGACATCACAGACAGGCCTACCTGGTATGTATCGGGCCAAGGTGAAGCGCCGTCTTCCGCAATAAAGTCGTTTAAAATACGTTTAATAACATCCATTCGCGAAAGGTGGGGCGTGTCGACTTTAAATACACCGCTATCAACTACCCCTCCTGAGCCGGTGTCTACCTCTACACCACCTGCTTGGCGCATATCGCTGCATTTTTCTTTGTCCCAGTCGGTGTCATCGGGATCCGAAGCACAGCGCATCGAACCCGATGTATCGATTAGTAATAGTATTCTGGGAGATGACTCGACGGTTGTCTCTTTGTAAACATCCGTATCCAACGCGTAACCCAACTGCGATAAGGCAGTTAAACCAAATAAAATCCCTTTGAAGAATTTTTTAGTTAACATATTTATCACCTATCATGAGTTCGTTTAGCCCCAAAATCACTTCTCCACCGCAGATGCTATTCCGCGCGTTTAAAGCCCGTTGCGGGGCCAAAACGTTTCCAATGCAGTACGTTTTCCGTTGCATAGTTAACGCGCATCTCTGGTGCATAAAAACTTGCGCCTGTTGTCTCGAAAACTTGCGTGGCAAATAATTTAGTGTCGTAACCGGCAGCGGGCCCTTCACCGATATGCTTGGTTTTGCTTGCGGCAAAAAGTGTGTTGCCGAATTCGCTGGAAAAATTACCGTAGGAATCAAAGACATCTGTTCGCTCACACTTACTCGCTTTAATTCCGTCGTGGGTAATGCAGTTGTATTGTTCACCTACATGCATAGCTATAAAAAATGCATCAGTTTCGTCTTGTGAACCTTCGAGAAAAATACGGTCAATTGCGGATTCTGCCGCTTGGAATGTGCGCTCAGTGGCAATGCTATTGGCCGATAAGCGTGTGTTCACTCCTGTGCCTTTAATACTATTTAATCCCAGTAGCGAAATGGCCAGTAACAACAGAAGCGACATAAACAATGTCGAACCATTTTCGAATTTAACTGGTGTCATTCGCGATTTAATTAAATGTGTAAACATAATTTTCTCGAACGATTTAACTTAAGTTAAAGAGCATTAAATCCAGAATTGCGTAGCCGTACTGTTGAAAAAAACATACGGCGCAATCGACCATCTTTGAAATTTATTTGTCCCGAGCCTGTTCCGTTAGCGAAGGATTCGTTGAAAATTTGCATCGTGTGGTTGTCGGGGTAATTAGCTGTTGTCGAAACTGAATCATGGCTTTTTACGACAACTGCAAAACGAATCGAGACAATATTTTGGTCTTCCGTCGGCGATGAAACATAGGTGTTAGGTTGCCCCGCTTCGCCACTTAAATCTACGCCGTATTGCAGTTGGAAAGCTTCGACGCGACCAGAAATTTTTTCTATATTATTTTTGCTATCTTGGCAAACTAAATAGTTTTGGCTATCGACGTAGTAGTATTTCCAATGTATTTGTGTTCCAGCGGGCCAATTATCAACACCGTAACAATCGGCACCGCCTTCGAGCAATATTACAATTTGATCATGTAAACCACCGCCGCCGCTCGCGTTTGCTGAGTATTGTTCACCGCTCGCGCCTCCTTGAGTGACCGATACATCTTCGGCATTTGTGCCATTTAAAATTCTGATCGAATCTTTTAGCCCACCCGTTTGTGAATATCCGGCGTGCATAAAACCTTCGGTGAGTTCCTGCGTTACATAGCGACCTTGTTCTTGAATCGATGATACGCTCTGTTGAATGCCATAAGTGAGTTGATTGCTTATGAAAATTTTAATGACTGCTAGCATCAAAAAGCTGCTGAGCAACAGCGATACCAACAGTTCGATAATGGTAAATCCGTTCGCCTCATGCGCTATTTTTTTATCGGTATTATCCATATCTAAATCTCTGCGGAGCATTTTATTGCTCCGGAATAAAATCGATTAAGACACATTGAAATGAGCCACTAAATTCGTTTTCCTGGTCCTCTGTTCCGCGGTCAAAAAATCCGGTCCCCTCTTGAAAAGGGTCGCAGTCATCCGTGTTTGTACCCATCCACGCTACAACGACACACGCGACTTCACTTGTTCCGAAACAGGGAGCGCGCAAATCAACAGTACCGTTCATCAATGACATATGTCGGCTGACATAATCGCGTATCATAAAAATATCGGCGAGAGCCATTTGTTCGCCCGTGCATTCGACTGGGATCAGTGGGTTTGTTGAATAACAAGTGTTTGCGTTTGCGCCGAGGCTGCCGATGGCTGTTGTCCAATTATTAGAGTTGGTGTAAACGTCCCATCCCGATGGATTCGTGCGTGTAAATTCAATAATATTTTGAGCGATGGTAATCGCTTGACTGCGTGAAAAGTTGTGTTCTGTTTGCTTGATTGAACGCGTGGCAAAGTCGCCAACACCCTTTACAGCAAGGCCGAGAATAATCATCGAAACCAAAACTTCCGCTAAAGCAAACCCCTGAGAACTTTTAATTTTAACTGTCATAAAAAATCAAACCTTTCGAGTTGCTATGCACTTAACATGTATTTGTTTTTGCGATTTCGATAGAGCCCGAGCGCGTTACCGATATACAGTAGGCGACGAAATTTGGGTTCAGGGCTTCAACTGAATGACTGACTGCAAAACGAGTTGCTGTATTTGCCCGGCCTTTTTGGTCAAACACGATAGAGTCGTCGGTTGTATTACCAAAAGTTAAATCGATAGTGACGAGTTCATTTGCGAGTTTGTATTTTTTAAATGATATCGGGCTTGAGTTTTCGATAAGTTCTTCTGATTGCCACCCTCCCGACCACGAAGTACCCGTCGGTTGCAAACGAAATTCACCGCCATTTGCGATCGCTTCGCTGCGAGCGAGCTGTAGTGATTCGATGAGCTCTTGTGAGGCAGTTAAAAGCTGCTGCTTGATAATAAAGGGGCGCATTGATGGCCCAGACAAGCCGGCAAGTATTGCCATGATAATGATTGCAGCCAACAACTCGATTAGCGAGAAGCCTGCATTTTTAGGTTTTCCGTTTTTGCGAAAATTCATAATACTGCCTAATGAATTTATATAATATTAAGATGCTAAGTCATATCATCCCAGCTGACATGAAATCTGATTTTGTTTGAATGAGTTTTTGTGCTTTTTAACAAGTACTCACCCTTTAAAAAATAAGACTTATTTTTAACTATAAAAAAGGTGGGCTAATAGTGGAAATCAGCATAGATGGGTGGGTTGGTGACGAGATGAGTGGCTGACAAAATAAGCATTAATTGCTTTTTTTATGACTAAAATAAATATGGAGCTAGAGTAATTTGGCCGTTCAAACATCAATCAGTTATAAAGCTAATTGATTTTCCCGAAATGCCGTTAACGCACTAGACAGTCGGTCTCATTGTACGTTCCGTCGTCAAAAACCCACGTGTTATCGCTATTGAGTACCAAAGTACCGCATTTATCGGTTGTTTGAACCCCTGAGGGCGTTGCCGTAATGCTGTAGCTGCTGCCATCGTCTGATACGTCTATGGCGTATGAGTAATAGGTAAATTCGCTACTTTGGTATCCGTCGAAAGAGGCATAGCTCATTAACGCTGAGCGGGCACGCTCAAGTCGTTCTGTAAGCGCGTGGACTTCTGCTATTGCTTGTTTGCGTCGGGATTTTCGCACATATTCGTTGTAGGCGGGGAAACTCATCATTGCTAAAACAGCCACAATGGCGATAACAACGAGTAGTTCAACGATAGTAAAGCCCTTGATTCTCTTAAGCATTTATACAGCATTCCTAATTCAATAAATAACGCGAGCAACTGCTTAGTTATTAAAACCTTTAATCAAATGATTTTATTGAATTATAAGTTGTTTCTTGATGGAGCAATTATCAGTTTAAGTATCGAACAAAAACAATAAAGGCGCCAATTCTCGGACGGGTGGTACAGAAGGGCTATTATCTGGCAGATAAATTACGTGCTAATCCCTTTGCTTTTTTATCTTAATCCTTTGATATTCTCGAGGCTATCTCTTTGTTCTCTCACGCACTAAAAGCTCTAAATATGTCGAGCGTTTATTTTAATTTTAATTCACCGAAAACGCTTGCATCGATATAGCCGCGATTTTTATCTCCATTAACGGGTGTAATGTCTTCGGAACCTAAAAAGTGCTCGCGATGCTCGCTGCCGTCATTGTCACAGTAAGCGACCATAAACCCCAAGACTTTTCCTGCATATAAAATTTTCGGTTTAGCGACTTTTTCGTTTGCAGCATAACTATCTTTATAATCGTCACCGTAAACACTTATTGCGACTTCCCAAATAATTTTATGTGGTGAATCAGCACTGCGCTGCCATTTGCTCGTGACGTGATCATTATAGGTTCTAAAATTGACTTCATTAGGCTTGTTGGCGAGCGGAGGGCCAATATCGATACTTTGGTTGTCGAGCGCAATGTGATAAGCAAATGCATTGTAATTAAATTGATGGTTGCCGCCGGATTTATCTTCGTCGATAAAAATTTCGAGCGCGTCGTCATCCCAGTAAGAGTCGAGTGGGTTCGGATGTGAGTCAAATAATACGTCATCGACGATTTCCGCTAACAAATAAATACGATACTTTGTCCACACAACTTTAAAACGACCACTAAAATCGTTTTCGCTAGGCATGTCGCCGAGCGTCAATTTATCGATATTTTTCCATTTGGCAAGTTGCCATGCAGGATCGTCATCAATACCGTCAATTAGTGGTGTTTGCTTTGCAAACGGCGCCTCATACGCGTAGCTGTTGGAGCTACAAATAAGAGCCAATGATAGAATTAATGAGGTGGCAAAAAAATGTTTAAACCGCATGTTTAGTCGCCTTTCTACAAATATTAAAACAACGTGAGCATAATAGAGTTAGAATTTTGGCCTATCAAGCTCTGTGTCTGTGTAATCTCTACAAATAAAGTTAAATGGCACTTTAAATAACTTGTAATGTTTTTGGTTGGTCGGGCATTGCTCGGTACCGCAATTAGTTCATCTTGCAAAAGAAGCTTCGATCACCTTTACCGCTTCATTGGTAAGATCAGAAAGTGGTCTGTCTATGTCCAGTTTTATAATGTCCGTTTCATCTTTCGGGGCCTCCATGGCATCGAATTGGCTTTTTAACAAGCTTGCTGGCATAAAATGGTTTTCTCTATTTTTCATTCGGCTCGCTATTAAATCGATGCTTCCATCTAAAAAAATAAATATTGTGGATAAACCCAGTTCGCGAAATTTCTGTCGGTGCTTTCGCTTCAAGCCGGAATAAGATAAAACCGCTGAGCGCTGGTTGTTTGCATTCGCTTGAATAGCTTGGCACATTGCTTTGATCCATGGAGCTCGCATATCATCGTTTAATGGCTTCCCGCTCGCCATCCAAGCTTTTGCTTCAGCAGAATGGAAATCATCCGCTTCGTAAAAATCAAAATTTAGTTTTTCAGCGATAGCTTGTGCAACCGACGATTTTCCACTTCCACTTACACCCATCACAATTATCAGCTTTTGCCTATTGCCTTGTTCGGTTTGGCTCATGGGATTGATACAGATATTTGATATGTTCTTGCGGCTTCAATATTTTTTATAATCGATCCTGCGATAGTTGTGCCGTCGCAAGTTATTGCGGGTTTTGAACGGCTCTTATCGCGATTAAAATAAATATTGAATATTGCGCCGCGGAATTTTCGTGTGATTTTGGCTTCTTGCCATTCTTCCGGCAGTTGGGGGTTAATTTGTAAACCTTCTTGGCAACCTCGAACACCGAATAGCCCATCGATTAGGCAGCGGTAAAACCAATGTACCGTTCCTGTATTAAACAATTGGCTTGAGCGACCCGCACGATCAGGGAATTGATAATAAGCTCCGCGGTAGTAATTAGGAATAAATACGGGCATCTGTCCCCGCTGTTTAAAATCCTTATCTTCAGGACCTGGAATCATTTGTCGCATTATTTTATAAGCGCGGTCTTTCTTGCCGATAGAATAGAGCGCATAAATATAAAATGCTGCTGCGTGGTTGTAGACAGATCCATTTTCGGCCGAACCCGGAAATTTTTGTGTGACACGGCCAATGTCCTCGCGCATTGCAGTAAATGCTGGAGCAAGCATCGCGACGCCGTAAGGTGTTTCGAGTTGTGCTTCGGCGGCATTGATAATTTTTTGAGCTTGGCTTTCTGTGGCGGCGCCGCTGAGCAGTGACCAGCTTTGTGGGTTCAGAAAAATACTGCCCTCCGCATCTCCTTTTATACCAAAAATAATATTGTTATCGGTGATGCCTCGCGCATACCAATCGCCGTCCCATAAATATTTGTTAGCGGCTTCGTTACAGTTTTTTGCTCCCTCTTCGAATAATTGCGCATCTTTTTCTTTGCCAATTTCAGTAGCGACATTACTCCAGATTTTTAATGCATATGCGGTTGCCACGGTGAGCCACCCACTAACACCTTTACCTTCAGGGCCCACCATGTTCATCGGGTCACACCAATCTCCCTGTGCGATAAAACTAAGTCCGCGTTCATCGCGATCATTTATAAGCCAGTGCATCGCGCGGGAAACATGATCGTATACAGAATACAATGTTTCATCATTGGAATAAGGAATTTGCTCATCTAGAAGTGCGTAGTCATTAGTTTCATCGAGGTAGGCTTGTAAGCACACTGGAAGCCAAACGCAGTGATCGGTGTGGGGTACTTGGTTAATATATTTAAGTGTTGCATCTTTGTGCAGCAGTATGCCATCGGGCATGGCGCCACTTAATTCTTGTTGCTTTAGTGCGTGAATAAAGGCTGAACGAGTTATTTCAGGCTTTACGTAGGACATCCCCATATTGTCCTGAAGATAGTTACGGGTTTGCGGGTCCGTTGTTAGACGATTGACATCGCCGTGATAAAAAACTTGTCGGCCCAGCCAGTGGTTTACGTAGTGATTGAGTTCTATGTCTGGCGTTTCAATGGATAAACAGCCTTCCCCTTGTGCAATGTACTGCTGATAATCTTTTGCCGCTGTCTCAAAGCCTTTTTCAGAAAGGTATTTTTCGCGTATCGCTTGAATTTCGGTTTGATCTTTTGCTGGGCCAAAAATAAAACGATAACTTTCGCTCGCGCTAGCATCCATCTCTAATTTGTACTGCGTGATGCAAGCAGGTGTTTCGTAACGTGAATCGGTATTGTTGAGCTTATTGTGTTTCAGTCCTTCGGGGTTATTTAGGCCTCCTTCTCCCTCGAAGATTTCTTGCTGAAGTTCCCACGAATTAGGTTTTTTATCGGCTATAAAAAAGGTTAAGTCTTTAAACTCCTTAACTTTGAAATAGTCGGTGTACTTTTGATAGGGTGTAATGCTGCGACAAACGATTCCCTGTAAATCTTCGACGAAATCTGCTGATTGATTCATCCAAGACATGTAGCCGACAGAAAAATATGGGGTGATGCTTAGATTTCTTTTTCTGTCAGATAGATTCTTAACATTAAGACTCCAAAGTTCTATCGGGCGGTCGTATGGAATTTGTAGTGTAAATGTAATTTCTAAATCAAATTGCTTTACCTGCCATCTAATATCACTCTTGCCCGCGCTAAATATAAAATGGTCGGGTTTTTTTCGAACAGGCTCATAAGGTGCGGAAAAAAAATCGCCTGTATCCTCATCTTTAATGTAAACAAATCGCCCCGGGTGATGAGCATAGTAGGGTTGCTCCGGCTGCATAAAAGTTTTGGCTTCTAGATTGGGGGCGTGGGAGTACTTGGCTGGCTCAGGTTGCATAAACTGCGATACAGCATAACCGCGGCAATTCACCTGAATCATCATATGCTTGTTCCACAAAAAAGTAGAAGCACGTGGCAACTCAGTAGGTGAGTGCAAATTGACTCTATTTTCGTCATCGTGAGAGATTAACATCAAGTTCTCCAGATGTTTAATACGCAAAAAGGCGCCGAATATCATTGGCGCCTTTAATAAAAAAGCTAAAAAGCTAAGTGTCTTGCCGTGCTAATTCTCGATCTTTCAATTCTTGTTGAATTGAATCAAGTTGCTGCTTGCCGAGATCGTAATAGCGCAATATAAAAACGGATATAAACGCAAAAATTCCCGGGACAACAGTTTGAATTAACACAATGCCTAGGCTTGAATCTGGACTTTGTACCATGTTGGCCGCATATCCCATTTTAGATAGAATGGTTCCCATGAGTATGCCCGCCAGCGCACTGCCGACTTTTTGGGAAAACGTGGCCGCTGAAAAAGTCATAGCTGTCGCACGACGGCCGGTTTTCCATTCGTTATAGTCTGCTGAGTCAGCGTACATTGACCACGTAAGTGGCGATTTTGGACCAAGCGCTAAACTGATGAAAATATTTAAGATAAACATGACGATAATTTCTGTTGGAAGTTTAGCGCTATCAGTTTTTATAGTACTGCCGTCGTCATCTTTAGAGGCTTGAAGGACGCTCACATTTTTGTTTTCGAAGTCATTAAGCGTAATAGAGCTGCCCTTTTGATTGATTTCGATACTTTCTTTAAATATCCAAAATATTTTCTTGTCGTAAGACCAGGTGAACTCGGCGCCATCCACATATTTATCTTCTAGTAAATCTTTTGCATACAGCGTAACGCTTTCATTATTTTTTATCGTTACAACCCCTGTAGATTTGGGTTGACCAACAAACGCAAAAAGCACAGATAGAATTCCAACTATTGACATTAAAATAATTAAGAGTCGAGCTTTGTCTGGAACAACCTTTAGTAGTAAAGGTGTACTAATGGCACCAATTGCATAGCACAACATTTGAATGCCAATATACAAACCCATCAAATCGGGTCGATTAACGTAATATTTAAAGTAATAAGCAGCCGAACTTCCTCGTAGTGTAAGCGTTACCATAATAATGAGTGCTAAACAAAATAGGATTAGCCAGGGTTTGCATTTGAATAAATGGACGATGTCTTGGATAGGGTCCGCTTTTTGACTTGCCGGTGGCTTTACCCGCTCTTTTGTGCTGAAAAATGTTACGACGAAAAAAAGTGTCGCGATAGCGCTGTAAAGCGCCATTGTCATTTGCCAGCCCTTCGCTTCATTTTCGCCGCCAAAGTGAGCGGCTAGGTCGGGTGTGGCTGCGCCGACAAAAATTCCTGTTGCATAAGCAAAAAAGAAGCGAATGCCAAAAATTGAGTTGCGTTCCTCTGTATCTGACGTGATTACGCCTGAAAGAGAGGAGTAAGGAGTGCTCAGTATCGTGTAGGTCAACATCATCGCACTATATGTCCCATAGGCCCAAATGAGTTTGCCGCCCTCATTTAAATCTGGAGTGCTCATTGTGAGAACAGCTGCTCCTGCCATCGGAAGAGCGCCAAACAGAAGGTAAGGTCTGAACTTCCCCCAGCGCGTATTGGTTGCATCGGCTATCGCGCCCATCGCCGGATCAGTCGCCGCATCAATAAATTTGGTAACAAAAAACATTGTGCCTGCAGCAGCAGCTGATATACCAAAGATATCGGTATAGAAATAAAAGAGCCAAGAACCAATGATCGCCCAATAGAAATTGAACCCAGCATCCCCTAAGCCATAGCCGAGTTTTTCTCGCAAACTGAGCTTGGCTAAGCGGTCGTTATGAGCATCTTTTGACACCGGTGTCTCTCCCGTATTTATTGGACAATTGCAGGGGACGCGTAGCATAAACAGGCTCACCCTGGAAATCCAGTAGCCAAGGTATAAGATTTGACGCTTGCAGAATTTTTGTGCTTCGTTTGGGTTATACCAACCCCACACGAGAAAGCGTTGTTTTTGGCGCTTTAGATAAATGTAATAAAAGTCTTGCGTCTTAAAAAAGAGCCCGTATAATGCGCGCCCTTTTAGCGGGATTAATCACGATTATAAAGTGATAAAAAGCTCGTTTAAAAACAGCGCAGAAACTGCTTGCAAAGCAAAATGGAAACGGTAAAATGCGCGGCCCGATACAGAGGTATGGTATTGGTTAAGCGATAGCCCGAAGCGGTTATGGTGATCTTTAACAAAGCGATCAAGTAAAGCGTGTGGGCAC
>JANQJB010000045.1 GCA_028281865.1 Marinagarivorans sp.
AAACCCATTAGATAAATAGTTGCTGCTTTGCGTGGTCGTCCGATTTAGCGTCGTGGTCCGATTTAGCTAGAGATATATTACGCCGAGTCGCGATGAGCACCGTTTCCTTTGTTTCTTTGTCGCGGTCCGGAAAGGTAGCGACAAAGAAACAAAGGAAACGGTGCTCATCGCGACTCGGCGTAATATATCTCTAGCTAAATCGGACAACGACGCTAAATCGGACGACCACGCAAAAGCAGCAACTATTTATCTAATGGGTTTTACATCCCATGTGGCAGACATCAATGGACTGTAGCTAATTTCTGATTCAACCAATCCGGTGTGCCCTGGACTGTTTAAGGTCAAGAGGCAGTAAGAATAAAAAATAATTCTTGCTACCTCCTTGCTAATAAAATGGATCAGATAGGCTTTATATATTCCCCCCATCCACAAAACCGTTACTTGTTGCGCTTGACACCTCGGAAACCAAAATATCATAAATTTGATTATCCTTCATCACTGCATGAGTTGCCCCTAGCGGACCGTTTTTAATATTAATAAAAATTCCTCTGTGAAAACCCGTTATGCGGTTGTCACATATACTGGCTCCGGAAAGTGAAACTGAGGTCAAACCACTTGCACGGTAAAAAGATATACCATAGCTAAGACTTTGCTGCCCCGCTTCTAGTGATACTTGGTTTGCGTCTACATAAACATGCTTGATTGTATTTTGCTGTAAATCGGGATCTTTCTCCAAGCTTATAAAAATGCCGTACACGCCATTGGAGGCTGATGGCTTTGCTCGCAAGCTGTTGCCAAATATTCGATAGTGTTCGAGTTTGACAGCGATTTTAATTCCATCTTTGGTAAAATCTACAATGCTATTGCCACAAATATCTAAGTTACTTGGAACTTTGGTGGATCCAGTTTTAATCCCAGAAGCAGGACCTTCGATATAATTATCGGCCACACGCACGTTGTCGGTATGTATACTTACACCGGCGGTTTTTGGATGTGTTCCCACATGCGAATGATCAAAAACGATAACGTTGCCAGAAATAACCGAGCCATAACCATCAACAAGACCACTAATTTCCTCTATACCGTCTCCCTTCAAAAGTATTGCTGCTTCATTTAGGCCCGCATTCTTCATTGTATTACAGCTAATTGTCGCATGCTTACACTTGAGATATATGCCTTCACAACCGGTAATATCGTTATTGGCCGGCGGCTGACTCCAATTAACATATTCCACAATATTGTTACTTACAACTGCTCGATTACCCGCCAGGAAAATTGCCTGACATTCACCTGATGGTGCTGAAATATTGGTAATATGATTTTCACAAATAACAGTATTTTGACGCATATTACTGATATAAGGATGCGGAGCGCCTGCGGTGTCCAGACTGTCAGTCAAAGAAATAGCCCTGTGAACAATATTTTTAAAAACTGAATTGACAATCAAGCATTCTTTATAACAGTGTCCAAATCTTATCCCCCATTCCATAACGAGATTATTTTCATCGGAGCTCATAAATAAACAGCTATCCAGAACAAAGCGTTTAAATTGCTCTGTTTGCGGCTGTGCGTTAGTAGAATTTGAGTTAATGCCGCGTTCCAGATCGATAAAACGACATTTTCTAAAGACTAAGGCGCCTAGTTCCGTTATGGTTGAACCTAATATTACTGCAGATTTCCAATTACAAAACTCAATACCTTCTGCTTGAATAATGGTGCCCTCATTATTCACATTTGTAACACTCATAAAATCTACATTTGAATTGCCTGACAAGACCACATTTCCGGATGTCGCCTGCAAACTTAAGCTCTTTGAGCAGGTGAATGCACTGGACCATGAAGACAAATCGTAAAGGCCAGGTGCAAACCGAACGACGATATTACCGGACGTGCTGTTAGCGTTTGACAAAGTCGTATATAAAGTTGATGCATCGTTAGGGCTCACATCAATAACTGTTGAAGAGCCACCACTTGCTACTAAAGTAGTAGAGGCCATTAATCCGGCTCCAAGTATAACTGCCCCACTGGAAGCAAGCATTAAACGTCTTTTTGGATTATCAATTGTATCTGAATCTATCATTTTCACTCCTTGTATTTTAGGAAAGGATATAACGAATTTAAAAACAAGGTAACGAATTACCGACGGCAATTATAAAATAAAATTATTTGAATAATATTAATGTTATGTTAAAGATAAAAAACAAAGAAAAAATCTCATGAATTGATTATCAATAATTTAATTAACGAAATTATTTATCGAGTATTAATATTTCACAATTTAAAAAAAAATAATAAACCCACAAGATCTTGTAGGTTTATTCACGTCTATGATGTGATAAAATTAAACAAGCTTCACCTTTAACCTAGATTAATTGGATCTATTCTTATTGTGATTAAATTTCACTTAAAAACGAAAACAATTTTTCGTCACTCTAGCGGATTCATGCAAGGTATTGAAAAAATACAACAGCTAATTTTATTCATTAAAACAAAGACGTAATAGACAGTCGTCTAAGCTCGTAATTTAAATATTTTTTGAGTAACAGATCGGCCAAAATGAAGTTTGCAGGAGCTACTATATAGAGGTAGTTATCAAGGTGGACAGCACCTATTCTTGCAACGAGAACCGCGTTGAACGTTTCTTTATCGCAGTGCTAATAGAGTTGTTTACAAATGGTTTAGAGTTTCGCAGCACTTTGTCTTTGGTAAAAGTACACGTTTAATTGCGGCGAAGGTCCACATCCAAAGATTTCACGCCCCCGGCCACCAATTAAAGCTATAAGAACTCTACTACCGTATTGCACTTGCAAATGATAATGTTTATCATTACGTATACTGTTTGTATCTTTCTTTAGGCTTTACTGATGTTTTTTTCACCCCATAAGAATGCCCCTGCCACAGCGCTTTGGCTGCTACCAATACTACTCGCCTCTCCTATTGCTTTGGCTAGCAAAACTGAGAAATCCACGATAGTTGAAGAAGTGTTTATCCGAGGAGAAAAAGATACTGAGTTACGAGAGGATTCGGCTTCAGCAGCCACACTGACCATCGCTCCGCTAAAGGAAATACCTTTAAACATTGCGGTTATCCCGCGTGGCGTACTCGACCTTAAGAATGCCACTGCCACACGCGATATTATTGAGCAATCGGCCAGCGTAGTCACCGGTACTGGACACTCCCGTGCCTTTGAGCGCGTGTTTATTCGCGGTTTTCGCTCAGACGCGGAGCTAAATGCGACCTTAAAAAATGGTGTTCCATTTTACGGTACAGACTCGCCAGCGGCGGACCCATCAGCGCTACAGTCGGTCGAGGTGCTCAAGGGAGCAGCAGGTCTACTTTACGGTGCAGCCCAGCCGGGTGGTGTAATTAACTACGTTTATCGCAAGCCCCAGCAGGAGGCTGCCTACAGTATTAAATCCACGTTCGGTAGTTTTGGTACCCGACGCATGGATCTTGACGCTACTGGTGGGCTTGGCACTGATTTGGTGAGCTACCGCTTTACCTTGGGTTTAGAGGACTCTGATAGCTGGCAAGACTACGTATTCAGTAAAAAACTCGCGCCAACCTTTCAGCTTAATACGAAGATAGGCAGCAACACTTCGCTATCATTATTGGCCGAACTTATCAGAATCGATAATAATCCCGCACCCGCGGACACTCTACTGGACCCTCGAAATGGTGAAATAATTGAGTTACCCATAGAGACCTTCTTGGGCCACAACAATGACTTTTCAGACGGGGAAACCGAGCAACTTCAAGTTCAGCTTGACCATGCATTTAATGACTCGATCTCGTTGGTAGCACAAATAGGAACGAACACCACACAAAGGGATCAGGGAAACACCGGGTATTTCGCGTTTAGAGTACCCGCAGAATTTTTCAATCCTGAAGCCGTGCCCCGATTGGTGTTTGATCAGCGCCGAACTTCTGATGGAGAGTACGCAGGCCTGCACCTGACGTTGGACAAGCATCTAGGCAATTTTCGACATCGTGCATTAATAGGCGTTAACACTTCAGAAAACAATATGACAAACCACAACGGTTTTTCTCCACTTGTTCCTGCTGAATTTCAATCACCTATCGCCCCCATCAACATATTTAACCCGCAAACAACTTCTTATCCGCACGTTACGCTCTATGAAAGCTCGCCACCGTTTTCAATTTTAGATTGGATATACAAAGACCAAGGTTTAAATCTACAGGACTTAATGACTTATGAGCCTTGGGGTTTGCACATCTTAATTGGTTTGCGGTATGGAGATTTTGAAACCACGTTTAATTCTGACACTAGTCACACTGGTGAACTACGCGAAGGGCGTACCTCGACTGATAACAGCGAATGGATACCACGGATTGGAGCAGTATGGGATGTAAATTCAAGCTTTAGCCTCTATTCAAGCTACGGTGAATCTTACAATAGCCAATTTAGTTCAGCACGTGATGTCAATGGCAATCCCATCACGGAACCTGAAACGGGTAAACAGTTTGAATTGGGTAGTCGTTGGTTCTTGCTTGAGAATAAGCTCGCATTAACAATAGCTGCTTACGAAATCACTAAGGAAAATGTTGTTGTTAGCACAGAGACTCCCCAAGTCAGCGCTCTAGATGGCGAACAACAAAGTCGCGGCTTCGAATTTGATGTTGCCGGTGAGTTACCCGGCAATGTCGATATTTATTTAAGTTATGCCCATACCGATACCGAAGTTCTGGAATCCGGTACGGGAGGAACGGAAGGCAATCGCTTTGCCGCGATTCCAAAAAATAAGCTCGTTATTTGGACGGAATGGGCTTTTTCCAATCGTTGGTCGCTGGCCTATGGACTCGACTACCAAAGTGACAGTGCTGGAGACAACGGCAATACTTTTGAAACACCTTCAAGGACTCTGCACGAACTACAGTTACGCAGCCAATGGCAAGTTGCAGATACACGCTTGAATGCTGACTTAGCTGTGAAAAATATCTCAGACGAGGTGTGGTATCAAAACAATACCAGCAGCGTCTTTATAAAACGCGGCCAGCCACGTGGAGTGTACCTCACGCTATCAGCAAACTATTAGGGGTTGGCCACGTGTTCCAATTTTCCTCCAAAGCTATTGCCGCTTATTCGTAGCGGCATTTTTTTTTATGAACCGCGTTACTTTTATCAAGCTTCATCGTTATGCCGGCCTATTTATGGCGTTTTTCCTTGTTGTAGCAGGTACCACCGGAATATTTATCGCTTTTTATGACGAACTGGATTCCGCACTTAACCCAAATTTATTTTATGTTGAACCGGCTAACGACCCACTGGAAATTAAAAAACTTGTTAATAAAGTCGAGCAATCTGTTCTAAATGGCAAAGCCAAAATTCAATATATTCGTTTTCCGAAGTCCGATGACCGCTCTTTCGAAATGCGGATAACACCGCGAAAAAATCCCGAAACTGGTGCCGCTTATCATTTAAGTTTTGATTGGATTTTTGTCAACCCCTACACAGGGGAGTTACTCGGATCTAGGCTTTGGGGCGCCTGGTATTTTGATCGCGCTCACCTGATGCCGCTTATCTACAAACTTCATTATTCTTTAGCTTTACCTCGACCTTGGGGAATATGGCTGTTTGGCGCAGCGGCATTAATTTGGTTTTTAGATTGTTTTACTGGGATTTATTTAACCTTCCCTCGACGACGCGAGCAGTTTTTTAAAAAATGGCAAAGCAGTTGGAGGATTAAATGGCAAGCAGGAGCTGCACGTTTGATACGCGATAGCCATATTGCACTGAGTTTATGGCTTTGGGGTATGTTACTTGTGTTAGCCCTATCAAGCGTAATGTTTAATTTATATCGCGAAGTCTATCAGCCAATCGTAAGCTCAGTGATGCCTTACGAGCGCGTTCGCAATACGCTGCCAGATGTTGCTGAAGAAGAAAAAACTAAAAATATTGGCTTTGCCTCGGCGTTAACTCAGGCGCAAAACGAGTTGTTGATTTGGCAAAAAGAAGCTGAATTTACGGTAAGTAAAATCGATGCCATTAATTACGACTCGGCAAAGCACGCCTATCGATTCCGTGTGCATAGTTCTTTGGATTTACCGAATAGTTATTCGCAAACACGCCTATATGTCAGTGCTAATGACGGTCGCCTCTTAGCTCGAGAATACGCCTATCACGACGCGGGAAACGCATTTACGACATGGCTTGCTGCTTTGCATATGGGCAAAGTCTTTGGGCTTTGGTACCAAATATTTATTTGTGTATTTGCTCTAGTAATTGTTGTCGTAACGGTGACAGGTGTTTTGATTTGGTGGCGTAAGCACAAGACTACACCAGACAAGATAAAACAAAAAAATAAAATACTAACATCGCCAGTCGCTGCACCAAGCAACCAATAATTTTTTTAAAATTTACTTTTAGGGGTCTCAACGTGAACAAGAATAAACTTAATCTATGTATTTCATTTATCATGGGTTCGTTGGCATACCCGGCAAGCTACAACGCCTTAGCTCAGCCACCTTCGAGTGAATCGGCTGATCAAGCAGAGCCTGAATTGCGCGAAGAAGTTATCGTGCATGGGTTTCAACGTGATTACCTGCAAAATAGCGCTGCATCCGCCGTTGGTCTAGATTTAAGTTTAAAAGAAACGCCTGCTGCAATTAGCGTAATTACACAAGATATTTTGCAGGATCAGCAAGTGAACAACGTCGACGATGCTCTGCGTAATGTGGCGGGTGTCACTAAATTTAAAACGGGTAATGGTGGCGAAGAGAAATTTTCTATTCGCGGATTTGACGCTTCGCAGTCGATCTATAAAGACGGCGCCCGAATAAATAACGCATTAAATGTTTCCAATATCCCTTCAACCGAGACGGCAAATATCGAACGTATTGATGTACTTAAAGGCCCGTCCGCTTTGCTTTACGGTCAAGGCGAGCCCGGCGGTATAATCAATTACATTACCAAGAAACCTCAATTCGAAACAGTCGGCAGCCTAGAAATACTCGCAGGCAACGAAAACTTTAATAAAATTGAGGGGGATTACGGCAGCGCCATTGATAGCAACAACCGCTTTGCTTTTCGCGTTGTCGGTGCTTACGAGGACTCGGAAAGCTTCAGAAACGCTGTCGAGCGCCAGCGTTTGTTACTTAACCCAACGCTACTTTGGCAATTTACAGAAGAAGGCTCGTTACTTATCGGATATGAATACATTGACGATGACTATACCAACGAACGAGGCCAGGTGCTTGAACTGACAAATCCTCAAGCAAATCCATCTCAGCATAATTATGCCTACACTGACCGCATCAATATCGAAGACTTTTTTGGGATCCCTGGCTGGAACAATCAAACTACTGTGTCCTCTGAGCGCTTATATCTAACAGCAAATTATACTTTTACGCCCGCTTGGCGTTTGGAAGCAACATACTCGACGACTAGCAGCGAAAAAGATAATTTTGACAGTTCCCCAAGCCCATTAGTATCTGGATCAGACCTGGTATCTATAGGACCGCGTAAATCCATCGGAGAAGGTGAAGCTGAGCAAATTACACTGAAGAACTTTATCGATTTCGACGATGCATTCGGTTTTGAGCATGAGATCCTCGCTTCATTAACGCACGAAAATGCGAATTCTGAGTCGGTTTCTTTTCGAGCAGATCGAAACCAAACGGATCGTGGCAACGTATTTTTTAATATCGTGAGTGGCGAGTATTTTGCTAATTTCACCGCTGAGGAAGCAGCCGACCCGGACTTTGTCCAAATAGATAATAATATCGGATTTATCTTGCGGGCAAGAGACCCTTTAATTAACGATGATCGTGAGGAGTCGGGGCTGAATATTCTGGATTTTATGCGTATTAACGAAAGTTGGTCAGTACTTTTTGGCGGCCGCTTTTCCGAGTACAAAGATAAACTGGGCGACGCGGAAGAGGATAACTTCAGTGCTCGCCTGGGCTTAGTCTACGAACCGAATGCAATGACATCAATATATGCCAGCTTTTCAGAGGGTTTTACTCCATCCATTGGCTTACTGGGCGAGGATGACCGTACTGTCGACCCGGAAGAATCCACGGCCTATGAAATAGGTGTTAAATGGTCATTGAATGACGAAAAGCTTCTTCTTACTGCGGCTGTTTTTGAAGTAGAACTAGAAGGTATTCCTTTTGTTATCAACCCGTTTGATGAAAACGGTATGGAAACGCCATTTGAAGATTTGCGCTACAACAACTTAGGCTCTGTGCAAACCGAAGGCCTGGAATTAGAGCTCGTCGGCTTTATTCAACCCAATTGGCGTATTCAGGGCGGCTACGCTTATATCGATAATGAAATTGCCGATGGCGGCACCGGAGAATTTGGCAGTATATTCCCTCGAGGCAACCGCTTCCCAGGGATCGCTGCGCATAATTTCAACCTTTTTTCATTTTATGAAATACCCATCTGGGAGGGGGAGCTAGGACTCGGTGCTGGCGCATTTTTTCAAGGCGACACTTTTATCAGCACAGAGAACCGCGGAGAATACGACGGCTGGACGACTTTTGATTTAGCGGCTTACTTCAAGAAAAACCAATGGAAAGCACAGCTTAATATTCGTAATATTAGCGACGAAGAGTATCGTTTAGCACAGGCGTTAACCACGTCAGATGGCTTTGCTGCAATTCGTGTTGGAACCTCTACTCCTCGCACAATCACGGCTTCACTTGCCTACGAATTTTAAAATTTATTGAGGGAAAAAATCATGAAACTAATAAAAACATCAATTATTTCTCTATTATTCATTTTTAGCGTGACTGCCGGCAATGCATTTGCCGGTGAACGCGCAGACCACTACAAAGGTAAAGTGCCAAAGTCCCTAGGCCAAGCAATGAACTATTTAAGAAGTCACAACACGCAGTTAAATACCCTATTAAAAGCAGAGAAGCTGTCACCACAACAACTAGATGAAATTCATCAGATGACCTACACCATGGAGAATGCTATTAAAAAACTAAAAAACGAGGTGACGTTAATCTCGGATTCGTTAGAGGCACTCCACAAGGCCTCTGAAACAGGGAAAACAAAAATTACAAAAAACCTCGGCGAAAAATACTTATTGCTTTCTAAACCGCTCGTTGAAACAGAAAATTAGGATATTAGCCAGTAGAGCATCATTTTTTTGGGCTAGCACGACCCGTCTGAACACGAAACCAGTTTGGCAGCAACATCTAGCCCGCACATCAATCCAATCATCACAACAGCCAGCCTTGCATTTGCGTGTGGCTAAAGCAGCCGCATTTCCGCAACAAATACATACCAACTTTGAATAAACCCACAGTTTTAGTGGTCATTGTGACATCATATATTGCAAATATAAATAACAATAGTTATCATTTGTATTTTTATAGGTACCATAACAGTGGAAACTTTCGAACAAGGTGGAGCAATTCTCTGGTTGCTTGTTGCCGTTTCTATATTTACCGTCGCAAATATAGTCTTCATCATCATAAGGTTTAGACAGGCCGGGCTATTCCAGCTTTCGTCTGTTTCGACCCTCTCCTTTGAAAAACAAGCAGCAAAACAAGAAGAAAAGAGTGCTCGAGTAACACATCAATTAGACACGTGCATCCGCTCTTCTTGGTCAAGCGATACAACGCTTTCACAGTTTAAAGAGGAGATTGTCCACTCTGCTCGGTCACTGATCGATGATTTGCGACTCGGGTTTCGATCGCTGGAAGTGATTTCCGCAACTGCTCCTTTGCTGGGTTTGCTCGGCACAGTTATGGGCATGATAGAAGCTTTTAAGCAATTGGCTGCTGCGGGAAATCAGGTAGATCCCTCCATGCTGTCTGCCGGTATATGGCAGGCCCTGCTTACAACCGCCGGAGGCTTGATTGTGGCTATCCCAGCTTTAATTGCCTGGCACTGGTTTGATCGCAAGATTGAAAAAACCCGCGTGCATTTAAACAGTGTTTTGCTGGCCGCAACGAGAGAGTTCGAGTCCGAATTTTCTGCGAGGTAATGTAGGTTGCTTGAGGTTGAAAATATCAGAAGGCCCGGCATCGGCCTGACCCCGCTTATCGACGTGGTTTTTATTCTGCTGATTTTTTTTATGTTGGTGATGCAGTTTAAAAAATATCAGCAAATGCCACTTGCTGTTGCCAAAGCTTCAAAATCAATTAACGCTTTAAAATTTTCTGACGTAGACGTTATTCAAATAACGCTGACAAATGCAGGACAATGCCTGCTGCAAGAAAAGAAAATCGATTGTTCTCAGGTCGCCGATAGCGAACTGCTAAAGCAAGCGAAAATTGTCTTGCTGCAATTTGAAGAAAACGTATTGTTATCGAGAATTTTGGATAGTCATCAGCAACTTTCAAGTCGCGGTTTAAATGTACAACTAGCGACACGGTTAAACCTAAGGAAAGTACATAATGCTGAATGAACCCCACTACAATCGACCGCAACTCGAACCCATGTTGCCTCTGATCAATATCGTATTCTTGTTGTTGATATTCTTTTTAATTGCAGGCAACACACAGGTACCCATCGACTTATCGATAATACCTCCCCAAAAAAACGTTGAAGAGAACACACTATCCAGCCATTCTTATGAATGGGTTTACCTTAAAAAAGACGGACAGTTACATTATCGAGATAAACCTCTGCACGATGAAGATATCGCATCACTGCTTAACCACGAGCTAACGCTTTTTGCGGACGGCGATACACCGGGCTTGATCGTTGCCGAAACCCTAGTTCGTTTCACGAAGCAAGGAATCAAGAAGATATCCATCGTGAGTGAGCGCAGCGATGATTAAGTTCCAGGCGCTGGTCGCTTCATTATTAATCCATGGCCTGGTGTTTGGATTTTTCACTCTGAATCAAAACGCAACCATCAACCCTGCTTTAACTCTTGGTGGCGAACTCAAACGCGGCAACGCTCTGCAAGAAGTTCATCTTCAGCTTTATGAAGAACTACAACAGGAAACGGAACACGATTCTGAAATAGAAGATGAAGCAAAATTCACCCAAAAAGTACCTGATAAAACATCACCAATAGAGGAGTTTGAAGACGGTAATCTCGCTTTAAGTCAGCCACAGCCTAAACCACAAGAAAAAGCGAAGCCAAAACCGCAAGCAGAGCCGCCCAAAACTGATCAAAAACCTCCAAGCGAAAAACCGCTAAAAAAAGTGGCAAGCAAAAAGCCAATAAAGCCTCAAAAAGTAAACGATACACCGAAGGATCTGAAGCTTGCCGAAGCTAATATCAATAAGCGTTCCTCGGGCGATGGCTTGCAAGCAAATCGAGGAATTAGCGGCGATACCCTTGCTCATGCAACACTTTGGCAAAGCTATAAGCGCGACATCTTCGATGCGATAAACACGCAACAAGACTACCCAAGACAAGCGAAGTTACGACGTATCGAAGGGATTGTAGTTATGCGTTTCACACTCGAAGCCAATGGCAAAGTAGAGAACTATGAAATTGCCCAAAAAGCTGAAGCGAGGTTGCTGAATCGCAGCGCGCTTAAACTGTTTAAACGTTTAAACCTACCCTCTCCTCCCGCCGGGCTGGAAAACAAATTCCCAGCCGAATTATCCATCCCGTTGAAATACGCATTTAATTAAAACTCTCCAATATGTTTTGAGGAAATTATGAAAAACAAAAAGCTTGCATTTGCCATCGCATTTTTTTCCGCGAGCGTAATTGCTGAAGAACAATTACCAACATCAACCGTTACTGCAAATCTATCGGATATCGATAAAGTTGTCGCAGCTGACGGACAACGTATTGGTGCGTCTGAAGGCGCCCAGGTCATCACGAATGAATATATTCAAGCGCAACAAGCTACAACCTTTGCCGATGCCTTGCGCAAAACGACGAGCGTGCAAATTGACGAAGAAGCAGGTAATCAAGGTTCGCTGGTTTTTATCCGCGGTTTGACTGGCGATCAGATTAGCGTTCGGGTTGACGGCGCGCCCAAAAATTTTAATCAGGTTCGCCACGGTGGCGCTAATGCAATTTGGTTAGAACCGCTTATGTACAAGAGCGTTACAGTTATTCCCGGTGCAGCTTCTAATATTTATGGCAATGGATCAATGGGCGGCGTTATCCAAATCGAAACCAAAGACCCGGAAGATTTAATACGCGAAGGACAAATCTGGGGAGCTGAATCCAGCCTCGGCATTGAAACCAACGGGCAAAGTACCTTGCTAAGTGTTAGCGGCGCTCGGGAGTTTAACGCTTATTTCTCAGGGCTGGCACAGATAACGGGCCGCAATACCGACCCTTATGAAGATGGCGACGGAGTAGAAACACTCGGAGCATCAACAAATAATGAAGATATTAATTATCTAATTAAAACTGTTGTCAAACCCGCTGAGGCTCAACGTATCGAACTTAGTCTTGTGTCGCTAGACAAGGAATATGATCGACGTGGAACCGTATCACGCGGTTTAGCCGTCTCAGACTCAGAGACTTTTACCGAAATCGAGGACAAAACCTATTCTCTCCAGTATCTCTATACACCGGAAGAAAATCCGTGGCTGAATCTTTCAACACGCGTTTCACGCAATGAGATAGAGCGTGCAGCAACTAATTATGCCGAGGAAACAAATGATTCTGGCGATATTATTGGAAGCTCGTTGGACGACAGCAGTCGATCGGTTTGGAGTATAGAAACAACCTACGCGGAAATCGAAAATCTGAGCAATGTATTTTTCAGCGATGAGGTCACGACAACCTTTCGTTACGGAGCTGACTACGCATTTGACGATGTTACAACTGCCTACGATGGCTTGGAACGCGAGCGCAAACTTATTGGTGGGTACATCAGCGCCACAACACTTTTTGGCGAAACAGTGGAGTTAATTGTAAGTGCTCGCCATGACGCATTTGAAAATTCAGATACCAATACCTCCACAACGGTCAAAGAAAACTACGTTTCACCGAAATTACAATTTAATTGGCGGCCATTCGAAAATTCCTCAGCTCAAGGATTATCATTTTTTGCCACAACCGGTAAAGGTTTTCGAGCGCCTTCAACTCACGAAGCTTTTGGACGAGGCGACGGTACACCAACCTGCACTGATGGACGCAGAGGGTTGAGCTGTAACGAGTTAGTGCCCAATGCAGATTTACAACCGGAAACCACCGATAGTATTGAATGGGGTGTTGCCTTCGATCGCGCGGGGCTTTTTACTTCTGCAGATCAACTTAACCTACGACTCACGTTTATTGACAATGAAGCCGAAGACTACATTGTTTCACAAGGTCTGCCCGACGGAACGATAGAATTTAATGGTAATACTGAGGTTCTTAACCGCACTACCTTTAACAATATCGATTCAGCGACCTTCGACGGCTGGGAAATTAGCGTTAACTACACAAACAACGACTTCTTTGGCTCCGTAACCGCACAAGAACTCGATGCAGAAACGCCTAATCCAGAAGATCAGGATGCACTGCTGCGCGACGTTTCTCCAGCAAGCATAAACGCCTCTCTCGGTGCGTATTTATTTGATGGAAAGTCACGTGTTGGTGTTGATATGAGCTATCGCGAAGGCCGCGAGTTAACGCCAGAAGATAACGGAGACGGGACCTTCAGCCCTAATAACTCGGACCGCCTTGGCTATACCGTTTGGGATTTATTTGCTTCCTATCAAATAAATAAAAATTTTAGCCTTCAAGCACGCGCAGAAAACCTGTTCGATAAACTCTACACCAAACGTTATCGGTCGTTGTCAGTTGATGAGAACGGTGAGCAAAACGATTTAACCTATTACCAGCCAGGTCGAAACTTCAAAATTACCGCAAACTACAAATTTTGATATTTAACGAACAAATAAAAAATGCTTGCTAGATAATTTCAAGTTACATTATCAAATGAAAAAAATTTCTACAACTTGGGTACTAAAAAAAATTCACCGCTGGCTGGGTTTTCCACTCGCGGTGTTATTTTTTATCACTGTTGTTAGCGGTTTTTTAGTCGGATTTGACGATGTGCTTGAGGCATTTAACCATTACGGCCAAAGCTACACACCTGTCACTCTAGAAGAACAAGCGGTTGCGCTGGAAAAACTAACTAATCAAGGTGTTAATTATCGTCAAATAATATTGCCCAGCCCATCAACGCCTTTTTATCAAATACGAGCGCGCGGTGAGCGCATTACCTATCGCATCGATGATCTACATAAAATAGAGCATTACAAAAATAATAGCGATAGCTTCTTTTCAGTCATGCTGCGTTTACACCGCAATTATTTATTAGGCCGCGAAGGACTTTTTGGCATTCCAGGGTCAGAATATTCTGCTTGGGTGGGCCTGCTGGCTTTACTGATTAGCATTATCGCGTTGTGGTTGTGGTGGCCTTTGCGCAAAGCTTTTCGCTTGCGCGATTTGCTACCTAACAGTACACAAAGAAAAGACTTTTATTATTCGCATATGACGGCAGGCATTATCGTATTAATTGCTATTGTTCTTTTCTCGTTAACGGGAGCTGCCCTAACCTATCGCAGCGTCACGCAATCCCTGCTAAATATAGACGTTCCAAGTACCCAGGGAGTCCGCCAAACACCACTCTACACGGCGGCCAACTGGCAAAACTGGTTAAGAGTGGCGCAAGCAGAGATTCCAGACGGCCATTTGCAACGAATCCAGGCACCCCGCCGTCGCGGCGGCGGTAATGAGGAAGACAACGAAAATTTAGTCAATACCCGCAACGCAATGGAATTCCGTTTTGTCACTTCGGGCGACTGGCTTGGAATGGCCGGTAGCAAAGTATTAATCGACACCGAACAATCTTCACTCGTGGGAAGCTTACGTTTTGGTCATCAAAGTTTTAGCAGCCAGATATACAACATGATTTTGCCTTTACACACAGGGCGCAACCTTTCTAAGAATTACCTCATCGTCATATTGGTATTTATGTTGCTTACGGCAGTTATGGTCTTCTCCGGTTTTATCAGTTTTATTCAAAAGAAAAGGAATTATAAGCAAATAACCCAACGCAAAACTCAATTGTTTTCTACGACTTTTAAAAAAACCAGCGAATCACGTAAGCCACAGAACGAAAAAGGTCGGCTAGCTCACTACTCAATCTTAAAAAATATCCAGGGGTTCACTATGATGCAATCAATTTGTATAGTGCTTATAAGCGTAAGTTGCAGTCTTATAGCAGTATATTTATTTAAAGGCGAGGACATTAATTCGAGCCAAACTTCTCAAGCGATTCTGGAGCGAGAACGCGATGGCCAGAATCGTGGAAGTTTTGCAGAACAGAGCGATAACAGCCAAGGCTCTCGCGGTCAACGGGGAATGGGCAGCGAAATGCGCAGCCAAGGCGGTAGACACCAGCATGGCGGAGGTAGCCGCGGTGGGCAACGTGGCAGCCGAGAAGGACGCGGTGCAAATGCAGGTCACGGTCAACATTCACACTCGCACGGCTCTGGCGCAACAAGCGTTCTCGGTTTTAAAGCGAACGATCTTGAAAATTCCCTGATTGATATGACCGAAAAACTCGCATTAAACGAGAGCCAACAAAATACTATCCGCGAAGTCTTAAGTGGTTATAGCGAAAAGAGCAAGTCAAACCGTCAAACAATAAACAACGCTCGCCAAGCACTAAGCAAATTGATTCCGGGAAGTGACGATTACAATCGCAACAATTCAATGCTAATAGAAAAAGCCAAAACCGCGTTTAATAATATGTTAACTTTAAACTCGAAAACTCGCGAAGATATTTATTCCATTCTTAATGAAACTCAACAAACAATTGTTACGAATATTGAGGCTAAATCTATAAGTCGACGTGGCGAGCACTAAATTCGCTAGTCGACCGGGTCAGGAAAAAAACCTAAGACAATGAAGACCTTACCTATGATATCGTCAGCCTATTTTTGCCTTTTCAAAACCTTTTTTATAAGGAAATTCCCTCGAAGTAATTGGACTCAGTGTCACCAAATATAGTGAAAAATTGCCTGTTAGCGTGATTTGCATCATCTTTCTTGAACATTAATGAGAATAGTTATTGTACGCATTTATAAATAATTTATATTTGATGAAAAGCAAATGCTTTTTGAACTCAGCTATATACAAGAAAAAATGAAAAGGAGCTCACTATGCACCGAAACAAAGTAATCGCTGTTTTTGCAGTTTTAGCTTTGCTTTCGAGCTGCACTGCTACATCACCGGCAAAGGAAGAAGGTGTTAAGAATGCAGGGCTAACAGTAGGCCTGGTACAAAGGGAAATCTCAGTAGGCATGAATGCTGTCGCGGTCGCCGAGGCCTTAGGTAGCCCAAATATCGTTAAAAAGAGCGCGGGAGGTGGCGAAACATGGATTTATGACAAGTTTTCGTCTGAGCAAGTAACAGAACGAGCCGGAGGAACGATCGGTTTTGCATCCGGTGATGTAGCCGCTGCTATAGGAGGCTCGAGCGGCAAAAATAAAACCACATCAACCGCATTGACGGTCATTATAAAATTTGACTCCAACGACAACGTCAGTTCCCTCTCCTACCATCGCAGTAAGTTTTAAGTCATGAAATATTTAAAAATCTCGATGGTCGCTGTTTTGGTGGCATTGTCAATGGTCGTTGGTGGTTGCGCCACACAAGAGCCCAAGCACTCGCAAGTGGAAATAAGAGAATATCAAACGCGTGTCTATGAGGATGTTGATAGCCTTTTGGTTTTTAAATCGGTAATTAACGCGCTGCAAGACGATGGTTTTATTCTCGAAAGTTCCGATGCTGACGCCGGTGTTATAGTTGCATCATTGCACAGTACTCAGGTAAGTAGTGGTGAAGTATTACAAAAAACAGCCTTGACTGTGGCCACTTACGGTATTTACTGGCTATTTGCCGATACGAATATCAAAAACTCACACAGCTTGCATGTAACTGCAAATATTACAGAAACCTCCAATGGAATTAAAACGCGATTAAATTTTGTCGGCAAGGAATACGATGTAAAAGGCAGGCTTGTTCGATCTGGTATGAGCCAAGATAAACAATATTATCTTGAAGTATTTACGCGTATTGAAAAATCAATTTTTCTTGAGGAGAATTTATAGGGTAGACCCTTTACGCTAATTTGCTTTAGTTCCTTTACTGCTATACACATAGCTATTATTTATAAATGTGGAATGCAAAAACACGAGAGGAGCCTAAAATTTGCCCTCTATTCAGGTATCATCGATAGACAAGAAGCAGTAATATTGTAGGAAGCTCTAATTAACCTCGATCATCCTCAGCTCTGATCTTTCAGGCTTTCTTGACAAGGCAAGCAGCGCAGTGAATGGCGAGCCCTTTGGGGCATCCAGAGCTAAAGCGACTCGTCGTTAAGTTTTCTTGCAAGGTCGCGACATTACGGCGAAAACTTGCCTTGATTCACTTTAGCTCTGGATGCCTGAGATTGATCAAGATTAATCAGAGCTTCCTATACATAGTCACGAGTGCAATCTGACTCGCCTACGGCCAACGTATAATATTTACTATGCTGATGCAAAAGACCATCATATCACCGTTGCCCCTCGGGTATGTTGCTGTTTTTCTTCCGGCAATCACGTTTCACCTCTGTTATTTAATTAGCTTAATGGAGGGTCATATCAACTTCTGTATACCCTATTGGGCAGACTGCGTGAGCGTCAGTCGTACTGGACGGCATGGCAGCTCTTACTTCATATTCAAGGGAGGCATTATTACTACAGCCGCTTTGCTTTTGCTCATGTGGCAACTTACCCGTTTTTGGCTTAGGGGTTTAGGCTCCTCGCAAAACTGGAGTATTCTTTGCCTATCGCTTGTTGGGTCGACCTCATTAATTGTGTACACGCTCGCTTTAGGCCACACGGGAGATACTTTTTACTTATTGCGTCGCTTCGGTGTCGTATTGTTTATGTTTTGCAGCTTTATTTCTCAATTGATCGCCGGAAATGCCCTAAGTAAAATTGAAGCATTCGCGGCAGATGGTAAAAAACTGTTAAGGTTTAGTGCAATAATGCTAGCTATTGCGATGTTCTCACTGGTCTTGGACGGTGTGCTTGGTGCGGATTATGATCGTATTGAAAATGCATTCGAATGGTGGTTAATTATGCTCTTACTCGCTCATTTATTTATGATGATTCAGCTTTGGAAGAAGAGTAAGTTTATGCTAGTTGTTACAAATGCCGGCAGTTAATATTGAAGCAGCTTCAGACACCTAGCGATAGTTTTCTCCCCTCCTAAAAGCTCCCCCTAAAATCGTTCAATAATGAACACTCGCAAGTATTTATGCTGTTCAGTTTCGGACACATTCAAAAATATCTTTCTTACACTTATCGTAAGTCTCTGATTTGAATTACCTTACTGGTCCTGGTCTGATCTTTGCTAAGTTCAAGAAAATATTAATTTTCGAAAGCATGTCATGGATATCATATTTAGCCAGAAAAAGCTGAATCAACAAAAGAAAGTAACAAAAATCAAATACTGCGGCATATTGATACTTGTATCAGGTTTGTTTTTTTTGATAAAACACTTTGCGACACCGAGTGCTAATTTACATGAATTAAAGGTCGCCACCGTCAATAAACGAGACCTGCGTATAACAATAAGTGCTCCCGCAGTGATCAAGGCACATAAAGAAGAAGTGATAGAAAGTGAAACCCGAGCAAAAGTTAAAAGAGTCTGGGCATATGCAGGGGAGTTCGTCAAAAAAGGACAAATGTTGCTTGAACTGGATATGCGAAATATTGAATTCGAACTCGCCAAGGCTAACGAAGGCATTGCCATTAAAAAAAACCAAATCAAACAGAAAACACTGGAGTTGAAGCAAAGTAAATACCATGCAAAAGATGAGTTAGAAAAATTGAACATAGAACTCGAAAGCGCCGAAGCGCTATTTGAACGAAAACAACATCTGCACGAACGGGGCGGACTATCTCGATTTGAGTTACAAGAAGCAGAGATTTTAGTTAAAAAGAAAAAAATCGATATAAGGCAAACGAGTCAGAAGCAACAGAATTCCGAAAGGTTAGTAAATGCCTTAATTGACAACTTACATTTAGAGTTAGCCGTACTCGAGTTAAACGCAAAAGAAAAACAGCGATTATTATCTCTGTCTAAAATTTCAGCCCCGCAGGATGGTCTTCTAATTTGGATAGAACAAGAGGAAGGACGCATGGTCGAAAACGGCGACACACTGTTAAGGCTCGCAGACACAAGCCACTTTGAAGTCGAAGCTACTACCTCCTCCTATTACGAAAATAAACTATTTCAAGATATGCCCGCGTTTTTTGAGATAGATAACGTAGAATTTAACGGCACTATTCGCTCGATTTTATCAGTCCCGGATGAAGGAAAAATTAACCTAACAATCTCTCTCAATAAAAGTGATAAAATTAAAAAATTACGCCATCTCCAACGCGTTAACGTGAATTTTTTGCTTGCAACGGAAGACAATGCATTAAGTTTAGAAAAAGGTTCACTATTCGATAACCTAGAAGACCAAAGCGTTTATGTTATAGAGGGTGGCTATGCCAACAAGCGACAGATACGTTATGCTAACGGCAATGAAAACTATATTCGTATCTTGCAAGGATTGAGCGTCGGCGACCAAGTTATTGTCTCGAGCACCGAGAGTTTTAGGCACATCAACCGAATTAAAATCAATCGTTATTAAACCAATAATCAACTACCATTATCCACGGAATAGTAGACTTATGATCAAACTCGACAATATTTGCAAATACTATCAAACCGATAGGATGGAAACCCAAGCTCTAAGAAATATAGATATGGATATTCAACAAGGTGAATTTGTTTCTATTATGGGGCCATCTGGTTGCGGTAAAAGTTCGTTATTAAATATTATCGGATTGCTAGACGAGCCAAGCGAAGGCCAGATTTTATTCGATGGTGAGGAAATCCAATTTAAGCGCGATAAAGAGCTCGCGCAAGTTCGTAATCAAAAAATAGGTTTTATCTTTCAGAGCTTTCATCTCATCAACGATTTGAAAGTAGTAGACAATGTCGAGTTACCACTACTATATCGGAAAATCAAGGCATCTGAGCGCAGGCGCATGGCGCTCGAAATATTGGATAAGGTCGGGCTTAGCGCAAGGTCATCGCACTTTCCTTCACAACTGTCAGGCGGCCAACAACAGCGAGTTGCTGTCGCTCGCGCTCTTGTTGGAAAGCCAGCTCTGTTATTAGCCGACGAGCCCACCGGAAATTTGGATAGCCAGATGGGAAATGAAGTAATGACTATTCTTGAAAACTTAAACTCAGACGATAACACAACCATCATCATGGTAACTCATGACAAGAGTCTGGCTGAACGAACAACACGAATCGAGCGAATATTTGATGGTCGACTTATTCACTAGGGAGCAGCATCATGTTTAAGGGTTATATCTATCTCACCTGGAAGATGCTTCTTAGAGATAAAACGTTTACTGCTATCAGTCTGTTTGGGATCAGTTTAACTTTATGTGTGTTAATAACCATCAGCGCAGTATTCGATAATTATCTTTTCCATGACGGACCTGAAAAAACTAACAACAATTTTTTGTTGGTACGCAATGTTATTTTTGAAGCTCCAGAACAGAATTTTAAATCTGGAAAACCGGGATACATTTTTTTTCACCAAATATTAAAAAAACTCAAAGAGCCCCAGCTTACTTCAGCCTACGAAGGCGGGCTTAAAAATATCACTTTTGTCGACGATAAAAAATACACGCATTCATACTGTTATACTGATGCCAATTATTGGAAAATATTGGATTTTGACTTTATTCACGGCCGGGCATTTTCCTCAATGGAATTCGAGCAAGGAAGTAAATTGGCGGTCATAAGTGTTTCGACCGCAAGAGATCTGTTCCAAGAAGAACAAGTCATTGGCAAGATCATTCAAGTTCACAACCAACAGTATCAGGTCATTGGTGTTGTAAAAGACGTCTCTTCCTATGAACCTGTAGCATCATTTGATATCTGGGTTCCATACACTACTTACCCTTCATTGCAATATCGAAATTCTTTTGACGGCGATTGGTCCGCCCTGCTCTATCATGAAGATAAGAAAAAGCTACCAGCAATGAAAAGTGAATACACATCAGTGTTAAAAAATAACTTCGAACCTATCGGGCCTTGGTTTTCCGCAGAAGGCATTGCTGAAACAAAATATGATCGCTTAGGCCTTACACTATACAGTTCGCATTATAGAGAAGCAGATGCTAGCAGCTTTGTTAAATATTCTCTATTTTATGCTTTTTTAATTATGCTGCTACCCACAGTAAATCTTGTAAATCTCAACATCAGCAGAATAATGGAACGCTCGAGCGAGATAGGTTTAAGAAAAGCACTGGGCGCATCACGCAACCAATTACTCTTCCAATTTATTGTAGAGAATATCTTTCTCACCGTGATTGGTTGCTTATTTGGCGTCCTATTAAGCGTACTTATTATTGATCACCTCGCAGGTATAGGTTTTGTTCGCTCAGCTCCTATTAGTTTTAATTTAAGGTGTGTGGCTTATGCACTTGTATGGTCTTTATTGTTTGGGGTTCTCAGCGGTGTTTTGCCTGCCTACAGGATGTCTCGGCTTCATCCTGTTATTGCATTAAAAAAGGAAAAAATATAATGTTCAGTCAACTACTCAAATTGATCTGGAACCGAAAATACTCGAATCTACTCATTTTTATTGAAATCTGCATCGTTTCTGTCGTGCTAATTTCAATTTTCTCCATCCTTATAAGCCTCTATCAACGCTACCATACGCCGCTTGGATTTAATTCGCATGATGGATGGTCCATTAATATATCGCTGCCAGGACAGTGGCGAGGTGAACAAGACCGAGAAGTTTTACGACAATTAGTTAAACGTTTAGAACAAGAGCAGGAAATAACAACTGTCAACCCCATAAGCCATTCCGTCTTTACAACATCAAATTGGACTACGCAAAAACATATTAACGAAAAGAAGGTAGTTTTTAGAGCTAACTCGATAATACCCGAAGGTCCCGCTAATCTTGGCGTAGAGCTGGTTAAGGGGCGTTGGTTCGGTCTTCAAGACCAAGGGCAGCACTATATCGCACTTACAGTCAATCAACATTTTGTTGATAAATTTCTGCAAGGGATAGACCCAATTGATTTTGAGTTTCCGAGTGTCGGCGAACCCAATAGCACGATCTTTCGCATTGTTGGTGTATACCGTGAGTTTCGTCAACATGGAGAATTCCAAAAAATTGGTCCACACGCATTTTTCCCCTATTTCTGGCATGGTAGAAATTATTCCGGTTCGATAAAACGCATTGAACTCACATTTGATAGACCAATGTCCATTTCCTATCAAGAGGAGTTACTAAGAGTTTTACATGGCGTATCCCCAAGCTGGCACTACAGGTTGCAAACCTGGGAGAATAAACGAAAATCGCTTATCGCTAGAAGAATAAAACCACTGATTGTTCAGGGAATCGTTGTTGTTTTTTCACTGGTGATGGTTGCCCTCGGGCTTTACGGTGTACTTACCCAAAATATAAAACGGCGAAGAAACGAAATTGGCTTAATGAGAGCCTTAGGTGCTTCCAAAAAGGCTATTCAGTGGCAACTATTTTCGGAGATATCGTTGGTCGGCTCAATTGGTGTCATTTGCGGCACTCTGTTTGTGTTTCAGCTTTATTGGTTGCGCTTAGTCCCTATGGTAGATGGGCCCATTTTTTTTAAAAGCTTTTTAATATCGTACACGTTAATTTTTATTCTAATATCACTGTGTAGCTGGGTTCCTATAAGGCGCGCGACTGTCATATCACCATCTGCCGCGCTGCACTATGAATGATGTTTGAATTAAAAAAGTTAGATTAAAACACTATAATAAAGCTCGATTAATCAGAGCTTCTCTAAAAATTTAGACTTATATGCACATTCTCATTATAGATGACGACAACTCTGTTCTTGCCTCACTTTCGCTGTTACTTAAGCAGCACAATTTCAACATAAGTGAAGCAAGGAACCCCGCCTCGGCGCTTGAGTTTTTAAAACAAAAGGCCGTCGATCTTATCCTACAGGATATGAACTTCTCTCGCTCTACTCAGGGAGAAGAAGGTCTCGCACTTTTGCGAGATATCAAGAAGACGGCACCTCAAATTCCCGTAATTTTAATGACAGCCTGGGGTTCGATCTCACTTGCAGTAGCTGGAATGCGCCTAGGTGCAAGCGACTTTATAACTAAGCCATGGGATAACCCCGTGCTAATTAAAACCATCAATACCATTATTGGGTTACCAAAAAAAGAGATGCGCTCAGTAATCAACCGGGAAGACTTGGATAAAGATTGTGATTTCTCCTCAATTATCGGCAATGCACCAAACATTTTAAACTGTTTAAACACCGTAGCTCGCGTTTGCGCCACAGATGCTTCAGTGCTCATTATTGGCGAGAGCGGAACCGGAAAAGAGCTGATTGCCGAAGCTATTCATCGCAACTCAAATAGATCTAAAGAAGCCCTGGTCAAAGTCAATTTAGGTGCAGTAAATGCAGATTTGTTTGAACGAGAGATGTTTGGCCATATTCGCGGCGCGTTTACGGATGCCAAGCAAGATAGCCCAGGATTATTTAGCTCTGCTGATAACGGAACAATATTCTTGGATGAAATTGGAGAGTTAGCACTCTCGTCACAAGTAAAATTACTTAGAGTTTTACAGGATCAAAAGTTTCAAGCCATCGGCTCATCTAAAACCACATCTGTTAATGTTAGAATAATATCAGCGACAAATAGAGACCTAGAAAAACTTATTAATCAAGGCGATTTTCGTGAGGACCTCTTCTATCGCATCAACTTAATAACAATACACCTACCACCCCTTCGCGAACGTACAAGTGATATTCCCTTGCTCGCCAAGCATCATTTAAAAAAGACTTGCATACGATATCAACTGCCACCTGCAATATTGACTAGCAGTGCTCAAGTCTGGCTTCAACGACAAATATGGCCTGGTAACATCCGCCAGTTATGCCAAACAATTGAGAGAGCGGCATTGGTGAGTGGAAATCACGAATTAGATGAACACGACTTTATTCAGCATTCACAGCATGCACTAACGCAAGAAACTAGGCCAAAAGCTACCAATAATTTAAACGGAAATACGCTTGAGGAGATAGAAAAAAACGCTATTTCCCAAGCAATGAAACAGCTTGACAACAACATATCTAAAGTGGCATCACATTTGGGCTTAAGTAGAGCTGCGCTATATCGTAGATTAGAAAAATACGGATTTAAAAAAACCGAAGGCGACACGTGAGGTTACAAATCAAACTTTATTGTTTAACTGCTGCTTTACATATATTTTTGCTCGGCGGCGCCGTTCTAACATTACGCGAAAATACCGTTATATTCCTTATCACTGAATTATTACTGGTTTTATCGTTGATCAGTTTCTTGGTTTTGATTAAAAAAATACTCTCCCCATTTGAAATATTACATACGTTTAATAAGCTTCTCACTGACAAAGAGTATAATTCTCGCTTTCGCTTGGTGGGTAGCCATGATCTTGACGAAGCTATTCGTTTTTTCAACCAAGCTTTAAATCGCCTACAAGAGGAAAAGCACGACGTAGACGATCGTCGTTTATTACTACATCAGCTATTGAACAAAATTCCAGTAGGGATAGTGATATTTGATTTCGATGATAATATAAGTCAAATTAATAACAAGGCACTTGAGATTTTAAATATAGAGAAAGATCGTATCGAAAAGAAAACGCTAAGCGATATTTCGGGTGTATTAATGGTAAAAATTCGAAGTCTGCAAGTTGGGCAGCCGGAAATAGTCAGTGATGGAACAGGCAAGCGTTTTCGATGCCTGCTTGGCCAATTTGATGATCGGAGTTTCCAGCGAAAATTTATCGTTATTGAGGAGATTAGTAATACGCTCGATATCAGCGAAAAAAACACTTATGAGAAACTTATTCGGCTTATGTCACATGAAGTTAATAATACCATGGCTGCAACCAATTCGACGCTCTCTAGTTGCTTGGACTTTGCTCCGCAAATTGAAGTTGGTCTACGCGATGCTTATGAGAAATCGCTACGGGCTGTTATCGAAAGAACTGATAACCTCAAAGTATTTATGCACGAATACGCTCAGATTGTTCGCCTACCTACTCCAATTATCGAAAGGTGCGACCTTTTTGCTCTGCTCGGTTCTCTCAAGGCCATCCTTGAGTCGGAACTCCATGCGAAAAATATCTTACTTGAACTGCAGCCGTGCAATTTTGAAAAACTGGAAGTGTCGGTCGATAGAACTCAGATAGAAAGAGTGTTTTTAAATATATTACGCAATGCTATAGAATCAATTGGTAAAAATGGAGAAATCCGGATAAGTTTTTCGGCTAAGCCCGAAAAACTGGTGGTAAAAGTTGCTGATTCCGGCAGTGGGATAAGTAGCGATATCGAAACGCAACTCTTCACACCATTTTTCACAACAAAACCCAATGGTCAAGGAATGGGCTTGATGCTAATTCGAGAAATATTAAATGCACATAAAATCGAATTTCGTTTAAAGAACGCAGAGAATAAAAAAGGAGCCGAATTTGAGCTGCGTTTTAATATCTAATCTTCATCCATAAAGTGAATCCTCAAAACTGCAATCGCGCATATCGTTAAATATGCTCTATAAATCGCTCTCAGTCGACTAAGCAATAAGGCACCCTTCCGCTTTCTCCTCGTTCCATATCAACCAAGTCTATCCGCCAGCGATATATCCCAGTTGCAAGCAACTGCGATCAGATCCTGTAAACCCAAGCAACTGCTTATATTTTGAACAACATTTTAAAGACAATAACAGTTGCTGCTATCAATTATCTTTGTACCCTAGCCACAGTGTCTACAAATGGGATGTGGAGCGTTGAGAAAGTGAAGCTACTTTATGGGGATGCTCTAGCGTAGACAAACTGGAATACGGAATCACTGATAATATTTACCCAGCCCATTGATAAACACATCAAGTTTTGACAAAAACTGTATAGAAAAACGTCTAGAGTTGGGTAATACTTTGCGTAGGTAGTGGTAATCTGTGAAATAGATTCTCAATTTGAAACAGATTCTCAAAAAGTCACTAATATTTACCAATGCTAATATTTACACATATAAAGCAGCTGCAACAACAATAAATACGATTAAATTGGCCAAGCGGCTGGAGTTACAGCTAACTGAACTTAATAATTTAGCTAGCCAATTTAATCGCAATCTTTACTCCCCCTTTAAGGATAAGTGCCGTTATCCGTTTTTAACTCGTGCTGCAGCCTGTACTGCAAATACAGGCTGAGGTATTGAGGTTAGACGCACTATAAGGATACGTTATGATGAAGTTAATATTTCTAATTCTAGCCTCACTCGCACTCTTTGCGTGTGTCGCAGATGATACTCCGATTAATCTCGGCGAAGGTAAATCTAGTTCCTCCTCATCCAGCTCTTCCTCGTCCAGCTCGTCTTCAGGAAAACCCGGCGATATCACAACCTCTCCTCAAAACTGTGATGAGCCTATTGCATATGCATCCTATATGCGCAGGCTAAATAGAATTGAAATCGGCAATGCTATAAATGATGTGTTTGGTAGCGGCGGAGAGTTGATTAAAGAAGACAAAGGACTTTCAAATATGGAGTTCAATTTTGCAACATCCCACATTCATCTAAATTTCAGTTATATATGGGTCGATCAATATCTGGATATTGCCAAAGATGTTGCGAAAGCAGTCGCGGATAACGGCAGTTTTGCAACAGCGTGCGAACCCCAAAACGAGTCATGTTTTACTAACGAATTAAGTCGAACAGGAAAACTTTTATTTCGTCGTGACCTTGAAAGTTCCGAAGTCGAAAGACTACTTGCGATGAAAAGCGACTTAGATCAGCGTTTCCCTGCGCAAAATACAGGATCGCGTGCAGTAATCATGGCTCTTATTACATCGCCCCATTTTATATTTGATGTTCCTACGCTGGAAACAGGAATTGAGCGACCACTGAGTGGCAAAGAATTAGCTGAGCGTCTCGCTACAACTCTTTGGAAATCGGTGCCCGATGCAGAACTGCTCAGCTTAGCTGAAAACGAAGAATTAAATGAAGCTGCGGTGCTTGGTTCACAGATCGAGCGTATGATGAACGACGAAAAATTCTATCGTTTCACTGATTATTTTGTAGAGAAATGGATGAACCTCGATTACCTTTCCAACAAGCGTGTTCTTCAGCTAAGTTCACAAGACAGAGAATGGGAGCCCTTGGCACACGATTTACAAAAAGAAACAAAATTGTTTTTTAGACATATTATTTCGAACAACTTACCTGTCGAAGAACTATTTAACGCGCCCTATACGATTTTGAATAAACGTATCGCAGAGCATTACTCGCTGCCCAACGAAAACCTTACTCTAAAAGAATTTTCATTATACCGCTTCGAAAATCGTAGTGGCCGGCAAGGCTTACTGACTCACGGATCGTCCCTTTTTACCTTAGGCCAACAAGGAAAAGTTCGTATATCCCAAAGAGGCGTAAAGCACTTGAGAAACTTTTTGTGCCAAAATCCGCCTACATTTGACCCCTACGACATAGTTGAAAAATTTTTAAACGAACACAAAGATTTAAATGGAAGGCAACTCACTCAGGCGATGATCGACGACCCTCTATGTGGTAATTGTCACGAATTGATGGATGCGTTTGCACTAGTACTCGATAACTACGACGTGTTTGGAAAAGAACGCGGATTAGATAACGACGGAAATCCGGTAGATACAAGTGTTAAAACAAAAAACTGGGAATTTACCAGCGCAGAAGACTTTATTCAGCAGTTTTTGGACAGAGGCGAGTTTCAAAACTGTTTTGGCCACAAATTTCTGCAATACTCAATCGGCAGAAAAACAAACTCCAGTAGAAAACAAGATTATTGTGCGATAAGTACGGCAGAAGAAAATACCGCCAACGAATCTGGATCACTGCGAATAAAGGATTTTATTAAGAACATCATGATGACGAAAACTTCCACTTATCGCGGCAAAGAAGTCATCTATTAAGGAGAGCATGATGAAAATTAAATTGACACGTAGAACCAAATTGACACGTAGAACAGTGCTAAGAAGTTCGAAAATCGGTGTGGGAGTTGCCGTAGGCCTGCCAATACTAGAAGCTATGTTTGACAGCGACCGAGCTTATGCGCAGTACACAACGCAAGAACAAAATTTATTGTCTCTGTATCTCCCGAATGGAATTATTGAAGATCGTTGGTTCCCAAAATACACCAATAAAACAACGCTCAATCTTGCAGGCAGCGCTTTAGAAGAATTTGCTAACAAAGGTTTGGAAGGCGATATAAGTTTATATCGAGGGTTAACCAATGCTTGCGGAATTGACACACCGAGCATCGGTAACATACATGTCCGCGCAATCGCAAGCTGGTTGAGCGGTCATGCTCTGCCCGATGTGCGCGTCCCAAACCAAAATACTTCTATCGACTTTTTGCTAACACGGAAATACTCCACAGCTCATCGTCATCCGGTCAATCTAAGCGCCAATATAGAGCACAACAGCTTAATTGCTCGAATCGAACATTATAGATTTTTAAATGCTTTAAGTTGGGATGACAACAATCAATATAATCCACCTACCACGAACTTACGTCGCATATACAATCAACTTTTTTCCCTCGACACCGCAGCAAGCAACACGAAATCCGAGCTTGAATTAACATCAAGTGTTCTCGATTATATTAAACAAGATGCAGAACAGCTTAAAAATCAGCTTGGTCAAGAAGACCGCGATACGATCGAGCAATATTTCGGTAATCTGCGCGATGTAGAAAGATCAGTAAAAGAGCAGCTCAATCAAGTCAATCAATGTACTCCGGATATCAGCAGCGAACAGATGCCTGCGTTAGAGCCAGGCATTCGCAATCGAGCTATTGAAACACATGCTAAAGCAGCGGCTAAACTTACTGCGCTTGCTTTTCAATGTAATTTAGTCAGTGCTGTTAACTACGCCTTCGGTGGTGAGCAAAGTAACGCTGATTATGCTGAGCTGGGTATCAAGCGGCGTTTCCATGATGTTGTTTCCGACAGTTCAGGATCTAAGAAAGATGCTATCGCGATCGATAAATTTCATGCTGATCTTGCCGCAAACTTTCTATACGAACTCAAGAATACACCGCATGGGGAAGGTTCGTTACTCGATAATACAGCAATGATATTCGGTTCCGGGCTTGGTAATGCAGCAAAGCATGAAACTAATAATATTGCGATGTTAGTTGCGGGGAAAATGGGTGAATGGAAACACGGGCGCTACCATCAAGTTGACGGCGTTAACCATCGCTATTTAATCAATTCGATCAAGCGCGAGCTAAACATTCAGTACAGTAACAGTTTCGGTTCTGAAGTTGTCGATATCCAGTAGTCAATTGAAACTAAACTAACACAACTAATCCGATAAAACTAAACTAGTACAAGTAGGCTCTAGCAAGAAGCAACATTGCTACCTCCTGCTATTCTTATGTTCGCATCATAGGAAGATTATTTTATTCGCAAAAAAGTTTCGCGCGCAGCGACTAAAATAGTCTTCCTTTAAGCGTCCCTCCCCCTATTTTCTCCAATGCTTTTCTTCAATAACAAAAGCTAAAAACTGATTAACTTGCGGACCGAAAGCACTAAAATTATCATCCGATACCAGAATTAACGAACGTTTGCCCTTAATGTTTGGCCCAAAAGTCATACCTTCGACGTTATCCAGTGTAATACCCAGATCGTCCAAATCAAGCAATAATCGTTTTCTCATCGGGCGTATTTTTTTATCTTTAATCGAATCAATTTCGCTGACATCAGTTGCCCAACGCGTAGTCGTTAAATACAACTTAATTGTATAGCCGGCACCCAATGAAAACGAACGCTCCATCGCGATGAATAGATCATCATCCAATGTCAACAGCTCAACCAAACCACTATCAGCAAAACCGTCTGCGGGTATCGGAGCCTTTGCTATGCGATCTACCCTATAGATGTATTCTTCTCTCGCCTTACCATTTCTGGCATTGAGTTTAAGAACACGTGTGGGGCTGCCGTCGGTCAAAGATGCTCTCTCACCATCTTGCACCAATGCACTTTCGTTAGCTACCACAAGAGAATTTCTATTATTGCCATAGGTAATACTTTCGAAGCCAACGTTATTGCGCGTACCTGATACGTCCGCAACACCAACAAACTTCTCCGGCAATTCAAATTCCGCGAGATACGCGCCAGTCGCGGACATAACCCGGGTAAAGGGAGTTGTATTGCCATCAGTTCTTTCGCTAGTCCAATAAAGTAGTCCCGGAAAAGGCAAAACGCGGATACCCTCGGGATCGGGTAAATTAGTAAACAGCAGGCCATCCTTATCCAATATTTCGGTCACCCGCGTGAACGCTATATCGCCGTTACTCAGCGAGCCGTCGGATAAATCGATGGTTAAATCGTAGAATCTTGGAGCAGACCTATCGTCACTTATCGCAACATAACTTTTTGTAAGTTTGTTGTAATCTATTCCCGAAAGCCCACCAACAACAGTACCTTCATAGATAAACCCACTTTCGACCTGCGCCTCGCCAATAAAGTCCAAGCTATAACGATGAAAACTACCGGATGCAAAAGCTTGAATGGACCCGAAACAAAACAATGCTGCCACATACACCATACGACACATGCTCAATATCCCCAATTTAAAGTTTGAAGACATTATTATTTCGCAAGCTGCTTGAAGCATTTATGAAGGAAAAATGAAATTTTAATGTAAGCCTGAAGCAAACAAGGCACACTGGACAACATGTCATTTTTTGTTCATAAAAATGACTAAACAAAGAGCACATCTTATTTAAAGCTGCTTTGCTGACAAGTTAAATCCCCAAAAAAATAATTCAGAATTCCAGCTTTTATCGGTGTGGTATTTGAAATAAGGTGTGAATTTAACGTTGCCAAATTTAAAATCAACGCCAACACTGTGTTGACCAAATTTATACTCAAACTCAGAATCATCGAATGAGTATTCCATATGCGGAATATAACTGTAAAACAGCTTGGCGTTTTGGCTGACCTGGCGACTTACTATTGTTTTTGGCCTGATACGCGCAGTATCTCCCCGCTCTTCTTTAAAGCGATGCTCTGCAACGGCGCGAAACTCTATAAACTTGTATTTAAATGTTTTATGTTGAAAACGCATCCAATGCTCTCGGTCGTCTCCATCATTTTTTGTCACATGACGGTATTGTAACTGCGATTTTTTATTTACATTATAACGAATCACCAAATGACTGATATCGTCATTTATATACATTCGTGTACCAACAATCCATTTATCAAGTTCAGCTTGAAAGTCGCTTTCAATGCGATTTGAATAAACATCCTCACTCGCATAAACCGATAAATGCGTAAAGGCAAGCAAAAGGGAAAAAGATAAAAAAAAGAGACGCATCATTAACAATCTGCTATGGCGAAGTTACTGCCAAAAAACGCGAATGATACCATCTTTATCAGCCTTAACCGTCAAATGAATAAAACGCCAACTATCGGCGGGTTTTACAACGGCACCCTTTTCTGTCCTTAGTTCTGTTATCGCTAAAACTGCTTTTGCAATACCGCGCGAAGGTGTAATAGTCTGCGATTTTTTTTCTACGATTATCACATCGTAGGCATCGAAAATTTGTCTTGCGAATTTTCTTTTGCTATCCGATACAACGGATGAGTCATAAAGCTGATCAAGCTGACGCAATTCGAATAGTAGCTTGAAACGTTTTACCAATGTTGGAGCAACGACCTGAAAATCGGGTTTAGGTTGACGATCTTGAGATTGAAAATTTAATTGTGCTTCTGATTCAGATTCAATTCTAGCTTCATTTGTTAGTTTTGAATTAGCTACCTGCTGATGTATAGGCTTGGGTTTAGGTGCGGGTTTGGGTTTAGGCTGCTCAGCTGGCCTTGATACAACGTCAGTTTGCTTGTTATTGACTGATGGACGCGAAACAATAGGTTTAACACTTTCAATAACGACTTCTTCAGTTTCTTCTATCGCAGTATTATTCGCATAAGGCGATTTCAATGGCTCCTGTGCTTTTTCAGCACCGACTGTAGATTTTTCACTATCGTTGGTCGATTGACTAGCTGTTATTTGATCAGCGATGGCTGCGGGCTGCTCATCTTTTAACATGCCACTAAAAAAAAGTAATCCGATGCCCACTACTCCAGCGACAATGGCAATAATTGAAATATAAATAATTGGCTTATTGCTTTTTGGCGTGTAAGCGGATTTTTCCGTTTCTTGATTGGCAAACAGCTCCGAATTGCCTTTGGGTGTGAAAGAAGGCTGAGCAAGTTTTTGATTTGCAGCGTCGAGATGTGTTTTATCAAAACGCTTCTGCAACTGCGTTAATTCAGCGTCGCTAAGATCTCCCAGTAATAGCTGTTTCCATTCAGCAGCACTTTGAGGGCGATCTTCAATTTTAAAACACAAGGCGATGTCGATTGCCTGCAAAAAACTCGCGCTGTATTCACCTTTTTTTATATTGGCTAATGCTTCATAAGGGTCGGCGCCACCGTTCATTAGTTGCGAAGCGCGGGCCATCGCTTCAACCGGCTTCCTACCCGTTATCATATGATAAAAGGTCGCCGCTAGCGCGTAGATATCACTCCAAGGGCCTTGCTGATCACCGCTGGCATTATATTGTTCAAAAGGTGTGTAGCCATGCGTGACGAGACTCGTCAACTTCTTAGTTTGTTTCATCGCGTCGCGCGCAGAGCCAAAATCGAGTAATACGGGGCTGCTATCGGGACGAATAATGACATTTGCCGGTTTTATATCGCGGTGAATAAAGCCCTTGTTGTGAACAAAGCCAAGCCCATCTAATAATGATGATGCAAGATGTTTGATCATATTTTCGTCAAACACGACACCGGCTTTAATCAACTCCGAAAGGCTTTTTCCTTTCTCGAAATCCATAACGATATAAGCCGTATTGTTGTGGTCGAAAACGCTGCTAACCCGCACAATATTTTCGTGGCTTAATTTGGCTAAGGTACGGGCTTCGGTAACAAATTTATCCAAACCCCAGTTATAGATTTCATCCTGATCACTTTGCGTGGGTTCTAACGAGTGGGTCTCGTTTTGACGGTGAGCATATTCGGAGGGGAAGTATTCTTTTATCGCAACATCGCAATCGAGATTCTTATCATGAGCCAGGTAAGTCACACCAAACCCGCCGCGCCCAAGAACATGCCTGATCTCGTACCACAACAAGTTAAAGCCCTCTGGGAGAGCGTCTTTAATTTTTAGTTGACTCATTTAGCTTAACGATGGCCGCCAAAAACGCCTTATTAAACTGTAAAACCCAAAAATTATAAAGTCTATTTTCAGGAGAGTAGATATGCGATAACGTAAATATCTTCCCCATTATGCAGGAGAAAAGGTGATCAGACATACGGGACTCGCCCCGCAAATAGGGTGGTTAAGCCAGTTGGTTTAGCTCAATGTAGTAATTATTCCAATAACATCTATTCCAATAGCATCTATTCCAACAACATCAGCGTGCCAAACTCACTCGAATCTAAATAACCTTGATTTTTATTGTGCCCAAACTGTCCGTCAGTAAACACCGAGCTCATAAAATGCTCCCGACTGCTGCCGGTATCTAGGTCAATATAGCTGGGTGTAAAGCCGAGAATCTTTCCGGCGAAAAGTTTTACCGGCGTGTTAGGCCCTTGGATGCTGTAATCACTTCCCCAAACACGCATGCGCATTTCCCATAGGTATTTATTGTCACCTAAAGACTCAAATCTCCATGTAATATGCTCATCCATTAAACCCGCTTCAGGGTTGCGCATGCTGTCGATTACCCGCGGCCCGCCATTTACAGCGTCTACATTGTCCCCCAAGGTACTGATGTGATAAGCGAAAGCTTGCTGCCAATTACCATTGTGGTGGTGGCCGCCGCTTCTGTCTTCATCAATAAAAATTTCTATAGAGTCATCGTTCCAATAAGATGTTGTAGGGTTGTCGTTGACATCACGTATTACATCGTCGGTAATATCAAACAATAAATACAAATAATCTTGATCCCACAACACTTTAAATTGTCCAGAAAAGTCATCGGCTGTTGGGTTTGTCATGCCATTAAACATCCAATGCTTGTCCATTTGCACCCACTGCGCAACGTTCCAAACAGCATCGCTTGGGTCGCCATCAATTACCGGTGGAATCGACGCGCGCCTCGCATCAGTATGATTTTCACCGGAAGGAAGAGCTAGACTACAATCGACTACATCGTGCTCAACACCGAGCATCGGACGGGAATAATTTAATTCAGTCAGAAAATTACAACTTATATCACTGCCTTTTAGATCAATGGCAGATAACAAGGTATTAGACGCAATATTGACCGACTTGATATCTCCACTATTAATTTGCAAAGTCTCAAGCTCTGCTGCACTGGAAAAATCTATTACATTTAATCGCCCTGCATCTATTAAGCGAAGTGCTTTTAAACCTGTTAAGCCGCTAATATCAATAGTACCGATATTTGCACCATCAATGACGAGTTCTTGAAGTTGCAACAACTCCGGAAATACAAAAGGTTCATTGTAGTAACCACCGGTAATCATCAATTTTTTCAAACTCGTCAATTGCTCTAAGCCAGACCAATCGGCAATTTGTTGGCCACAATTTAATTCCGTTAATTCGCCAACGGTTGTCACCCCCGCCATTTCAACGCAGGTTTTCAAATTGTGGTTTTGAAAAATAATCTCTGAAATAACTTTAGAATTATTGCTTCCGCTTGAGCTTGCACTGCTGCTTGCTGAACTAGCGCTAGATGAACTGCTACTGGATGAGCTTGCACTGCTTGAAGAACTACTTGAGTTTGAAGAGCTACTTGAGCTTGAAGAACTACTCGAATTGCTCGAAGAAGGATCAATTTCTGACCCTCCACCGCACGCTGATAAAGCGAATATAAACAGTGTAAATAGCGCGGAATATTTTGTTAATAAACAAACTTTTGATAAACGAACTTTCGATAAGCAAACATTTGACAACTGCAATATTGATGACCACACCATCGATGAGCATATTCTTAGTGACCGCATTTACATCTCCTCGCGACGCCAAATCTTATCAACAAATTCTATTGAGCGCTTACTCTAAAAAATTCCTTTTTTAAGAGCAACCTTTTACGGTGTCAATTTAACTCTATCTCTAGCAACCGTATATTTTGCCCGGCTTCCGGCACTAATGTGAATTTCATATTGATCTTTATCAGCGGATGTATCCGTAAATGGTAACAACCATTTAACCACCGCGCTTCTTGTAGAAAAGTTAATATCCTCAACTTCGCACGACCCCGCCGCCACCCAGCATTTAACGTCTTTTGTAATATCGACATGAGAATCCCAGATAACTTGGTAAACCAAGGTTTCACCATAATTTGCCTGGTCGTATTTTTCCACAAACTTAATTTTATCCTCCATATTTAATACCCAAAGCTCGTCTTCATCCTCAAATTCGCCCACCGTGGCATGCTCCACCGCAAAATGCGCATACCTTTCGCTAAATGCCAAGCTTATTATGTTGCCGGGAAAATCGTGGAAGCTGGCGATAAAGGGGTTTTTGATATCAGAAAAGTCGTATTCGACTACCCAGTTAAATAGCGAAAAGTATGCACGATCACCATCGTTGCCAAGAAACTCCCCAACCTCTCCTATTGGAGAGAAGAGTTTGTGCACCGATTGAAAATTGTTATCTTTTATATCGACGACCTCAAAAAAATCGAATGCCGTTAAATACGCATAGTCATTGTCAGTCCATGACACATCGTTTATACCATCATCGACAACGATAGAATCAACGCTCTGAATATCAGAATAATTGGAAGCGTCAAAAACATCGAGATAATTAGGAGAGCCATAACGCACGGACAAGAAATTATCGTTCGAGACAACGCCACCTAATCCATATATATTTGTGTCGCTGTGTATTTTAGAGGCGCTTAAATCATTTGTATTAAATAGATCCGTCCCATTTTCCATCCCGCTTTCCGCGCTAAAAACAAAAATTGTGTTGTCTAACACTTGCATGCGATAGGGAGAAGTAACAGACATGTCCATACTCGTAGCCGTCCGACTTAGCGATCCTGAATTTGAAATATCGAATAAATCGATTTCCGTGCTACCCGACATCAACTCACTCAAGACATAAAGCTTGCCATTTTGGATTTGCCAATGATTAAAATCGTAACTCGGATCAATACTGCTTAGATAAAACTCCTCGATCATTTCGACACGCACAGAAGGATTATTTGTATCAAAACCTGCGATAACCCAATCTTTGGAAATATTGGTAATTTTGGCATACACCGTGTCACCGATAACTTGCAAAGGCGCTTCTGAATCAAAGTCCTTCATGTCGGTGTTTCTGCCTTCGTATTTATCAAATTTATCGGGTGCAACATCATGCGGTAAAAATGGCACCACTACGGTTCTGCCGCCAAAACGTATAACATCTAAGTCATAACTCGCTGTCACATCCTTATACACGGCATTACCGTCTTTCTTCGCTGTAATTGTGATTTTCCCGGGTTTGCGCGCAACAAGGGTTACCTTTCCGCTATTGTCGACAGTCGCTATCGCAGTGTCAGAACTCTCGTAAACGATTGCTTTATTCGTTCCCGCGCCAGATGAAGTAGCAGCCTCAGTAAACTCTTTGTCATCCCCGATAAACTTCGCCAGTGTTTTGCCATCAATTGCTTCGCGGAAGGCGATAGTTTGATCCAATTTGGTCAAATCGATACTTACCTCAGCCGAACCACGACCTTTAACATTGCCGGCATCCGTTGCCACGAGTTCAAATACAATCGTCGCCGCACTCACATTTAGCGGTATACGCGCGCTGGTATTAAGATTTTTGCGGTTACCTTCCCAGGTAACGCCAGAATTATTTGGCGATTTAACTCGCCACTGCAGGTCATCAATCGCTTGTCCTTCAGGATCTTGCACGGTAGCACTTAGGTTAACTACCTCACCGCGCTTTATATCACCGGAAGGCATGCGACTCGCCATCACAATAGGCGCATCGTTATCGGCAACAACGCGGACAACAACGGTATCAGTACTCTGTTGACCCGAATCATCAATCGCGGTGAACTCAAAAAATAGATCGATTGGCGCCAAGATATTGGGAATTTGAACATCTGCCTCGCCGGGGTTAGCACCCGGCTGAATCGTAATCGCAGGCACACTGTTATCGGGTACCCAGCGCCAGCTCACACTATCGATCGCGAACTCGTCAATTGCGGTGCCCATAAGTTTGACTGTCGTGCCCTCGTTGACTTCTTGGTTCTCACCCGCATCAACAACAGGAGGCCTATCACCGGATAAAACAAGCACCTCAACCGTTTGTTTTTCAGACTGACCTCCCTGTTTATCAGTCACTACTAAACCAAAAGTGAAGCTCGTATCCAACTTCAACACCGGCGCTACAAAACTTGCCGTGGCCTGATCCGCATTTGTGATAACGAGGCCATGCCCCTCGGATGTCCATAGATAGGATACAATTTCATCGTCGCTCTCAGAATCGAATGAATCACCCCCGACCAAACTAACTTGCTGGCTAGCCTGCGCATTCATTTGGGCTTTAGCGACAGCTGTCGGAAGTGCATTAGTTGCGTTAACGGTGACGGTCACTGTATCTTCAATCGCACTTTTTTGGCCGCTGTTATCTTCTACTTCCAAAGCAAATACGATATCCGCCGTCGCACTTAGCTGCGGCGATGTAAAGCTCGGTTTTTCGGCCGACGTATCACTGAGCATCACGCTTGGCCCCGACACCTGGCGCCAAGCAAATTTTGCGATGCCAAAGTCGTCTACAGATCCACTGCCGTCCAACGTCACAACCTGGCCTTCGCCAACAGTTTGGTCGGGGCCTGCATCGGCAACTGGCGCGCCCTTGTCGCCCGAGTCTATCGCAATGCTCACCTGTTCTATCGCAGATGGATTGCCACCTTGGTCGGTGACCACCAGAGAAAAGCTCAAGGTTTCTCCGGTTACGGTATTAGGTGCTAAGAAGCTAGCCTCTGCGTTATCCGCATCGAGGATCTCCACACGGGTACCAGGCCCAACTTGTTCCCACAGATAACTCACAATACTGTCATCGATCTCAGGTTCGCTAGACCCGCTACCACTCAAACCAACCAAAACTCCTGCAATAGACGTCGGAGGTGCAGTGGGACTGGCAATAGGTGGATGGTCATCTGCCAATATGGTGAAAGTGATATCGGAAAAGCTTTCTTGGCCACTGTTATCTGTCGCAGTCAAACGCAAGGTCAACTCAGTATTTTGACTAAGTTTTGGAGCGGTAAAGTCAAGCGAGGCCGCGTTATCCGAAACGTCAACGCCCAAGCCTATGACCGGCCCGCTCAGACGGGTCCACTTGTAGGTTACAATACCAAAATCATCGCTAGATTCGCTGCCATCAACGGTAACAAGTTCGTCTTCCCGCGGGTTCATAGGTGCTTTAACGACAACATTGGGTGGCATAGCATCAGCCGAGCTGACACTTACTTTTACCGTCCGCGGTAAGCTATCCTGAGCTCCGTCATTAACGATCAACTCAAAAGTAATTTCTTCTTCGTCAATAGATTTTGGAGCGACAAAATTAACTAAGGGACCGGTAATTTCATCAGCTAAACCAAGCATATGGCTAGAAGTCTGGCGCCAGCGATAGCTGAGCATTTGTCCTTCAGGGTCGGTAGATTTAGAAGCATCAAGAACAACATTCATCTCAGGCGCGGCAATCACGTCCTGAGCAACTGCAGTGGGAGCGTCGTCGTCAGCCGAAACAGTGACCGCTACCTTAGCGTTGTCACTAAGGTCCCCATCACTGACAGTCAATGTGAAATTGTATACCTGCTCCCCAACAAGGTTTGGTGGCACAAAATTAGCGATGGCCTGGTCTTGGTCATTTAAAGTAACTCGAGGAGAACCGTCGTCATCTTGAGTCCACAAGTAGGTGAGAGTCTGGTTTCTGTCCGGATCGCTCGATGCACTGCCATCGAGCTGAACTGGAGCCGCCTGATCTTCATCCGCATTTACCGGCGTTTGCACGCCGGCAACAGGTGCGTTGTTTTCAACTTTAACAGTCAGCTCCACACGGTCGCTCACTTCGTTCGTACCGTCGCTCACTTCCACTTCAAAAATTAGCACCTGACCATCCATCAAACCTTCAGGTACAGTAAAACTCGGTGTCGCAGTGTTCAGATTAAGTAAGGTCACGCCGTGGGCAGTTTCTTCGCGCCACAAATAGCTAAGCGTTTGACTCTCGGGGTCAGTCGAGCTCGAACCGTCTAGGCTCACCTCCATACCGGGTTTCACGTCGCGATCGGAACCGGCATTCGCGATAGGTGGATCGTTATCGGCATTGATACTCACATTATGAGTTATTCGAGGAGATTCGCGATTCGTTGCATCGGTCACACGCAAATCGAAACTGAGTATAACGGGCGCCAATAGCTCTGGAGCAGTAAAAGACACGTCTTTACGATTAGTAGGAGAGTCAAAGGTAACTTGCACCGCATTATTTGCCGATGGAAACCATTCATAGGTCAAATCACCATTACCGCTTGATCCCTCGCCGCTAAGGAAAACTGTGTCACCTTCCTCCGCTTGTGCAGTACTTGCGTCGACTTTTGCAATCAGTGGCGTGAGACCGGATTTGACTGTGAAAGTCGTAACGGCGGGCTCGCTGCTGAGCATTTCCGGATCGCTCACCACCAGTTCAAAGGTAATTTGTTCACCGTCAGCCAAACCATCGGGGACTGTAAAACTCGGCCTATCACTTGCAGCGTCGGTTAACTCACCAATTGCGACATCAGTAGTCTGAGCCCACTGGAAACTTATTGCTTGACCCTCCGGGTCGCTGGAACCGGTACCATTAAGCTCAACAGTTTGTCCCAAACTGACCTCAAAACCGGGCGCTACGACAGCAACTGGCTTATCGTTATCAGCTTGGATTTCCACAGTTATGTCGATAGGTTCAGATCGTTTATTACCCTCATCTTCAACCACCAAAGTAAAGTTCAAGGTTTGATTCGCTGGGAGGTTCGGCGCATTAAAACTAATACTGGGGCCCTTGTGCGCCGGAGGTATATTGGAGTCTTCAACAAACGTTACCTGCGGCTGTTCATCAGCTTTCTGAGCCCAGTGGAACAGTAAATTTTCGAATTGAGTTTCGATGTCACTCGAAGGGCTCGCGTCTAGCGTCACTAAAGCGAGTTCATCAGCAACAATGGTCGATTCAATGACAGCCGCTACAGGCGGCATGTTGGTCGTGTTGATTTCAACCTCGACTGTCGCAGAATCGGTATTGCCATTTAAATCGATAACTGTGACTTCGAACAATAAAGTCTCGTTGAGCGCAGATGCATCGAGATCGAAAGTCGGTTTAGCAGAATCACCTGCACTAAGCGTAACTATTGTCGCGGGTGGATTATTCTCATCGACTATTTGACGCCATTGATAGCTTGCAATGCTATCGTCCGCCTCCACCGCATCAGAAGAAGATGCATCAAGCGTAACTCGCTGCCCTGGTGTAACAATTTGCTTTTCACCGGCATGAGCTTTCGGTGCATCGTCGTTTGCGCTAATTTTTATTGTGACATCTTTGCTCGTTTGACCTTGCTCGCCATCTGTAACGGTGAGTTTAAATGTCAAATCGTAATCTTGACGCAACTGTGGAACCTGAAGATTAGTAACCGCTGCTGTCGGGTCGGTAATTACGACTGCAGGAGCCTCACCCGTTTGCTGCCAAAAAAACCGAAGATTGCCTTCTACATCATCGCTCGTGGTGCTGGCGTCCAAGCTGAAATTATCGCCCTCGTTAGCAGCCGTCGCCGCTTGTAAGCCAATAACGGGTAACGCATTGTTAGGGCGTATACCTTGGGCCAATGCGTCGAGGTCGCTAACACCATCTTTGTTGGTATCGGGATAGCTATAGTCTGCTTCAGTTAATTCGAGTTGAGTGCGCTCCCCTTTTTTAATCGCCACCGTTTTGACCGAAGTGGCGACTTCTACAGAGCCAAATTCTGTGGACTCATAAGTAAACCGAATTCGGATGGTTCGAGTGCCTACCTGCAGACCGACCAGCGTGACTTGGGCATCGTCGGCGTCGATAGTCATAGGCTGCCAGGAACCGTTATCTACCTGGATCTCGGCTCGCATTGATCCACCGTCGTTAATATCGGTTTTCTGCAGAACATCTTGCGGAATTTCGAAGCGGCTAGGAGTACCCTCTTCAGGCTCTATATTCCAAGTCTGTGTACGATCTTTTGAATCTTTCCCGCAGGCGCTTAGAAATATCGAGAGAGTCAAACACAAAGCTAGCTTGAATGTGCCAATCAAGCGCTGATTTCCGATCAACATAAAATGATTCCTGGTATTGCCCAAAATAAAAATAAGAAACGCGTAGAAAAAGGGAATAGCGTGCGTTTACGGAACAGGGGTTGTGACGGTCAGGTCACCTACATCGCTACCGCCGCCGGTCTTACCCAGATCGTTACCACCGTCGCCGCCATCGCCACCACCTCCGGCAGCTCCAGCGATCAAACCGACTGCTAACACCGTTAAGCCAACCCACAACAGACTTTTATTTTTTTTCTTTTTTGATTTTCCTGCGTTCGAGGGGTCAAAGGCCCCGTCCAAATCGCCGTCAGAACCAAAGTTATAGTTATTCACGATTTCAATGTTCTGCGCCGTGACGGCAAGTTCAAATGGCTTACCGCCAATCCCGTACATCTCCAAAGTGTTGCCAGCAGCGTCTGTCGCCTGAATGTAATATTCGAGGCCCGGCTCGGTGACGTATTCCGATGGTATGGTCGTTTCGTAATGCCCAGAACCATCTAAGCTGTTGGTCATAATCTTTTCTTGATAGACGGTGTCACCTTTTTGGCGATAAAACAAAACCACTAAAGCGACTTCATCGTCATCGGTTACCTTCGCGGTCACCACATGCTCGCTGCCAACCTCAATGCTGTCGAGCACACCTTGGTGTTCAACAATAGGCGCAAGAAAATCTTGGGCTGCGACTAAGGGACTAAAAATAATTGAGGAAAATGCGGTAAGAAGAATACAAAGGTAGGCGCTAAATTTGCGTAACATCACTGGAATATCCTTTTTGATACATAAAGAAACCAAAATGAAAGTCTATGCAGTGTCCGTTAAAATTCGTTTGCAGAGTTTATACGATCTTGGATCACAAGCGGTCAATATTTGAGCAAACGAAATTCTACGGCTTTGCGCTACACATGTCGATAGTTAATAAATGATTTATGACTTTTTCTGTTACCAAATTCCGCACAACGGTGCGGGCTCGACCGGCAACTAAGACTAAAGAATTAACCCACAAACCTATTCTTACTTAAAAAGAATGTATAAGCCCAATAGCCGACATCGCGACTAGTTTTTATCTCAATTCTTCTCGCTGCGCTAAGAGCAAGCCAAACTTGATATGCGCCGAAGCTATGACTATCCTTGCGCGCAAAATAATTTAATCATCAGAGAGATGACTATGCCACTCCCGCGCCTCGCTATTCTTCACAGACTTATAGTTTTTCGCAAACTTATCGCTCTTCACAAACTTATTGCTCTGCGCATACTTACTGCTCTGCGCAAACTTGTAGCTTTTCACAAATTGACAGTTTTTCGTAACTTTATAATTGTCTGCATATTAAGCCTTCCAGCAGTTTTTCTTGGCTGTAGCAACAATAAAAAAGAGCAATCAAATAGCGCTGCTTCCGCGGTATGTGGACTGGGGCAAGCAATTGTTGATGGCGAATGCCAGGGCCCAGATTTTTATATAGGCGAGGCGGAAAATTTTCATGCTATCGACTATAAGAACAACGAACATATCTACCATGTTATTCGTCAAGGCAGTACACGCCCTAAATTTAATTGTGATAAAGACGCCTATGCAAAAGTGTTAAAAAATACACCTTTTGCCAAGCAACTAAACGATGTGCATGAACGCTGCGAAAAAAGTGTACGCGGTGATTATGTCGACCCGACCCCCTACAGTGGCGGAGCTTATGTTATTAGCATTCCCGATGTACGCCGAGCGCATGAGCATGCCATGTTTACTTATTGCGGTATTGGCTGTACGGAGGAAGAGCACAATTACCCCGGCCATATTGAAGTCGATGATATCCGTCTGGCCAATTTTTTTCCTCGTGTCGGCACTTCGCCCACCATCAGTTACCGTGTCAATTTTGTCGGTACAGGCAAATACACCGTTGCCGTGATGGGGGTTACGGCAAAAGAATCGGATAGCATCCATGTAGGCCTCGATGATGTTTGGGACGAACATGGTGAAGGCATTCGATTTAAACGCAAAGGCGGCTGGTCGCACATATTAAAAAAGGGTGGAACCGCGACAATAAACGTTAAAAAAACAGGCCCGCATTGGTTACATTTTGGTTTTCGTGAGGACGGCACCGGATTTGACAAATGGGTAGTTTTTAAAGGAGATGTGCGCCCCGACGGCCCTGAGCAAGGAATAATACCACTTGCCAAAGGCAAAAAGCCTATTGTTAAAAATAGAGCGAAAACACTAAAAGTTATTCAATAGAATATCTGGGATTTTTAGCGCGCGTTAACAAGCGGAGTATTTCAGCACGATAAGGTCATAACAACTTTTGCCAAAATAACGCCCTTCCCATATCGGAGGCGAGTTCGTAACCGTCGAAGCCAAATTTGCGGTATGCACTCTGCGCAGCGTGATTGTTTTCCAGTACCTCTAAGGTCAGCTTACAGCAACCGCGTGTTAACGCTTCTTGCTCGACTTTTTCCAGCAATTTCGCGCAAACTTTTTTTCCTCGGGCCTCAGGTAATACGATAACATCGTGAATATTGATAATCGGCTGACATTTAAATGTAGAAAAACCGGTAAAGCAGTTTATCAGACCAACAAATTCGCCATCCATTTCGGCAAGAAAGGAAAAAGCACCGGGAAACTTCTCTAGAGAACTAACTAAATTAAATTTGACGTTTTCGCAAAGAGGCTCTCCACCTCCTGCTAAATCACGCGCGTAACAATCCATCAACTTGACAATTGCGTCGGCGTGATCGCTATCCCCGTAAACAGCTCGCACCAAGTTTAAACACATAATAATACAAACCTGTAAAGCCACAAGCGGCTTGATATCTACACAGCGGCTCGGTAAATATACAATTAGCACAACATTGCAATTACCAATATATTCAGCCTAAATTTGAAATTTGGCTTTAAACATCTGAAGCTCTTCCGCCCTCGGTATTTAAGTTATTGCGCTTTATGTCCATAACCTGTATCGATAAAAGCGAGATCAAACAATATGCGGTAAAATAATAAAATCCGGGATGCAAAATTGCAGTTACCGCGGTATGCGCTTCGGTTGCAAGAAATGCCATAAATACCGCAACGACAAATACGTCGGCCATCGACCATTTTCCAATAAGCTCAACAAAACGAAATAGATGCCAACGCCAAGTGAGGCGCGGAAACGCAAGCGCAGACAGCAGAATGCTCGCCTTAATCAGCGGAACGATCACACTAAAAAGCAGAATGAGTGACGCGACTAGTCTATTTTTACTTTCGTAAAGTGCTTCAACAGACTCAATCACGCTCTGAATCTGGTTAAACATTTCCACCCTGCCGACAAACGGCAATTCAGCTGCAGCAGTTATTTGTAACATTGGTTTAGTTAAACCGGGATAAAGGCAGATAAGCGATATCGCAATTAATGCGGTAGCGACTATATTTCTATTACGCGAGCTAAAGATGGTCATAGCGGGTTGTTGAGCTAGGTTCATAAACTTTTAAGTCGATTTGGGGTCTATCAAGCGCTGCATATTACAGCGGCTTACCCACTTAGTGATTTAAGGGACCTTTAAATGCTTTTCTGAAAAGAAAGCGCGAGTATACTACAGCATCTCAATATCGCAGACTTTGTATTTAAGTTATTCTGCGATAGTCGCAGCTTCCTCTGCCCGAGTTGAAAAAACGTCTTTTTCTGTTTTATGTAAGGTTTATGCAAGCAAAATTTACCCAAGGCTCAATCTTTAAGCACATCACCGCGATGACCGCAGCAAGCACGATGGGCTTGCTCTCACTATTTTTGGTCGACTTTATCGATCTTTATTGGTTGAGCTTGTTAAACAACGTTGAATTAACAGCCGCCATTGGGTTTTCCGCTTCGATACTGTTTTTCACTTTGTCGATAAGCATCGGACTTTCAATAGGCTGTGCCGCATTAGTGTCACAGGCGATTGGCCGTGGTGATGCGCTATACACTCGCTCCCTGGTTGTCCACATTATCGTCTGCGTCCTTATTCTTACCGCTATCGTTGCATTTCTAACCGTCTTTTCAGTCACACCGTTACTGCGACTACTGGGCGCCTCGGCGGGCTCGATGGTTTATGCCAATCAGTACTTAACAATAATTTTACCGTCGATGCCACTACTCGCATTGGCAATGGTATTTAACGGTGTGCTGCGGGCAGCGGGACAAGCCAAAACCGGTATGGTATTAACGTTAATTGGCGGAGCGGTGAATGCGATATTAGACCCAATATTGATTTTCGGCTTTGAGATGGACATTAAAGGAGCCGCCTGGGCAACAGTGGGGTCGCGTGTTGCAATGGTGGTTTTCGGCTTTTATTTTGTCGCTATCAAAGATAATTATATTGGCGGGTTTGTTCCTTCACGGTTTACCACCGATTTAAAAAAATATTTGACTACAGCCTTTCCGGCAGTTCTCACTAATTTATCGACACCTATAGGCGTCGCGTATGTAACAGCAGTAATGGCTCAATTTGGCGACGCCATTGTGTCGGGCAATGCCATAGTGACCAAATTACAACCTTTGGCATTTGCGGGCCTGTTTGCATTATCAGGAGCCGTCGGACCAATCGCAGGGCAAAATTTTGGTGCACTGCAGTTTATCCGTATTCGCGAAACACTCACAAAAAGTCTACAGTTCATTCTCTACTATTCGTTAATTGCCTGCGCAATTTTATTTATTGCCTGCGATATGATCATTGCAGTATTCGGCGCTCAAGGAAGTGCAGCAGATGTGATACGGTGGTTCTGTTATGGCCTTAGTCTCACATTTATCTTTAATGGCGCTACTTTTGTGACTAACGCTATGTTTAACAATCTTAATGCTGCGCCTGTCGCTACGACTTTTAATTTCAGTAAAGCAACCATAGGCACGATACCTTTCGCCTATTTTGGTGCCCAATGGGGGGGAGCGTTCGGCGTTTTAGTCGGCGTGCTTATTGGCAGCGTATTAATTGCTATTGTAGGAACATGGTATGCCTACCACTACATTGCACGTTTGGAAAATAAGCAAATTGCTGAGCAAGCGGATGTTGCTTAACATTTGACTTCCCAAGCGTTTGCAGATCACCTCACGCTTGCGCTGAGCGTAGTTCGGTCCAAGGGCCAAAATCTCCGACCCCCGAAGTAACTTTTGCAAAACCAAGCTTGCTATAAAACGACATAGCTTTTTGATTGCAATCGTCGCATTTGAGCGTAAAACCGTTATCGAATACCTCAGCGCATTTTTTTAACAACGTGCGTCCAACGCCCTGTCCTTGAAACTGAGGTAATACGTAAAGATGATGAACAAATTGGCAATCAACAATTATGCCGATAAACCCTACTATCCTATCTTCGTGTTTGTCGATAGCGAGATAAAGCTCCTCACCGGTAATTAAATGATTAAAATCGCTAACTGACATACCCGCTCGTGGGTAACAACCCGCTGCAGCGCGCGATTTATTAAAGATTTCACACAAGCGCTCGATTTCGTCGAGCTTGGCTTTTCTTATTAAGAGATCCATCATCCACTCTTTAACTTTATCGACGACGTGTTTTAGTTCGACTGTTGCGCAATCGTGTTTTTTTATCTACTGGCATCCGGCTTGTTGAACGTGACCTCGATTTTAGTTTGTGTTTAGGGTTCAAATCATCCGTTGGAACCAGTGCATTAGGCCCATCCCCGATCAAATCTTCACGCCCCATATTTCGAAAGGTCTCACGCAACATTGGCCAGTTTTTCTTGTCGTGAAAACGCAACAGAGCCTTTTGCAGTTTTCGTTCCGGTAGCGTTCTCGCGGAATAGACTTTCTCACTTTTATAGCTAACTTTTTTTAGTGGATTTTTTCCAGAATGATACATCGCTGTGGCGAGCGCCATCGGCGACGGATAAAACGTTTGCACCTGGTCCAGGCGATATTTATTGCGTTTTAACCACAGCGCTAAGTTAATCATATCCTTGTTGTGCGAGCCCGGATGCGCCGCAATAAAATAGGGAATTAAATATTGTTTTTTGCCGGCTTCCTTAGAGTAGCGATCAAACAATTTTTTAAATGAATCAAAGGTCCCTATTCCAGGCTTCATCATTTTACTCAGTGTTGCGTCTTCGGTATGTTCCGGAGCAATCTTCAGGTAACCGCCAACATGGTGTGTCACCAATTCCTTAATATATTCTGGATCTTCCACAGCGAGGTCGTAACGCAAACCGGAAGCGATGGCAACTTTTTTTATCCCAGGTATTTTGCGTGCCCTTCGATATAAGCGCGTAGTAGGCGAATGATCAGTCACTAAATTCTTACAAATGGTGGGGTAGACGCAGGATAAGCGCCGGCAATTAGCGTGAATCTTAGGGTCTTTACAATTGAGCTGATACATATTCGCGGTGGGCCCACCCAGGTCTGAAATGACACCTGTAAACCCCGGGACTTTATCGCGAATTTCTTCTATTTCCTTGACGATCGAATCTTCAGAACGGCTTTGAATAACGCGTCCCTCATGCTCGGTTATGGAACAAAAAGTACAACCACCAAAACAGCCACGCATGATATTAACGGAGGTTTTAATCATTTCATAAGCGGGAATAGTTGCCCCTTCATACGACGGGTGAGGTACCCGCGCGTAGGGCAAGCCAAACACCATATCCATTTCATGCGTTTCTAGTGGAATGGGTGGCGGGTTTACCCAAATTTCTTGCGTGCCGTGGCGTTGAACCAAGGTGCGCGCATTCATCGGGTTGGATTCTTGATGCAGCACTCGAGAGGCATGCGAATATAACGCAGGATCGTTGCGTACTTTTTCAAAAGAAGGTAAACGAATGTAAGTATTTTCTAGCGTCAATTCATGTTCACGGTGCAAAGGGAAAGGCACTATTTTTATCGCCTGCTCCTCAGTTTGTGCTGATTTTTCTTCTGTGGAGCAAGTAGACCCGGTTTCCGGATTGATGTTATAAGGATTGGGAAGCTGATCAATATTTTTTGGCCAGTCAATACGCGTTGAATCAATTTCCGTCCAAGCTGTGGGAAGTTTATTTTTAATGATCGCCGTACCGCGAATATCATTAACAGATTCAATACTTTCACCCTGAGATAAACGCCACGCCAATTCTATAATCGCGCGTTCCGCATTGCCGTACAGTAATATGTCCGCGCCAGAATCAAGTAAAACGGATCGGCGAACTTTATCTGTCCAATAGTCGTAATGCGCGATGCGCCGCAAGCTCGCCTCTATTCCGCCGACAACGATAGGAACATCTCTGAAGGCTTCTCGACATCGCTGAGAATAAACAGTCACTGCCCGATCAGGGCGCTTGCCGCCGATGTCATCTGGTGTATAAGCATCGTCGTGACGCAGCCTCAAATCAGCCGTGTAACGGTTTATCATTGAGTCCATATTGCCTGCGGTGATACCAAAAAATAAATTTGGTTTACCCAAAACTTGAAAAGACTCAACACTGCGCCAGTCAGGCTGCGCAATGATTCCGACACGAAAACCCTGATACTCTAGCAAACGACCAATAATAGCCGCACCAAAACTGGGGTGATCGACATAGGCATCACCCGAAATAATAACAATGTCGCAGCTATCCCAACCAAGCTGATCCATTTCACTTTTGGCTAGCGGCAAAAACGGAGCAGGACCGAGGCATTCGGCCCAAAATTTAGGATACGAGGAAAGATCTCGCGCTTTTTGAGGAATCATCGCGTTCACAGCAAACAAAATAGCTGATTATTTTCCCACAGAACGCCACTGACTGCTAGAAAATGGGCTAGCGTGTAATACCTAAGGCAGGATATCCAGAACCTGTCTCAAATAGGTTCCAGTTATTTACCAATGAGAGACTTAATGCCGCCAATTGCCGCGGCACCGTTAAAAGGTTTTATAATCCAACCCTTCACACCCGCAGCTTTACCGCGTTGTTTCATGCTGGGATCGCTTTCCGTGGTCAGCATGATAATCGGCAAATTTGCTTTGCCCGCGGCTCTCACTTTTTCGCACATCGTTAGCCCATCCATGCGCGGCATATTAACGTCACAAATAACAAGTTTTAGTGAAGCATCCGCCTGAATTTTGGTTAAACCGTCTTGACCGTCGTTTGCGGTAGCGACACCAATGCCCTGACCTGCAAGAAATTCGCTTACTTCTTTGCGCACGGTTTCTGAGTCGTCAACAATTAACACTTCTGCCATCACGCATTCTCCGATTTATCAAATTAATTAAAAAATGCAAATTTGTTAACCCGACGGAAGTTAATTACCGGGTCAACGGTATAGTGTGCATTTTGCTATTGCAAGCTTCCAAGTTCTCCGCAAAATCATGCTAGAAAAATTCCAGTTCACCAGTATTGTTTTGCAACTCGAATGCACTTGCGGGAATGTCAAACTCGACATCTGTTTTACTATATAAATACAAGCTTCCCGCCAAAATTAATTGTCCCACGTTGCTTACACCAACATGAACATCGCATAGATTGTCATCATCGCTAATGTCAGAGAGAATCGTTTTTTTTGAAAGTTGGCAGGGTGTCGACATACCCAAGTGATTCACTCCTTCATGTACATAGCGTTTTACATCACCGCAAAAACGATTACCACACTCCAAAAACCGGCTTTCTAATTCATTATTCTCTTTCACATTAGCTTCGTTATTTTGTGCAATTAAATTTTTAAGCTGCTCATCTTGATAGTGTAATACCACTAACAATTTGAAGTGAATTGCCGAAATTGTTAACAGTATCCGGCTCATATGGCTTTCAATAAGATCGCGTTCGCGAATAAAATCCAAATCGTATTGAGAGCAATCAAGTACGTCGGTGACGCTATCTACTAGCGATTGCCTAAGTGTTCGTTCAAGCGAATCCCATGTTTGTTTTGATACGCGCTGTTCAGTCATTAACTTAATATTCCGTGCATCACTCGCCTATTATTCAGAAGCACGCTAAGTTCCCACATTACTAAGTTTGCTCGAAATATTATTTACCGAAGTCAAAATAAGCTGGGTACTCGCCTGTATGTCCTGAAATGTCGAAACTGTGATCACCTCACTTTTTGAGAGATGCGACTTGTACTCATTATTAAGCGATTCTGATTGCTCCGCCAAGGCACGCACCTCGTCGGCAACAACCGCAAAGCCTCTTCCCTGCTCACCCGCCCTCGCAGCTTCGATGCTCGCATTTAGCGCCAAGATTATCGTTTGTTTAACTATCGTACTGAAATCCTCATTCTGCCCCTGCATCATAATATTGTGTTCGATTAGGGTATTTAATTCCTCGTTCCAACGCTCGAAGGTGTGTAACAACTCCTGCAACTCCTTCATTTCCTTTGCGATATCTATAACCACAGAACTTAGGGCTTGCTGGCTTTGAAGCGTACTTTCTAATTTGGACTTCACTTCCTCAGCAGAAGACTTTTCGTGTCGATTACTTTCCTCCAGAGCTCTTTCGAATTGACTCTGAGATTCTGCTATTGCCTGCTCAAGTGTTGCAATTTTTTCCTGGGATTCATCTAAAGCACTCTTATCAATCTTAGTTTCGAGCGAGCACTGCAATTCTGATATCTGCTTATTTTTGCGCTCTAACTCGTCTTCTAAACAAGCATATGCTGAGTTAGAGCGTAATCTTTGCCTTAGCAAAAACGCACTAAGCCCTAATAAAACCAAAAGCGCAATGTGTTCCAGTATTAATAACATCTAGATATAAGAAAGCAATTGAATTATTTGATAGTTAAAGTATAGACACTATCAATATGATGTCAGGGGAATTCAAAAGTATGAATCAAGTGAATGCATATAAATAGAATATGCCTACTTTCCACCTATTAAGATTTGCAATATAACGCGCAATATTTACAACGCGACGCGATAGAAAAAGCGAATGGTTTCGATGTCTGATGAGATTCAGCGAAAAATAGTTTAATGCCTCACTTTATTTTGGCTAAACACGAAGCTCTTGGGTGCATAAAATCGTAAAATTCATCGCTTTCACAACCAATTTTTTGTGGATCATAAGAACCTAGCATAGGAATATTGTAGGTGTTAGCAACTTCGATTACGTGAGCTTCAACCTCCACCAAAGCCTTTGTCGTTGGAGATTTTGGATCTTGCCATACATTTTCGTGGTATGGCGTTAGGATAAATATAACGTCGATCTCCTTTTTCTTTATGTGCTCAACCAGCTTAACTAAAAGCTCTATTCCCTCGTCCGATACCTGTCGGTTACCAGCTTTTAACTTGTAGGGTTTCCCACCAACCGGGATTGCAGCAATATAGCTATCTCTAATAACCTTAGAAGAATAAACCAAACTCCCATCCGGCAATAGTACCGGTTCCGGTGCGCCAACTGAGAGATTTAATGAATCGACCTCCTCAATAACATATTCACTTTTTCCAATCGTTTCCAAAGATCGCACAAAGTATTGAGGGTTAATTAAATTTACCCAATATTTTATTTTCTGGTTTTCGGGGCTAATTACTTGGCTCTTGGAATCGAGTTGTGAACGCATAACACTGTATTCATGTTTTAAACGCTCCCATCTAACATCGCGATTGAGATCCAGTGTCCAAGGATCGATTCCCATAACAATTTTTTCAGGTAGCTTTTTCCTATTCAAAAGGATGTGGGTAAATGCCAATAAATCCTCTAAGCCACCACCAGCAACAGCGAGATTTATTAGCGACCTACAATGAGTCAAAAGTGACTTATTTTCTCTAAATGAGCTTATCTGCATTACGTGACTACTACCAAGAACAGTGCAATCAGCCTGAATTTCCTCGTACAATGCCAGTTCGCGCTTAATATTGCGCTCGTTCCATGAATTTTTTGGCCAATACAAGCCCACATTTGAAAATACTAAGCTGCGCGCGTAATCTTGAGCGGAATCTCCTTTTTTTTCACGGTATAAAGCGGACGGGTCAACATAAAAGTTGACCCCTGATACCAAAACCAAGAAACATAGCGTTAGCGCCAATAACAAACCAAAATAGCGTGAATAAGTGATCAACATATTAAAATTGAAAATAAAGAAATTCGCTTTCTTGCTGTATATACATAACGGCTACAGTTAACAACAGCGCTGTGATACAGACAAATCGATAAGTCGGTTGCCATGTGATCCATCGCTCTCTCTCTTCACCTCCGGTAAAGCTATTCATATCGAGAGCGGGTGTTTCCTTCTTTAGCCACTCAAGTGAATTGGGCATCAGCCACACTATCAAAAACATCAAGATTAGCATGTTGATTAACGCCGGTTCCAAGCCTCCAGGCGGAGATATACCATGCTTACCGAGCATTGCGTGATAAAGGTGCAAAGCGCCACTGACAGATTCTGCCCGAAACATAACCCAAGCAATAACTACCGCGAAAAAAGTCAGTAATACGCCGATAAGTTTCAGCAATTTAGCATATTCTTTTCCGCCAATATCTTTTTCGCTACTAACTCTTTTATCACCAGCAAAAGCGCGCCAGGCATGATTAATACACAAATAAAAACCGTGCAGCCCTCCCCATATGATGAAGGTCCATCCAGCACCATGCCACAAACCGCCTAATAACATCGTCAACATGAGATTGACATAACGACGCGCTATACCCCGGCGATTTCCACCTAGCGAGAAATAGAGATAATCTCGTAAAAATCTTGATAATGTAATATGCCAACGACGCCAAAATTCGATAATACTCTGCGCCTTATAGGGCGAGAAAAAATTGGCAGGCAAGACAATACCAAACATTCTCGCAAGGCCAATTGCCATATCGGAGTAACCTGAAAAATCAAAATATAATTGAAATGTGTAGGCTAAAGCCCCAGACCAAGCTTCTACTAAGGTCACCGGTACAGAATTTTCCGCGGAGGCAAATACTGGCGTTGCATAAACCGCGATATTATCGGCTAACACCACCTTTTTAAAAAGGCCTAAGGCAAACAATGAAATTCCAACAGATAGATGTGAAAAATCCAACTTAGCGATTGCGTCGTTACGAAATTGCGGCATCATTTCCTTGTGATGAACGATTGGCCCGGCAATCAGCTGGGGAAAGAAGGTTACGAATAAACAATAGTGTAAAAAGTCGTATTCTTTAGTTTGATCGCGATATGCGTCAACTAAAAAAGTAATTTGTTGAAAAGTAAAAAACGATATAGCAAGTGGCAATAGTATTCTTTCAAGATTAAAGCTCAAGTCAAACGCTACATTAATAGAATCGACAAAAAAGTTTGCGTACTTAAAATAGCCTATGGAAGCCAAGTTCACGCCGACACCAACAAACAATAGCAATTTGCTACGAGTAAGGTACAAACGCCGCCCTACAAAATAGTTAAAAATAATCGATGCGACGATCAATACTAAATATGCTGGATTCCACCACGCATAAAACAGTAATGAAGCTATAACCAACCAGCTTAAAGCCAGCCGTTTGTTTAAGTATTCACCAATTAAATAAAAGCCAACAAGAACAATCGGTAGGAAGAGGAAAATAAATATATAGGAATTAAACAACATTGGTGAGCAAAGTATGAAAGTTGATACGCCAATGGGGTCGAATTGAAATGATTACTGCGAACAATGGTTGTTAGTAATTTTAAGGCTCACCGCTGTTATAATTTAAATTCATTTATCAGCTTTTTGAGCCTTACCCCAGTAGCATTGAGTTTTGCACTGGATTCTACACCAGATTCCGCATGTTGGGCTAGCAATTTAGCATCTGATTTAACACTTCCAAAACGCTTGTTAATGTCTTCACCAACAGCAGATTGCTGCTGCGCAGCAGTAGCAATTTGAGTCATCATGCTTGATATATTATTAAGCTGGTTTTCTAATACCTCAAAAGATCGATTCGTACGTGCTACGGACTCAATGGTTTCATTGCTTCGATCTGTTAGGTCTCCCATGCGTGACAACACAACATTAGCGCTCGTGCGCAATGTCTCTATTTGCTCGCGAATCAATCCGGTAGCATCTTGTGTCCGTTTTGCCAAACTTCGAACTTCATCAGCCACGACCGCAAAACCACGCCCAAGATCACCTGCTCTGGCCGCCTCTATCGAGGCATTCAGCGCTAGCAAATTAGTCTGTTCTGCAATTTCTTGAATAGTGTCAAGAACCCCACCGATCGTGCTCACCTCTTTATTAAGTTGCTCAACAAAATTTCCTGCTGCCACTATTTCAGTTGTCAACCCCTGAATGATCTCGCTACACAAGCCCGCATTTTTTGTACTATCTATCGCACAAGCATGCGCATTTTTTATTATTTCTTCCGTGTGGCAAGTCACTCGGGCCACCTCGTTTGTAGCAATACTCATCTGCTCCATAGCCTGAATAACGATTTCAAGCGAAGCGTACTGGCTGGCTGTAGAGTTGCGAGCTCCTTGAGCAAGTTCGGCTGTGGCCCCTGCGGCAGATACCATTTTCTCTGCTTCAATTTTTATATCGTGCAAAGATAAATTAAATTCTCTAACTAGGAAATTAAACTGTTTCGCTAACAATGCGTAATCATCTTCGCCCTCCACTGTTAAAGCAGTGGATATGTTTTTTTCCCTTTCAAACTGGACTAACTCACGCGACATATACAAAAGCGGATTATTTATACTTGTGATAGTCATTAACAATAGTGCCAAAACCAAAATAAGCGCTAGAAAAATAGCTATGTAACTCAGAATAATCTTATTTGTAGCGTTGTCTATCGATTTATCTATGACAGCAGATATTTCCTGTAAGAGCTGATCGTCTAGCTTGGAGATAAAACTTAACTTGGCCAAGCTCTTGTCGATCACTGACTGAAGATCAGCGTTTGCTATGGCAGAGCCTCTCGAATCAACAAGCATATCTTTTACGGGCAGCTGATTTAGATAGGCTTCGCTTTTTAAAAGTTGGTCAAAGCTGTTTTGGCTTTCAGGGCTCGAATACGATTTAAACTTCCTTATATACAGATCTTCCACGAAAAGAACTATCATGTAGCGCTGCCACCTTTTATAATTGTTTTTATGTGACAATTCAGCGGTCAACCCCAATTCAAGAGAATGCTGTTCTATTATTTCCAAGTAATAGTAGTATGCATTGGTCAATAGAGTCAGTTCTTTTTCTCTCGGCATTTTTGTGAATGTATTGATTGAATTAACAATAGGTAAGCGTATTTTTTTATATGCAGATTCCACGTTAATTTTTTCGTTCGCACTATTATCGATGGTGTTTCTAATACGTATTAGCTCGCTTTCCCAGAGCTCAATGAATTTTACGATATCACTGAGTATCGACTGGTGCGTATTGCTTGCATCTAGTGTTTCAGAGTAAATTTGATATTGCTCAAAAGCTCTGTCAGCTACTTTTCTTCGCTGCAATAGTTTTTCGTATATGTCGGCACGTTGAGTCGCCACATATATATTACTTATATCTCTTTCTAGTTGAAAATCCTCAAGCAAACTACTGGCACGCTGTACATAACCAGTTAAAAACTTTAATTCATAAAGTTTTTCTCGATCAATGTAAGCATCAAAGCAAAGCTCTGCTATAAACCATACAATTAACACGAGCGGGAACAGTGACAATAACGTCAAGCGCTTGGATAATGAAATTTTGTTAAGGCTAAATAGCATAGTTAAGCATTGACGTTTTACGAAATTGAATTGAATTTTTCAATTTGAGTTCGCAGTTTCTCCGCCGTATTTTGCAAAGATCCAATAGAGCCGTCAGTTGCTTGTGCGTTTTTATAAACTGACTCAGCGCTACGTTGAACAGCAAAGGTCTGCTGTTCAATATGATGCATGCTCTGGCTTTGTTCTTCGACGATTGCTGCTATTTGATTAGTTTCAGAAGAAATCTTGGCAAATATCTGCTTTAGCATTTCATAGGCCCTGCTTCCGGCATCTACCGCTTGAACTGCGCTATTACCTTTTTGCAATAACAGTTCAATTTTTTCAGCAGTATTATTTGTATCAGATAGTAACGACTCTATTTGCTCGCGAATTTTTTTATTAGAATCTTGAGTAGATTGCGCTAATATTCTTACCTCGTCTGCAACAACGGCGAATCCTCTACCCTGCTCTCCCGCTCTCGCTGATTCAATTGCAGCATTAAGAGCTAATAAATTAGTTTGCTCAGCGATCGTTTGAATAATATCTAAAATTCCCTCAATTGCCTTAGTGTCATCACTCAGCTTGCTCGCTACTATATTAATATCTTTTAACTCAGTAATTAGTGTTTGCATTCTTCGCTTATCAATTTCAGATTCATCAGCATTTATAATCGTCGAATCATTTGCTTTTCCGATCGATTCAAAACTCTCATGCAGATTGTTCGAAATTGTTGTTACTGACTCGCTCATTTGTTCAATTGCAACCAGTATATTTGCTGCATGGTCACATTGATTTTTAGAGCTTAATGTCATTTTTTCAATATTACTTGTCAATGAATACCTAAGATCTTCAATTATATTTTCTTCATCTTTAACGGAAATAATGGCTTTTTCAAAGCTTTCCAAATAGCTATTGAACGCCCGGCCCAAAACTGCGACATTATCATTACCAGTTATTTGTAACCTACGATCTATCTTAAAATCTCTAGATAGAAGCTTTATTACATCAACAGCATGTTGAATAGGTCTCGTTATGCTCAGAATAATGAACAACGAAAATAAAGAAAGTAAAGTCAACGCGGCCAATAAAACCGCAATAGTAGCCCTTGTATTAGACTCAGCCCGAGAAATTTCAACGCCGGTTTCTCTTAACAATTGGGTATATATGTATTCACCCACCCGATACCCTGCTTCAATTCGCTTGTCGATTTCCTTTAGCCATAGATCGCTATCGTAATCTGGCGGAATATCTCCCGATTGATCTCTTACAGACTTACGAATTACATCAGCAGGTGCAGTAAGCTTGTAAAAATTCAGACCCAGGGCAAATTTACTAAAAAATATCGTATCAATTTTTTCCCGGTCATTGTTAGCAAATTGATTTAACATTTGCTTTAATAAATTATTTTCAGCTGACATGACAAGTGCAAGATAAACTCGGTTTTCAGGATAATGTTTTTTAAGAAGAAAGCCTCCTACAAGTGCTCGCTGTATGCTCGCATAGTTCATAGCTTCTAATAAAAAATGATAAGCTTCGGATAGTTTTGTGATTGATTCGATATTTGAATAGCGCGACATATGGCCGATGACATCCAAAATAGACTGTAAAATTTCGGTATATCCCTCTAACAAAACATTAGAATCGATTGATCCGTTGTCAGTTTTATCGCGATACCCGTTTATTAGCTTGAGCTTTTCAAGCATTACTTGACTCTGTTTGCGCATCGCTTGGTTTTCGAATTTAGCCCTAGATAATCGCGCTAAAACAGATGATATATGGCCGTCGGTTTGCTTGCGTATTTTCGTTAACAGATCAGCATGTCGCCTACTACTGCCGAATGAATTAATATAGGAATAATCACGCTCATTCTGAATCGAAATTAAAAGTGGCAGCAGATCTTGCGACAAACTAGCAATCACTCGAATTTGTTCTATGTTAGTTTGTGTCGAGTGAGTCCTATTATATTTTTGATAGGCGAGCAAGCACACGATCAGAGCAGGCAGCAAAGCAACGAGCACCACACGCATCCTCACGCTGACACACCGCATCCAACTCACAATATAAACCCTCTGCAACCAAATACTCAGGAATTTTTTTATACTAAATGCTTATACGTTGTTAGGTTTTTTTATTTTAATTTTTCATCACCCAGAGCTACAAGCCATGTCGTGACTAATGGAGCAGACTATGTATCGAACCTCGCAGTGAACAACGGAGATTTTGGTCGCTGGCCCCAACTATATAAATTGTAGCGCAAATGTTGCAGTTCACTTTTCAAGCAAGTTATTCACCCAATGATGCATTGGTTCGGCGCGCTCTACAGGCCTGTGTAAACCGGCCTTTAAAATCAGTCCGTTATGCTCTAGCAAGCATCAAATCAGTCGCTCCGTGCAAACATCCCGCACTAAGCGATAGCCGATATGTTCGGCTAAGCGGTTTCTCCCTTGACAATTTATCCCAACCTTAGCTATAACCCCCCACCTATCGATTAACGCGTTTTACACAATATATGACCAAAAACATGTTACTTCTGACTCTATCCAAAAAGCTAACAGCTTATGTTGCCTTACTCTATTTAGTGAGCTTTATTAATACGGCGCTCGCCGACTTTGAACTTTCGTACAATAACGATACAAAACAACTTACTTTGCATAGCCAAGATGAAATACTTCTGTATTCACCGCCCGAGGGCTTCTGGTCTGTTGCAACAAAGTGGGAAAACCAATGGTCCTCCGGCTGGTTACATGCACCTATTGCTAAGCTTGAGAAATCAGGGGACTGGACCATCTATTCTGGCCTGTTAGATATTCGAGGCGATAAACTTAAACTCAGAGATGCATGCCGCAAAGAACCCTCAACTCGGACGCCGCGCTTTAAATGTGTTCGGCGTATTGAATGGCACGGCAAAACCACATTAGACCAAGTCACTCTTGCGATACGCTGGCTAGTTCCTACAACCAGCAACTCAGTTTTTATCCCCGCTGTCATGTATCACGGTAATCCATCTGGGCGCTCCACTTTTCCCGAGCGCGTACCACATCTGCATGGCGACGAGGGCGAAATAGCAATATTCGAAGAACACCGCCCGGCAGCCCCGTTGGTGAGCTTGGAATGGTCACCAAAAGCTGGAAAGCTCTACGGCGCTGCATTGCACAGCCTACCAAGCCTCGTACCCTCGGGTAATCTCAACGACCAGTGGTGGTCAATCGGGATGGAGAGATCCAGCGAGCATACCGAATTCAAATTGCTATCAGGCCCCGTCGCCTACAACCGCACCAAGAGCATTGCCAAAGCCTTAAAGTACAGCCATTTACCTTATCCAGATGCATTTATGCGGCTCAACCCCGGTGATATCGTTGAAAAAACCTATTACTTAGAAGCTTATACAGTAAAGAAAAAAGGACAGGGTTTTCAGCAGGCCTTTCGCACTGCAGTCGACATTTTTAAACCCTTTTATTACAACGATTTCCCGAGTATGCGAGAAATTGTGGAAAATAAATTGGCTTTTATGGAGTCCCGATGGGAGAAAAAAGGCAGAGTGAGAGGCTTTAATACCTATGACAAAAATGAAGAAAAAAGTGTTATTGGACTCGGCTGGGTTGGGCAGGCAGCGGCCCCTGCCTATGCACTTCAACATCTTGAAGATTATCTACCTGAAAATAAAATTGTCGGCTATGTGCAACAGTCAATGGATTTTATTTCAAAGTCAAAGTTTTCTAAAGATGGATATGCAGTTGACTTTGACTTAAATAAAAACAAGTGGGATTTAGACTCTCCTTATCAAAGCTATGTCGCACAGGCTCAAGGCCTATTCAATATGATGCGAGCGATAAAATCGGCAGAGAGCAATAAACAGTACAAAACAAAAAACTGGAAGAAATTTACGCAAAAAGCCCTGACTATTCACGCTAACAGAATATTAAAAAGTGATTGGCGGCCTGAATCCACCAACGAAGCATTTTTTATTGCTCCATTGCTTTTGGCCGACAGTTTGTACAAAAACAAAAATAACTTGTTTCGCAGTGCCGCATTAAAAGCTGCGGACCATTACATCGCACGACATTTATCGATGGATGAACCGTATTGGGGTGGAACACTCGATGCAACTGGCGAAGACAAAGAAGGTGCTTGGGCCGCATTTCAGGGCTTTTATAGCGCCTATGAAGCGACCGGCAAGCAAAAGTATTTAGATGCTGCCTCACATGCGGCAGACGTGGTGTTAAGTTACGTTGTACTGTGGGATATACCGATGCCGGCCGGGCGGCTTAACAATCACGGATTTAAAACGCGGGGCTGGACGGCCGTCTCTCCGCAAAACCACCATTTGGATGTCTACGGCGTTTTAATTGCACCCTGGCTATATAAATTGGCAGATGCAAAAAATGATAATGACCTCAAAAATTTAGCCATTGTGATGTATCGAAGTTGCGGTCAAATGATTGACCCTTATGGCTCACATGGGGAACAAATGCTGCAAACTAATTACGCTCAACGCTACCGCGGAAAACGCGTGAGAAAAGGCGATATTTTACTCGAACAAATGCGCGGCGATTACGCAGAGATGTGGAATGTGACGTGGATTTCAGCGCATTTTTTAGTGGGCGCTGCGATGTTTGAGGAAATGGGCGTAAAACTATAAAGGCAAGGTTAAGAGTATCGCTAACGCGCAGTAGGAAACATCGCAATGCGTTTGCTGTTATTAGCGGCAGCAAGAATTATTATTTACTGCGCGCTAATTCCTCGGCCAATTTTTGCTGCAAATATTCAATATCTTTTTGATACTCTTGCTTCGAATAAACGTTTACACTCTCCAACGGATCGACTTGGTGATCAAAAAACATATATTGTTTATTGTTGCCCACCGAATATTCCGTTAGCGCAAAACGTTTACTGCGAATCGATTCACCATTTTTATAGCGGGTAACAATGTATTCTTTACCTGGCAAATACGGCTTTTCCACAACATCGGCAAAACTTTTGCCGTGTAACTGGGCGACAATGTTTTGTGGCAACTGAATTCCGGCCAACTCCGATAGAGTCGGGTAAAGATCAACTAACTCTACCATTGCCATTGTCAGCTGATTTTCCGGCATTCCAGGGGCACTGATCATCAACGGAACACGAACAGCATCTTCCAATAATTTATGTTTACCCCAAAAATTGTGTTCGCCGAGATTAAACCCATGGTCGCTGACCAACACAACGATCGTGTTTTCCCTTAGGCCTAAATCTTCGAGTTCACACAGTATGTGGCCTATCATTTGGTCCGTATAAGACACTGATGCATAGTAAGCATGACGTGTTAAACGATGAAAATTATCACTATTAAATTCAACGCCCATAAAGTGGTACAGTCCTATCTCACGCGAATCTATAAGTGCATTCGGTGCGTTAGTTGGCCGCTTACGATCTGGGGCCAAACTTAAAGCATTGATATCGTAGAGGTCGTAGTATTTTTTTGGCGAGTAAAAAGGTAAATGTGGCGAGTAAAAACCGGCAGCCAAGAAAAACGGTTTGTCCTGTTGCGATAAGCGCCTTAAATCCTCCAATGTTTTCTTTGCCACCTGTCCATCAAAATAGGCTAAATCATCCACATCGGCACTTTCATACCAGGGGCCGTAATCTAAATTATTAGTTTTTTTACGAAATTTTTTGACACTCTCGGTATAACCTTTATCGACCGAAACGTTGGGCAACCAAGCGCTCTCACTCCAGCTTTTATTATTGGAATCCGCCGCAAAGTGAAATACCTTGCCATTTGAAACCGTGTGATAACCTTGGCTTTTAAAATGTTGTGGTAAGGTAACGGCTCTTGGTAAATCCTCATCAGCACGCGATTTAAAGTTTATAAATCGATTGACCGTTGGCCTAACGCCTGTCATAAAACTCGCTCTTGAAGCGCCACAAACGGGTATGTTGACGTACGCTCTGTTAAACACAACCGACTGCGATGCGAGTTTGTCGATATGAGGAGTACTGACATCAGGGTGCCGGTAACTTCCGGTTGAAGTGCGCATATCGTCGACAACCAAAAGGAGAATATTGGGGTTTTCAGCAGCATGTGTCTCTATAAATGCAAAAGCGACGCTACAAAAAAGAATGAGAAATGATCTTAAAGCTCTACTCTGCGGAAACGGAACAAATTGCATAACTAACCTCCCTGCAAAGGAGAACAAGCGGGATCGGGAGCTGTCGTTGCTTGGCAACTTATTAAAAGTTCGATGTCCGCACTATCAAATTCACCCTGAAGATTTTCCAATACACACACTTGGTCGACCACATCAGAGCGAATTTCAACTTCATATTTCGACCCAGCTTCATAGGAACTACTAAAACTGAAATCACCCTCGCCTTCTAGCGTCAGAATTTCATCGCGCTCATTGGCTAAGTATATGTTGCCGAGTAACCCCATTGCCCTGACATTCAAACGATAATCGGTGTCCGAACAAACAATGCTGACAACAATATCGACCTCGTTGAACATACCCGCCATTATATCGGCACTACATTTTTGCCCCTGCGGTTGTTGCGCTATAACAAGCTCGAAATCAGCACCAGGAGCATAAGTAGCGCCCAACGTGAAAAGGCCATTGTTTTCGACCGAATGACTTGAATCGGGCATATCACTGAGCTGCAAAATACCCGTTAATCCAGTCACATCTATTTGCAGTTTTAAATCTTCCACAATCACAATTTGAACACAACGAATTTCAATACCCGATATATCACTATCAGCAAAAACGCCCTGCGCGTTAGCAACTTCGCATGTTTGCGAGTCAGGAGTATCGACGATGCTAACGGTATACGGCTGCCCCTCTTCGTAAGTGGCATCAAATGAAAAGTTTCCGTCGGTCACAGTTAACTGATTACCCAGCCCGTCCTGAATAACCAGGCTTCCCACCAAGTCATAGGCAGTACCGCTTAAAGACATTATATTTTGTGGGGGATTTTTGACAGGCTCCGGTTCTGTGGAAGCTCCGTTACACGCTACTAAGCTCGCGATGAAAGCTCCCCAAAGCAGTGAAAGCGCAAGTTTAACCATTTATAGGCCCAGAAATGATAACTATCTCAATACGAGCAATATAACAAATCCGGCCAACTCTAACGCTGCCAATAGTCAGCAAGTATGTCGATTCCTTATCATTATTGATAACTTTTAAGAAGGCGACGCTATAACTCGAAGCGATGTCTTCAATTTGTGTATACGGCATACCATCCCGACCTGCCGAATGTGGAGAGGATGTTCGCACTACTTTGAAGCAACTATATCTAAACCGGCATTACGCGAATAAGGGCAGTTACGAATACATAGATAAGGTCGCAACTAATTATGCGACCTAAAATCGTATGCGGCCTAAAATTAGCTTAACTGACAGCTCGAATGACCTTCAATTTCGATATTTGCAATATTTTTAATCTAGCAACAATTACCGGATTACAAGACAATATCTATATTTTAGATTTTTAAATATAACGATTAATTGCACTTAATAAGCATCTGTTTCAATTTTTCAGAGGTGCTAGAAATTAACCATACGGATTCGCACCCGATTCACTTTTCAATTTACTTTAAATCGAAATAGATAACATAATAATTATATTATCGCAGAATAATTACACTCCCCTAGCAACACAATTTTTGTCTATTATAATACAAATAAAAACAGGGAAAGGTTGACATATGAAAATGTCCCTAAAAGCTAAATTATTGCTTCTGAGTCTACCACCGACGTGTGTGATATTCGCAATCGTAATTCTCGTTAGCGTTACTATGACAAAACACGATACGAGCTTGTCAAAAATACTCGTCCAAAACGAACTCAGCCAACGCGAAGCTAACGCCACACTTATATCAATTCTAAATCATCAGAAACACTTATATGCATTAATCGCATCGGAAGAGCGAGTTGATATTCGTCAAAATGCCATTGCCGCTATTCGGGCAGGATCTTTACTTGACGAGCAAATTCAGAAATTAACCCAAGCACTTCCCGACAATCCACAAGTCAAGATTCTATCCGAACAAGTAAAAAAAATAAGACCAAAACAGATGAAAGTTATTTCATACGCTAAGAAAAATAACGATAGAGAAGCAATGTTAGTCCTCAATGAAATTGGTGCTAAAAGCGACAAAGTACTTGAAGCAGCTCAGACAATACTCAATCAAGAATTTCAAAAAATTGTCGGAGTATCGGAAATAAACCAAAAAGAAATCAAACAGACATTTGCCATCGGAGGCACTTGGATATTAGTTGGCCTTAGCATAGCCGTATTTATTACCTTGTTGCTTAATCGATCTATGTTAAGCTCTATAACTAACATTCAGTTAAGTATCAACAAATTTGCTCATGGAGATCTAAGCGCTGAAACGCATATCAAAACAGGTGACGAAGTCGCTAAAATGGCCGAAAGCCTCAACAACGCTATAGGCGAAACGCGCTCAATTGTCACTGAAATTCATACCCAATCAGAAATCTTATCAGCAAACTCGACCTTTATTTCTGAACGAGCACAAGAGTCGAGCAACAGAACGTCTAACGTAATTGCATGCGTTTCTTGCATCAATGAAAGCGCCGAATACATTCTCAATATAGCGACGGACGTCAATGATCAGTTGTCGCAATGCCGTGTTCAAGCAGGGTCCACCGCAGTCGGCTGTCAATCCGCCAAAAACATAATAAACGAATCAATTAATATACAAGAGCAATTTGGCGAAGATGTGAAAGCACTGGAGGAGCAAATACAATTGTTATCAGACGCAGCCACCTCTATTACCGAGATTTCGACAACCATTTCCACCGTTTCCGATCAAACCAACTTATTGGCCTTAAATGCAGCCATTGAAGCCGCGCGCGCTGGGGAACACGGGCGAGGCTTTGCCGTTGTCGCAAATGAGGTGCGCTCGTTAGCAAACAGCAGCGGCGTAGCCGTGAACGAAATATCCGAACTAGCGACCACAATGCGTAATAGTGTTGCAGCAGTAGTCGAAAAGTTAGAGCACGTGCAAGAACGCTTTGCGATCAACCAGGGTTTGTTCACTAATTGCAGTAAGGAAGTAAATCAGGCGAGTGAATTATCGACAGCACTGGGAGAAACCATCGTTAGCGTAATTGAAGGAGTGAATAACCAACAAATAAAAGTTGGCTTTATCCACGAGCGCGTGGAAGAGCTCCATAAGATGACCGCAGCCGCATCAGCAAATGTAATGGGCTTAAAGCACCTATCAAAAAATCTATCTGACTCATCGCAAATATTAAAAACGGCGATTTCGCATTTTAAAAGCTGATAGCGCTATACTACTTCAGTCCTGTGAATACTCATATACATTAACACAAGCGATGATCTAGAAAGTATGCTTACACATAAATATTCACAGTTTAAAATTAACGGCGTCCGAATACAAAAAATAGTAGTGCAAGAATTGCAAATGCCAAAATTAGCATGCCTGTCTTGTTAGAAGTTGTGGACTAACTTTTCAATCTTACTCTTGGCTCGTGGATTCTCAATGCAGGAGGTAAAGATTCGATAGCCTTTATTGCCCTCATTTTAGTTTTAAAGCGACCGTACAAAATTGCAAAATGAACTTTACCTTTAATTTTAAAGTGAATGTACTCAATCATGTCGCGCTTAATCTTGAATTTCTCCGCAAACTCCAGAACTTTCATAGAAGAAGGGCTGCTGATAAGTTGGATAACAAAATCACCCTCATCGTCAATTTTAAGGCTTTCCAAAGACTCTTGTAGCTCAAAAACGTTACCATCTATAGAGTCCGCTTGCAGCTTGTTTTCGGCTTTTGATAACGCTAACGCGCGAGCCAGTCGTGGTTTAAGCTGATTACTCGACACGCTTGCTACAGCCTTTCTGATCAGTGGCCTAGCCGCCGATGCGACTTTTTTGGCCGTCAGCTGCTTAGCATCAGACGCTTTACGCGCGTATAACTTCTTCGTGGAATCATTAGTATTTTTACCCTTTGGATGCCGGGCATCCGACTTAACATGCTCGTTACGAATGCTGGAACCCTCGGGTGTTTTGCTATCTCTTGCAGTTTCTCCAGAAGCTGGTTTTTCCCTATCACTATCAGTTTTTAGAGAGCCTTTTTTTTGACCCACTTGTTTCGCTACTGCTGCCTCCTGAGTTGCTAGCCCCCGCCCGTACTTTTTGATTAAAGGGTGACTAACATCAGCAATATTCATCAGAGTCCAGCTTTTATCCTCGATCCCTTCGACAATTATGCCAATTATCGCTGCTTGAATTGCTTCAACGAGACATAACTGCACAGGTTCATTGCGCGTATAACCCGCCTCTATTTCAAGTAAACGCTTAAACCTGACGAAGCGAAAAAGACCACCTTGAATTGAGCGGGATAAGATAGAACGAGTTGTCGTCACACTATTGATTACCCGGCCAGAATTGACATCGACAACACGCAAATTAACGGAAACCTGATCAACACGATATTGTTCAGAAACGCCCAGGCCAAAATACTTTGCACCCGCCCCACCGGTTTTCATATTGGATTCATAGCCAACTATCCCCCCTTCTAATAAAATATTTGCACCAAGCAATGGAGGGACATCAGCACTAGCATTTTTAGCTTTTAAAGCCGCGCGTATTATTTTTCGTTCAGTCAATAAATCTTGTAAACCCTCTCGCTCTACCGCAGCAAACCAACCAGAGTCACGTGCCGCCTTCAGCAATAAAGCTGCAGAGCCCTGTGAAACAGCTGTCGAAAACCCACTTGATGGCGCGGGCTTATATTGCCCGGTTAAATCCCGAAAACTGTATATTGAAGCAACAATTTTGCCTCGAGGTTTCGGTAGGTTACGTAAATCCATGTAGACTTCCGATGGTTTATCCCAGGCTTCGCGCTGTAATTTCGGACCAACCAGTTCTTCTACAACCGGAACGGAACCACAGCCAATGATCGAAATGCAGATACCGCATATGACGATTGCTTTACTAGCAAAATTATTTACGGTAATACGACAGTGTTTAACAAGCTTATTCATAGCACTCTACCCGAGTCGGCGGATCGCCATAAAAACAATAACAGCTATTTAATAACCAAAGATTTAGAACGTTTGGGATTCAACGATAAAAGTCGTCGAATCTCCTGTTGTGCGATCAGTTGTGGTTACACGGATCATCCCGCCACCTTCATCTACAACATCAATCACAAAATCTTGTGTGACCGTTTGCCCCGGTATAAGCGAGCCGTCTTCCGAGACAAAATTTCCTGCTATAGAACTCGTCAGTCGACTTAAAACCGAGCGCTGTAACCGAGCATTAAATTCTTGTAATGCCGTTTCTTCTTCTTCGATCATTGAAGGATCCTTTATTTTATTCTGCGCTTGCGCATTTGCCATTAACGAAGAACCGTTTAGTGGGTTGCCACCAAAGGAGGGGTTTACCGGCGTGTATACCAGTTGAGAGGAAAATGCTGAGTGGGTAAATACCCATGCCAACAAGAAAAGAATAATCGCGATCATTTTCATTTGTCCGCCCTTATTTACTAAAACTCAGTTTAATAATTCAGATTTCGTCGAGTGATAAATCTTGAAACTGAACACGATTGCCGGAGAGATCGATTGACTGAACACGCGATAACACAATAGAAACGGCTTGAGACCCATTAGCACGTGATTGATTACGCGTTGCAGCAATAGATGACTGAAAAACAATTTTATCTTTGTAACGAATGACAACTTGCGTGCCACGACGCGCAGAGGGAATTTCCTCAATAACTAACTCTTGTCTAACCACAAAAGGCTGGTTACGCCACTCGCGAGCAAAGTAATTAAAAAAATCCTGACCAAACCAAGTAATGGTTTTGTTCAGCAGCATGCCACCAAGCTGTATATCATTGGCTTTAGCGTGTGTTGCATAACTCAATATCAGGGTGAGAATAAAGCAGAAAAAACAACTTGGCCTACTCGATCTTTTCATAGCACACCTTTTTACAAAGAATTTAGTCATTAAAAACTCGTAGAGGGACGGCCGGCGAATACTCTACTGACAACCACCCCTCCACCGGGGGACACTTAAAAACCTTGTAATATATCGGCGCGGTTTGCGTTTCCGTTTTGCATAATCTTAGCAACGTTTTCAACACCGTCGGTGCATACAGTTGCCGCATTGTTCATCCCATTTTGAGTGACCTCGCCTTTATTATGCGTACCGTGTTGCGAGAAAAAGGCGAAATTACCGGATCCATTTTGCTCAAGAACAGCCATATTTTCTTGGCCTTCCTGGAAAGTATCAGCCCAGTTATCCGAGCCATCTTGATTAATATGGGCACGTTGACCGCTGCCAAGTTGCGTACCACCGGCGTAGTTGTTGTCACCCAATTGGTTTATTTTTAACAAACTTCCTTTTCCATCCTGGTCACCGTGAACATAGTTTCCATTGCCATTTTGAACACTTTCAAACTTGTCTTCTATGCCCGACTGAAAAACGCTAGATCCATTACTATCGCCATTTTGCAACACTTTAGCAGAGCTTCTATGACCACTTTGGTCACCCTCTGCGTAGTTGCGATTTCCGTTTTGATTGAGATTTAAATGGTTTTGGGAGCCGTCACTCTGGCCAACGTCTGCTTCGTTGTGATTGCCGTTTTGATGTATATTAAGCTTGTTCTCCACACCTCCTTGGAAAGTCGTTGCGCTGTTATTATCACCTGTTTGGAGAATATAAGCTTCGCCTTGTCGACCATTTTGTTCTGAGTGGTTGTCGTTATGATCACCATATTGATCAACACGAATTTGGTTGTCAGTTCCATTCTGGCGCACAAATGCTTGGTTTTCGTTACCGAGCTGATCGATAACAGCATGTTCGCGAGTAGCTCCTGCTGCAAAAGCAGTTGAAGATAATAATAGTGAAACAGCTGATGCAATGATAATGTGTTTGATATTCATGAGCGCAAACCTCAGTATATTTTTTTGTAAACACCGGTGGTAATTTACTTTTACGAGTACAACATGCGTTCCTTCATTTTTCTAAAACCAGCTCCTGCTGGTCACGAGCCCAAGGTGTAGAGCACATCTCATTCCAACTGTGGCATAGTTTTGTTTTTAATAAATAACAAACATTAAAATTATATGTTAACAATTTCTGTGTCTTACACCCACGAAGAGAATAATAAAAAACTGATTTTAAAACGAAGCGGCTATTTAGAGCGCAAAAATACACTCGCCGAATTACAGCACCTTAAACGATTAACTTGTCAATAAAATCATCAATTTGACGTGGGCGACATTTTTTGCGCCAATGTGACTATTAATGTCATACATATTCATCTTCTGGCATTTGATGCCTGACAGTATTGCTCAGTAGTAAAAGAATGCGACGCTAATTGAAATGCTCAAACTAGCCGAGATGCTTAGACTATAAACGTGGGGAAGAAGGTAAAAATAAATAATTAAGTTATAACGAAATGCGCTTTGTTCGAGTAGTGAAGAGTAACGTAAGTAGCTAGTGACCCTGAATAATGCGTGCCGTTTGGTAGTTACCATCTTGGATTATTTCGCTACGCAGGCCAATACCACTTTGCTCCATTTCGACAATATTATGGTCACCAAACTGGCTGACATTTGCTTTAATAGCAACGCCATCTTGCTCAACATCCAAGCGATTTTTAAAGCCGTTCTGTTTACTAACAATTTGATTTTCCTGACCTTTTTGAGAAGCTGTTACCTGATTTTGTAGGCCTTCCTGGCTGCTGTGAATTAGCAGGTCCCCGCCGATTTGTGCCACGTAAGCCTCATTAAATTCCCCAACCTGCTCACCTGATACATGGTTTTTAAACCCGTATTGTTGAACTGAAATCGCTTGGTAATCACCCTGTTGTACTAACTCTGCATAATTATTTTCTGCATTGCCAGCAAGATCCAACTCACTCTCAAAGTGTAAATCTTGAGAAAATTCAGCGTTTGCTACAACACTAAAAAGCAGGCTTGCAGCAAGCATCGCTTTATATATTGTAGTTTGCTTGTTTTTCATTTTTATCACTTAAATCGATTGTTTGGCTAATATCTCACAATATACAAACATAAAATATGCCAAATAAATTAGGCATAAATAATGATTATTAAGGTATACAGCAAGCGCGATAAGAGTAATATTCGACAACAAGCTATACGAAAAAAATATCGTCGATATTCAAAATATCTATGACATAGTTTTAATTAAAAGCACTAGACTCATCTTTTAAACCCTTTAAATCTTTTAAAACGCACAGCCTTATCATTTGACGTATTTAAATATTTAGGGCAGTTAATTAGCCGTTATATCACTACAATTTAATAAACGGCCTACCGTAAAAGATACGAAAGTGAAATTAGATTAAATCGGTTTAAAAATGTACGCTCAATGCAGTAAAAGAAGTACGCAATCCCAAGGATTGTTCTCTCCGCGGAGAAACAACGCAACACCAAAATCGACCATTATCGATCGCAGACAGAAATCTCCAGCCCAAAGAATTGCTGTTCATCAACGTGATAAAACCACTGAAACAGCACAACATCCCATGCTTCAGCAACTCAAGCGAGGTAAAGCCGATACGGAAGTAATGCAAGCCGTATTTATTTGGGATAAGGATACCAATAACTGGCAGCAAAACAATGTGGAGCCTCTAGATCAATACCAGGTATTCGATGAAAAATTAGTTCCTGGTAATTCACCAGAATATCTGGAGTATATGGAATATCAGCGCTGGCAAGCGATGCAACCGATCGTGATACCTTTTGAAAATTGTCGTTTTAGAGTACAAAACCCTCATGACACCGCTAGGGGTGGAAACCCTAATAATCCCAACGCAAGCAAAGTAACAAAACTCGAATGGGATGCGACTCCAGAATCAGTTGATGCCACCCTGCAAGATTTCGGCAACGTACAAGGCGCTAATGAACAGCTTTGGTTAAGTGGTGCCGGAGGGTTAAGCTATGTAGGAATTGATAGAGGAGTAGATGTTTCCGCACAACATGGGCTGTACCATCCCGACTCGATGGTGACAATCTTATTCCCTGAAGCTTTTCGATCCGGAGGCTTATCTACCGTTAGCCCTTCTCCTTTATTAACTGCACAGGCGAGGATCAATACATCGCTTGAAGGTCTTAACGGTACGCTCACGCCCGAAAATAGATTTTGGACAAAGCTATGTATATTAGAACATTGTATCAATACGAGGACACCGCTAAGAATTTTAGGTTTAGATGGCAACGTATATGCGTTGGACTTTTCCAACGTTTAAATCGCGAAACCTAATATTCTGTAAACTAGAAAAAAAGCCCTTTAGAAGTATTTATTACTGCTTATAAATAAAACCTGGGGATCCTTGCTGAAAGACCTACCCTGTCTGTATATTCGATTCTTATTTATCAGAATAACACCAGCTTAATTTGACAATTCTAAATTAGGATCGCTGAGCAACTTACTCAAAAACGCCCATTGATAACTTGATTCTATCCAATCTTAGGTTAAGGTGTTAATCCTCAATTCACACCAAAGAGTCAAATATGCAAAGCCCGAGAGTACTCAACCGTGATCTCGGGTTCAGCTCGTTGATCACTCATAAATTACCAATTGCTCGAGAAACCTAGACGGGGCTTTAACAGAGTAATTAAAGCTTTCTTCTACCGAATTTTTCTCGAAACGCAAAGAGCAAAGTAAAAAGCAGCAACATAGGCCACTCCAACGCGCCACCGCCACTTGAGCCACTGGAACTACCGGAGCTTTCGTTTGAGTCCAAGGTTGTCGATATCGAGATATTATTAGTTCCACCGCTACCAGCTGGAGTTGTTGGCGTTTCTTCCACTGTTACCGTCTCAAATACATCTTCTGCTCCGAATGCCAACACATCGATAAACTCGTTATTTTTATTTTGTACTCGCTCAATACGCTCAGGAGCTAATTCTTCGGCTTGAGCTTGTTCATAATACTCTTCAGGTGCCCCACCGCTTTTACGACATTCGGCCAACGCTTTTTGTGACTGACTCATTACGCTCACTCGGCTACTTTGCGAATCATCGCTGGGGACAACTACCGCAGAACACTCCGTATAGGTTTCACCAGAGCTATCAATAACCTCATTAACAATTAAATAAACTCGGCCGTCACCATCGGCTTGAGTATCAGCTCGCAAACTTAAACCGTTTTCGCCCATCGATACGTCTGCTGTAGCTTTTTGTTGCATACCGACTTTTGCACTATTTTGTCCGCTGCCTTCCGCTTCGTCACTGTAAACTTTGGTCACTAACGAACTCTCAATATCCTCATCGCAATGATTCACTTTAACAACATGGCCAACAGGTACCAGCTCAGCATTTTTTCCCAGTAACACATTGACAATATTACGCGAAGATAAAACGGGAAGACGGCTGTCACGCTCACATTTTTTTGATGGAAATTCTTGCTTGATATTCCAGCTGGCACACTGGGGAATTCCCATTGAAGCGAGCAACAAAGAGTGGGCCTGTAAAAATTCTTCTCCACTTTCGTATATCGGATTGCCTGAGGATGGCTCTGGTTCGGGCTCCGCTTCAGCGATTTCCGGCAGAGTAACTTCGTGAGGATTATCAAAACGGCTAGTTACGTTGACATGAAATTCGCAACTCGCCGCCTGCTCACATTCATCTGTTGCACTGCAGCTAACCTTCGTGACCCCTTTGGGAAAATCTGACCCGCTGCTTGAATCACAAGATACAACAGGCGTAGAGCAACCGCCGGTCGCGACCGGAGCAAACGCCACCTTTGCAGTATCAGCAATACCTGACTGCACACTAATATCTGAGCACTGAGACAAGGTAATCGGAGTTAAAACAACCGGTGCTTCATATTCAACATCCACAGTAACCGATGCCTGCTCGCCGCTATCCGCGGTCGCCGTTACAACGATTTGGTTTTCACCTTCATCAAGCGGTACCGTAGCTGAAAAAGTTCCTTCTGGCGCACAATTGCTATTGCACACGTTAACAGGTTCATTATCATTTTTAACATAATGAATAGATGACACAGGCGCGTTTGAATTGATGCTCCCTTCTATCGTTATTTCGTCCTCTTCAACTTTTTGAGGAACGTCACCAACACTGACTTGAATATCGGTAGATGCAACAAGCACCTGACCACAACCCACATCAAAAGTTAATTCGGGTAACTCAGTATTTGTTTCACTGCCATCCGGGTTTATTGCAGTAACGCGTGGCGTGATGGTGTAATCACCTTGCGGCAAATCGAGCGACACTATACCAGAGTCAGCCGCTGCCTCTTTATTAGCCGGCAAACCCTGAGCAAAATTAACAGACACACGGTAGTTAACCAGTTCGCCGCGATAATTTTCACCGACAAATTGCCCTTGAGCTTGTAAACGAGGTTTATAAAAAACACCTGCTAGTGATTTATAGGCGAGCTGAACTTCGTTCAGGCAATAATGATGATCGTAGTTATGGGTTTCAGTAGCAACAATTTCACGATAACCAATATCTTCATCCATTATCCAAATCATCGCATTATGGTAAGGTTCCTCCTCGGTACGTGTTCTTACGTTGTTAAATGAAAGCGCGACACGGTCAAATTTCCAAATAGAATTTTCACTCTTTAATCCACCAACAGCTAAACGGTAATTACCGTCGAAAACACCTGTTTCATTATTGTAACTACCACTGAAAATAGACCTTGCGTAACCACCGCCCGCATCAAGCGTTGCACCTTCCGCTAATTGAGACGAGCCTTTGGCACTCATATGGCTGTAAGAAAGATGCACATTGTAAGGAATTGAACCACGTCCATAGTTATAGCCGGAATCAACATCGCGACGCAGATTCTGCAGTGCACTTGTCGCACTCGCCGGGCCAACCAATTCTACATTTCCAGAAAAATACCCCGGGTTTATCTCGAAAGTGGAACCCAAATCTGTTGTTTGATTTGCTTGAACCATGACATTTTTTAAGCGCGGCGTGCGTAAAAATTGATAGTCGTAATCTTCACCAAAACCTAGCATGCCGTAAACGTAATAACCGCGCGCGGGGTCAACCGTATCGCTAGGAACTAAATTTTGAAAATTAAACGGGCCGGCTCCTTCTACTTCCGCATAACGGTAATTTTCATAGGGACCGTAAATCGCACGCATATTACTTAACCAGCTGTAATCTGTAAGCGTTTCGCCCACGACGGAAAGGTTGCCAATAATATTTCCAAAAGCAACCTCACTCCCATCCGTTACACAATCTACTGGAATAACTTGATCACAACTTGCGGTAAACTCGACCTGACAAGAATTACGCACCTTATCCACATAGGGGTCACTGCCAAAATCATAGACGATACGCATTTTATAAGTGCTATCGTCACCGTTAACTAATAGGTATTCTTGAGAAGTATTGGAGCCCAAATCAAAATTTTGTGCCTGCATGTTCCAACGATTATTTTCCCTGGCCCAAGCAATGATATAGCCTCCGGTAACATTAACCGAACCACCATCGCTATCGACAAAATTCACATCAACCATTGCGGCGCAATGTTCTAAATTCACTGTCACATCACTCGCCGGCTCAGGATAAACGCTAGCCGAGCGCTTCGGTTTAATCATAAAACGTTCGGAAGCGCTATCCATGCGCAGCTCGCCGCTTACATCATATGCAATGCCGTCGCTGGACGACTCCACAGTCATTTGATATGAAACCTGCGCTCCACCATCAGACCTTATCGTGCCTGAATTATTTAATACCGGATCAATTCCAACACTATTTGCCTTCATATGCGCGCTATTAATTCCCTGTCTATTTAATACATCGCGAATTGTTGCATTTTCATTTGAGAAACTGATCGTGCCAATAATTTGATTGGGATTTAACTCTGCATCAGCATAGGAGTGGTTTATAAGCAAAAACGAAAATATCCCGCTCAATAAGACTAAAAAAGACTTAAGCTTCAAGACATAATTTTTTAAAAGTAAAAATGCGAGAGAAAAAAGCTTTGAAATGGCCGACAGGTTTTTCATGAATAGTACTCCAGACGCGCAGCAAACCAAGCTTCAGCCATAAAAATCTTTTATCGGCTGAAATAATCCCTGCTAATGAGCAAAATGCGCCCCAAAATAGTGACGCAGTTCACACACGAGGACAAGCGGCAGGTAAACAGCAACGAGTGGTAAAATCATGGAAAAACATTGAACTGGTTGTGAATTTTTCTATTTTTTTAGAATATTTAACAGCAAAAATTCAGGGGATATAACGAGTGGTTTTTTATAATTTATATGGCTGACGCTTAAGTGCAAATGGTGACGTTTTTTGCCTCTAACAGTCAGCGGTGGGTGCAATGCAAATATAGTGATTAGTCCAGAGATGGAGTACGTTGATAAATTTTAAAGAAGAAATTCAAGCTCTCTGATTCCTTGATCCTTATTGGCGAGAATTCGAAATCTAATATTTATTCTGATCCGCGAAATATTTAAATAAATTAAATACTAATCACAAGAAGACATTAATATTATTAATTGTTTTCTGTTAACTCAGATTTAGCGATTTCAAGATTATTTTTGACTCTTTGAGAATGGGGGTGGTTGGGGCCAAGGGCTTTCTCTAAAGTTACCAAGGCTAGTTCAAAGTACTTGATGGCTTTGTCGTAGTCGCCTTTATTCCGCCAAGCACTGCCCAGGTTATTGCGCCTAATAGCAACATTAGGATGCCCTTCGTCAAAAGTCTTAAGGGCGCTGGCCAGCGCTAATTCAAAGTACTCGATCGCTTTGTCGTAGTCGCCTTTATCTGCCCAAGCCAGGCCCAGGTTATTGCGATCAACGGCAACCTCGGGATGCCCTTCGTCAAAAGTCTTAAGGTCGCTGGCCAGCGCTAATTCATAGTATGCAATCGCTTTGTCGTAGTCGCCTTTATCCTGCCAAGCCGAGCCCAGGTTATTGCGATCACGAGCAACATTAGGATGC
>JANQJB010000061.1 GCA_028281865.1 Marinagarivorans sp.
CTTTGAAGATACTACAGTGAGTGAGTACAACGATATTTGGGTTTCAGAAGACGACGGTGTGACGTGGACACAAATAACCGAAAACGCTCCTTTCGAACAACGGCGCGATCATCGCGCAGTCGTTTTTAACGACGAAATTATTATGACAGGCGGAAAAGGCGCGGCAGGTTATGTTTTTCTGTTGGGCAAATCCAGCTATTTGCAAGATATTTGGAAATCCCAAGATGCGATTAACTGGCGAACGGGTTTTTATTCAGAGCTGAAATTACATCAACAATAAATCTATCAAGATGTTGTTAACCTATCTAATTTGAAGCGTATTATTTTCGGAACAAACAGACGACAGGTTTATCTGCGATAAATTAAAAGTTTTAATAAAAATAACTTTGAATAAAAACTTTTTATAAGTCGCAAAGCGTATTTTCCAGCGGATTAATAAATGCATGCATTGGCAGTGACAATGCAGACTATCGATTAGCCAGGCTATCGCAGTGATCGAATGCACATAATCTGGCTTTGGCCCTTTTTACACCTAAATAAAGGCGTATCATATATATAAGCTTAGAAACAGCTTGTTTCTGGCAGATAAAGACAAACGCAATATAAACAAACTAATAATAAAAAAACTTAATATAAAAATAATAACTAACACGACTTCTATGTAACAGATCTTAAAGCAAGCAGATAACGATAAAAATACAGCCTGTGTAAGTTCTGGTTCAAAATTCGGCGCAACGGTACCGCAGTCAGAAATTTATTTTCTTGTCGTGTTTTCGTCGTGGAGAACGATTAATCATGTATATGCGCCTGTTAATTGTCATCACTTTTCTATTGCTCGCAGCCTGCGGCGGCCAGCCCGATGGAGAAGGAAACACCCCCGAATTAAAACTCGATTGGCCGCAAGCAAGGCTCGGAGCCGAACTTTGGCACGAGCAGTGTTTTTTATGTCACGGTTTTGAAGGAGAAGGGCGTGTAAAAAATGGCGAAATAGATATGGATAGGTATAGCGAACGCGAGCCGCTCGTTAATTTAATTGAATTGACAATGCCAAGTATGGATGCCAGTGCTTGCGACCGCAGTTGCGCGGAAAAAATTGCCGAATATATGTTAGCGGGCTTCACCACCGGAGGCGCCAGCGCCAATCAAGTGATCCCGGCTAGTGGGCCGATGCAGAGGTTAAATCGCTATCAATACAACCGTACTGTCCGCGATTTATTCGATACCAAGCTAACACCAGCAGATGAGTTCCCCGCCGATAGCCGAGCTTATGGTTACGATACGGCCGGTGCCGTGTTACTTGTGGACGACCAATATCTAGAAGCTCTGGAAAAAGCCGCAACCCAACTAACTGACGATTTTTTTTCAAAGCCTGCGCAAGATGCTATTCGAAAGCGCTACCTGGTTTGTAATTTCGATAATGGCGATTCGAATTGTGTGGAAAAAATTATCGCAACCTTTGGCCTCTATGCTTGGCGCCGCCCTCTCAATGCAAACGAAATAAAACCCTACGCAGATTTTTTTAAGCAAGTGTTTATCGCCGAAAACGACGCGCAGTTTGCCATGCAACTCGTTTTTCAGGGGCTGATTTTATCGCCCAATTTTATGTTCCGTGTTGAGTCCGACGGCAATGAGATCGAAGCGCATCCAGTAGGCCAATACGAGATGGCCTCGCGACTGAGCTATTTGATTTGGAGCTCGATGCCCGATGAAGAACTTTTCGATCTCGCAGCGCAAGGAAAACTGCAACAACCGGAAGTGCTTGCGGCTCAAGTCGACCGCTTATTTACCAGCCCCAAAGCCATCGCTTTTACCGAGCAGTTTGGTGCGCAATACCTCGTCTTACACGGCTTGGATTCGGCTAATCCAAGCCCAGAAGTTTATCCAATGTGGCAGGACGAGTTGGCAGCACTTATGCGCAAAGAAACGCTGCTGTTCTTCCAGGAATTCGTCAGTCGCAATGACCTCACGATAAATCAGTTGTTGTCTGCGCCCTTCTCTTTTGTCAACGAGACTTTAGCCGACTACTACGAAATACCCGGTATCGTGGGTGACGAATTTACCAAAGTAGACCTCAGTGGTTCAGGGCGCGTTGGCGTATTTGGGCACGGTTCGTTTTTGACCTCGACTTCGATCTCCAATAGAACCTCTCCCGTCGCTCGCGGTATGTGGGTATTGGAACAACTGTTGTGCACTAAAACACCCGAACCACCCGATAACGTTATGACTGATCTACAGCCCATCGACCCCAATGCAGAACCCAAGACCACACGCGAGCGATTGGAGCAGCATCGCGCCGACCCCAATTGTCGCGACTGCCATCGCGCGATCGACTCAGTCGGCATTGGCTTTGAAAATTTCGATGGCATCGGCCGCTACCGCGCTGACGAATTCGGTATGCCCGTAGACAGCGCAGCGGTCTTGCCCGATGGCCGCGCCTTTACCAACGCAGTTGAACTCGCTGAACTTTTAAGCACGGATGAGAGGCTGCTCGGTTGTTTTATCAATCAAGTTTCTACCTATGCGACCGGATCGCCCAGCGGTCTCGAAAGCACACGCATCGTCGGTAAACGCGTCGACACTCCCACGATCCGCAATACCGTCAGAGAGTTCGTATTGAGCGACCTGTTCCGTTTGCGAGTGCCCGGGCTTCAGTCCGCCAGTTCTTCATCTCCGGAGGTGCAGCCATGATTAAGCGATTTCCGATTAGCCGCCGCGCCTTCCTTGGAGGCAGCTCCGTTGCCATTGCTCTGCCATTTCTCGAAGCGCTTTCACCACCGGTCAGGGGTGCAGAGGGAGAGGCACCCAAGCGTTTTAGCGCCTGGTTTTCACCTAACGGCGTTGTGCGAAATGCCTGGGACCCACAAAACATGGGTAGTGCTTTTGACCCAAGTGCCAAACGTCTTACAGCGATGTTCGCACCTTTCAAAGACGACATGCTGCTGGTTTCAGGCCTGAATAGTCGCGGGACTCGCACAGCAGGCGGGATGCATGCCGGCGGTACAGTCGCCTTCCTCACCGGTTATGGCTCCAGCAGCATGCGCGATGGGCAATTGAATACCCAAGCCGACGGCCCGTCGATGGAACAATTCCTGGCAGAGAATCTGGGCCAGCAAACCAAAGTGCCTGCACTGGTATTGGCAGCGAACCCCTCCGACGCAACCGGAAACTGCCCCTTCGGTTGGTCCTGCGAATTTTTCTTTAATATGTCGTACAGTGCAAAGCCCGAAACACTCGGAAAAGTTGTGCCGCAAATGACGGACCCGAAAAAAGTCTTTGATTTGCTTTTCGCCGGCTTCGACCCCAATTCAAGCAGTGAAACAATTAGCAGGCGCGATGCCTTTCGCACCAGTATTCTCGACCTGGTAAAAGAGGATGCGAAACGCCTACAACCAAAACTCAGTTATCGCGACCGTGGAAAATTGGATGAATATTTTACCGGAGTTCGCGAAATTGAAAGACGTATCGAAGTCGCGCGGCAAGGCGGTAACGGCTCCACTCCAGGTGCTTGCGATCCAAGCACCATACGCTTAGTACCGGAAGATACTAACCCAGGCCCATACATGGATACGCTCGCCGATTTACAAGTGCTTGCTTTCCAGTGCGATATTAATCGCTACCAAAGCTATTTCTATGATAACGGAGGACTGAGTAAGGGACGCGATTACACCTTTATCGATGCGCCCGGAGTGCATCACACAATCTCACATACCAATGATTTTAAAAAGTTAGAAATAATTCACGAGTTTATTTTCCAACGACTCGCTTACTTTATTAAGCGGCTTAGCGAGACGGAAGATTTTGACGGGCGCCGACTGATCGATAATACACTTGTCTGGTGGTCCTCAGATATTACCAACGGTAAAAACCATTCTCAGAAAAATATGCCCGCCATGCTTTTTGGTCATGCCGCCGGTTTTAAAATGGGCCAAGCAATAAAATATCAAGGCGACGATTTCGCCGAACTGAATTTAGCGATTATGAATCAGATTGGAATGCCGGAGCTAAAAAAATGGGGTGAAGGCGCTAAGAAACCTTTGGCTGGTCTTTTTTGACGAACGACTTTTTCGGTCGACGAATTAAATTAACTTATTGGTTTTATTTAGCGGTTTCAAGAGTCATTAGAATCGCAAATTCAATTTAATCGGCTGCACTACTCTTATTCAGCAGAAGCATACAGTCGATTAACTGTCCCATAAAAAATGAGGAAAAAACGACTTATTCGTCTATCGGACTGCGTTCCATCTCCAACAAATCACCCGGCTGGCAATCCAACGCTTCACAAATAGCAATCAATGTTGTAAACCGAATAGCCTTGGCTTTACCGCGCTTTAGAATAGATAAGTTAGCAACCGTAACACCCACTTTCTCAGATAACTCGGTCAAAGACATTTTTCGCTTCACGAGAAGTAAATCGAGCTGAACATTAATTATCGCTGCCATTATACTGTCAACTGCTGCTCTTTTTTCATATCCGCTGCTTCACGCAAAACTCCTGACAACACAAGCAACATCAAGCCACTAAACACTGCCACACCGTTTACTTCAAATGCCGGGTACAGTCGAATTCCTTCAGAACTGAAAGAAATTGTGTTTACAACCGCACCCCAGCCATAATATTGAATCATAGGGTAAATTAAATTCCAAAGAATAAGTACCAAGCCAATTTTTTTTATACGTACTGCATTTTCAATAGAAAAAGAATTTCCACCCCTTAGTGACATAAGCAAGGACCTCAATAATACAATCACATAGATTGCAACCATCACACTTATTTGTGATTGTGTTGCAAACAAGCACCAGGCCGGAAAATTGGACGTATCAACTTGGAGAACTGTTTTACCTGTAATCTCAGGATTGCGCAAGCCAGTAAATTCAACATTTGTAAGCGCACCTACATCGATTTTTAAACCGGAAAATATGCCGATATCTATTCCCCAGCTTGGGTTTCCCTGTTGCGAAATGGCCATAACAGCAAAAAAAATCGGCCATAAAATAGCGAGAACTAAAAGAAATAGTAAAAAAATATCGAGCAAATACTTGGTTATTCTAGCCAAAGGTGTATTTGAATGGCTGCTTACAGCATCTTCGCCTCGCCAAATTTCTTTAAATTTAACAAGCGTACTCAACCAATAGACGATCGCCGCGTAGATTAAAAAAGAAGGAATTAAAATTAGGGACAAGCTCATAAATCTTTCTCCATTAGCAAATAAGAGGTCAGGCCGGAAATTACCGGGCTTTTACCTCCCAACCTTGATTGATGAGCATATTAATACAAAAAATATCGTATATCAATATTTTTTTATCGCTTATCGATAATAATTGTTCGAAATACGATATTCTAGAGGTTATGCGGAGGTGCCGCTCACACTTTGCGGTACACCTCACACCGACTACGCAAAATCTTTATTTATATTTTATTTGCTCCCACGGCGACAGTAATCGTTTTACTACGATTATCGATAACGCTGTATTCCGCAGATTTTATCGTGTCAACAAATACCCAATTAGCGGTGACATCATCCGGTGTAAACTCCACAGCTAAATATCCTCGATCACTGATATTGTTATATTGCAAACCTTCAATTAATTGCATAAGCCCGGCTTCGGTTTGTAATATCGCCGTTTGATCTGCGAGGCCCAAAAAATCTTCGAGGCCTGGAGACGAAACACTAGAGGTAGCAAACTCAACAGCGACATTTGCATCGCTCAATTTAATATTGTTCGCCCATGCGTTATGTGTATCACCGGCAAGTACAACTAAATTAGAGTTATGTTGCGCTGCAGCAGTTAATAACTTTGCACGATCGACAGGATAACCGTCCCAAGCATCCAAGTTGTACGGTAAATTGCCAAGTTGTAATAAGAAACCTTTTTCTGCCAGTAACTGTAATTGCTCAGGTGTTAATAATTCAGGGTTAGTCGCGGCGATCTGCGCAATCGTCGCTAATTCCGCAAACTCCTGCAAACTCAATTGCAAGGTTACGATTGCAGCCGGTAACTCCATGGTTCCTATTAGCACCTGTTGGCCCAAAACCTGCCAAATTGCGGACTTAGAAAACTCCCCGGCTAGCCATGCTAATTGCTCATCACCAATTAACGAACGATTAGGGTCACTAACTGCAGCTGCGTAGGCCGCAGCGTCAAATTGTCCTGTCGCATCAAAGTAATCGCTAAGATTTAATTGCTGATCTCTCGCAACAATACGTGTATCTAACATCGATAAATTAACTAAATCTCCGTATTGAAAACTGCGTTGTAACGCAGCTACATTCTCATCCACAGCAGGCCTAATCGGCATCCACTCTGCGTATGCCTGCAAAGCCGCTGCAAGTCGTTCTGCAAACGGTCCCTCACCTTCATTATGGTTCTCAGCGCCGTCTTTCCATGTATCGTTCGTAATTTCGTGATCGTCCCAAACTGAAATAAAAGGTGCAGCTGCGTGAGCAGCTTGCAACTGTGGATCGGTACGATATTGCGCATAGCGGGTGCGGTAGTCAGAGAGTGAAATAATTTCGGACGGTGGTTCCACTTCGCGACCAAGTGCTGCTGCATCCTCGCTCGCATAACCTTCACGGCCGTATTCATAAATGTAGTCACCTAAATGTAACACGGCATCCAACTCGGGAATCTTAGCCACCTCACCATAAACATGGAAAAAACCCGCCGGATAATTGGAACAGGAAACAACAGCAAATTTCACCGAAGAAACATCGCCAACCGGTAACGTTTTTGTACAACCAACAGCACTCTTTCCATTTGCCGTTTTAAAACGATAATAATATTTGGTGTTGGGCTTTAACCCCGCTGCATCTACCTTTAGCGTGTAGTCGTGCTCGGGACTGGTAACTGCGGCATCACGTATTACAACTTTGCGAAAACGCTTATCCTTGGCAACTTCCCACTCAACCCAGATACCTTCTGCATAGTCGTTAAATTTCTCCGCCTTTTTTTGCTTGTGATGTTTTTTAACTGGGAAAATATCCTCATTGTTCACCGGAGAAACACGCGTCCATAATATGACACGATCACTTAACGGATCGCCGCTCGCAACGCCGTGGAGAAACTGGCCAAATACGGAACCGTCGCAAGCGGTCAATTGTGTAGTAACACCTGTAGAAACAACGATCACACCTGCGCTCTTAAGCGATCGTGCAATAAATTCACGCCGAGAAAAATCTGACAATTTCATCGTAAATACCCCAAATAAGAAAAACGATCCTTTAACGCTAGGGGTAAAACATGACGAAGCCGTGATATTTTTTTTGCACTTAGATAAATAAAATATGACAAAATTTTTAAGGGTTTCATATACGTTAATGAAAGCGCAGCGCATATCGGGTTTGCCGATAAATGAAACCTAAGAATAGTATCTCTGCGACCTTGATAGCATCCCTCTGCGGCGCCACTTCGCTACCTTAATTCCCTCTTTTGCAACAAAACGTCAAGGGATGTGCCCTGGAGCTCAGCATGTAGATATCCCAAGGACCCACAACAAATTTGGTTCTCCCTGAAACACTTGACTCTCTACAAACTGTAGATTATAGTTCTCTACACATTGTAGAGAAACGCTTATGAAACTATCTGAATTTGAAACTGAAGTACTTGAAATTTTTTGGCAGGTGAAACAGGCCAGCGCGCCTGAAATGCATGAGCTGGTTTGTAGGAAAAAGGAAGTGAGTTATTCAACGGTAAAAACAATCGTTGACCGACTAGAGAAAAAGGGTGCCATTGGACGGCTTGAAAAACAGGGGCGCACGATTATTTATCACCCTGTTTTACAGAAGGACAGTTTTTCTAAGCCTTTAATTAAAGACTTTATCAAACGTGTTTTGGGCGGTAGCGCAAAGCCTTTGCTGAACCAATTATTTAACGATGATGCCTTGGATGATGATGACATCAAATATCTTGAAAACCTTATCGAAAAAAGGAAGAAACAGAGGAATAAAAAATGACCCATTATTTATTCACAACAATTGGTTTGTCCGTTTTGGCTCTATTTCTATCATCAAGTTTAATTACACTTTCAGCTCGGATGAAGTTGTACCTGTGCATTTTGGCGATGTGTGCTTGGTTTGTACCCTGGCAGATGATTCAAATAAGTAACGACACCGTACCTGCTAGTGTCACAACATTAGCGAAAGCACCTCTATTAGCGAAAGCACCCGTGGAAGCATACCAAACGATAGAGAGCCAGCTCGATACTCACACTTTTGTTCAGCAAGGCAGTTTGGATTATAAAACTTGGTTCATCGTTTTTTGTAGCGTTGGTTTTTTGTGGTTTCTAAGTGATTTGATTAAATCTTATCAACATCTTCGACAGTTGCGTAAAACCGCATACCCTAAGAAAAAATTATTTAAAAACACTTATCTAGGCCGAATAAAGGATTACGTAACAAAAACAAAAGTATGGGTTATTACCGATTCTAGCGATGCCTTTACTAGCGGAATTTTTAAGCCTTCAGTATGGATTGGCGAAAAATTATTAAGTTCAGATAATTTTGCCTGCGTACTGCAACACGAATTCATGCATGTGAAAAATAAAGATAATGTGCTTTTACTTTTTTCCACGTTTACACAGCGAATATTTTGGTGGAACCCGTTGGTATACGCGTTAGCATCACAAACGAGGAAAAATATAGAGTTTTCATGTGATGAACAATGTTTAAAGGAGAATAAAGAATATGACCTTGACTTAGCAGAACTGCTGTTGCAAAAAATTGGCAGAAATAAAAACGCATTCGCATTATCGATTTTTGGTAAGCGAAATAACATCAATCGTAAACGTATTGAGAGATTAGCAATGTACAAA
>JANQJB010000089.1 GCA_028281865.1 Marinagarivorans sp.
TTGAACATCACAGACAGTATCGACTTACGTGATTGTGCGCTCGTATGTGAAACTTATAGCGACTTATCGATAGATAAACTGCTAACATTGTCGGCTTGAATGCTAAAAGACTACAGGCAGCTCTGGAAGCCTGAGATTGGTCGAGGTTAATCAGAGCTGCCTGTATAGAGCTGCCTGTATATTGTTACTTGGGGGTAACACGTGAAATTTCGTCAACTTCTTTATATTGCGGTCGCTTTGCTGTTTACGGCCTGCTCTGGCGGTGAAGTGGAAGCGCCAAGTGGCTCTTCCAGTAATGCATCATCCACGAGTTCCTCCTCTAACAGCTCTTCCTCAAGCTCTGCGAGCAGCACGTCATCCAGCAGTTCATCGAGTTCAAGCTCGACAAGCAGCAGCTCCTCGAGTAGCTCTTCTTCCAGCTCTAGCAGCTCCTCAAGTTCAAGCACATCTTCCAGTAGTTCAAGTAGCTCGTCGGGAATGCCGGAAACTCCCGACGGCACTGTATCCATCGAACCCAATATCAAAGCTCAATCCGTCAAGTTCGGTGGCGATATTAAACTGACAATCCAAAGAGTATCTGAAGGCGAGCCAAGCCTTATTTTCGACAAATTCTTGGAGCTCGGTATGGACCTAGTGCGTATGCCAATATTCGGCACACGTGCAATTGACGATCCTTATAACCAAATTATTTGGGACACCGCAATTACTGCACAAGAAAAAGGGCTGCTTATATTCCCAAGCATTGCAAACGGGGATGGCGTTATGAACAACCTGCACAATGCTGCGAAGTTTGGCAGCTTCTTAAAATGCGCCTGCCCTTTCAACGTTTATTCGCTTAACTATGACGCCTATTCCGTATTCATAGACGATTACATTGATGCACTGCGCGCAAACGGTGTAAGCATCGACTACCTAGGGCCATTTAACGAAGATCCCGCTGCCGCTAGTGATTACCGCAAGCTCTGGGAAAAAATGACAGAAAGTGAATTTTCCCGAGTTGGCGTAGAAACTTGGGCGCTAAAAACGGGAGTTACCACTGCTGCCAATGTGAGTGAGCACCTAGACATAGCGGGCTCACATTTTTATGACGACGATAAAATTGCAGAAGCTGAGCACACAGCGACTTGGGAAAATTTTGTTTCCGTTGCTAGCGCTGCAAACAAACCCGCTTGGTTTACAGAGTCAACGCGTTTTTCTATTGGCGAAACCGAAATGGAAAAAACAGTAAATGGGATAAACCAAATATTTCCAGCGATTAGAGGTGGAGTTGAGCGTGTTATTATTTACCAAGCAGCTAATCGCTTGGTTTGGTATAACGGCACAGGCCGCAATTTCCGTTTTCGTCCGCTCAAACAATTTATTACCAGCTCCTTAGATAAAAAAGTTGCGGCTTCGACTTCTAACTTAAACGAAATTAAAGTACTTGCGTTTGTCAATGAAGAATCTAATTTATTAAGCATAAACCTAACCAATAAATCCGCAGAAGATAAATCCATTCGCGTGCAACTCAAAAACAGCTACAAGGGCGATGGCACCACTACTCGTACTATCTTTACTAACGAACAGCAAGGCGCCGTAAATACCTACCCAATGAACGGCGGAGCGTGGCGCGTGCTAGTGCCAGCTTATTCTTACGTTCACTTGGATACTCCTATAAAGCTTTCTCCTTAAAACTTTTGTAATCCAAACACGTAGTTTTTAAAAGCGCCGGCCACAAATTATGGCTGGTGTTTTTGAAACTGAGTGAAGCGCCCAGTAATTAGAAACACACAAAAATGTCGGTTGAAGTGCTTATAAGCTTCCATTAACTTAAATACGACATTCGATTTTCTTCAAATCTGGTGACCATGAAAGTTCATATATTAGTTTTACTTGTTTGTATGTTAACAGCCTGTGGGTTTAATCATTCAAAGATAGCTGCGCCGGATTTAACAACCATTAAAGCACCACTATTTATTGACCCCAATTATCATGGTTCATGCGACCCCGAAATAGTTTGGAATAAGCATAAAAAAGCGTGGTATATCTATTACACCTCTCGCCGCGCTACGCGTGAAAGGGGTACTTATGTCGGCACACCTATCGGTGTGCTTGCGTCAAAAAATTTGTTCGATTGGAATTTCGAGGGATACGCTGACTTTACCGATGCAGAGGGTAATACATTAAAGGGAAATAAAGATATGCCCGTTACTTTTTGGGCACCGGGAATTATTGCCCATAAAGACAAACTGCATATGTATGTAACTTACAAAGATAATGCTAAACCTCCGTGGGCAGGTGTGGGGCATATTCGCCATTATATTGCCCCTCTGGATAATCCAATATCGGGCTGGAAGTTAGCGCAAAATCCAGACTTCGCTCAACCTGACCCAATTGACGCAACTATTGTATTTAACCAAAAACTGAATCAATTTCACGCGTATTATCGTGTGGCAAAAAATGGTGGAATACAAATGTCAACGAGTAAAGATCTAATCTCTTGGGAAAACAAAGGCAAGGTAAGGGGAGACGTCAATACGCTTGGAAAGCAAAAATTTGGTTATCAGGAGGCACCGTTTGTTTTCAAATTTAAAGGCTCATGGTGGATGCTGACCGACCCTCACAAGGGTATAGCTGTTTACCGCAGCGATGACAGTCTTAAGTGGCAGTATTCTAATGTTATTTTAGATAAACCAGGGACACGCGAGCTAGATACGAGCCGGGGAAGACACCCGAGCGTTTCTATTAACAATGGGCGCGCCTTTATTTTTTATCATGTCGAGCCCAATCGAGAATACAATAAAAAATTTCGCGAACCCAAATACCGATCTATTGAGCAAAAGAAAAGTGTATTGCAAATGGCAGAGTTGGTAGTCGAAAATAATATGCTTAATGCACGGAGGAATTAAGGTCTAACCAACCACTCGCCTCCTCTCGCGCCTACATCCGAAAGGAGAGAAAAACCGATCAAACTTTGACATTAACTGCGTGGATAAGAAATACAATATATTAAAGAGCCAAGCTGTCATTTAAGCAATGACTATCAAGCACTGGTTGAGGGTGCCACTTGTAACGTACTTTTTGATTGAATGGTTATAAGTTTGATACAAATAAATCGCCATAACCCCAGATTGCAGTACCCCATATGGCAGCTATGAATGATAAAAAAATAAGAATCGAGTGAGCTTTACCATATTTTAATTTCATTGGCCATTCATGAGAATCCCACCTTCCTATAGGGTAAAGCAGGTTATTTATACTAAAAAGCAAATATTCAGAAAATAAAACAATAAATACAGATATAGAACCGCTACGTTGAAACCATAGTTCTATTGGTTCTCCAGCTGGCCTTATAGGAATCACATATGCCATTACAGGAACCAAAAAACTTAAAACAAACATGAAGCCGCAGCATATGAGCGTGACCACAATTTTATTTTCTTTATAGTCAATTTGATCGGTCATTGTTTACGATAAACTCATAACAGTAAGTAAACGAGAATTCTTAATTAAATCGGTTTTAAAAAATTCTCGGAGAAGACGATTTCGCTTGGCCGTTCAGCGAATTAGAGCAAACCTACATCAATAACTTACTTTAAACAACCCTTGGCTCTCCCCTCTCATCCAGCACGATAAACACCCCAGGATCTATAAGACAGCCCTGCACATAGCTGCCTTTTGGGACTTCTTGTATAGACTCAAAGTTTTTACTCCAGCCGTAAATCTCAAGCTTGACCGGTCTCCCCTTTAACTCCTTGGCCGTTCTCGCACCGACGTAACCGAGGTAGCGCTTAGCCACAAACGAGCCGTCTTTACGGCGCACAGAGATAGTCTCGCCCGTGCAATCGTGTGCAAAGCGTATGTTGCGGTAGTTAAATTTCGTGAGGATCTGGAGCATACTGTATATTTATACATATATACGCCAAAATATGCAAATGCATGCCAAGCATCTTTTGAAATGTATTGCAATTCAAAAAAAGGTATATACAATGCTCATCGTGGGCTTGAGCAACGAGTTCATCGGGGCTAGCCGGACTAGCACAAATGATAAGCGGCAATAGATAAAAATGATTCTAGTTAAATATAAAGATTTAAAGTTTTTAATTTCCGGTGATGTCGACAGTGAAGTACTTATCGCTTCGCTTTCAGATATCGAAACACTGAAAGAAACGGTGGAAAGCATTGACGACACAACCAAAACTGAAGATATGGAAGTCATTGCCAGAATGCGGGCTGGCGTTTTAAAAGACTTGCAAGCAGAACGCGTTATTGGTTTTCCGTTCGATATAAATAATGCAGAACATTATGCACTTGAATGCGATATTGACTACAAAGTTTTGGAGCTGCACGGAAACACTGGCAATCAACACAACACAAAAGAAGAAACTCTTGACGCCGGTTTTAGCGGGCGTTGCCTGAGCCGTGAAAAATCAGCCTGGGTAAAAGCGGCTCAAAACTCAGAGCATAGAAAACTTGGAGAATGGATGCGCGCGCAATTAAATAAAGCCGCAAAAGAACAAGGGTTTGAATAATGCGCAGCTGCTTCGGAAATCTACACGAATCCCCCCCCCGCTTTAAAAGCAACGCACGTTAAGTCGTTTAAGCGAGGGGAAGTTTTGGGTGAGAGTGAAGTTTTGGAGGCAGATTAAAAATAAAAAAGCCCCCACTCGACGAGCTGATCTCCACCTCAGGGGTTAAAGGTTTTAGCGAGTTCTTTAATATCCACATCTGGCAATTCATGACCGCGCCTAGCAAGATAAACGACTTTCCTACCATCCTCACGGGTAATGTATTGCGCAGCTGTACCAAAAGTATCTCGCGAAGCCAATATCTCACGCAAAGTAACGCCTTGTTCAACATTAGCTGATAGGTCCTCTACGCTTAACTCTAACTTACAAAGAGATTCTTTACATTCGGCGTGATGCAATTCGATTCCGTCAAAGTCGTGCAAAGAAAAATAGTCATCGATTTCCGTTTCACGATCCTGGCTCCAGTCTGGATCAGCATCTTCTATATCCCAATGCTCGGTAAAAGTCGCTTGCACTTGCTGGGTAACAAAAGAATTCCATTCCTCTGGAGAGCTGCGACTGATTTTGTCCTCCAGTTCGTCGAGTTCGTTGTTTTCGCTCTCTCCTTTTTTTAATAGTTCAATTTCTTTTCGCAAGTACTTTACTTCGTTGCTAAGTGCAGCCATTTCATTCGATAAATCAGCTAAAACTTGAAGTTGCTTATTACTGCCTTGAGTAACTCTCGGTTGCTCGTCTGAAGCAAAGTTTGGCTTTAAATAACGCTCAACTGGCTTGACCGTATGCTTTGTCTCAGGAGCGAGCATCATGCTCACTCCCGCTGCTGTAACCAATGAAATTAAACCTGCAAAAATCAAAGGTTTGATGGCTAAGCCTCGCTTAGTTATTGATTTCATAGCCGCCAATACCAGACATTTGGTTTGTCGATGACGATGACGATATAGGTGGCACGGTACATTCAATATAAGCTTGGGTATCGCTGTAGTAGCTTACTTTTCCCAACGAGAGTTCCTTTGCCCCAGTGCCTCCCGACGCCTTGGTATCCCCCTGCCGCTGGGTCCCTCCATAAATATTGGTTTCAAACAAGGTGCACTCAACAGCTAGGGTCGGGTGTCTGTCAATTACGCCTATATAGACGCTATCCTGGGAAAGATTCGTATTGTCTAGGCTGAGTGGGCAGACGACTGTTTTAGTAGCGCTACTTGAACTGTTATATGCGACCGTGTAACGGTAATACATATCGGGGCTAGAGTCATTCTTTTCCATACAGTTGGTGCCTGCGAAAACCCAATATTCTGCATGAGCTACGCCCGAAGTTAATATTACAGCAAGAGTTAATATAAATTTAAGATAACTAGCTTTCATTGTTTTTACCCTAAGTGGACTAATACTGCGTTCGTTATTGAAAATACTATCGTAGCAATTATTAAGTTTTTTAGGGATCGCCAAAAATAGTGAATTTTTAATTCTTTTTAATGAAACCTGCAAACATAGGGAACTTAATAAACATGTGTTTTAAGCAAAGCTAACAGAAGCAACACTGCATATAATTTAACTTGATAACTAACTAGTCGTATAAATTTGAACACTACTCTGGCTATTAACCAAATATGGGTTAGCTTTCTACCGCAAATAGCAATCACCTGCGGTAATGTGCCGACATAAAGATGCGAAGCACCGAAATGGCGGTCACATTGACAGCATGGTTAAATGCTATTGGCATCAGGACTTTCAATTTGTTCATCCGTCATCCCGTGCTTGACACGGGATCTAGCGGTCCGTGTATAAAGTTCGATCCTATTCGGAGTCGCCTTCTCTATTAGTTCCAGCTTCCACTGCCTTCTCCAGTTCTTTATCCGCTTCTTTCGCTCGGCGGTATCGTGATGCTGATAATAAACCAATTGATGAGCGTCATATTTTGCGTGAACCCTTCAACCCAACTTTCTTTATGCTGGATCCCGTGTCAAGCACGGGATGACATAGTGTGAGCATTTAACGATACAAGTGTTTATATGATTGCTTTAAGCAGTTTGTGGATTAAGAGTGAGCTTGGCGGGTAGCGCTTGTTCCACTGATGCGATAAATTCAACATTTCAGTACCAATCAACGAGCCATATTCATGCACGATACAAAAAACTGCTTCAATATCTCTTGAAACATCGCAATCTGGAATGCGAGGTTGTCCAACACGACTAATAGTCGCTACTGATATATTTGAAAGTAATATTACTAACGTGTAAATACGTTTTATCTGGTTTTCCCTGATTTGATTTCAGAGTAGGAGCAACGCATATCAAAGCGGACTGGTAAATTCCATCAAAAATGTAACGCATTATGTATAAATTTCAATCATGCAAAGCGTCGAACTTCAATACACTATTGTCGAACTAAAAGATAATGTTGCGTGCGACTTAAAATTTTTATAATGTATGTGTTATGTAATATTACTTATTCAACATTTATTGAGCATTTGAAAGCGAAAGTTTCATGTAATTAGACATGGGCTCCACCTTGTTAATGATATTGTTAATGCTCAAACAACGCAGAATAAAAATCAAGCGAGGCATCGTAAACCAATATAAGTTTTAATAGGTAAAACAGGGACCCCATCTAAATAAGCTGTTATGCCCATGTAGAAAAGTGTATTAGCCATTGTTTAAAAATCATGAACGATAAAAGCAAAAGAAGTTATTCACCGCTGCCCAAAAAAGCCGCTCAATTTCATTTCATTCATGAGTTGATTCGCACTGTTTTTCCCGAAAGTATGCGAAACGCAACAACTAAGACATTCTGTTACATATCTTATGATGTGCCATTTCCGATATCCTCATTTTTCAGAGGAACTCAAATATCAAGAGCTTTTTGGAGTGCATTTATCCTTACCTTTGTATTTTGCTTCGTCGGACAATGTGTCACTACATACCTTCAAGGTACCTTGTTAGGAGCGGAGGAAGGGAAAAAATACTTTTTGAATGACTACCATAATCTCGCCAATTACATGTTAGTCTGTCCAATCTATGTGGGGCTATCGACTATATTTATGCTAACTCTTATGAATATAAGGTCAGGAATTAACGCTCTATTGCTAAATCTAAACGAAAGCGAAAAAAAAATTTCATCAGGAAAGATGCCAGCGTGGGCACTGGTATTTATTTCGCTATTAATTCCTAGCATAGGAATTCCCAATTATATTTCTGAATCTCTAAATCCAGCGGTATTCAAAACGGAGTACTGGTTTCTATCGACTATTAGTTCTGGTGAAAGAATCCTCAACGTAGCTGGTGTTTATTACGTGTTAGTAAATTTCACCCTTCAAGTAATCTCAGTTATGGGAATAATATCATTTGCTTACATGGCGAGTTTTACAGGCCAGCTAAGTAAACTAATTGAGCACAGAAACCTTAAAAAGGAGTTAGATTTTGACTCTCTTAAAAAGAACCTTAATCAATTCGTATATGCGTATGTGATTGCAAAGTCTTTAGTGGCTGTCTATATGGTAAATATAGTCTACACATGGCCAGTAGCAAACCCTTCAGAATCTCAAAATTTTTTGGTAGCTGTTGCTTTGATCCTGGTTATCGGTTTGGTCATAGTTCCTTTTCCCCGATACATTATTCAAAAGCATTGGTATGACTTTACTATGCGCCGAGCGGAAGCAGAATATGGTGAATATCCCACATACCAAGATTTAAGAAGTGAAAAGATCCAAGGCTATTCCTTATATTTAGATATATTCATAATAGGGCATCTAGCAAGGGAAATCTGGTTAGTAACTACCGTTCCACAAATGTAAATGAAGGTATGACTATTTACTCAACCAAGTGTCGATAGTAGCCCCAATAAAATATACTATTTAGCTCGTTCGTTAGTGCTGGCTGCTTAGCGGCGAACTCAAAAAACAATCGTGTGCAAACAACCTTGAGGAAAAAGTCAAAAAAGAAGTTAGTTATGTGGAATCAAATGGGAGACCGTGCTCCCTAAGCAAGCGGAAATGAAGCGAGAGAAAATTATATGATTGGACAAATTGCTTTGTTAATCTTTGGCGGGCTCTTGTTTATCGGGGCTTTCTATCTCATGCGCAGTCGGAACAACGGTGGCGCTAGCGTTCTCGCTGTACCTGCTTTCATTCTTTCCCTAATTGGCGCGGTTGGGCCCGAGACGTTAACAAGCTTTGTTTTTGAGCAGAAGGGAGATGCAACTAAATTCAGCTTTGAACGAAATGTGGATACACCTGAGAAAATTGAAAAAGTTTTAGCTGTTGTTAAAGAGACTGAGTCCAAAACAAATAGAAATACAGAAACCAATCTAAGCGAAACATCTGAAGCGCTAATCACCGAAGCAAAGAACACACCTGAAGCCAAACGATCACCTGCGGATTATGTGTTACTTGCTAGTAAAA
>JANQJB010000140.1 GCA_028281865.1 Marinagarivorans sp.
GTTCTTCGACTTCCTCAAGTTCTTCGACTTCTTCAAGTTCATCATCCAGCTCTTCAAGCTCAAGCAGTTCCTCTAGCTCAAGCAGTTCTTCCAGCTCCGGTGGTGGATCTAGTTCGAGCGGTGGTTCGAGTTCAAGCAGCTCCTCAAGTTCTTCCACCGGCGCAATGATGACCGAGCTGGAGAAAGGCAAGGTTCTCTACGTTGAGCATTGCCTGGAATGCCATGGCATTGTTGGTACCGGCTCCAAAGAAATAGATGTTGCCATTCATAATGTCACTGAAGCGAAGCTAATGCAGCGGGTTGATGGTGGCAATATGCCCACAGGCAAGGGCCAAAAAACGGCCAAAGAATATAGCCCGCAACAATGTGAGGGCGATTGCGCGAGGCTTGTTGTTGGCTATATTACCGCAGGGTTTCCTGGCGCAGAAAACAATGAAGTGGAAGACGAATTGGGTTTTGATGGTTGTTCCAGCGACGAAGGTGCACCGGGGTCTCGCGCATTGCGTCAGCTAACCCGCAGAGAATACGAAAATAGTATTAACGATATCTTTGATGTTAATTTGGATCTCACGACTAACTTCCCACCTGAAGGTCGCGATCACGGTTTTACCAACAATGCCGATATTGCGCAGGTGACCTTGCAACATCTCGATAATTATTACGATGCTGCATCCCGCGTGACTGCAGAAGTACAGAAGAAACTCGATAGTAGTCATATACGCAGCGTTTTGAATTGCAGTGCGAGTTACCACTGCATTCGTACTTTTGTAGAAAAATTTGGTGGCAAGATTTTCCGTCGTCCGCTTCTAGGCCATGAAATTGACCAGTATATGGCTTTCTTTACAGCTTTACGGCCGGAAGGTAATGACGATACTTACTTTAACCACTCCGATCGTTTTAGAGAGGCTGTGGGTGTTGGGCTTCCTTCTTTATTGATGTCCCCGCATTTTCTCTATCGCAGCGAACTTGGGCAGCCAGAAGGTGGTTTTTACCGCTTAAATGATTACGAGATGGCGACGTTAATTGCCTATACGTTCACGGGCACAACACCAGACGATGAACTCTTTAATGCCGCGCGCAATCAGCAAGTTAGAACTAAGCAACAGTATCAGGCGCAGGCAGAGCGTTTGCTTAAAACCGAGCGCGGTAAAGAGCAGATGGCGCATTTTGCGGTTGAATGGTGGGATGCTGGACTGGAATTAATTGGTTCGAAAAATGATGATTTTTACAAAGGCTATGGACCCGGCGTGATTCAGTCCATGGTTGGTGAAATGGGTGAATTCTTTAAACATGTTGTGTTTGAGTCCACAGGTAAATTCGAAGAGCTATACAAACCCGGTTACACCATGTTGGATAAAAACCTTTCGGAGTTTTACGGCATTGGTTCTGTTAACGGGGATCAGTTTGAGAAAGTATTGAATAACCAACGCGGCGGTATTTTAAGCTTTGGTGCCATTATGGCGTCGAACGCGAGTACGGAAGAATCTTCGCCTGTGAAGCGCGGAGTTTTTGTTCGTGAGCAGCTTTTGTGTGATCCCTCGCCGCCACTTCCGCGCGATGTCAATATTCCCAATCCCGATTTAGATCCGACTAAACCGATGCGCGAACGTTTTGTTGAGCATTCGGCAAACGAAAATTGCTGGGCCTGTCATAAGTTCTTTGATGATATCGGTTTTGCCATGGAAATATTTGATGCCTCCGGTAAATTCCGCGATCAAGAGATTATGTACGACTGGGAAACTAAAGAAGTGATTAATCAGTTGGATATTGTGACTGCCGGCAAGGTGATTAGCGTCGATGGGGATGATGAGATTTTCTTTGACAATGTCGAAGAACTCGCCGATGTTTTTGCTAACGCGGATTCGACGAAGTCGTGTATGACGACACAATATTACCGTTATGTGATGGGTTATAAGCTTGAAGACGTCGATAAATGTGCGATTAAAAATTTAAATAAAATGTTTGCCGACAGCGAATTCGATATTCAAAGTATGCTTATCGGTGTTACACAACTTGATTCATTCTCTTTGAGAAAATAGGGCGGGAGTTGCTATGAAATATCAATATCGAAGTACGCGCCGTCGCTTTCTTAAAAATACTTTAATTGCGGGATCGATGTCGCCACTGGCAATGCGCATTGCTCAACCAGTGCTTGCACAAAACGGCGAGAATATTCCAAAAGTTTGTTTTATGTATTTCCCTGACGGCGTTTATGCGCCTAAGAATGCGGATGGTACAACATCGGATAGTGAAGGTGAATGGCACCCTAAGGGAAATGGGACGCCTACCGGTGCGGGATATGCGATCGAGAATAATCCGACACTAAATAACATGACGAAGGTTTTTGAACCGCTTAAGCAGCATATGACCTTTATTCAAGGGCTTGATATGAAGCTCGGTGGAGGGTCGCATCAAGGTGGTGCTCAAAAGGTACTGACCGGTAATGGCAAAAATTCGTTGGATGTTGCGCTTGGTCAGGTCGATTCTATCGGCGGCAGTACGCCCATTCGAAATATTAATTTAGGTGCGATGGCAAATTTCCAAGCGGGAACGACTGACCATGTTCACTATTTAAATGGCGTGTCGATTAAACCGGAAGACGACCCTGTTGCAGCCTTTAATCGCATTTATGGTTTGAGTTCTGGCGGTGGGGTTTCGAACCCAGATGGCTATGATCCGCGTCGCGATATTATTAGCCAGTCGTTTAAAGAACTCCAAGCCTTAATGGGCAATGTGATTGGCAATGACGAGAAAATTAAGCTCGAAACACATATAGATGCGCTCAATGACTTGCAGAAGAAATTAGACGGTATCTCTGTTGGAGGCAATAGCGGAGGCGGTGGAGGCGGCCTGTGCGAAGTTAGCAGTTTTAACCCGACCAATATTGATACTTCAAGCCCCGAGGGAATTTATCCACCGAAAATTCATTTTGAGTCGAATTACACCGATATTGCGAATCTGCAGACGGATATTATTACGCGCATGTTGGGTTGTGGTATGACACGCATTGCGTCGCTTCAGCAGTCGCACACAACATCGAATTTTCGTTCGCACCACAGTATTTCACATAATTTTAGCCCGGCGTGGATTCGGTCGTTAAATTATTTTTATGGCTTCTTGGTTAAGCTTGTGAATCAAATGAAAGATACCCCGGACGGTACGAGTAACTTGTTAGATAACACTTTGATCTTTTGTTATAGCTGTTTATCAGATGGAAAATTGCATGACCACCGCGATATGCCGTTTTTCTTAATTGGCGGACATAACTTTGGTTTCAAAGGCAACCGCAAAATTCGCTACGATTTAAATGCGGAGGGTGATAATCGCGGTGTAGATCATACAAAATTACTTGTCAGCATCGCGCGCTATATGGGGCATGATATTAATAAATTCGGTACTAACCCAGTGAGTGGAGAGTTGCCGGGCCTATATGACGCTTAATCGCTTGATGCCTAATTGGAAGTTAAATCTCTAAATAAAAAGCCGAGAAATTTCTCGGCTTCAGAATCATCCAATTTTAAATCCAACTCTAAAAGTCCTTTTACCTTGGATATTTGAAGTTTAAGTTGTGATTTCAAATTCTCCGCAAGAGTTACTATTCGGTGCTTACCACCTTTTCCATCCCAGACGTGAATACAGTTGTAATTGAAATCTATATCTTTAACTCGAAGGCGAATTAGCTCCATTAACCGTAATCTGCTGCCATATTGTAAGCTTGCCAATAAGTGGTAGTTAGGGCTGATATTTTTTAGTATGGATTTAACTTCAAGCCGCGTTAAAACGACGGGCAATTTACGTTGTTTATTGCTACGTGCAAAATCTAAATTCGCGGAAAAAGGCATGCATAAATATGTAACATATAGAAACTTAAGTGCATTTAGCGCGATACCTAGTGTTGAGGGAGATACGTTTTCATTTAACGCGAATAATAACGCGAATAAGACACTTAACGCGAATAAAACGCGAATAAGACACTCACTGTAAAAATAAAAAAATGCATAAAAATGGCTTCGTCTATCGGGTAGTGGGTGTTTGATTTAATGATTGTGAATAGAGATAAAAGGAAATTTAAAATAAATGGAATTTGTTGCGATTCGGGCGAATTTGGGGAGATAGGGTGCCGTACGTTTTTAAAAAAACGCGGTTAAATAGTTTAAGAGTAAGTGAGTTTAGCTGAATAAAGCTTCGCAATTCGCCCTGCCGGGTGTGCGTCGGAAACCAAAGATGTCGGCAGCTCGCTTTAATTTTTGATAACTCCCAACTAAGCTTTTAAAACGTGACTCAAATTTGGTTGTCAAAATGAGCCAATCACTTTCATCAATGTCGAGTCGCTCGAGAATTGGCGGGCAATTTTGCTCAATATAGCCGCGTTTATCTTCGCGAATTGCTCGACCTGTTAAATCAACAAGCTCGATATAATCGCGTAGGTGGAAGGGTAATCCAGGTGGCATGGGCTCTCGTGGATCACCGACAAACTCGGCTAGATTAAGCGGTTGTTGTTGATCTTTTTCAATTGCATTAATTCGTTTTTTAATGGATGTATGTTCGGAAGTTTCGGGTGTTTTGGCGATTTTAGCTCTTACGGGGTTTAAATCGACGTAGATCATACAGGCAATTAGCGCTTTTTCGTCAAGTAAGGCCTGAGATTTAAACCGAGCCTCCCAGAACTTGCCAGTGCATTTATCTTCAGTATTCGCCATTCTTGCAATGGGTTCGTTTAATGCGCGCATAAACCAACTTATGTCACACAAGCGTAATCGCCATTTTTCGACCATTTCGTTTAAAGCCTGTGATTCTGCTTCACTCAATTTTTCATTTCTTAATAATTTTTGTGAGAGAAGGTTGCCCTTATAAACCTGATGCCAGCGTTGGCAGACTTGTTCGTTAGTGATGGAAAGCGATTCAGCTTTATTGATGTGTAGTACGACGTGGTGATGGTTGTGCATTACAGCAAAAGCGCAGACATCGATACAAAAAACGGAAGCGAGTAGCTCGATACGTTTTTCAACCCAGGCTCTGCGGTGCTCGTAGGATGTTTGCGTTAATTTATCGAAACCACAAAGAAAAGCGCGACGAACGCAGCGGGAAGTGCAGTGGTAATAGCTAGTGGCGTCAAGAGAGATAAGTTCCTTCCTGGGTTTGGGCATGGTCGACTCCTTGTCGTGAATTGATGGTTGGCACTTTAACCAAAGATTAGCATAGAATCAAATTTTGAGTGGGTGTCCAGCTAATGCAGCTAATGCATTGAAGCTGTTTGATAAAATGTCACAGTTGTTGCCAAAACTGGCAGATACTTTAAAGTAGGGTGGTAAACCTATTTTTAAGTGTGATGTGTTGGCGGGAGATTAGTTTTTGGGCGAAGAGTTACTGAGCAATGAGCGATAAGCTGATGAAAATCGACGGCGATCTTTACTCTGTGATCGCTTTCATCAGCTGCTCTATAGAATCTGCATAAGTTCTACCGCTGCGATGTACAGCACCACCATTGAGTTCAATATCAAACTCGTTATTCTTGAGTTTTTTAATTGAGCAGATATGACTTTTATTGATCACCTTGGAGCGATGGATGCGTACAAGCAGGTCATTATTTTTCTGATTTAAAACGGCTTTTAAGGTACTGCGTATAGTCTTCTCCCCATCCGTGGAGTGCACGCAGATATAGTCATCGTCGGACTCAATCCACAGGATGTTGTTAATGCTTAAGCGAAAGATTTGTTTTCCGTCTTGTAAGCATAAGGTGTCCTGTGTTGATGAAAGGTCGGAGATGCAATTAAAGATCTGTTGCTTGGTTGTAAGCCGTGCTTTAGCTCGGGATAGAGCTTCGGTTAATCGTTCGGCGTCGAGCGGTTTAAGAATATAGTCCACAGCGTTAACTTCAAACGCTTCGATGGCGTAGTGGTTAAATGCGGTGACAAAAATAATGGCGGGTGGATTGTCGCCGTTCAGGCGTTGTGCAACTTCGACTCCATCCAATCCCGGCATTTGAATATCTAATAAAACAATATCTGGCGAAAGTTGTGTGATTTTCTCGCAAGCCTCTTTGCCGTTTTTTGCCTCTCCTAGTATTTCCAGATCTTTATCTTCCTCAAGGCGTATGCGCAGGCCTTTTCGTGCCAGGGGTTCATCATCAACAATCAGTACGCGGTACTTTTTCTTATCCATGACTACTTAGTCCTATTGATATTCAGCGGGAATATTGATGGCAACTTTCAATCCGTGAGGGGCAGCTGAGATAAAATCAATGTCATGATTGTCCGGATAAAATAGCTTGAGCCGGTCGATAATATTCTTAGTGCCAACACCTGGGGTTTTAACGATGCTTTTTGCTTGAACCTCGGTTGTTGGGCCGTTGTCTTGAACTATGACGATAACTCTATCTTCTTGTACGGATGACTGTACGAGGATATTTGTCATGTCCATTTGGTGGCTAACTACATGTTTGATAACGTTTTCTACCAGAGGCTGTAAGAGCAGGGTGGGAATCAAGCAGTTTTTTGAAGATTCCTCAATATCAAAACGTACTTGCATACGCTCAGAAAAACGAATGTCTTCGATATGAATATAGCGTTCGAGTAATTTTATCTCTTCGCTTAAAGTGTTCTTTTTCTGATCGTTATTGTCCAAAGAGTAACGGAGAAAATAAGACAGCTCATTGACGGCCTTGACCGCGAGTTCATTTTCTTTGGCAAGCACCAGCGTAGAGATAGCATTCAGAGCGTTAAATAGAAAGTGGGGGTTCAATTGATATCTCAATGCTTGTAACTTGGCTTCGTGCACTAAGGTCTCTGCTTTGAGAGCTCGCTCAGTAGACTCCTTATGCAACTTAAAATACTTGAGCGAGAAATAAGCTCCACACCAGGAGGTCATGATAAATAGGTTGTAATGGGCCCAGCCGATAAGGCCATAAGGCCCAGCCGTGGGGTCTCTGCCCAAAAAGGTCATTGAAAAGCTATAACAGATAGCTGTCCATAAATAGGTCAATGCCAGCACGGAGAAAGCATATAAAGCGATGCGCTTCATTGCCGGTAGATCCCAATAGCGATTGAAGATCTTTCTCAGTACGCTTGAAATGATAAACGCAATGAATATCGTAAACGGCGCAAGAATAACTTGTTGTTCAAGACTTGCGTTCCACACTTCTCCCAAGAGAAGTAACAGCATGAAGTATAAGCCCCATGCTACGCTGTTCAATTTATAAAACATCGTTGAATTCACTGACGACTCGCTCAACTTTTGATGGATGATTGCTTTAGGGTGTTATAGCGATAGAAGATGATCACAAGTATCACTGCCAGCAATGTCCCCAGTATCGATGGTCCAATTTGGCTCCATGGTTGAAAAGCCCGAATTAAATTACCTGACGCAGCTGATGCTAAAGCAAAGTAACTACTGACCATCTTTATACCATGATCTGCCGCCCACGCCTTGTTGCTCCAAGCCTTTCTCCAAAAGTTCCGAGACAAATCATAAAGCGCATAGGTCATCACAAAGCCTGCAGTAGCATAACCTAGTGCTGCGGGGAATGATGCTGTGTGGTTGCCGTCCATTTGGGTCAACAGGAATAAGCCCGTTAAAATCGCCAGAACTGCGAGAATATTATCGAGTAATACTGGCCCGCTAGTTTTAATGGTAACCGCCCGTATCGCACTTAGGTAACCGTAAGTCGCGCCGTAAGTTACCAAGGCAAGTGAGGGCGGAGAACGAAAGAAAATCACGCCGATAATCGCTGTGACTAATGTAATAACGTAAAGGTACTTATATATTCGCCCAAACTTAACATGCACAACGCTTCCTTTTTGGGTGAACATGGGAATCAAACCCACGATCAGTAAAAACGTGCCTGCGGCCACATGTAAATAAACATTGAGTAAGTTGATAGTGCTCATAGCCTCTAATAGCCCCTTCTCTAGTGTTGGGCAGCGGTTGCATGCCTTCGATGCTAGATTGGCAAGAATGGAGTTTAAAGAGGTGTCTTTGCGGTGAATGGTGAACTTGATGCGGTGAACTGAGGCGGGCGCTTGTGAATATCGAGGATTATCCAGAAGCTGTTCTCTGGATAATCCCGGCTTGGCTTAAAACGGTGCGAAACCGTCTGAAGGTGTGTTTGGTGGCTCCCAGCGCTCCTTAGGCTCAAAGGTTTGACCTTCGGCTCCCCGGGTAGGGATAAATCCGTTATCGCCGTATAACCACATGACGATATTCGTTCGCTCTCCGCTAGTAATGGGCTGCGCTGCGTGAGGCACATTTCAAGGCTGCGTTAGGCATCGCGAGAGTAAGTTATGGGGGAAGATCCGCCACTGGACTCGCGCAAGCGCTCGCATTTGCTTGCGGCGTTAAATGCTTAATATTGCATAATCCATTGAGTTAATGATTTGATCTCGGAAATTAGAAAGAGAGCCCACAGGGCCTTTTAATTTTTTTGATTGTATAGAAGAAATTTGTGGTGTTAATAAGAGTAACATTTCATCTTCGAAAGTTATTTCTGGCGTTAACCCCTTCATGGCTTCTCCGCCAAAATAACTAGCTTTTCCCAAGGGTATAACTATCCTAGTGGCGAGCTCAGAGATATATGGGCTTTGTATGTCTACTAAGTAAGGGTAAATTTTTTGGCTGGTTTTGCTGGGGTTCTTATATACGTCAAACTGAGCCATTAAAATTCCCTAAAGTCATCACCAAAACAACCATTTTCTTCAACAAAATTGTTATAGGCTTTTATGGCGGCTTTATTTTCTTCGTTCCATTGTTTGGCTTCAGCCTGCTCTAATTCCTTGCGTAGTGCTTGCTCTAGGGTGGCAGAGAGGTTAATGTTTAAAGCTCGAGTTTTTGCCAGTAAGTCACTGTTTAAACTCAAGTTTGTTGGCTTTTTAGGAGCATTCGTGTCATACAAATTGCGCATTTTTGCTAAGCCTCTGTATGCGTATACATATGCGCATTGTAATGCATTTAACAAACATGTCAAACAACGCTACATGACGACGGCATTCCGCTGGACTCGCTCCTGCATCGCTCGCCGTTTAAATGGGCGTTAAGCATCAATAAACACAGAGTTTATCGCAAATGGGAAAACTAGATAAAACTATCGCTTCTATATCTAGCGCGATATTAATAGGGATTGGGGCTGCGTTTCTTATTACAGTGTACGATCACCTTGTTACTTTATTGCTTTGAATAGCGATGTTACTTTCAGGTGCTGCCAGTTTGTATTTAACAAAAAACTTTGCATTACCTTCCTACTCGATTAACTTCTCTTAGGCCTTTTCTTTATCTGCTTTTTCGCTTCCGGATGTTTATCTAATATTGCGAGAAGTTTATTCAAAACTTTTTTGTTTTTGCCCGCTAGGTTGACTGTTTCTAACGGGTCATTTTTATAGTCGTATAACTCGTATACGGTTTCTTTACTTTTATCATGTGGAATCCACTTAACCATCCGGTAGCGCTCTGTTCGGATTGCCAGACCGAGGTGCGTCCTTTTATTGTACGCGTGATAGGCGTGGTCGCGGACGCGTTTCTTGCCATTTTTAAGCACAGGGCTTAAGTCCAGGCCGTCAATGGGTTGGGGGCCTTTCGGTTTGTTAAGGCCTGTCAGTGATGCAAGCGTTGGGAAAACATCTACGCTTTCAGCGGGTTGATTAGAAGCTGTACCAGGTTTCGTAACACCGGGTGCGACAAAAATAAGTGGGATACGAATAGCTTGTTCGAAATTAGAATGTTTTGTCCAAGATGCGTGGTCGCCTAAATGAAAACCGTGATCGCCCCAAAGAACCACAATCGTGTTTTTATCAAGCTCCAAGCGTTTTAGTTCATCCATGACTCGGCCGACCTGGGCGTCCATATAGGAGACACTGGCGTAGTAGCCGTGAATCAGTTTGCGTGTTAAGTCCGGCTGGAACGGGCCGTCGTGGTTTGGAATGGGGAAGAAGTTAGTAATTTCGCCTTTGCGTTTAACTGCGAACCGCGGTGTATCTTTAGGCGCTTCTTCAAATTCTGGCATTGGCAATTTTTCAGGGTCGTACATGTCCCAATATTTTTGCGGGGCGGAAAAGGGCAGGTGGGGCCTAGAAAAGCCAACCGCCATAAAAAACGGTTGTTTACGTTTTTTCATCACACGCAAGCGATCTATTGCATGGGTTGCAACACGTCCATCGCCATAGGCATCGTCAGTAACTGGGGCTGCTTCCCACGCTGCGCCGCGCGGCAGAGAGAAGATATCAAATTTACCTTTATGCTCTTTTGCATGGTGAAGTTTGTAATTGGTAAAAAAGGCCTCTTCGCGCGTAAGCTTGCCGCCAGTACTTTCAGGCAACACATATTCGATTACTTTTTCTTTGTGGTGGGGAATGCTCCATGAAGCCTCGTCATTAGTATTGCCATGACCGATATGATAAACCTTACCCATGGATTCGGCGTGGTAGCCGGCCTTCATAAAATGTTGTGGCATCGTGACGGCGTTGGGGTACACGTCGCGAAATTCGGTTCCAAAAGAATAAAAGCCCGTGCTACTCGAACGTGAGCCCAGCATGAGCGTGTAACGCGAAGCCATACATACAGCTTGATTGGCGTAAGCGAGGTCAAAACGCATACCGCTGTTAGCGAGCTTGTCGATATTTGGGCTAACCGAGGATTTATCACCATAGGCGCCAAGTGCCGGTTTTAGGTCGTCTACCAAGATTAGCAAAACATTTTTTTGTGCTGCAGCGTGTGTTGTTAGCGAGAATATACAAAAAATAAAAACGAAAAATTTATTTAATGTACTTTGCGTAATCAACGTGTGATTTTGCATTTTTTAGTTCCTCAAATCTGGAAAAAATAAAAATATAGTTTGTGCAAATAATACAATTTCTAAAATTGCTATATTGCTTTTACGTTTAATAGAGCTTAACGGAAAGTTGTTATTCGTGTTCCCACTTCATAAACCAAGGGTCATCAGTTTGTTGTTGAAAAACTTTAATTTTCTCAATCAACTGATCGCGAATTGCGGAATATTTTGGATGGTAGGCGAGGTTGGTACTTTCATTTGGGTCATTTTGCATATCAAATAATTCGTAACGCGGTCGCTTTAAATAGGCGTGTAGCGGGCGAGAGCCATAGGTATCGAGGTTGCGATTTATGCTGCCTTGCCAGGTGCTTGACGCGAATAAGTCAGTAGCAAAGGGATAGCCCAGTCCGTGGGCGATATTCCAGATTAATTTATATTGTTTTGTGCGCACCATGCGCATAGGGAAATACATGGTAATTTCGTGAAATTGGTGGGAGCCGTAGATTTCATCAAAACCGCGGGGTTCAGAGCCGTTGAGCGTCGCTCTGAAAGATTTACCGTGAAAATCGCTGGGGTCGTAACTAACATTTGCCAAGTCTAGAATCGTAGGTGTGATATCGTCCCAAGAAACCATCGCTTGTACAGTGCCTTTAAATTTGTTTTTCGGTGTTTTGACGACGAGTGGAAGGCGCACACCGGGGTCATAAATTGTTGTTTTTGCGCCGGGCATCGCGGTGCCGTTGTCCGATAAATAAATGATGATTGTATTGTCGTATTTTTTTGCTTTTTTAAGTAGGCGAACCAGTTCTCCCATTGTATCGTCGACACGCGAAATACTTTGATAAAGTTCAGCTGTTTCACGGCGAGCTTCATCAATGTCCGGCATATAGGGTGGTATTTCGACTTTTTCTGGGTTGTAGTCTAAACGTAAGGTGCCGATACCTTTGTCGTCGGCCTCATTGCCGAAAGTATTATCGCCATGCACATTTACCTTTCGGTCACGGTGCGGATCATTTGTGGCTAAATAAAGAAAAAAAGGTTTGTCAGAATTTATCAATTCTTCAGCGGCCATTGCCATTCCGATACTGTTGCGCTCGCCTTTTTTTTGCTTCGGGTTGGGTTTGGGCTCAAGTACCTCATTAAAGCGATAAACTTCTTCCGGGCCGATGTGGTATTTCCCTACCCGTGCAGTTTGATAACCCGCCGCTGTTAAGCGCACTGGCAGCGACTTAATATTGGAGAATGTGCGAAAGTGGTGGTAGGAGTGTTGGTGCCCATATTGCCCATTTTTGTGATTATGTAAACCTGTTAACAGTACCGACCGGCTAGCACTGCAGCTCGCAGTCGTAGCGTAGGCATGGTCAAACATGACGCCTTCTTTTGCCAATTGGTCGAGATGCGGAGTGCGAATGACCTTGTTGCCGTATGCGCCAAATGCTTCTCTTCCATGATCATCCGCTACCATCAATACAATGTTGGGTATTTTATTGCTGTCTGCGTAGGCAGAAGAGCCAATCGCAAGTGTAGTGAGCAGAACTAGGTTTATAACAATAAAGTATGAGTTTAAAAGTTTTCGGTTTAAGGTTAGCGAGTTTGTCATGTTTTTTGAGAATGCCATGCTGAAAAATTGAGCGAATTGTGTATCCAATAGTTTGAATAAATTAGTTAGAACTAAACTTTACAGGCCTAGTACATCTGTTTATTCTTGCGACACCCATTTTGGTCGCGCTAACCATAACGAATATCCTCAAAAAAATCATCCTTGGTTGTTTGGGCTTTCGTTGTCAGTCAAATAAACTCTGCAAGTTGTGAACATCGCTCGCGTGCTAATACGTGTCGCCGGCTAGCAGGTGTTGCGGGCTAATTATTGACGGTAAATAAACCCCAAGAATAATTAATAAGGATAAATTATGAAATTTCTCCTATTCAATTTTTGCGCATTTGTCGCGCTAAATCTGATCAGTTTTTCAGCAATGAGCGGACAGATTTCGCTTGAAACGCAAACGAGCCATAAGGGTTTGCATCTGCAATTAAAGGCAGATGGGAAAACTTATCTCAGCGCCCCTGAAGAAGGCCTTTGGTCGATTGCTCACAATGTTGACGACACTAAACCGATTGACTGGCAAAGCGCGTCGCCATCAAAGGTCGAACAGCACGGCCCTTGGACTTTGTACCTGGGCGAATTACCGATGGAGGGTGGAAAATGGGAGCTACGGGATGCTTGCCGCAGCGAAGAGGAGCGCATTCGATGTATTCGTCGCTTTGAGTGGCATGGTAAAGAAATCTTGCGCGACGTTGTGCTTTCTGTTCGATGGTTGTCTGAAACTGCTAAGACAAAGGTTTTTCAACCTGGCCTGCATTTTTACGGTAATTTGGCTGGCAAGAAAAATTCGTTGGTGCGTTCGGCACATATGGAAGGAAAGCCTGGAGAATTTACCATTTTTGAAGAGCATCGCTTTCCGATGCCATTTACCAGTTTAGAGTGGAAAAAGGGTCGTAATTACTATGGCGCTGCCTTGCACAGCATTCCCAGCCCCGCGGCAT
>JANQJB010000013.1 GCA_028281865.1 Marinagarivorans sp.
ATACGAGGATTGTTCGCCAGCTTTTGGCGATGCCTGATCATAAAATGCCAATATAAACTGTTAAACGGGCAAGCACGACTTGAATATTTTTCCTTAACAGCGTAGTGGCACTTTTTGCAATAGTCGCTCATTTTATTTACGTAGTTGCCGCCCGCAGAGTATGGCTTGGTCGCTACACATCCGCCGTCGGCGAATTGGCTCATACCACGCGTATTTGGCATTTCCACCCACTCTATTGCGTCGATATAGATACCCAGGTACCAAGCGTCCACTTGATCGGGGTGAATGCCAGCGAGCAGGCAAAAATTACCTGTAATCATTAAACGTTGAATATGGTGCGCGTATGCAATTGTTAAAGATTGAGTAATTGCTTGTTTCATACATTCCATTTTGGTGTTGCCGTCCCAAAAATATGGAGGTAAATCTTCCGTCGCATCTAAGGCATTACATTCAGTGTAATAGGGCATATTGACCCAATAAACACAGCGCACATACTCACGCCAGCCAAGGATTTGCCGAACAAAGCCTTCAATCTGTGCAATTGTGATAAGGCCTTTCGATTTTTCGTATGCCTCAATAGCCGTTGAGATGACTTCATGAGGATTTAAAATTTTGCTATTAAGTGCGAACGATAAACGCGAGTGATATAAGCTCCATTGATAAGTGTGTTGATTGGTCATGGAATCCTGAAAACGACCGAACTTTGGTAAGCAGTGAAGACAAAAATGGTTTAGTAGTGCGAATGACTGAGCGCGAGACACAGGCCAAATTATTGCGCTATCGCATTGACCAAAATGGGGTACGTTATGTTTTTCTATTCGCGTTAGGCACGCTTGAACGTCATTGGCGAAAAGCAAGGGCTGAGGTATGTGTTGCAGGTCCTCGGTATTAAGCTTTGCGCGATTTTCACTGTCATAGTTCCACTTGCCGCCGATGGGTTCATGCCCGTTCATCAATAGGTCAAAACGCTTGCGCATCTTGCGGTAAAAAACCTCCATGCGATTGTGTTGCGATGGCCTGACGTAGCGGTTTATTTCATCGAAAGGAAGCACAAAGTGTTCGCTATCATACTCCTTGACCGTAGTAGAAGTAGGTAATGATATGCTCCTTAACTGCTGAATCAGCCTGTATTCGTCAGGCCTTTGATATTCAAAGGCGTTGGCACCAAAATGGCTCGCTAAAGATAAAATGAGGTCGTTCAATGTATCGTGCTGCGCAGTATCGTCTAGTGTTAGGTGCAAAACATCATGACCGGCAGAGGTCAACTCATTGGCAAAATTCTCCATGGCCAAAAAAAACGCACAGATTTTTTGAATGTGATGTTTAACGTAGGTTGTTTCTTGCTTAAGTTCAGCAATTATATAAAGGACGTTGTTGTCTCGCGTTTGAAACCAGCTGTGTTGGGCATTCAGTTGGTCGCCAAGAATTAAACGTAGCGTTTTATAGTGTTTGTTAGGTGTCATAAAAGAAATTATGGATGGTCAGGGAAACTCGGTCGCTCGCGCATAATTATATTGGAGCCCAGAAAGACGTTTTTCCCCTGTTTATAGGCGTGGCACTAGGACTGCCCAGAGTCAAGGTCTTATCCTAGTTGGCGCCCTCAGCTATAGGCTTTCGGTGCATTCTTCCAGTCTGCCAATGTATAATGAAAGATTCCAACAATACATTCCAGCTATAAAGCGAGCCAGAATCAGCGTAATATAGCGTTCGCAAAATTTATTACAGAAACCTAAATCTGAATATCGCTTAACATAGAATATTACCTACGAAACAAACAACTAGGTGAAGTTAAACTATAATGAGCTCCTATAAAAAGCCGTTTACGAACCTTGGGAGAGCACGATGCCGAATTTTTTTCGCACTCTGAACACATCGAGTATAATAATTAGCCTTTCTCTACTGGTTTCCGTCTGTTTTGTGCCCAATACCAAGGCGCTTGAGGTTCTGACCTTGCATGAGCTAGTTGTTCATTGTAAAGAGCTTAAATCTAAACCAGAAAGTGCTGATGCACAGTATTGTCTGCGATATATCCAGGGTTTTATCGATGGCGCATTGGAAACAGATATTCGTATTTTGAGAGATTTTAAGAGCGATTCAAAGAGTTCTCTCACCCAACGAGCCATTGAAACGCGTATGCCTGGTCGCCAAGCCAATCTCCGCTTTGGCAGTCTGGCGGGTTTCTGCCTAGCGGACCCCTTGCCTTTGAGAGAAGTCGTGGATAAAGTTGTCGCCGATCTTAATGCCCTTGATAAGGGAGAGAAGGCAAACATGCCTGCTCGTATTGCGGTCGATGACTCATTGCGCAGCCATTATCCGTGTGAAAAGTAAGCCCTTTGAAAAATAGAGGCCCTGCGAAAAATAGCCCCTGTGAAAAATAAGACAGAGTCTCCGAAGTACACCATCACTGTTTGGCAGTTGCTAGGCACATTTTTGGTTCTCATGACCACTTGGTTGCTGTGGTCGGGGCTTTATAAGCCTCTGCTAATCAGTCTGGGTGTATTCTCTTGTTCACTTAGTCTTTGGTTAGCACAACGCACAGGATTTTTCCGTCATGCTTTGCCGATACGATCTTTACTTCGGTTGCCGGCACTGTGGTGGTGGCTTCTGATTGAGGTGATTAAATCCAGTATCGAAGTAGCACGCATTATCCTCAGCCCTTCATTACCTATTCAACCCGAACTGGTTGAATTCACTACGACTGAAAAAACCAATTCAGGAAAAGTGATTTTAGGCAATTCAATAACCTTGTCACCCGGTACGGTCACTATCGATGTTGATGAGGATCGCCTGCTTGTCCATTGTCTTACCAGCAATACTGCCAACGAGCTACGAAGCCGAGAAGTTGAACGGCGGATAGAAAAGTTGGAGATCGAGTGATATGTACATCGTCTTGTCTCTGGCAATTTTAATGACAATGGTGCTGGCAATAGCCCGGGCACTTCGTGGACCCACAATTTACGACAGAGTGTTGGCGGTAAATTTGTTTGGAACTAAAACAGCTCTGTTGTTAGCCGTCATTGCTTTTTTGATTGACCGGCCCGATTTCCTGGATCTTGCCCTAGCTTATGCGCTGATTAACTTGGTCGGTATTTTAGCCGTATTGCAGTTCATTCAGATGAATCCTTCAAAGGCGAATGAGGCGAGTGACCATGATTAATACTGTCATGGATGTCCTGAGTTGGATCTTGCTATGCAGTGGTGGCGTCTTTGTGTTGATTGGGGGCATCGGAGCACTTCGATTACCCAATTTTTATACGCGCCTGCATGCCGCAAGCTTGACAGAGACTATGGCAACAATTCTTATTTTTGTTGGCATGATTCTTCAGGCCGGTTTTTCTTTGGAGGCGCTCAAGCTCGCGGTAATCATGTTGTTTTTATTGTTGACTGCTCCAACAGCGAGTTATGCTTTAGCTAACGCCGCTTTGCAATCGGGTATGCGCCCGAAGGCAGAATCTGCAAAAGTAGAATCCCCAAACGCACAAACAGGGAACAGTGAATCGTGATTATTATTTTCGCACTGTTCCTATTGTCACTATTAGTGATTACTGCTTTAGCGATTGTTCAAACAACGAATCTTTTTGTCGCCGTTATGTTGACTTCAATATTTAGTTTATTGATGGCAGCGAACTTTTTTATCCTCGATGCAGCAGATGTTGCTTTGACCGAAGCGGCCGTTGGCGCCGGTATCACAACAGTTGTTTTTTTGTCTGCGCTCGGTTTGACGACTGCTCGAGAAAAGGTAGTGAAAACCGGTCAACGCTTGGCTTTCATTGTTGTAGCCGTATTAGCCACATTAATTATTTATGCTACTTTTGAGAAGCCTCGCTTAGGCGACCCTGACGCGCCGGTTCATCAGCATGTAGCGCCCTGGTATTTAGAGAAAACCCCAGAATATATGGGTTTTCCAAATGTGGTGACAGCGGTTCTTGCTAGCTTTAGGGGTTACGATACGCTCGGTGAAGTCTTTGTGGTCTTTGCCGCTTGCATTGGTGTGTTGTTTATTTTGGGTGTAAAGCCAAAAGAGGGCAGCATGTATGATGCGAATGCTTCTGGTCTTCGCCATCATTTGATACCACAAGTTGTAGGTCGCTTATTAATTCCTTTCATTGTCCTATTCGGTTTATATGTTCAGTTCCATGGGGAGTATGGTCCCGGTGGAGGTTTCCAGGCCGGTGCCTTAATTGCATCTGGCATTATCCTTTATGCGTTATTGGAAGGTGAAGCTGCTGCACTGCGAGCCGTGCCAGAATCTGTTTTGATGGGTTTGGTTATTGGTGGCGCATGTTTATATGGAAGCGTCGGCATAGTCTGTATGTTTATGGGAGGCAACTTCCTTGAATATTCGGTTCTATTGAGTAATCCCGTTAGCGGACAACAATTCGGAATTATATTGATTGAGGCTGGAGTGGGTATGGCAGTGTGCGGCGCACTTCTTAGAATTTTCCATGCCTTTGCGTCGAGGCCTGTGCTCACATGAATTTATTAGAAATACTGGGCTTTTTTAATTACTGGGTGTTTGCGATCGTTCTGTCTGTAGGCTTATATACAGTCATTGCTAAAACCAATCTCGTCAAGAAGTTAATTGGTTTATCCATCTTCCAATCAGCTGTTTTTCTTATGTATATCACCATGGATAAAGTAGAAGGTGGTACTGCGCCTATTATCCAAAAGGGTGTAGAGGACCAAATTTTTTCCAATCCCTTACCGCAAGTTTTGATTCTCACCGCCATCGTGGTGGGCGTGTCAACATTAGCTCTTGGGCTCGCGATTGCCGTGCGTATTTATGAAGCGTACGGCACTATCGAAGAAGACGAGATTTTGGACGCGGATTAACTCGATGGAATTAACACCACATTTACCTGCTTTGCAGGTTATCGTCCCGATGCTTTGTTCACCGCTTATGCTGCTATTGCGGCCTCGCGGTTTGGCTTGGGCAGGTGCAACGGTAGTGGCCTTATTGTCCTTTGCCATTGCTTTAAATATGTCGCTAATGGTTGCCGGTGGTGAAGTTCTTAGCTACAAGATGGGCGGTTGGGAAGCGCCTTACGGAATTGTTTTGTCGGTGGATGCTTTTAGTTCAATGCTTTTATTGATCGCAACCGGTGCCGGTGCTGCGGCCTTATTGGCAGGCAGATCCAGTATTGATCAGCAGATTGAGTTAGAGCGACAACCCTATTTTTATTCAGCCTTTCTATTAGCGCTTGCAGGTTTGTCCGGTATTACAGCCTCTGCAGATGCGTTTAATATTTTTGTGTTTATGGAAATTTCATCGTTGGCGAGTTATGTGATTATTGCCGGCGGCCCAGACCGACGTGCATTACCAGCGGTTTTTAAATATTTAACCATGGGAACGATTGGCGCGACGTTTTATTTAATTGGCGTTGGTATCGTTTACATGATGACCGGAACACTCAATCTTGCTGATATGGAAGCGAGAATTGGTGATGTCACTAACCTTAATCCTATATTGGTTGCCGCGGGTTTCATTACTATCGGTTTGGCATTGAAGGCGGCATTATTTCCGTTACATGTTTGGCTGCCCAATGCCTATACGCAATCGCCACATATCGTCACAGTTTTCTTAGCGGCTTGTGCAACGAAGGTTGCGATTTATGTATTAATTCGTTTTGATTTTTTTGTCTTTCAAGCCAATCTCGAAATTCATGATTTGCAATTCTCAACGTTTATGATGCCTTTGGCCTTACTGGGTATCTTAGTGGCATCTGCAGTTGCAATGTTTGAAGGGCATATCAAGCGTTTGTTAGCCATGTCTTCGGTTGCTCAAATTGGCTACATTATTTTAGGTGCTAGCTTTGTCACAACAGCAGGCTTAACAGCCTCCGCTACGCACATGTTTAATCATGCGCTAGCTAAAGGTGGGCTTTTTCTTGCCATTGCAGGTTTGGCTTATCACTATCGTGATTTACGACTGGATCAATTGGCTGGTGCCGCGCGCACTATGCCATGGACAGCTGCAGCTATTGTGATTTGTGGTTTGAGTTTAGTCGGAGTTCCCGGTACCGCGGGCTTTATCAGTAAATGGCTTCTTATTGATGCCGCATTGGGGAAAGGTTTTTTATCGATGATGCTCGTTTTTATCATCATCATAAGTTCTTTAATGGCATTGGCCTATGTCTCGCGAATTATTGAAACATTGTATTTTAAACCGGCTGTTGTAGAACAGGCGCCGGGCGAGGCACCTTTGCAAATTCTGCTGGTCACCTGGCTAGTCGCCGCAGCTAATATTATTTTCGGCCTGTTCCCGGCGTTTCCGTTAGCTTTATCAAGTTCAGCCGCAGAGTGGCTGCTAAGGAACGCGTTATGATTTTTGATAACGCCATCCTATTGGGAATTCTTGTCCCGTTAATTACAGCTGCCGGTATACAAGTCGCCGGTCGAGTGTCAGATAATTTACGTGAAGCTGTAACACTTATTGGTGCCGCAACTTTGGCTTGGGTCGTTTGGGGCATGTT
>JANQJB010000084.1 GCA_028281865.1 Marinagarivorans sp.
GTTTATGGTAGCCAGCGATACTACAACGGTGTGCCAAGGTCTCCACATTACGGCATTGATATTGCCGGTCCTGTCGGAGCGCCGGTCAAGGCGCCTGCCTCTGGTATTGTCACACTGGTTCACAAGGATATGTATTATTCTGGCGGCACGCTCATCTTAGATCACGGTCACGGCGTATCGTCGACGTTTATTCATTTGAGCAAAATTCTGGTTAATGAAGGTGAGCGTATTAAGCGAGGGCAAACGATTGCCAAGGTCGGGGCCAGTGGCCGTGCAACCGGGCCGCATTTGGATTGGCGTATGAATTGGTTTGATCAGCGTGTCGACCCCGAATTGCTGGTACAGGGCAAGCGTATGGAGTAGCATGCGCACTCATATGATGAGTTCAGATCTCTTGAATATCGATAGCCAGAACGATAAGCCGTAAAGATAGACCGTAATTCAAATAAGGTAGCCGTGTGGATAAAAAGCTCCATAGCATTCTCGTTTGCCCCGTAAGCCGCTCGCCGTTGCACTATGATCGCGACAATCAAGAGTTCATCTCAGTGGTCAGTGGTCTCGCTTATCCGATTCGCGATGGCATTCCCGTGATGTTGCAAAGCGAGGCGAGGGAGATATCGCTGGAAGAAAAAGAACATTGGTCTAGCCGCCCCAACCCCGTAGGCTCTTATACGTAGTCGCTTCCTATAAACAGTCGCCTAAAATTCTCATCGCGGCAAACGGAGCCGATAAACATGAGCGAAAAATCGATTTTTAGCAAAATTATGGATGGTGAAATTCCGTCTGATATTTTGTATCAAGATGAACATTTTATTTGTATTAAAGATATAGCACCGCAGGCACCCACACACTTGTTATTAATTCCGCGTAAGCCGATACCGCGCATTGCGGATGCCACGCCTGAGGACCAATCTCTTCTAGGGCATTTGATGTTAAAAGCCGGTGAGATAGCGCGCGATCTCGGTGTTGATGAGGCGTTTCGTTTGGTTATTAATAACGGTGCTGATGCAGGCCAAACAGTTTTTCATTTACATGTTCACTTGCTCGCGCAGAAGAAATTTAAAGAAGGTAGTTTGGGTATGTCTTAGCCCAAACCTTTAATATTCAGAGCTTCCAGTTCAAACAAAAAAGACAAATAAAAAAGACAGCCACATTCAAATCAGTGATATTTAAACTAAACAAAAACCCAAGAGTTGTGCGATGAAAAGTGCAGAAATTCGTCAGGCTTTTCTCAAATATTTTGAGTCGAAAGGTCACACGATTGTTGAGAGTAGTTCTCTTGTCCCCGGTAACGACCCCACCTTACTGTTCACGAATGCGGGAATGGTGCAATTTAAAGATGTTTTTCTCGGCAGTGAAAAACGCAACTTTAGCCGCGCCACCAGCTCACAGCGTTGCGTGCGCGCCGGTGGTAAACACAACGACTTAGAAAACGTCGGCTATACTGCGCGCCACCATACCTTATTTGAAATGTTGGGTAATTTTAGTTTTGGTGACTATTTTAAGCGCGATGCGATTAAATTTGCGTGGCAGTTTTTAACCGAAATTCTTAAATTGCCGCCCGAAAAACTCTGGGTTACCGTGCATATTTCCGATGATGAAGCAGCCGACATTTGGTTAAAAGAAGTTGGTGTGTCATCGGAACGTTTCTCGCGTTTGGACGAAGATAACTTTTGGCAAATGGGTGATACCGGTCCGTGTGGGCCGAGTTCTGAAATTTTTTACGACCACGGTGCAGATGTGCCCGGCGGTCCGCCCGGCAGTGAAAACGACGACCTCGATCGCTACATCGAAATTTGGAATTTGGTGTTTATGCAGTTCGAACGTCAAGCGAGCGGCGAATTAATACCGTTACCCAAGCCCTCCGTCGATACTGGTATGGGCCTTGAGCGCGTTGCCGCCGTTTTGCAAGGTGTGCACAGTAACTATGAAATTGATTTATTTTCCCAGTTACTTAAAGCAACGGTTGCCGCGACAAATGCAAAAGATACCAGCGACAAGTCCTTGCGCGTTATTGCCGACCATATTCGCTCCTGTAGCTTTTTAGTTGCCGATGGCGTGCTGCCCTCTAATGAGGGAAGGGGCTATGTGTTGCGCCGTATTATGCGCCGCGCCATTCGCCACGGCTATAAACTCGGCCAAAAATCACTGTTCTTTTATAAGATTGTTGCCGCTCTTGTTGAGGAAATGGGTGAAGCGTACCCGCTGATAAAAGAGAAGCAGGGACATATAGAGCAAGTTATTAAAACGGAAGAAGAGCAGTTTGCGCGCACACTTGAAAAAGGTTTAAAAATTCTCGAAGCAGCTATCGATGCGATGGAAAGTAAAACGATTCCGGGTGATGTCGTCTTTAAGCTGCATGATACCTATGGTTTTCCTGTCGATTTAACCAATGATATTGCACGCGAACGCGGCTTAAATCTGGATATGGAAACCTATGAAAGACTGATGAAAGAACAGCAGGAAAAAAGCGGCGGCGATAAATTCGAATTGGATTATACCGCGCGCATTGCGGTTGATAGCGAAACCACGTTTGAAGGATACGAGGCGCTCGCATCACAGTCGACGATTGAGGCCATCTTCAAAGAAGGTGAGGCGGTGGAACAAGTTAGTGCTGGCGACGACGCTGTTATCGTTCTGCCCAATACACCTTTTTACGCTAATTCCGGCGGGCAAGTGGGAGACGTTGGAACGATCTCGACTGAGAACGGAGCTTTTAATGTTGTTGACTGCCGCAAGCAAGGCGATAGTTTTTTGCATATCGGCCAATTAAAGGAAGGCAAGCTCGCAGTTGGAGAACGCGTTACTTCAGAAGTTTCCGCAAATACTCGCCTTTCCACAGCACTTAATCATTCGGCTACGCATTTGCTTCACGCGGCCTTGCGCAAAGTATTGGGTGAGCACGTTACGCAAAAAGGCTCACTTGTCGATGCCGAGCGTTTGCGTTTTGACTTTGCACATTTTCAGGCGATGACTGATTCAGAAATTGCCGAAGTTGAGCATTTGGTCAATGCCGAAATTCGTAAAAATACCGAAGTTCTCACCGAAATATGCGATATGAACGCGGCTAAAGAAAAAGGCGCAATGGCCTTATTTGGCGAAAAATATGGCGATACGGTGCGCGTTCTTAGTATGGGAGGGGATTTTTCAATAGAGCTTTGCGGCGGCACGCATGTAAAACGCACCGGCGATATTGGTGTAATGCATATTATTGCTGAATCGGGAATTGCTGCAGGCGTGCGACGGATTGAAGCGCTGACCGGCGAAAAGGCGCTGGCAAGCTATAGCGAAGTTGAGCAAAGCCTTAATCAAGCGTCGAAGTTAATTAAATCGACGCCGGAGAATCTTATCCAGCGTTTGGAAACGTTGGTGAGTGAAACCAAAACGCTGGAAAAGGCGCTTGCCACCGCCAATGCAAAATTGGCCACAGCATCTGCCGATAGCTGGCTTAACGAAGCCGAAGAGGTGGGTGCCGTTAAAGTGTTGGCCAAATCCGTCGAGGGTGTGGATGGTAATTCTTTAGTTGAAATGTCCGATAAGCTTAAGTCTAAACTCGGCAGTGCCGTTGTTTTGCTCGCCGGTATAGAGGGTGACAAAGTGGCGCTTGTTGCCGGCGTTAGTAAAGATATTAGTAAAACTTACAAAGCCGGCGATTTGATCAAATATGTTGCCGCACAGTTAGATGGTAAAGGCGGCGGCCGGCCGGATATGGCCCGCGGAGCCGGTGTAAATAGTGCTAAGCTGCCAGAGGTTCTTGCCAGTGTTAGCGGCTGGGTCGCGCAAAATACCTGATTTAGCCGCTATCATCGCCAAGCATCTCCAAAAAATGAGTTAACAAGGCCCCAATAATAGTGTTTAATTGCCGACCCCATGCATTTACGATGTAATGCATACACTATTATGCTGCCTTGGCTGCGTTTTGCTAAAGGCTCTGCTCATTGAGCAGGCTTTTAGGGAAGGGAGTTTGAAGGCGCCAAGTTTAGGGTAAAACGTTTTTAGTTTAAGTTAGTTCAATGAGTCTAATCGTCCAAAAATACGGCGGCACTTCGGTTGGTACGACCGATAAAATTAAAGCCGTTGCCGAAAAGGTCGCTAAATTTCGCCAGCAGGGTCACGACGTAGTAGTGGTGGTTTCAGCAATGAGCGGAGAGACCAACCGGCTTATTGGCCTTGCACGGGAAATGCAGGAAGAACCTGAAGCGCGTGAGATGGACGTACTCGTTTCGACTGGGGAGCAGGTAACAATAGCGCTTCTTTGTATGGCGCTAAAAAAGTTGGGCCAAGATGCACGCTCGTATACGGGTGGGCAGGTCAAGATTCTTACCGATAACGCGCATACTAAAGCGCGAATACTCGATATCGAAACCAAAGCAATGCGCGCTGACCTCGACCAAGGTCGCGTTGTTGTTGTGGCTGGTTTTCAGGGTGTCGAAGAGGATGGCAATATCACAACACTTGGCCGCGGTGGTTCAGATACAACAGGCGTCGCGTTAGCTGCCGCGCTAAAAGCCGACGAGTGTCAGATATACACAGACGTGGATGGCGTATACACTACTGACCCGCGCGTTGAAGAAAAAGCACAACGCCTCGAACGTATTACGTTCGAAGAAATGCTCGAAATGGCGAGCTTGGGTTCAAAGGTTTTGCAAATTCGCGCCGTTGAATTTGCGGGTAAGTACAACGTACCGTTGCGCGTACTGTCTACCTTTAAAGAAGGCCCCGGTACTTTAATTACGATAGATGAAGAGACTGACACTATGGAGCAACCCGCCGTCTCCGGAATTGCTTTTAACCGCGACGAAGCCAAATTAACGATTCGCGGTGTTCCCGATACACCTGGCGTAGCATCAAAAATTCTTGCGCCCATCGGCGAAGCTAATATAGAAGTTGACGTTATCGTGCAGAACTTATCTGCCGACGGGACGAATGATCTAACTTTTACCGTGCACCGTAACGAATTAACAAAAGCGAAGTCAGTTCTTCAAAGGGTAGGGGATGAACTCAACGCGCGTGAAGTAAGCGGTGATGATTCCGTGGTAAAAGTTTCCGTTGTAGGTGTTGGAATGCGCTCTCACGCCGGTGTGGCAGCGACAATGTTCAACGCGCTAGCGGACGAGAACATTAATATAAAAATGATTACAACATCAGAAATAAAAATATCCGTCATTATTGACGAGAAATATTTGGAACTCGCGGTTAGAAGCCTGCACTCAGCCTTTGATTTGGATAAGGTCGAGGCAAGCTAAGAATTATAGGGATTAAGCGCTAATTTATTGCGCGCGGTTTGAACCCTATTGCTAAGGACGAGGTAAAAACACTTAGAAAGTGAAAATGGAAATGGGGCATTGAGGTTGGTAATAACTCAGTGCGAAACTTAAATTGCGTGTCGTCACGCTAGCGTGCAGACCGCTTTAGTCTATTTTGATAGCGCTAAAGCGTTGGTATTGCCATTTTATTGGCCTCACCTTTGGTGATAAAAAGTCTAAACTAAGAATTGGCCGGATGTAGGTAAGCGACAGCAGCCAAGCGCAAATGCTGTCAATCTCACAGGGGATTAAAAAGGAGATAAGTGAAATGTTGATTTTAACGCGCCGTATTGGCGAAACACTAATGGTTGGTGATGATGTAACCGTTACCGTGTTGGGCGTGAAAGGCAATCAAGTTCGTATTGGTGTTAACGCACCAAAAGAAATTGCCGTTCACCGTGAAGAAATCTACCAACGCATCCAGCGAGAAAAACAAGAGAAAGCTAAGCAGGGTCAACCAGACTCGGATTCTTAAAAAGCTCAGATTATTGAAGATAATATCTTCAGCTATTTGATTATCCAGCCGTTATTGGTATCATGCGCCTCCGTTTTTGGGGCGCAAAGCCCTTTAGTTCTGCTGTTCACAGCAATCCCGGAGAGGTGGCCGAGTGGCCGAAGGCGCTCCCCTGCTAAGGGAGTATACCCTAAACCGGTATCGAGGGTTCGAATCCCTCCCTCTCCGCCATTCTGCATTTTTTCGAAATTACTATATAACTCTCTACAAAGCACGTTGGATGAGAACCCTCGGTTCGACAAACGCAAAGCGTTTGCAACGAGCGGCAAAGCCGCGAAGCCCG
>JANQJB010000116.1 GCA_028281865.1 Marinagarivorans sp.
AATACCCGTTGCATGGTCCATTAGAATGCCCTTACCGATTGTGGCAGCAGGGTGAATATCGACGCCAAACATCAGCGAAATATGGCTTTGCAGAAACAATGCGATTTGTTCTCGTCCTTGGCGCCAAAGCCAATGTGAGACCCGGTAGCTCTGCAACGCCTGAAAGCCTTTAAAGTAAAGCAGAGGTAGGTTGTACTCGTTGCAGGCGGAGTCGCGATCGTAGACGGCCCGAATATCCTCGCGTATCGTTTCACCGATTTTTGCATCGGCATGCAGCGCTTCATTAATAATTTCACGCACTTGCAAGGCCGAAATTTGTTGGCTGGCGAGTTTGTTTGCTAAATGGTAGCTCAGCGCACTTTCCAGTGAATCGTGGTTGAGAATCGTAGCGTGGAAGAAACTCGCAAGTGCCGGCTCATTGGCCGCGGCACTTTGGATTTCGCGTCGAATATGTTGCCAAACAATGTCGAGGTTATCGGCTTGAGGTTGGTTTGACGTATTCGGTTGATTTAACTTAGTCGTCATGAGCTTTGGCATTCGAATTTTCTCGGTTATATGTCACTGCCGTTTTTATAGCGCCGCGGTAAAATGTCCTTGCGATGCGAAGTTACCTTGTTTTTGGAATGACCCTGTTTTGAGCTAAGACCCAAAGCAACAGTAATAATTCGTTTGACGCGCTGTCAATCCGGCACCTGCTAGTAATAACAAAGCTCGGCAAGAATTGGAAGTGTTCGTGTTCCCTGCTGGGAAGGAATTGCTGGCAACTCCTTGCTTTGCTGACCAATAGCGCTTGAATTTGCACCAGGTAACCTGCATTTAGCAATATTTTAAACACGCTGAAAGCCGCGTTTTATAGTATCCTTAGCGGTTTTTCATCGGACCCTACTATTTTCCTTAAAACCTGAAAAACACCGCTATGTCACTGCTCGCAAAATTATTTAAAACTAAACCCAAGGAACTTAGCCTTGAGGAGCGTATCGCAGCGCTTGAATCCAAATCTGATCCGGAATTAGCTCTTGTTGCCGCTGATGAGGGCGACGATTCCTTGCGCGAGGCCGCGATAAAGAAATTAGCTTTTGGCAATACGCTACTCATTTTGGCTAAGCGAGGTGAGCCGGCGCGCATCGCTAACTGCGCTCGTCAACGCATCGGCAAACTTTTAAATGAAGATCAGCTCTCGATGGCGCAGCTCAGAGCAGACTTAAACGACAATGAGTTGTTGTTGACGTTGGCGAGCTATTCGACGAAAGCAAGTCAAGCGTTGGTGGAAGAAATCTCCGATGAAACCTTGCTGCAAAAATTTGCCATTGAGGCTTCGACGACGCAAGCGCGGCAGTTGGCTGCGGAAAAGGTTTCCTCGCGAGCTATGCTGGAAGCTCTTTATAAAAGTGCCAAAGGCCGTGACAAAGCCGTTTATAAAATTGCGAAGACGAAACTCGACGTTTTTAAAGCACAAGATGCGGAGTTGGCAAAAAAGCAAGCCGCAGTGGAAAGTATCTGCGTCGATCTTGAGCGCCATGCCAAAAAGCCCTACGACCACCTCTTCACCAAGCTGTTATTAAAAATTGAAAATGATTGGAGGGAAAAAGCGAATGAAGCTTCTCCGCTGCTAAAAGAGCGTTATCAAAAAGCGCTTGCTCGTTGCCAGCAGACTTTGGACGAGCACGCGGAAGCGGAAGCGGCACTGCAAGAAAAACAGCGTTTAGACGCGCAGGCCGTTAAAGATGTGAGCGATGCTCGCTCGGCTGTCGACGTTGCGATGGCTAGCTTATATGTTGCCGAGGAGTTGTGCGAAAACGCCGAAGCTCAATTAAAGGACGCGCTCGCCCGACAAGATCAGGTCGTCAAAGCAGCGAAAGAACGCGGCGTTGAACTTGAGAACGAGTTAAAGGCTTATCATCAGGCGGTTGAAGTTGCGAATAATCTGTGGCTCAGGCTCAAGCAATCGGGGCCCTTCCCTCAGCTTTTAGTTAGCCTTAGAGATGCGAGCGTAGAAGAAGGCCATAAGATCAAGAGCGAGCTACAACGCTTGTTGAGTTTCGCCGAAAATATGGTTGAACCATTGCCTGAGGTTGTTGAGGATGCCAAGCAATCCATAGCGACATGGGTTCAGGAGCAAAAGGAGCGTCAGAGCAAAATTAAGCAAGATATTCGTGATGTTGCGGGCCTAATTCGCAAAGCAACTTGGGCCATCGAACGCGGTTATGTGCGCAAAGCGCGCGGCGTTCACAAGGAAATTGCCGAAGTACGCGAAACATTAATCGAAGCATTGCCGCCGGGCCTGGTGAAAAAACTGGAAGACCTAGACGAGGCGATTGCCAAACTTGGCGATTGGCACGAATTTGCGGTGACACCCAAAAAAGCAGAACTCGTGGAAAAAATGCATTCACTGATTGGCGCGAAAATGGAGCCGGGATTATTGGCTGAAAAAATTCAGGCTTTGCAAAATGACTGGAAGACACTTTGTCGCGGCGGGGAAAACCAAGACCAAGAGCTTTGGGAAAAATTCCAAGCGGCTGCGGATCAAGCATACGAGCCCTGTAAAGAACACTTCGCCGGCCAGGCGGCAGAACGCGAGGCAAATGCAGAAAAACGCCGAGCACTTATTTCTCAGCTGCAAGAATATTGCACATCAAATGACTGGCAAAATGCTGTGTGGAAGGATGTGGAGCAGACTATTAGGGTGGCGCGCGAAACTTGGCAAAGCTATTGGCCGGTTCCGCGCAAGTTAATCAAACCTCTTCAACAAGAATTCGATGACATTATTGAGAAAATATACGCGCCGATGAACGAGGCATATGCCGCAGGGAAAGTGACGCGCGAGCGCCTGGTCGAACAGGCCAAAATATTGTCGGCTCAAGAGGGAGACGTTGGAGGTCTTGCAGAAATGGCTAAACGTTTGCAAACCGAGTGGCAAAATGCAGAGCGCACATGGCGCAAGGATGACCAAGGCCTTTGGAAGGAGTTTCGTAAGTATCTCGATGTGATTTTTGCTAAGCGGCAACAGGAATTTGATGCGCAAAATGCGGAGCGTCAAGCTGAGCTTGAGAAGGCGGAAAGCATTATCGGCGATATAGAGGCTTTGTTCGAGCTTGCAGGTAGCGAATTTTTTAATGCGTTAAAGAATTTAGATGAGCTGAAACAAAAATATAAAGAAATTGGTGAGCTACCCAAAAATAAAGACAAGGGAATCAACAAACGTTTTTTTGCTGCGCTTGCTGAAATTGATAAAAAAACTAAAAAAGAAAAAAGAGCTTATAAAGAAAAGGCTTGGTCTAATTGGTTTGACGCCGTCGAAAGTTTGCGTGCTTTGGAAAATGCATCGCTTAGTGGTGAAGCTGATGCCGGAGTCGATACACAGTTGACTTCGACGCTCGAAAATTCTGAGCTGACTTGGCCCGCTGGTGGTCTCGACTGTATAAAAGAACGTTACGGAAAATTAGAGTCCATCACCGAAACACCAGTGAACGAGAGGATCGAAAAATTAAAACTAAAATGCATTGAAGCTGAAGTATTGTTCGATGTAGAAACGCCGAACGAAGACCGTGAGCGCAGGATGCAATATCAGGTGAGTCAATTACAAAAGGGCATGGGCCAAAGCACAAAAGCCAACGAAGAAACAATCGATAAGTTGACGCTTGATTGGTTTAAAGTGCAGTCTTTTGACGATAAGGATTATCAGCCGCTTTACGAGCGTTTTATGAAATGCCGAGCCGAGGCGTTGGCCTAGTGAGTGCTTCGTTGTTACAAGATGATTGTGTCCTGCTGCGTCGTTTTGCCGGCAAAAGTGCTTGTTGCGTTGCTTAGGCTTATGGCGTTGTTTAGTTTGCCGATTGATTGCCCAGTTCATTTACAGCGCGTTTGATAGCGTTTAATTCGCTGCGCAGTTCGTCGACTTCGGCTTCTAACAACTCAACTCGCTCTTCTAGTTCGTTCGCGTTGCTTGATATGGGCATGACATTTTCACTTTGCTCATGCAAAGTTGTGGATGGCGGGGCGGTGATTTCGTCGGGCTCGCCGCAAAAAAGATGCTGATAGCGCGCTTCGCGTTTTCCCGGTTCTCTTTCGAGTTTTTTTACGAAAGGTCCATAGGCGTGTGTTGCGAGAGTGTCCAGCGTCGTTTCGACATCTTGTATATCGTCGAACTCGGCTAGACGATTAGTGCGGCTGCGCAGTTCGCCCGGTGTCTGTGATCCGCGCAGGAATAAAAGGCAGATCAGCGCTCGCTCCTTGGGGGTGAAGCGAAACTCACTGAATTCTGTGGCGTAAAAGCGGTGTTGGTATTTTGCCACACGGCCACCAAAGCGTACTTCGGCGATGAGATTCTTTTTCTCAAGCTCATCAAGCGCAGCTTGCACTTCGCTCTCACTGAGGTTTAACACAGGGTCGCGATTGCTTTTTTGGTTGCAGGCTGTGGTTAGCGAGTTCAGAGAAAGCGGGTATTGATCGGGTGTAGTGATTGATTTTTCGATCAGGCAGCCCACAACACGGGTTTCATTGAGCGTAAGTTGTTGCATGGTTGTTTCCCAAAAGCGTAAAGTCGCGCGATAATGGCCTTATTTTCAATGCTATAAAGATCGACAAATATTGGATCCTACTGCGAAAACCTGAACCACCCATTAAAAACTTTAATCATCTGTTAAAAATCACTAATCATCTGTTAAAAACGAAGGTACGTCAATTTTGGAATTAAATTTGGCCTTATCTGTGCTGGCAGCCCTTGCAGTTGGTATGGCGGTGGGCTTTTATTTGCGTCATCGTCAGTGTGAAAATCTTATCGCAGAGAAATCTGAGCTTGCCACGCAAATTAAGCAGCATGAATCGCAAATTGCAGACCAGCGTGCTCAGCTCGAAGTCAAAATCGCGCAGTTGCAAGATCAGCAAGAAAAATCGGCAGAAATGGATAAAGATATTAGTGTTCTTCGCGCGAATTTGGCTAAAGAGCATGAGGAGGGGGCAAAGTCTCAATCGACAATAAGTGTATTGCAAGAAAAACTTGAGAGCTTACAAAAAGAGACTAAAGAGCTCGCCAAAAATGAAGCTGCGCTTGTTTCTCAGGTAGATCAGCTGCGCGGGCAACTGGAAATTAAAATTGGCGAGCATATTCGACTTAATGAAGTTATCGAAGAGTTAAGGCAGAAAAATTTAAATTTGACTTCCGCCAATGCCACGCTGGCGACCTCTCAAAAAGAAAGAGATGAAAATTTTCAACAACAGTTAAAACAGTTTGACGAGCAAAAAAAACAGCTCGCATATGAGTTTGAAAATCTTGCGCATAAGATCTTTGAGGAAAAGGGAAAAGCCTTCTCTGTCGATAATCAAAAAGCAATGGATTTACTGCTTAAACCCTTTCGCGAGCAAATCTCGGAGTTTCGCCAAAGGGTCGATACCATTCATAAAGAAAGTAATGAGTCGAGCGCCAATATGCACGCGCAGCTGGAGCAACTAAAGAATTTAAATCGACAAATTACACAAGATGCGCAAAATCTTACCAAGGCGTTGACAGGAGATAAGAAACTAACGGGAATATGGGGTGAAATACAGCTTGAGAAAACCTTGCAATTTGCCGGTTTAGTTCAAGATGATCACTACACGCGTGAAGATTCTATGCGGGACGAGGAGGGTAAGTTAAACCGCCCCGATTTCGTGGTTAAATTGCCAGACGGAAAACACATTATTGTCGATAGTAAAGCTTCGTTGGTTAGCTATGAACAGGCGATAACTGCGGAAACGGAAGAACAGGCAAATGTGGCGATGAATGCGCATGTGGCATCTGTCAAAAGGCATATAGATGAACTTTCGAAGAAAAATTATTCCGAGCTGATTGGTGTCAAAAGTCCGGACTTTGTTTTGATGTTTATGCCCATTGAGGCTGCTTATATTGAAGCAATGAAGCACAACCAGGAATTATTTAATTACGGTTATCAAAAAAAGGTAATTTTAGTGTCTCATACAACGCTCATGCCGATACTGCGCACAGTTGCCAACCTTTGGTCTATTGAACAAAGTAATAAAAATACACATGAAATCGCCAAGCGTGCGGGTGATATTTTTAATCAAGTATTAATTTTATCGGAGCGGTTACAAAAATTAGGCAATTCAATGCGTGTATCGAGTAATTATTATAATGACACAATAAGAGCCCTGGCGGGTAAGCAGGGATTAAGAGGTAAAGTCGAGAGGTTTTCCGAACTCTCAAATAAGGTCACAAAAAGTTTGCCTGAACTCGAGGAGATGCACCTGGACTACGAAACTGACCGCCTCGATATTTCGCCCGCACTTACAAGCCAGGATGATGATGCAAATTGAGATAAGTCTGAGCACAAAAATAATCTCGATTCAAGGCTGTTTTCACAAGTTTATTTCTCGCATAATGCGCTGCCAAAGTTATACCGATAGACCAAAGTTATACCAATAGATATATCCCAGTAAAACAATATGACGAATATTATTAACCGCATTGCGGAGGAAATCCAAGTTCAAGCAAAACAAGTAAGTGCTGCTGTCGCTTTGCTTGATGAAGGCGCAACAGTGCCGTTTATTTCGCGTTATAGGAAAGAAGTAACCGGTGGTATGGACGATACGCAGTTGCGTACGCTGGAGGACCGCTTGCGTTATTTGCGCGAGCTTGAGGAGCGGCGAGATGTTATTTTGAAGTCGATACAAGAACAGGAAAAATTAAGCCCAGAATTGGAGCAAAAAATTCGCACGGCGGAGACAAAAACAATACTTGAGGATTTGTATCTGCCTTTCAAACCTAAGCGCCGAACCAAGGCACAAATTGCACGTGAGGCGGGCCTGGAACCTTTGGCAGAAGCCATTTTTTCAAATCCGCTTTTATTTCCTGAGGAAGAAGCGGGTCAGTTTTTAAACCCGGAAGCAAAAATCGAAACCGAAAAAGATGCGCTTGATGGAGCCAAGCAAATTTTAATGGAAAAATTTAGTGAAGATGCCGAGCTACTGGAAAAGTTACGCAATTATCTAAAGGAAAATGCTTATTTGGAAGCAAAAGTCCTCGACGGAAAAGAAAGTGAGGCGGCGAAATTTCGCGATTATTTTGAGCATAAAGAAGTTTTTGGCTCCGTTCCTTCTCATCGCGCGCTAGCAATGTTCCGCGGGCGCAACGAAGGTTTTTTATCTATGGCTTTGGGGCTTAAAGATGAATTGGAGCCGGGTCAAGCACATCCCTGTGAAATAATGCTCGCGCAATTTTGGTGTATTGAAGATAAAGCAAGGCCTGCAGATAGCTGGTTAAAAGAGGTGGCACGTTGGACGTGGCGAGTTAAATTATTAACTCGATTGGAAACAGATTTGCTCAGCGATTTGCGCGAGCGTGCTGAAAAAGAAGCTATAGAAGTTTTCGCTCGTAACTTAAAAGATTTATTGTTGTCAGCCCCAGCAGGTCAAAAGGTGACTATTGGACTGGATCCCGGTTTGCGTACCGGTGTCAAAGTTGCGGTGGTGGATTCGACCGGTCGGGTCTTGGATCACGGTGCAATATTTCCAACGCCACCACAAAATCGTGTAGTTGAAGCAGAAGCGATTTTATTATCCTTATGCAATAAACACGAAGTTAATTTAATTGCCATTGGCAATGGCACTGCAAGTCGAGAAACGGATAAATTTGTCGGTGATTTTCTCAAAAGCCACAGCGAATTAAATATACAAAAAGTCATGGTTAACGAAGCAGGTGCTTCCGTATATTCAGCGTCTGAATTTGCAGCACAGGAATTTCCCGATCTTGACGTCACTATCCGTGGAGCAATATCCATCGCTAGGCGCTTGCAGGATCCACTGGCAGAATTGGTAAAAATTGAGCCAAAATCTATCGGAGTGGGGCAGTATCAGCACGATGTTTCTCAAACGAGACTATCTCAATCGCTTGACGCAGTAGTTGAAGATTGTGTTAACGCAGTCGGGGTTGAAGTTAATACGGCCTCGGCACCTTTACTGGCGCGAGTGGCGGGTTTAAATCAAAGTATTGCTAAAAATATTATTCAATATCGCGACCAATATGGAGCGCTCAAAAACCGTAAGCAATTATTAAAGGTTTCGCGACTCGGAGAAAAGGCCTACGAGCAGGCCGCGGGCTTTTTGCGCATCGCTAACGGTGAAAACCCGCTCGATAGCTCTGGTGTGCACCCCGAATCGTATTCCGTGGTGGAAAAGATAGTAACGCGAAATAGTAAGTCAATAAATAATATCATTGGTGATTCCGGGTTTTTAAAACATTTAGATCCAAAAGATTACACAGATGACAAGTTTGGTGTACCCACCGTAAGTGACATTATTCGTGAACTTGATAAACCTGGACGTGATCCACGGCCGGAATTTAAAACAGCACAATTTAAAGATGGAGTTGAATCGCTGAAGGACCTTGAGCTAGGAATGGTTTTGGAAGGCTGTGTCACAAATGTTACTAATTTTGGCGCATTTGTTGATATAGGTGTTCATCAAGATGGACTTGTGCATATTTCCGCGTTATCCGATCAATTTGTTAAGGATCCACATCAAGTTGTTAAAGCGAATGACATTGTAAAAGTTAAAATTATGGAAGTTGATCAAGCGCGCAAGCGTATCGCTTTATCGATGCGGCTTGACGATGTCCCTGGGCAAAATAATAGGACGGAAAAATCTCGCGCTAATGAGGCACAGTCTGCTAAACCAGCCCGCGCGAAAAAAGATAATCAACGTTTTCGACAAGATGTAAAACAAGGAACGATGGCAGCGCTATTTGAGCAAGCAATAAAGAATAAAAAATAGTTTTTCAATTTATTAGAGCTAATCGTAGGCTTCTACAGTTTATCGATTAGCTTTAATGTTTTATTTAAGGATTGCCAATTGCGAGCTGTTGTATTAACGCCGAGCAGTGTCTCTAGTTTTGCCGCTAGCTTTGACCTTCCGATGCCGTTCGGTGCGAATAAAAAAGCCGCTTTTTCAGTTATGTGGAGATCTTCGCCGTTGCTGAGCAGATGCTCAAATTCTTGTTTGCTCGCTGAAAGTTTTTTTTCAATTGCAAAATAGACATGAACGGTTTTCGGTTCTGAATCGGCGATACCGAAAGGATTGCTTTTCAGTATCGACAAAAAATCTTTGTGTTTAAGAGAGACGACATTCGCAGTAAAACCTTTTGCTGAATAGATGATTTCGCCAATAAGTTTGGAAAGCTGAGCTGCGCTGGAAAAGCCACTTTGAACTACCAGGTTGCCGCTCTGACCTTGGCTTTTCACGTGACTTAAACCTTGTTCTTCTAACCGCATGGTTAATTCTTTCATCGGGATTAAATTTCTACCGCCGACATTAATCCCACGTATCAATACTATGTAGGTATACATAAACGTCCTATATAAAATGAGGCCTTATTGACTCCGAAAAGCGAAAATAATTTTGCTGAAGCTCAACCTATGATATCCAATCATTAAGTTTTGGGCCAGGCAAAGACAAGCCGGATGGTGCGGGTATTGTGAAGTGCGCGAAGCGAGTAGTTCTCTGTTTAGCTGGAGCGTTTGAATATGTTATAGCGTGTTATAGAAAGCCCGTTGAAATATATAACGATTTGTATGAGCTTTTATTTATCTCCTACTTGAGTTGAAAAACCGTGAAGGCATCAATTTTTGCCTATTGTCGTGTAACACTTGTACGATGGGGTGAGGGAACTAAAATGGTACGTTTGGTCTTGATGGCGAAAATTATAAATAATGCTGCTAAAAATAGGTGTTGTTGGTTATACCCATTCGCGCTTTAATATCGATAAAGCGCGATCCGCACTGATGTGTGCTGTAAGCAAAATCGCAAATCATTTTAAGCCGGCCGATATAGATATCGTGAGCGGTTTGACTAACCTTGGAATTCCCAAACTCGCTTATGAATTTGCCGATCGTTGCGGTTACAAGACAGTTGGCATAAGCGCTAACGAAGCGAAATATGAGTACTGCGGCTTTTTCCCGGTAGATGATGTTAAGCTAATTGGCGAGTGCTACGGGGATGAATCGAGCTATTTCGTCAGCCAAATCGAAGCTTTAGTTCGTATTGGCGGTGGGCAGCAGAGCCATAAAGAGGTTGAACTTTTTAGGCAAAAGTGTGAGCAGATTGGCTGGGACATTGGCGAACGCCTTATTGAAAAGGAAATTTAATTTTACGTCTCAAGTGTTCGTTGTTCATTTATATTGACAAATATTGAATTTATAGGCGTTGACAAGTGCGTTGCCCGGGCTTTGAGTTTGCTCCTCCGTCATCCCGTGCTTGACACGGGATCCAGTGATCTGTGTATATAAGGTCGGTCTAATTCGGCGGTATGGCGATGTTCATAACCAACCAATTGATGAACGCCATATTTTTGCGTGAATCCTTCAACCCAATTTTCTTTATGCAGGTAAACACGTTTAACCAAATCCGAATTCGCGCCCAGTTACAATGTACCGTTCCGTTTATTCGCCATAATATAAACGTAAAAACCCCTCTCTCTCATCCTTTTCTCCTGGATCCCGTGCCAAGCACGGGATGAAGTCGAGTGGGTTATTAACTTTGCAATAATTATTGCAAAGTTAATAACAAGCGAAAAACCTGCTTCCAACCTTTGTGTTTCATCCTATCCAAATATTTAACTATCGTTATGCAGCTGATATCATGACATACAGAAATTTCCACATTTTCTTAGTGTTTTTCCACCGAGCTTGTTTATACGACTTATGTTTAATTCTTTTAATCTGTCAAAGTTGGTTTGTTCTTTAGGTTTTATTGCGCTGGCCTTTGCGTGCAAAGGGACTACCCCAAACGGTAGCGGCGGAGAAAAAATGCAATCCGACCCAGGTAAAGTAAGCAGTTATTTAAATGATACCGGGGTCCAATTTGCCGGAAATCATCCGCGAACGATTAATATTGATGGCTGTGAAGGTAAAATTAATCCGGAAGATGAATGGGTTTTTGGTGAGTCATTTACCCGTTTAGATTTGCCCGGTCAGGACTGTGCTTTTGGCCGAGATAAAAATTCTGCTATTCCCGAAGACGGGCACGCGGGTTTTCAATTTCAGAAGATCGGTTCCACTGGAGAAAAATTAGAAGCAACTGCCAGCACTTGGTCGTGTGTTGCCGATCTTGTTAGTGGGCTTATGTGGGAAGTCAAAACTGACGATGGAGGTCTGCATGATCGCGATGATGTTTTTTCGTGGTATAACACGAATAGCCAGAATAATGGCGGTGCCATTGGCAATTGGAATCGCGGCAGCGAGAATTGTTTTGGGGTTCAGGCGGATAACTCACAGACGTTTTGCAACACACAAAGTTTTGTAACACGTGTTAATAATATTGGATTGTGTGGTTACAAAGATTGGCGTATGCCAACGATTTTTGAATTAAATAACTTAACTAATTTTGGGCGCACTGAGCCTGCGATAGATGAGAAATATTTTCCTAATACACTTTGGGCGCAGTATTGGAGCGATTCGCCACACGCTGCTGGAAATGATATAGCGCGTTTTGTTGAGTTTCGTTTCGGTGTAAGTGGCAAGGCACACAAAATGGATCAATACCACGTGCGTCTCGTGCGCAAACACTCCAGCCGTTAGTGCCTCCGCTGAAATAAGTCGTGAGGTCGTGTCCTGGATAGTACGTTTAGTTGCTGGCCAGGTTCAAATAAACGCGCGAAGCAAAGTGTTTAATATTTGTGTGTCAAACCGTTTGAAACTGTGAAAGGTTAACGCTCATTCCGCTGTCAATTGAGCAACGCTTAAAGAAATTTTTAAAAGATGTCGAGAAATTTAACGTCGAGAAATTTAACAATGGCATATAGGTTTATCTTAATTTTGGTTTTGCCGATTCTTTGTCAACATGCGCGGGCCGAGCAATTTTGTGCGCTGGAATCGATTGCGGCGGTTACTGGCTTAGAGAGGTTTGAAATAAACGAAAATGTTGCCAGCGATAAGCACACAGGCTTGATGTGGCGACGTTGTTTTGAGGGAATGAGCGGCGACAATTGTGAACAGGGGCAACCGCTGCAACTGTCATGGCCAAGTGCGCTGCATTACGCCGACACTATCAATAAACAAAATGCGTATAAGCCTTACAAAAATTGGCGTCTAGCAAACGTCAAGGAACTTCTCTCTATTGGTGAGCTTCAATGTGTCCGTCCCGCTTTGGATTTAAATATTTTTCCTAATGCCCCATCAGGCCGAACTTGGAGTTCTTCTCCGTACCGTTTTTATCCGCATTATTCTTGGTTTGTCGATTTCTCCGAGTTAGTAAGCGACCATATTGCTCGTCATGAAAAGAATTTCATCTTGCTTGTGCGCGATTTGTAATAAGTTGCCTTCTGTTTTGGAATAAGTCGTTTCCTGTCGAAATCATTTAAATTCGCTTGAATATCTTACTGATTTATGTACGCATTAATGTATTTATTGTGTGGTTGTCAATTTTTATCAAAAAATGCTTATCAATTTCTCTAAATGTGACTATAGTCTCCCGCTCTTTTTTTTACATTAGCTAGGATCTTTGGTGCGTGTGAAAATAAGTTACACAGCTCTTAAACCTATTGGTTTAATCAGTTGTGTTCAACTTCGATCAAAGTCGTTCAGATAGAATGACTTTCGCTGGCAACACAATAATGATGCCTTTTCACTCATACTTACACATACGATCGGCCTGCTTCGTCGCGGGTTAGATTAAGAAAAATTATGTAAGTAAGCGTAATAAGAGAGCATAACGAGCTAGGTGGGTAGATAGCGTAGTTAGGCTGCTTGGTTATTAGTTTGGCTAAGTGGGTAGATAGCTCTCACGCTTGAACGCTAAAAGCGAATATGTCGAGTCTGGTACAACTTGACGTGAGTGATAGAACGGCAAACTTTTATTGTTAGAGGATAAGAGGACGAAGTTCCTCCAAAATCGGCAAATAGAGTTCAACAAGCCAGCAGCTTTGACAAGACTTTACGGAGTGTAACAAACCTGGGGAACCATTAAGGTGGGCATTTGAGGCGGATGAACCCCGGAAATACACAATAAGTTTGTCAGCATTTAACCCAAAAAATGAACTCGAAATCAGGTTAATAGAGAATATGTTATTGACTCAGTTAATTAGTGGACGAGCCACGGCCTATCGTATCGTAGGTGTGGCGATGTTCTTAGGACTCAGCGCTTGTGGAGGCTCGACGCAGATCGAGGACCCAAGCCCATCATCTTCAAGCTCGTCGAGCAGTTCCTCGTCAAGCACGTCGAGTAGCAGTTCGAGCTCTTCATCGAGTTCGTCTAGCTCGTCATCCAGTAGCTCCAGTTCTTCGTCTAGCTCGTCATCCAGTTCGAGTTCTTCGTCGAGTTCTGGTAATCCTGCGTTGGAGAAGCTTACATGCACGGTTGGCAATATTGCGAAGTACCCGGGAGGGTTCAACCTAAACGGCCTTTCTATTGAAAATACCGGCCCTACCGCAGTGTCGGGTTGGGAAGTGAATGTAGATTTTGGTGCTACCATCCAAAATATCGAATACTTCAACGGCTTGCGCAACGGAGACTCTCAAACAAATGAAGGCTCCATGGTTGTTATTACCGGCGGAGACATCGGCATAGGGCAATCACTATCGCTGGGCTTTGGTGGCAAAGTAGACGGTGATGTCGAGGGTGATCCCAGCTGCATTGTTGTGGGTGGCAGCAATAGTTCAAGCTCCTCCTCAAGCAGCAGTTCGAGCTCGTCTTCCAGCAGCAGTAGCTCGGGTAACACAGGGCCTACAGCGGCTGATCGCGGCAAAGAAACATGGCTGGTAAGTTGTCAGTTGTCAGGTTGTCATGACTCTATCGAAGACCCGGCCTTTTACTCCTCTGAAATGACTGAGGATAACTTTGCTGAAGTACAAGTTTTCGATCTCGATCGCTTAATTGAATATATTGATAGTGACATGCCGAAGCTTAACCCGACGGCGTGCACCGGTGATTGTGCCAGTGATCTGATGGCTTACATTGCTAGCCACCGCACGTTACCAATCGATACCGGCAAAATTCCGGGTGACATAGTGCAAGGTGGTATTGATTATCCGCCCGAAGCACTCAGCTGTGCACCTGGAATCAACGCGTACGGAAATCGCACCCTGCGCCGCCTGACACGTGAGCAATTCCAGAGCAGCGTGCGCGATTTGCTTGGTGTAACGATCGATGTCACTGTCGACCTCCCGCCTGATTCACAAGTGGGTTCATTTAAGAACAATACGCTCTCAAGTGTACTCAATGCGGATTACAGCTCTTATCTTACAGCGGCGGATAAAGTGGCCGACTGGGTCGCGGACGACAATTTCAGCAGGGCAGTGTCTTGCGGCAACAACTTTAATCAAGCGTGTGCTGATAGCTTCATTGACGATTTCGCTTGGAAGCTCTTCCGTCGCACATTGACCAATGAAGAAAAAGGCATCTACCGTCCAATTGCTCGTGGTATGGAGACTGACAACGGCGATGTCAAAGAAGGTATGAAGACTGCCTTGGCAATTATGCTCTCTTCACCACAGTTTATTTACCGCCATGAAATAGGTGATCCAGCCAATGTCGGCGGACAAAATGTCTATCAGCTATCGCCGTTCGAGCTTGCGACGTTCTTGAGCTACACCTACACCGGTTCTTCACCAGACCTCGATCTACTTGAAGCCGCGAGAGACGGTGAGCTAGCGAGTACTGCGCAAATTCAAGCTCAAACAGCGCGGATGCTTAATGGCGACATGGCCGAAACGCTACTCAAGGGCTTGGTTGTGGATTGGCTGACGATCAACGACATCAGCTTGCGGGATAAAGACGACAATCTTTTCCCCAATTTTGATGAAATAGCACCGTTGATGAAACGAGAAATCGAAGAAGTTTTTGCGAACGTTATGCTTGATCCAGCGGAGAGCTACAACTCCATATATAACGCCGATTATACGTTTGCTAACGCGCGTTTAGCTCAGCACTATGGCTTGAGTGGGGTTAGCGGTAACAACTTTGTGAAGGTGGATACGACAAATCGCGGAGGCCTGCTACTTAGTGGAGCCTTCCTCGCGTTGCATGGCGACGAAAAAGAAGCATCGCCTATTCGTCGTGCCACTTATGTGCGTCAGCACCTACTGTGCCAGGATATTCCTCCACCGCCAAATGGCGTCGACACAGATCGCTCGAATAAAGCTGGAGCGCTGGGTGAATTCCTTAGAGCGCCTACCACCACTAACCGCGCTCGCAACCAGCGTCTGACCGAAAATGGCACCTGTCGCAAGTGTCATAATGAAGTCATTAACCCACTCGGTTTTGGGCTTGAGGATTACGATACCGTCGGGAATTTCCGAACCGAAGATGCCAATGGCAACATGATTAACGCTGCCGGTGCTGTTTATTCTCCATTCCTGCAACTGCAATTTGCAACCGACCCAGAACGCGATCGCACTAACGTAAGCTTTAGTGGTGGTAAAGGTCTCGCTCAACTGCTGACTGATGGTGAAAATGTTTCTGACCTAGCGAAAAACTGCTTGTCGATGCAAGTGATGAGTTTTGCTACAGGTATTAACGTTGCCTCAATCGCATTCTCTGAAAAAGAAGGTTTGACTCGTTTAGCCGACGACGAGCAGGCCGGTTATCGCTGTGACGTATTGGATATGTCCAATACTTTATCGTCTGAAAGCCCGCGCGCGATGCTCCAGAGCCTCGGTACTCTGGATAGCATTCGCTACCGTAAACCATGGGTGCGCCAATAGGCGCCGAACTAGCAGCTAAATTTAAGTTGCAGCACGATAAAATTAGGTAACAGATTATGAGAATTAGATACAAAAACCGCTTCGAAAAAGAAAGACGTGATTTTCTGAAGACACTAGCCGCTACTGGCTTATCACCCAAATTGGTAGGCTCTTGCGGCCTGGTAAGCGGAATGTTAATGGCGCGTGTCACAGAGGCGCAGCAGCGACCCAATAAGTGTCTAACGCTACTATTGACCGGCGGTACTTTGGACCCGTGGTGGAGGCCGAGTTCTGGGCTGAATTTGCCTGTTAACTCCAAGCCCTATGAGCCTGTCAAAAATCAGATGAATTTTATTGCCGGCGGTGAGATCCTCAACGGGGGTCACGGTGCTATGGCGCGTTATTTCGGCCATGAATTTAATCGCGATAGCTTCGATGTGAATATTGGACGTACCATCGGCGCTAACTACCCTCTGATGTATTTTAATTTGGGTGTCAAAACTAACGGGGACGACAGTACAGCTGAGCGTCCAGATAAACCTCATGCGCCGATCAAGAAGGCCTCAGTCATTACTCAGCCTGCTTCCGCTCTATCACGTCTGAATAGCGCCGGTGGTGGCGGAGGCGGCGGTGGTGGTGGCGGAGGCGGCGGTAGTGATTCGTCCTCTCGACAAGCCTATGTCGACGCGCATCGTACAGCACTCGAAGCATTGCGTACCAAGCTGGGCCAGCACGAAGCGTATAAATTAGATTCGCACTTGGCTGCCATTGAAGACTTAGAAAGTCGTCTTTCTTCAGGTGGCAACAATAATAATCCGCCGCCAGCTGCATCGTGTGGCTCGATTAGATTGCCTGGTGGATTAGGTGGTCGCAATGATTTTGAGAAAGACGCTTATGCTCAGATAGAAATTGCCTTGCTGGCGTTGCGCTGCAATGTCACAGCTTCAGCATCGCTAATTTTCGGTGAGGACCAGCACAAGTATGTTGTGCCAGGCTTTGGTGGTGCCAAGCACGCTACTCACCATCAGGTTGGGCGTAACTTAAATGTTCCTGGCGGTGGGACCTCTAGTACAGAATATCGCGATACGACAACCTATATGCATGAGCTTATTGCGCGCACAATTAAGCGAGCCGATGATGAAAACATGCTTGGTTCGACGATAATTACGCAAATATCCGATATGGGTGATGCGCAAGACCATAAAAACACGAATGCGCCGATGTCTATCTCCGGTGGTGGCAGCGCAGTGAGGAAAGGAAGATTGACCGTTGCCAATGGTTCATCAAATTTCGACGTGTTTGAGACTGTGTCGCAAATTATGGGGGCGGATGAAAGCCCAGATTATCAGAAGTATGGCTCGCCGATTTCGGGGGTTTCTGCTTAATCGCTTCGTTTGTAATTCGTTTGATAGAAAGCTCATCGGTTTAAAGTCGATGAGCTTTTTTTGTGTAAAAGCTATTGCTAACGGGTTGAGGTAAATCAAAGCCAATTCCTGCTCAATCAACAATAATCTAAGCAAATTGAGGAGGCGAATATGATAGAAAATCACAGCTTGGCTAACGAATTTCCAGAATACAAACAGCAAATACATCAATTAAAAACCCACGATAATCATTTCCGTCGTTTGTTCGAAGATTACAATAACGTAGAACACGAGGTTCATCGAATCGAAACGGGTGCAGAGAATACCAGTGATGATTACCTCGAAGAGCTCAAGAAAAAGCGCTTGCATCTTAAAGACACGCTATGTGCTATGCTAAAAAGCGAAGCTGCTAAAGCATAACCTTTATTAATTACTTCCTATCGTTTACCTTGGGGAAAAGCAAAGCTTCCCTGAGGTATTATTTTTATGGGTCTGTTAATCGATCGCGATTCTTTTTCTCCGCAAGATTTTCGCCGCTACAATTCGCGACTGAATCAAAACTTAAAGGCACTGCAAAAAATGATGTCGCAGCCGGGTTTTGGTCAGTTTAACGGCGGACGCAAAATTGGTGCGGAACTTGAAATTTATCTTATCGATGACGAAGGGCGCCCCGCTTTTTTTAACGGTGAAATTCACGACGAGTTAAAAGATCCACAGTTAACGCTGGAGCTAAACCGTTTCAACCTCGAATACAATTTAAAACCCGTCGCTCTTCGTGATAAACCTTTTTCGAGTATGGCGAAGGAAATTCGGAGAGCGTTGACTCACATCGATCGGGCTGCGCAAAAATATAATTGCAGCACCTTGCCGATAGGTATTCTACCGACTGCACGAGAGGCTGATTTTGGTTACCACGCGATGACAGATATTGCGCGTTATCGCGCGCTGACAAATGGTTTACGCGATTTGCGCGGCGGACCTTTTCACATAGAGATTGAGGGCAAGGACTTTTTAAAATTGGATATGCAGGACGTGACGCTGGAAGGGGCTAACACCTCGTTGCAAGTCCACCTGCAGGTGCTCCCCGAAGAATTTGCCGATTATTACAACGCTTTGCAATTAATTACTCCGCTCGCCGTTGCTATCGCGGCAAATTCGCGCTTTGTGTTTGGCCACCGGCTTTGGCATGAAACTCGTGTTCCATTATTTAAACAATCGATTGACTGCCGTCGCTATGATCCACTTCGTCCGCAGCCGGCGCGCGTGAATTACGGGCACAGTTGGGTGCGCGAGAGTGCTTTCGAGCTTTTTTCAGAAGCAGTCCGGCTATACGAACCACTGTTGCCAATTTATGGTGAAGAAGACCCCATCGCTTGTGTGAACAGCGGCGGGATACCGCAGCTTGATGAGTTGCGGCTACAACAAGGTTCGGTGTGGTTTTGGAATCGCCCTGTTTACGATGCCGCCGAGGGTGGTCATTTGCGTATAGAGGCGCGTGCGTTGCCGGCTGGGCCAACTGTAAGCGACATGAATGCGAATATAGTGTTGCTGTTGGGCTTAATGGAGTTATTCCGTCGCGATATTCGTGTGCTGCTACCCGCAATGCCTTTTGAGTACTGTGTTCGCAATTTCCATTCTGCTGCGCAATTGGGTCTAGATGCCGAGTTAATTTGGCCAAATGCAAAGCAAATACGCCCTGAATATTTGACTTGCCGAGAGCTACTGGAGCATTTGTTGGAGAAATTACCTGATGCACTTGAGGCACTAGGTATTGCCGCAAGCGAATATGAGCCCGCACTGGCAATTCTTAGCGCGCGACTTGCGAGCGGTCAGACGGGTGCGGTGTGGCAGCTCGATGCCTATGAGCACTTGCGTCGTAGCTGTGATCGCGAGCAGGCAATAAGCCAGATGGTGCGTCTCTATCAGCGCAACAGTCGCGACGGAAAACCAGTACATCAATGGAGTGTTACATGAACAAGTTGAGCGAAGAGGGTGTTTTTCGCTATTGGTATGAGCCTTCGATGAGCGAGCTTGGTCGAAGCGTTATTGAGTGCTTACAAACGATTAAAGGCCCGGCGCATTTTCATATTCCAGGAGCAGATCGCAGCCGCAGTCGCGCGATGGTAACGCTGCTGCATGGCAACGAGCCCTCTGGTTTAACTGCTTTGTTGCGCACGATCGAAAAGCGAGTCGAGCCGGCGGTAGATTTGCACTGTTTTGTCGTGAATGTTCAGGCAGCCATAGCTGAGCCGATATTTTTTTATCGCACCTTGCCGGGTTATCGCGATTTAAATCGCTGTTTTAACGGACCTTTCGACGATGAGACCGGTAGATTAGCTGAAGCTCTGTTACAGCGTTTGGAGAAGATAAAACCCGAGGCGGTCATCGATTTACATAATACCTCGGGATCGGGCCCTGCTTTTGCGGTAGCAACGCATATGGATGAGCATCACGACGCGCTTGCCTCCGTCTTTACTCAGCGGATGATTGTCACCGATTTGAAATTGGGAGCGTTGATGGAGATCAGCGACCGCTTGTGTCCAACGATCACGATTGAGTGCGGTGGTGCACAGGATGAGGCGTCAATGTTGATGGCAGAGGACGGCCTTAGGCGTTACTTCACTTTAGATTCAGTGCTTAAGCCACTGCCTGCGGATTTTGACTTGGATTATTACCACAATCCGATCCGTTTGGAGCTAAAGGACAGGGTTAACGGAAAAATTGACTTTGCCGAAGATCCGTCAGAGCATTCTGCGATCACTTTTTTTCCCAATGTCGAGCGGTTTAATTTCGCAACGGTTGCGCCAGGAGATCCGTTTGGCTGGGTGAATGGAAACGAAGCGGAACTCTTTTCTGCCAAGGATACCGACGGTGTAGAGCGTTTTTCAGAATATTTTCATGTGCAAAATGGTTTGTTTGAAGCTAAATGCCGTTTAAAGCTTTTTATGGTGACGACCAACCCGATAATCGCAAAAAGCGACTGTCTATTTTATTTTGTAAAATCGGATTAGTCGGTTTTTTAAAACTGTTTTCGCTCAATGATTTAGACGATTTTTTGCATTGGACGGATTCTCTAAATCGTGCTCATAAGGAAAAAAGTTAGCAAAAATTATCAAATGACTCTGCGTTACCTTAGAAGTCGGAGGTATGATCAATGAGCGAACAAAATTCTAAGCCGTCAGCAAAACGCGAGCTGCAAAAAGCATCCACCCTTGCCAGTTATCGCAGTCGCGTTATTGCGGTGCTGGAATACATGTGGGAAAACATTGACGGAGATATCGATGTCAATCATCTAGCCGATGTCGCCCACTTTTCGCCCTACCATTTTCACCGTATTTATCGCGAAATGATGCATGAAACGGTGTATCAAACGGTTCGGAGATTGCGCTTGCATTATGCCGCCAGGTTGCTGGCAAAGGGCGAAAAAACTATTGAGTCTATTGCAAAGTTGTCCAACTACAGCAGTGTTGAAGCATTTACACGAGCTTTCACCGCTGCGTATGAAGACACTCCTTCGCGTTATCGCAAACGCCAGCAGAAATATCAATCTCAGTTAGATCTTCCTGCTAATAAGGAGTACCCCATGTCTTATAAAGTTGAAATTTGCGACGTACCAAAAATCAGTTTAGCTGGCCTTTTTCACCAAGGTGATTATATGGGCATTGGCGCTGCGTTTGAAAAGTTAATGGTAAATGCTTCGGTAAAAGGTGTTGTTGGCCCCGAAACGCGCTCCTTCGGTGTTTACTACGATGACCCTGCGACGGTAAAGACAGAAGAGTTACGTTCTTTTGCCGCCGTTACGGCCAATCAGCGACAAGCCGAAAGTGCGAGTTTGGAATACATGGCAATAGGCGGGGGGCGCCATGCGACGCTGACTTTTCAAGGACCCTATGCCGAGCTCGACCCGGTGTATGATTGGTTCTACGGTAAATGGTTACCAAATTCAGGAGAAGAGATGGCCGATGTGCCACCGTTTGAGGAGTATCTCAATAATCCTCGTGAAGTTCCGGCGAATGAATTGATAACAATAATTTATCTACCGTTGAAAAACTAATTGGTGGCGCACTCTGCAATTCTTGCGTCGAGGGTGGACCCGATCAAAAAATGTGACACTTGCTCAAACTCCTGGACGGAGTTTGAGCAATTCTCGCGTAGCGGGCGCGCTGAACCGCGTGTGTTGAGATACCAGGGGTCTCCCCAGCTGGCGCGCTGTTCTTTGGGGATGCCGGAGAAACTCACACCGCTAATTTGCTCGACCAAATCTGCGCGGGCCATGAATTTCCAGAAATCCTGTTTGTCTTTCAAGTAGCTAAATTTATCGCTGATAAAGTCGAGGTTCTCGAAGCTATGCGGAATTAAGAACGCAATTGTGTGGGGGCTGTTTCCGTTTTCGCCGGGAAAGTAAACAATCTTAAAAAAACCGGTCGGTACAATTAAGTTTTTGTGGTTCGGATTAATTTTGCTTGGGATCGCTTCGAGCGCCGGTCTTAGAATATCGCCTTGTGCGTAGCGTCTGAAATTGTCGTAGTGTTTGCCGACAATTCTGCGCAGCGGTGTTGCTGAGGGGTAAATTTTAGCCGGGTCCAGGACGCGATTCTGAAAAAGGGTAAAACTTTCATACGGAAATTCATGAAATATCGGCCCAGAAAAAACAAATAGCTCACCTTTGTCCCTTGCCCATGTCAGTATCTGTGCGTCGAGATCACGCCAGACAGTTTGGTGGAGTGATGCTGTTTGTGGCACGGCATTAACTGTTGAAAACGTTTTTTTTGCGGCGCATGCGCTCCAGCTAAACGCGGCGAATGGGGCGAGTGGTGCTCTGACGTGTCCACTGTATTCGAAAGCATTGAGATCCAAGTTGTTAAGTGCGCCAGGCTCTTGATGGAAAAGTGAATTTGATTCTCGACATTGTTCGAATTCTGACCAATTTATGCTGCCAAAATAACACTCCACCTGCGCCTCCGTCACCGTATTGCATCCGCTATTGGCGTAATTGTTTGGTGAGAGCTTGTAGGCTACCCACACGGGCATTTGGTAGTGGTTGGAATACTCCAATGCGAAGTAGCTTTGGTTATTGTCACGGAAACAGAAATGTTGGTTGTCGTTATACGGTATGCCTGGTGGCGAACCCTGTACACTTGGCACACCGCTAACGGCATGCCCAGGAAATTGATCGAGGCACTCCTGTATATCATTTGAAAAGATCTTAGTGCTGCCCAAAAGAACAATTAAAGAAAGGGCGCATGTGGTGAAATTCTTCATATCGCACGATATATGTGAGGGTTGTGCATTTATCGTTCGTGTGTTGAATAAGTATATGCGATCTTTTAGCGATCTCCGGCAAAAATGGCACTTTTTTACTGTTCTATTTACGTAGATGAGTGAACGTTCTTGGTTTGCGCGCGATTTTACTCATACTTTTATGAGGAGAAATGGCTCGATAAGCTCCAAATAGTGCAACATAATGGAAATTATCCCTTGCTACGCTGCGCTGTATATAGGTTGATCCGGCAATAATTATCGCCGAGTTAAAACACGGTGTATGGATGCGCCACTATTGCCAAAATGGCAATGCAAGCCGCTGAAATATAAGAAGATTCGCGCATTTTGTCGGCGTTTCAGCGGTGCGCAACCAAAGGTATAGGGCGATCTATTTGGTTGCCGGATTAATAGTTAACTCAGAAAGCTTTTAAATAGCTAATGTGTAAGCCCTTTTTGTCTTTTAAACAATAAGGCTGTGCAATATCCGGTTATTTGGTGCGTGTAACATTAACGTAACTTTCTGTTTATTTATTTGATGGGTTTGTTAAGATTCTCTAGTTATAGGGAATAGCTTGCTAAGTGGTTTGTATGCGGACGGTTTTAGACACTAATTCGTTACCTGATATGGTTTGTTTTGACGCGTACGTAGAAGAACAAGAAAATATTCTTCGTTTGTTTGTACTTATTAACTTTTTCGACCTTTTGTACACGCATAAGGGTGTTGGAAGAGTAAGATTGTCGGTAAATAAGGCTACAGCCTTGTTTTGTTCGTATGGATGTAAGCTGGCGAATTTAAACCATTTTGATTTTTCTGATAATATCGTAAGTTCATTACACTACGGCACTACTGCTCGTCATGAACACCGCGATACATTTTATCGGATTACTCCCTCGGGGACACAGCATCGTCGCCGTTTAGTTCTGGAAGCAATTGATAATTGCTCGCTTAGTGGGGCAAATATACAAAGTACAATTGGTACAGTCACTTCCAATCAATATCGATTCAAGTCAAACACAGAAGTTGAGTTTGAAAATAGGTCAGGTCAAACGAGCGAGAGGACAACCAGCCAGTTTTTAAATGCCTACGGAATTAGTTCTTCTCTCACTATTGACGAATTTAAAGCTTCGTATCAAGGTGAGTCGCGTGTCAAAGGCATTATTCTTCAACATCTCGTTATCGAGAAAATTAAACAGCAAATATCAGGTAAGCAGTATATTGCAAAGAAATATTTAGAAGACAGTTTTAATAAAATTACAGATTCAATTGAAGAAAATATATAAATTACGGATTTTCAAAAAGGACGCAAACATGGATATCTTTTAAGGATGATAAATCAAGGATTGTTAAAAAAATTATTATAATGCTGAACTAAAAGTAAAAAAGTGGGTTGACTGCGTGATTAGCTGTATTTATCCGAGCACCCGAATATTAAATTTTCGAAGAAATATAGGATAAGGATCTATGAATACTATCAATAGTAATACGCAAGATCGTTCTAAAACACAAGAAAGCTCTTATACGCGAGAGAGTTCTGATAATCGCGAACCACAATCGGTATCGGGTAGTGCAAATGCGACAACGTTGGAAGAGTATTTATCGCGTGCCGCGTTGCCGACATATGAGGGTGTACCGGGTCAAGTTGTAAAATTGCTTTGTTCTCGAATTGGGGTAAGTCCCATTGGGATATATGCAATTGCTCAAATTTTAGGTTTGTCCAAACGAACCTTGCAGCGTCGTTGTGATGACCATGGTCTGAGTTTCTCGCAATTACGCGATCAAGTACGTTTTCATTTTGCGGTCGATTATTTGATTTTCCACAAATTTAGTGTTGAGGAAATATCAATCAAATTAGACTTTAGTGACAGGACAGCCTTCTGTAATGCGTTTAAGCGTTGGTCTAATTTGTCGCCGAGTGTTTTTCGTAAACGCTATCGTGAATTAGCGGAGTCGATCGACAATAAAGCTGCTAAAGCTGATATGACAATTGAAGAGCAGATTGAGGCAGTTGAAAATTGTGAATCTGATGACTTCAATCGTTTGCTTTCTGCTGCAGGTCTTCCGGCTAATGTGAAATTAAATTCAGTAGAATTGGCGGATGTCGATATTAAAAGTGCATTGCCAATTGAAGCTGATTTTAGCTCGACAAACGTTGGTAGTAATGTGCGCGTTAATGGTGTAGACGTCGAGTCTTCCGAAGCATTAAATTATGAAGCCGGTAAATCAATAATATAGTTGTTGTCGAAACAGCTTTTTATCGAAAAGGCTAGCTCGTAAGAGATTTTGCATTCGTCGGTTAGCGTTTAACGGCTTTATCTTTCGTTAGTACCCATCCGTTCGTATTACGCTCGAAACCTATTCGAGCGTAATATGCATCCGCATCCGGTGCTGCGAACAATAAAATTTTACAGCGTTTGCCAAGCTCACCTTGCGTCTGTTGCATGAGCATCCTGCCTACACCTAGTTTCTGATAATCTTGATCTACTGCAAGGTCGGAAAGGTAGCACGCGTAGTTGAAGTCTGTGATAGAACGGGCCACTCCAATAAGTTTTTCTTTTCGCCAAGCTGTTACCAATAAGTTGCTATTTTTAAGCATGCCCTCGAGGCATTCGTCGTCGTCAATAGGCCGCCGCTCGCCTAGTCCAGATAGTTGTAACACTTCTTTGAATTCTTGCGATGATATTGGGCGGTTGATTGCATATCTTATATCTTGCATTTGCAGTAGCCAAATCCTGAAAGTTATGGGTGCTAACGCAGTATAAATAAGGAAAAATCATTGGGAAAGATGTTTCTGATGTGCTTATAAACAAGGCGGTTCGCATCCATTCTCCGTTTGCTCAACAGTGTATCCGGTACTATATTTAACTGATCTAGTTTGCAAATTTCGTTGAGTATTGGCTATGTCTCCCAACGGGTGCCCGCCTTCAGGATCCACGCCTCCTGGCCATGCTATGTATGCTCTCGCTAAGCGATTATTCCCGATATGCAGGAGCATTACTGGAAACGGTTTTCGTCGTTCGCTTGAGATAATTGCGGAATATATTCCGGGCTTAAAAGTTTTTGAGGTTCCCAGCGGAACTCAAGTTTTTGATTGGACCGTTCCGAAAGAGTGGAATATTCGAGATGCCTATGTGATCGATCCCTCAGGTAAAAAGATAATCGATTTTAAAAATTCGAACCTCCACGTAATGGGGTACTCCACTCCGGTTGATCAGAAAATGAGTTTAGATGCTTTACAGGGGCACTTGTATTCGCTACCTGAACAGCCCGATGCCATACCGTATATCACTTCTTATTATAAAGAGCGCTGGGGAATTTGTTTGAGTGAAAATCAACGCAGATCGCTTTCATCGGGTGAATATCACGTTGTCATCGATAGCGAACTTAAACCTGGCTCTCTTACTTATGGTGAAGTTGTAATTCCTGGAAGCAGTGAAAAAGAAATTTTCATTTCGACATATTTGTGCCATCCGTCAATGGCTAATGATGAGCTTTCTGGCCCTGTTGTTGTGACGGAATTGATAAAATATTTGTTTGCAAGTAGTGATAAAGAAAAGCTGCGTTATACGTATCGCTTTGTACTTATTCCCGAAACTATAGGCTCAATTACTTACTTAAGCCGCAATCTAAAACAACTGCAGAAAAACGTGATTGCAGGATTTAATATTAGTTGCGTCGGGGACAACCGTTGCTACTCATATCTATCTTCGCGGGCGGAGAATACACTCGCAGATCGAGCTGCCTTGCATGCACTTAAATTTACCGACCCAAATTTTAAACGTTACAGCTTTCTAGATCGCGGAAGCGATGAGCGACAATATTGTGCGCCGGGAATTGACTTGCCTGTGTGTTGTATCACGCGCTCGAAAATTAATGAATATCCAGAGTACCACACTTCCTTAGACGACTTAAATTTAATTTCTTCTGAGGGATTGCAGGGGAGCTTTGATGTGATTTTGAAGGCATTTCGATGTATAGAACTCAATGAATATTTAAAAATAAAAGTTCTAGGGGAGCCCCAACTCGGTAAGCGCGGAATGTACCCGACGATAAGTACGAAAGATACACGAGAACAAGTTGAGGATATGATGAATTTTATTGCCTATTTGGATGGGCGCCTCAGTACCTTAGAGATTGCCGATAAAATAAATACACCACTTTGGTCACTGGAGGAAACAATCGCCAAACTTAAGAAACACGACTTAGTCGAAAGTGTCGCCTCGCCTTTGCCTAGTAATATCGATAATGTTGTTGAGTTAAACAATACTATTAAAAATATCGTATAGTAGCCCGCTAAAAAATCCCTCTAACGAAAATGTTAGTTAAGAACAAACTGCATGAATTGACAGCTCTGTCCTATAAGTTAATTGCGGATTAATGGAAACCTCAAACGGAACGAGTTAGTATTTCCACTTGCCACCACCGAGACATGAATTGGGGATTGTTTTCAAGACACGCCGTATATACATCCATGTAGGCTCGATCGCGCGAATCCCGCGCGCGACGGTCTTGAAAACAATCCCCAATCCCTGCCTCTCAGTTTCAGTGGGATAGTAACACTTAAGCCGGCTCTTTTAATTTGATATAAATTAACTCGCGTTTGCTCGAAATATCATTAATCATAATGTCTGCCGCAGTCTTCATTTCGAGTGTGGAAAAATCAATGCCGTTTAGTTCAAATGTGTGATAGCAGCCGGCGTCGGCAAAGACTTTATCGGTAAGCTCGCTAATGCCTGTTCCAAGGGTTGTTTCTAGGTTGCGTACAAACATCGTATAGCGACGTTGAGATTGTTCTCCGTTGTTATCGATATAGGTGCCATTAAACTCTTTAAAATAGCGATATTCGACATTGCACGCCTCTTCGCAATAGTGGTCGAGTGTCAGACCTTTGGAATAGTGAATACCAATAAATAGATATTTCGCATTATTGCTTACCAAAAACTCGAAGGGAGAGTCCTTGGACCAGCCGTCAATATTATCCATTGCGCAAAGTGTATCAGCGTGCTTTCCCCACACAGCAAAAGAAAACATCGGGTGTTGCGTGCGTTTGAAATCTGGGTGCTTTAGCGCGGCGTTTGCTAATGCTCCCGTATTCGCAGGCGTTGATCGGATATCAAAGATTTGTGTTTGACAAAACTCCCAAGAATAGCTTGGAAATAGCACGGTCCCTTCTGCGGTAATTTTGTCGAGAATCGAGTCGATAAACAATTTAGGATCAAACTTTTCGCCATTTTGTTTTGCCGCGATAAGTATTTTTAGGATATCTGACCCAACCAGAACGATATCGCCTTTTTTCAGCGGTAATTGGTCGGCGAGTTTTAAATACGGGATATAGGGCGTTTGCTTATACATGAGATTTATAGCCCTCAATCGCGGATGTTGCGATACCTTCAGGTGTTAACTTGTGGTGCTCAAGAATGTCTTCGTATGCGCCAGATTTTTCATAGCTATCGTTTATGCCTAAAGCAATATGAGGTGGTTTATTCGCGATGCTAGCAGAGGCTTCCGCAATCGCACTGCCCAAGCCTCCGATAACAGAGTGTTCTTCTACGCTGACGATAAGATTGACTTTCTTGCAAGTGTCACTAATAAGCGCCGCGTCGATGGGTTTAATAGTATGCATATTTATAACACTGCAGGACTTGCCGAATTGTTCTATTTTATGAGCAGCTTCTAGCGCTTTCGCGACCATAGTCCCACTTGCGAAAATAGCGATATCTTCTCCATCTTTTAAAACGATGCCTTTTCCAATTTCAAAATTGTAATCTTCGGTGTATACAATTTCAGCGTTTGCGCCACCTGTTAGGCGCAAGTAAACGGATTGCGGATGCTTTAAAGCTGCGGCTGTGGCTTTTGCTGTTTCGGCGCCGTCTGCTGGAGAAAGAATAGTTAAATTAGGGATGGAGCGCAGCACTCCAATATCTTCGACGCTACAATGCGAATATCCCAAATTCCCCAACACGACACCGCTAGCCAACCCTACAAACACGACTTTGTGTTGCATGTACGCCAAATTCATTTTTATTTGTTCGAGGCAGCGCAAGGTTTGAAATGGAGAAAATGTTGCGGTTACGACATTAAACCCTTCGCTCGCCATGCCCGCGGCTATGCCCATCATATTCTGTTCGGCTATGCCTGTATCGAGAAAATGTTCGCTATATTTTTTCTTAAAGCGGTCTAGGCCTGCCGAGGTAGACGTGTCGCCTGTTAACACCATTAGATCGTCTACGCCGGGTGCGAGTTCAAACATAGCCATGCCAAAAGCCGCACGCGAACCAATACGCGAAAATAGGGTAGATTTTTTTTCGTCAATTACCATGATTCACCTCGGCATTCTGTTGGCAGTTCTTCCATAGCCTTTTCATATTGAGAGCGACTGAGAACAGCGTGGTGCCAAGCATTATTATCTTCGCAAAAAGAAAAACCTTTTCCTTTGCGTGTGTGTGCGATAATTGCCAGAGGTTTTTCTTGTGGGCGCTCCTCAAGCAAAGCTTGTAATATGGCCTCAATATCGTGCCCATCAATTTCGCGAACGAACCAATTAAAACTTCTGAATTTATCCGCGGCGTTGCCCAAATCCATAATTTGTTTATTACTGCCTGTTTGTTGCAAAGTGTTGCGATCGACAATAGCGACGACATTGTTTAGCTGGTAATGTGCTGCCGACATCGCTGCTTCCCATACAGACCCTTCGTTGCATTCACCGTCTCCCAAAATAACATATGAAATGCATTTGCGTTTCTTGATTCGATTTGTCAGCGCGACGCCGATCCCCAGCGATAGGCCCATACCCAAACTACCGTTAGAAAACTCGATGCCTTTTGCACGATTTTTTACTGGGTGCCCTAATAAAAAACTGCCGGATTTTTCGAACGATAATAATTCCTCTTTTGTGATAACGCCGATATCATAAAGAGCTGAGTAATAACCGAGGACTCCGTGACCTTTACTTAATATAAAGCGATCACGTTCCTTCCATTCAGGGTTATCAGTGTCGTATTTCATCACGTGACCAAAAAGTGCTGCGCTAATATCGACAAACGACAAACCGCCGCCTAAATGTGAACTAAGAGCACCGGCCTCCAAAGCAACCTCTAAAATTGAGCGTCGCATGCGGTTAGCCATATTGTTGATGCTGCTGACGATAGTTGGTTCTAGTTGCACAATAACCTCCAATACCTATTACATCCCGCCGTCGGCACAAATGACTTGGCCGGTTATGTAACTCGAAAGGTCTGATAATAAAAATAACGCTACTGAAGCGATTTCTTCTGGTTTGGCTACGCGTTTTAATGCGAGGCGTTCTACCGTTTTTTCAAGAGCATCTGCGGGTGTACTGGAACTCATCATTTCGGTTTGGGTCAGCCCCGGTGCTATGGCATTAACGCGAATATTCGCTTGCCCCAGTTCGCGTGCCATAACTTTCGACGAGGTAATTAACGCCGCCTTTGCCCCAGCGTAAGCAATTCTACCTTCGTTACCTTCAATTGCCGCGCTCGATGAAATATTGACGATTGATCCATTTTTGTGTCGCAACATTGAGCGTGCGATGATTTGTGAGAATATAATAGGCGAGAAGTAATTAATCTCGCTCATATTGCGCAAGGTTTCTGCTTTTGTCATTAATGCAGGCCCTGTTTCGATTAAACCGGCGTTATTGACCAATCCGCTAATGGGAATTTTTTCAGATGTTATTTGCTTGGCTGCGTTTTTGATAGAGTCCTCGTTGGCGAGGTCGAGCTCAATCACTTTAATTTGCACGTCGTGTTGCAGGGATAAGTCATTAATTTGCGCTAAGAGGTCCTCCGATTGATTTCGCATGCAGGCCCAAATATGTGCTCCTTGCGTCGCAAAAAGTTTGAGCATCGCCTTTCCAATGCCGCGATTGCATCCAGTAAGAATTATATTTTTTCCGCGCAACAACATAATTTCTAACCCTTTCTAATTTTTGGGTTTAAATTCTCGAATGGCTTCGGGCATGACAAAGCTAAATTCTACATCACAGGCTATCTCATCTTCGACTATTCCCCTGCCACGGCAAACTCCTACGCCTCTGCGCCAACTTTGCAGTTCGGTAAACATGCGGAAGCAGTCGCCTGGAATAACCTTGCGCCTTAAACGCATTTTGTTAACTGATGTCAAATAAACAATTTTCCCTTTGTTATCTGGCAGAGTTAATACAGTCAAAGCGGCGAGTTGAACTAAAGCTTCGGCTTGTAACATGCCGGGCATATTGGGGTCGCCGGGAAAGTGGCAATCGAAAAACCACAAATCTTCGTACATTCTCTTAAAACCCTTAGCACTTTTGCCGGGTATTATTTCATCCGCGCGATCGACTAATAAATAGGGAGGACGATTCTTTTGATACGCCAATAAGCCTTCTTGATCCAGGCACAGTGGGTTAAATACTTGATTTTCCAACGTTGCTACCATCTTTGTACCTATTATTTTTTGCCTTCTAACGTAATGAAATTTCGCGTGATAATTGTCGAATCAAATCCATGCCGTCCCATAAGGTGTTAATATCAAGTGCTTGCCCGACTGGAACAATGCGGTCAATTCCGCGAATATTAGATTTCAATATCCATTGTTTTAGAGAATCGATGTCGACTCCAAAATAACAGAGGGTTTGAAATTTCTCATTAATTAGGAGGTTTAATTCATCAAGCTGCTTGATATGAAATTCATAAATGGCGCCATTGCCTATACGCAAAGCGCTTAACGAAGGTGAAATTTTGTTTACTGCGATTCGGTAAAGGTGGTTTTGTTTTTGGTCCGACGTTAGCGTGGCTTCCGCACCGTCGAAGTCTTCTGAAGCGCCAACAAGAAGCTGGGTAAATTTTGAAACGGCGGCACTATGATTTAGCGAATGTCGTTTTCTAACTATGCTTTCGAACGCGGACCAAAAACGTTTTTCGCTGTCATCTTCTCGGTTTGTCCAAATAATCAAATGAGGAGAAGAACATGCGTTTTGATTCAACGTATATACGTCATTGTAAAAATTTTCTGCAAAGCGATTAAGTTCGCTGAAATTTAGATGTCCAACAGATTTTGCATCGAGCATTGCGAAAGAGTAGCGGTCGGCAAATGCGACGTCCCGCGCACGCGCGGGAATGGGAAACTTGCGAATTTTCTCTATCGTAGAGTCCCCGCCCCAGATAACGCGTGCATCACAGTTTTTTGAATATCCCTCCGTTGTTTGCTCATCGTCTGATGGATAACGGACAAACGAAATGAGTTCGCGTAGAGAAGAAAATAGCTTTTCCTTAATAAGTTCGTTGATAACGTCCAGCAGAATTTTTTCTTGCGGACTTTGTCTGGAGGGCAGGCGCACAGTGTTGGCGTTTCCAGCTAATAAACCAAAGCACAGTGAATAGAAAAAATTTAAAGGGACATTGGCCGGTGTAATGTGAAATACCTTTCCCAGACCTTGATAGATATTTTGCTTGTTGCTAGTTCTAGAAAATTGAATTTTTAGTTTTTCGATGTTTGCCGGACGACACCAAAAAGCCAGACTTGCTAAATCGGGATAATCTTTTATGGAACCGTGGCGTTGAAGTCTTTGGCTAATCGCAATTAAAAAATTTACAACACCTTGATCAAATACCTCGCGAGGGTAGGTAAGGGCTTTGATTTTTTCATTTTTCTCTTCAGTTTGTGGTGCTAAAAATGTGTTAGCTAACATCGCTGCACCCCCTGAGTTCAGCTTGTGCTGCTCTGCCAAGTGCCTGAAAAGTTTTTCCCTTGCGGCCGCAGGGGCAGTCATCAATGCCTATTATTTTACCCATATCTTCAGTAAGAATGTTGTGCCCGGGATAACTTCCCGGTAACAATGACAACAGCTGGATTAAACCATTTTCGCCATGTCCGCATAATTGAAAATGTTCATCGCGTATCAAAATATCGGAATAATTTGAACAGTGTAGTCGGCCCTCTTCACACTCCATAAAGATCGAGCCAGTTTGCTCCACCATGCCATAATAATTGTGCACACGCGTGATATTGCAAAGCGATTTTAGTTTTTCTTTGTAAGCGTGGTTACTAATAGCTTTGCTCTCCAGTTTTTTCCAGCCTCCACCATGAATTAACGTTGCTTGAGATAAGTCGTAGTTCAAATTGCGTTTTTCGAGCTCACTAATAAATTTTTCGTAAATAAATGAAGTAAAGCCAAAGATTAAAAATGGCTCGTGAGAAAATTTCGAATGAAATTCGTGTAGAGTATTTTCGTTAAAGCTCAAGTCGCCATTTAATAAAAAATATTGCGATTTTGCGAAAATAGAAAATCCGCGTATTGCTGCGGTTCTTGCGGAAAATGCACTGCGTTTTTTAATCGTATCTATCGTATCAATAATTAACATCGGTAGGCGCTTGCCACCGATAAAATCCTTGACGATTTTTGATAAAACTTTGGTTTGTTTGTTGGCTGTTTTTTTATCGAGAAATATTTTGGAAACCTGTTGCCCTGAAGTTCCAGACGAAGTCATTGTTTTAACTATGTCTTCGTTTTTTATGCTGTACAATTCTTTGTGCTTAAACAATTGAACCGGAAGATACTGCGCATCGCTCAACTGCTTTACGGGTTTGTCAGAACCTAGGAAATTGATGATGTTTTGATAGGGTGCACAATTCTCGTAGTGGTGCTGATTTAGGTAGTTTATGCGGTTTAAAAACAGTTTGTTTTTTTCCGCTTCTTTCAAAGCGAATGGCGCGCATTGGTCGATTGTTTCGATGGTGTCAGCGAACATTTGCCCTCTCTTAGGCAGAGACAAATTCTTGGAGTTTTGGGTAAAGTACTTTTCCTGCCGCATTGCGTGGTATTGCGTTAACATGAATCACATTGATGCAGCGGGGATTAATGTTTAAAAGCTGTTTTGTTTGATTAAATATTGTGTGTTTTTCGACATCTGCATGGACATAAATTATCAGTTCATCGTCTTGTCCTGCACAGGCACAGTCAAAGCCACTTTGGCTTAGCTGCTGCTCGACAAACTCTAAATTGACGCGATGACCATAAAGTTTAATAAAACGCTTTTTGCGTCCGACGATGTAGTAATAACCATCGTTGTCGCAGTAAGCTATATCGCCTGTTTTCAGAATACCCTGGTTGCGATCTCCAAGCATTAAATCGTTTTTGTTTTTCGCATAGCCCAAGCTTACGTTTGCGCCCTGAAAAATAAGTTCACCTTCTTCGTACGCTGCTTTGACATGTCCGTCTTCATCAATAATTCGAAAGCTTCCGCTATTAATGGGTTTGCCAATGCTTTTTAATTTGTTTTCGTGATCGTTTGCAGAAAGAATTGACATTCGCGCAGTCGCCTCTGTCTGGCCGTACATGATAAAGAACTTAAGCTCTTTGACTTTGCAGGTTTTTGCGAAATATTGCGCTGTGTTTGTATCGAGTTTTCCTCCAGCTTGGGTAATATATTTAAGTGACGGAACATCAATTGAAGAAAACTTGATTTTTTTTAGCATTTCATAATTAAACGGCACTCCGCCAAAGTTGTTGACGCGCTGTGTTCTTATTAACTTCCAAAAATCGTTACGCATCATAGCGTGTGGGTTTAAGACGATTGATGCTCCGGAGTATAAGTGTGTATTAATTATTGAAAGCCCGTAAGTATAGCTTGGCGGGAGTGTTGTTATTGCGCGATCAGCATCGGAAATATTTAAGCCGTCACATATGGCTTGTGTGTTGGCGATCAGGTTTTGGTAACTTATGCGGACAAAATTGGGTTCGCCGGTGGAGCCAGATGTGCTTAGCAGCAATGCCAAATCAGGATGTAAATCTAAGTTTGACCAGGGCGTTTTAAAAAGATATGTGGCTCGATTGGCTATTCTTTCTGTCAAACGTATTTTATTGAGTGGAATGGAAATGGAGCTAATCTCTGTATGAGAAAAAATGAGCGAGGGCTCAAAGAGTGTAACGACATCTTGTAGTTGGTTGTCACTCGTATTTCCGGGGAGCAGCATTACGGCACAACCCAGTCGCATAAAACCGATGTAAGCGCAGATAGATTCGACTGTATTTTCAGCGAGTATTAAAATTAGGGAGCGAGATTTAACCTGATCTTCAGAATATAATGTTGCTATAGCTTGCGATAAATATTTTACATCCTCGTAGCTGTAATGCCTGCCGTGTTCGTTGATAAGACAAGTAGCTTCGGGTTTCGCGTTGGCTAGCCAATCCATCACATTTGCGCTCTTTTAAAGGTCTAGGCTAACGATGAACGCGCGATAATCGATTCATCTTGCTCGGGCAAAACTCTCTCCTCAGGGCCAAAAATATCCTTGGCGTGGCGAGGATTAAAGATTGATGTGCCGTCTTTCATCATATATTTTGTGACGAACTCTTTGTCCTCTCCGGCAAGACAAAGACTAGAGTGTTCGCGAAACTTCTTAATACTGAAACCGAATTCGGATATTTCTTGTAAGCTCTGTTCAAATACATTTCCGAGTTTTATATGTACGTAAGGGCAAGCGAGTACGTCCCCGAGAGGCGTAACGTATAAACGATTGACGGTATTGCAACCGAGTACTCCTTCGTAGTTGCGGTCGAAGGGATTCCACAAATTGCGCAATATGTTTTTATATTTTTTACGCATTTCTATTAGATGGGCTTTATCTTCCTCATCCACCATGATGTCCGAGAGTTTCTGCCACATACCGGCGGGTGTCGCGACATTTAATAATGTGGTGTAGTTGTGATCTTTTGAATATTCTAAAAGCTGTTGCACGTCCTCAGACTGGGCATTGTAGTGACCAACAGTGATATTTAAGTAAGGCGTCATCCCGGCATCCTGCACATGTTGCAGTGCCGCCATTGCTCGGCGCCAAGAATCTTTTTTCCCGCGAAATTCATCGTGTACTTCTGGCTTCATGCTATCGATGCTGACGGAGACACGATCAATCCCAGCATCTGAGAGTTTTTCTGCCATTGGCGCATCTAGATGCCAGCCGTTTGTAGTGAGATACATATAGAAGCGTTCAGTTTTTATTGCTTTTAACGTATCAAAAAGAATTTGGGGTCGTAATAGCAATTCTCCTCCTTGTAAATCCCACTCAAATATCCCAAGCTCGTGTGCTTGATCTGCGATTTCAGCAACCTTTGCCGCAGGTAGCACGGGTTTAACATGGTCACCTTTTGGAGAGTTGGTAAAGCAGTGTTCACAACGCAAATTGCAGGCGTTGTTGAGGTTTAGGTCTATGCCGCGCTGTTTCGTACCAATTTGGCCGTTATTTTTTTTCACATAGTCGTGAAAAGCACGAAACTTTTTAAATACAATCGGTTTTTGCATCAGGGCCATAACGCAGCCTCCTTAACAGACTAAAATCAATGACCGTTTAAATCGCTACTTGGTATTTTTGTAGAATTTCCTTACCCTTTTGGAAAGAAGAAAAATCGACGATATCGTCAGTGTCGAGCGAAATATTGAAGGCATCTTCAAGCGCTGACATGAGTGACATATGACCTATCGAATCCCACTCAACAATAGTGTTGTATTCCAGCTCTTCGTTAAATTCGTTTTCTTCAATGCTTAAGCCTTCGATAAAGGCTTGGCGATAAATATCGTCGTTGGACATATCGGAACATCTCCGCATGAAAAAAGTTTGGTTAATTCGTTGTCGCCGTCAATCGTCAATAACTCAAACAGAATGACTAAATCACAACAAACAAAGCAAAAAGCGATCCCAGAGCGATAGAGCGTTAAAACCACGCGTCTTGGCGCACAAATCTCGCTTTTCCAGGCCTGTTAGTCATCGGCGCTCTAAAGGTTATCGGCCAAATTTAGTTTTGCTATACGATTATTCGACCGCATGAACAAATATAGTCAATAACTTGGCGGTATTCGAGGTAAAGGGCAAAATAATGTGGGGCTGACAATAATCTATATGTAATCAATAGTTTCCTCTTGGTATATTTAGGTCTGGCAAGACCTGCCAATCGCTCAAGTGCGAGAGCTACTCGCTTGGTGTCAATGATCCGTATGCCTTAGGAGGCTCTAGCGTATCGGCTGCAGTCTTTGGGCGAACGCGTTTTCGTGACACGTTGATGTAACTTCGTGTTAGCCGAGCATCTCCAGGTGTCCTCAAATATCTCTTACTCTCGCCACTAGGGTTTCTCATGGCCAGCTGTGTGCTGGTTTGTCGGTTGCTTAGCACTGAGCTTGGTTCATAGCTAGCTTGGGTAGGGTGCTTTTTGAGGTCATCCTAGGCGGGTCGTACCTAAGAAGAGATAAGGACCACGGTTGATTTTGAGTTGCTGGAAACAGCTAAATCAGGAAAATTTAATTTAACCCCTAACTCACGACGTTGTGCCCTTGCTTAATTTTGACTGTTAGGTTAACTAGCTTTGATCTGTTTTTAAGGTTTGGGCTATTTAGCTGAGTTGATAAGCCTACGCCGTAGCTGCAGAAAAATAATAATTTTTCCAGTGGTTCAAAATAGTTTTGTAGGGCTTTGTTTAGATTGGCAGCTAAGTTGATTGAATAATATTGGTTGTTACCATTGTTTATTTGGGTCGTATTCATATGGATAACAATGCTTGATGGGCCGGATCGCTTATTCCCGATGCCTCCGAAAGTATTATATCTAAATCCAGCTAATTAGATTTAGCTGGATTTAGATTGCGGATATTAACGATCGTTTATATAAGCTTCGATATTATATTGATATGACGAAGTGCCTACCTCCTAGTTCGTGAGTTTGAGCTAACTTTCTTTAAAATTGACTTTGTAGTCGACCTCTTGTTTGTATAGAGTCTGTCGTCGTTTTTTTGTTCAGATTGACTAATTAATTTTCTTTTTGTTGATATTTTCTCTCTATTTTTAAATAAACAATTTTGTTGTTGACTCCCCGTCTAAGACCGTTCAAAATTTCGATAAATATGTTAATTTTAATTATTAAAGTTAACTTAATGGCACGGAAATAATCTTTGTTAAATAGGGTATTTATGTAGATCTTATCTAAGTCTAGGGTGTTTTTCTCTGTACCTGGGATCCAGGGCTGCGTTGTATCGTTATTAGGAATAGGAGTGGGTAGTTATGTAAAACTAATCATTTGGAAAATTCATCCCTCAAAAATATTTCGATATTTTGCTAGACAATGTTAGCTGGCAGATGGTCTTTTGTTTTCTCAATATTTGATTTATAGGAAATCTCCTTAATTTTATTAGGGTGGTGATTTTATATGGAAATGTTTTTATTTATGTTTGAACTTTACTAATAGGTGATGGAAATGGAACATATTATGAATATAAGTATGCGAATAAAATATAAGCTTTTTTTCTCGATTTTTATTCTTCTGGGGTCTTTTTTAATTTCGACATCAACTGCCTTTGCTTACACCAAAGTTGATGCTGGAGAGCACACTACCTGTGCGATTGATACTGACCAAAAGGTTTATTGCTGGGGTGACAATTGGGGAGGGCAATTAGGGACCGGTAGCTTAGGAGGTCATACTACTGAACGAACATCAGCGGTTGTGGGGTTGACCGGTGTAATTGATATCGCCGTGGGTGGTACGAGCAATTATACTGGTGGGCACGCTTGTGCAGTTAAAAATGACGGTACCGTTTGGTGTTGGGGCAATGATGATAACGGTTTGCTGGGCAACGGTACTTATGCAAATGAACCGGCATTTTCTAGCACGCCTGTGCAAGTGGTGGGAGTAACTAATGCAATAAAGGTTAGTGCAGATATAGATCACACTTGCGCACTTAAATCGACAGGTACGGTAGTTTGTTGGGGTGATAACGCGGTTGGTCAAATGGGGAATGGCACCACAACTGGCCTGGGTCAAAATTCCCCTGTTGCGGTTAGCAATTTAGCCGATGTTGTGCAGATTTCTGCAGGGCTAGGGTTTACTTGTGCCGTTAAAGATAATGGTTCGGTTTGGTGTTGGGGTGCTGCGACATATGGCCGTATGGGGACCGGCAGTACTAACCCAGCTCCGCAGCTTGTGCCTGTTCAAGCAAGCATATCCAGCGTTGTTGAAGTTTCAACTGGCGATTCACATGTTTGTGCCGTTAGATCGGATCAGTCACTATGGTGCTGGGGTAATGGAGCAAATGGGCGTTTAGGTAACGGATTCACCACAACTCAATACTCTCCAGTACTCGTGAGTAGTTTGACTGGCGTAACGAGTGTTTCTTTGGGCTACTTTCACAGCTGCGCTGTAAAAACTGACGAAACTGCTTGGTGTTGGGGGCACGGCACTTATGGTCAGCTCGGCCGAGGAACTTTTACACATAGTTATACCCCTGTGGAAGTAGAGTTGCCAGGAGTGACGCATATTTCAGGTGGTCGCGGCTACACTTGTGCTCTTAGAGGTGGAATAAACATTTTTTGCTGGGGGGAAGGGTATAAAGGTAAATTGGGTATCGATAATATTTCCAATCGGTCGTTGCCTGGAGGCATAGATAGCATATTGGCTATTAGCGCCGGTGGTAACCATAGCTGTGCTGTCAAAAGCACTAATGAAGCTTTTTGTTGGGGAAGAAATCAATATGGGCAACTAGGCAACGATACGACGATAGAGCAACACAAACCGGTAAAAGTGCATAATTTGTCCAACGTTATTGCTGTCGAAGCTGGTGATTATCATAGCTGTGCACTAAAAGGTGACCAGACAGTTTGGTGCTGGGGTTCCAATGGTAGCTCGGGGAAGCTGGGTATCGGTTCTTCAGTTAGCGGCAGTATTTCTGACGTTCCAGTTCAAGTGAATAGTTTGACTGGAGTAACAAAAATAGCTGTTGGTTCTAGCCATACATGTGCAGTTAAATCTGATGGCACCGTCTGGTGTTGGGGTTACGGCGCGTATGGTGAGCTTGGTAATGGTGATGACAATTCTGAATCGGCCCCCGTTCAAGTGCTCAACCTAAACAACGCCCAAGATGTTACTGCAGGTGTTAGAGGGACATGCGCGTTGACGACTGTTGGAGAGGTATGGTGTTGGGGGCGGGCTAAGTTTGGCCAGATTGGCTCGGGAACTTGGGTAAATGAAGTGACTTTTCCAATAAGAGTAAAAACTAATTCCTCTACTGTTCTGACAAATGTTGCCAGTATTTCTTCTGGCCCTGGCAGTTCACACCGTTGTGCGGTAAAAAATGATGGTACAGCGTGGTGCTGGGGGTCGGGTAACTATGGCAGGCTAGGTAATGGCACCCACTATAATAAAGCGTATGCCACACAAGTAAGTAATTTGACAAACGTAACCGAAATAGCCACGGGTAGTACGCATACTTGTGCAATAGAGTCTAACGGCTCGTCGTGGTGTTGGGGGCGAGGCACCTCAGGTCAAGCCGGCTACCCTACGGGATATACATCAATACTTACTCCTCGGCTGGTTACTGATGGTGATGACTTTTTAGCGATATCTGCGGCTGGTAGTAGATCTTGTGCACTAAGGGAATTTTTAGGTTATTGCTGGGGTGCTGGTAGTTACGGTGGTTTAGGTTATGGTGGCACCTCAAATAAAGATATACCCGAACCTATCTTCGCATTTTGATAATTTGCTTACGCAAATGTTAAGGCGAACATAGATATTGCGAGATTGTAAGAAGTTATTTACGAAGAAAAGTTTAGCCGAGAACTCTCTGAGTTTTCGGCTTACTCACATTAACGGATATATTGTTTTTCTTTATTGCGGGGAAAGGTAGTTTTGCACAGCTGAAATGAGTACGGAAAGTTGCTTCCAGGTTTAGATAAAATAGATAACATATAAGACAACATTATTTTTTATACTGCTACATGCAAACTATCTAGAAAGTGGAATAGCGCTGCCCAGGCTTCAATAACAGTTAATTGCTTAGCTGGCGCCTTCGCTACATAGTATTGAAAATTAAACTCGCCTCTTAATGGCCATGAAAAATATCGTAAGGGCGAAGCAGGTCCTCTGGATACTCCGTCTTATTTAGACTGGGCTTTTGCATCTGCCCAGCTTGTTGAGCATCGAGGTTAAGCGTATCCCCCCAAGTCCGTCCATTCGGCAACGGCCGTGGAGTGGGAAATTGCATAAAGAAATCACCAAATTCGATATTGGGAAACATCGCCCGAGCTGCCCACTCCGCGCGCGGCAGAATCTCAAGCTCACCGACACGATTTCGTTGTCCCCAGCCGACAAACCAGCCCTCGCTGGAAACAAAGGCAATATCGCGATCCAGATCGAAGAAGTATTTCATCATGACTTCTTCAAACAACATCGCGAGGTCTTCAAAGGGAGAACTGTAAGGGTAAAAATCGCTTGCAACGTCCATTGCAAACATTTCGCCTACAGTAGCTGCGGTAAAGTTTGCCTGCTCTTCGGTGGGAGGACGGCCGCGATAGTAAACATTGGCTAACGATTTTAACTCAGTGGATTCCAGCTCAGAAACCAGGTTGGCGAGCCGAGAAGATAGGCGACGATCAACGAGAGCCTCTGAAGCCTTCTGGGGAGTTAGATCGCGCGAGATGTTTGCCATTTCATCATAGGGAAAGAAATCATTTGCATGTGCAAGCTCGTGTAGCAGTAGCTGAGCCATCGGGAAAACAATATCCTCGAGTTGACGTTCGCTTTGATCGTGAAGGCTAAACCCACGCCAGGCGTACTGATTGTCTAAGAGGTAGCGCCAGGGCGCCTTGAACATTAGCGGATCAGAGAAACCTGAACGATAGTCAGGGTCCGTACGAATAGTGTCTTTTTCCGGTACCGTCAACCAGAGGCTTGCTGGGTCAAGGTAGATCGCGCCGGAGTAGTCAGTGTAATAGGAGGGGCGCACATCACCATCGATCACTATTGCCGTGACGTTTTTGAATAGCGAGAGCATGTCGGAAGGCAAAGCGTTTAATAGCTGCTCAAAACGCATCCCCATCCAGGCATGCGAAACCACTACCCGATTCATAATGTTGTCGATACTCGGGTCGTCGTATTCCATACCGACAAGTGGGAGTGTGGAGAACTTACAGTTGGTTCGCACACAGTCACCGAGAACTGCTGCGTAAGGGCTGCTTTCTAAATAGGCCTCAGCGTCGTGTAAACGCCCATCACGCGAACTGGGTACCAGCAGCTCATTGCCGCTGCACGAGAGCAGAGTGACAAGAAGGGTGAAGGTTGTGAGAATACGGCGGAAGCCCTGCATATATATCGTCTCTTTTGGCTTGCAATCTAAAGCAATTGAAACAGTTTACGAATTGATCGGCGCTCTGTCGTATAAGTAGTTCGCAAGTTGTTCAGTAAAAGTCAAGTGAACCTGCCGTGAAAGGGCTGTTTTTGACCTTGATTGGAGGCCAAATCGCGACGGAGTTAAAGAATTGATAGCAAGGCGCAGTGTTACAATCGCCCGCTGACCACTATAGAGCGAATAGATGCCATGAAAATATTGGTTATTGGGGCGGGAATTGCCGGCTTGGCAATGGCTAGGGTGCTGACACGTTTAAAAATTGATTTTGACATTGTCGAAAAGCGTGGTCGCAACGACGAGCACGGGACGGGTATTGCACTGCCATTTAACGCCGTGCGTTGCTTAAAGCAATTGGGCCTCTATGCGCCGCTGATGGAAAAAGCACACAAAGTATCGAGTATTACCTACGGCAAAACGAATGGTTCTGTATTGAGCCGGGCGAAACTGACTTCTAAGCCCTTCAAAGATGACATATTTGTCGCGCTGCTGCGCAAAGATTTGCAGGCGATATTGATGGAAGGTTTAGAGGACAAAATTGAGTTCTCTTGTGAGGCGACCCAGTTCAACGAGCAAAAATCGTCCATTGAAGTGCATTTTAATGGCAATAAAGCCAGTGCCCAGTATGGGCTTGTGATTGCTGCTGACGGCGTCTATTCGGCTGTGCGTCGCTACTTTGAACCGCAAGACAGTTCGACCCTTGTTCACCCAGTTAAATGTTGGCGCTTTGTAGGCCATTTGGCTAATCACGGCCTTGAGCCGACCTATTTGTTTGGCAAAACGGATGTGTTTATGGCGTATCCTATTAGCGCTGACAGAATATATGGTTATGCGCATGTGCTGGCAGATAAAACGGTACCTTATCACTCGCTCAATAACCTTGAGCAGCTGCGCCTATTTTTTTCTGATTACAGTGACCCGATTCCACAACTACTTGCTCAATTACATGTGCGCGATATCTTGCCCGGCCGAGTTGTTTCTGTCGCAAAACCGCTTTTTCATAGGCGTCGAGTTGCTTTTATTGGCGACGCAAGTAGCGCGTGCTCACCCCTCTTGCAGCAGGGTGCTGCCAGCGCATTTGAAGATGTTTTAACCTTGGGAAGTTGCTTGGAGCGGCAAATGCAGCAGCAGGGGTCGATTAAAATGGCTTTAAACGAATATAAAAATGAGCGGTCTTCGCGCGTTCAGTGGATAATGAATTATTCCGATAAACCCTATCGAGCTTTGCGCAAAATGAATAACCCAATAATAAGCGGATTGCGTAATTGTCTTATACGTCTGCGTGGGCCCTTAAATGTCACAGGTTGGAAGCGATTAGCTAAAATGCCGGGCCCTTTTTAAAGTGCGCAGGTTTACCCGCAGAATAGGTAGCCGCATTTATCTCGTCTCAGCTTTGCGCCCTTACATTGAGATGGGTTCTAGTCAGCTCGCCTTATAGCCAATTAATTTATTTCGTTGCACATTGTTTGCAAATTCCCATTTGATAATTATGACGAATGCGGTTGATATCTCCCAATCAGGGAAGTTAACGGAGTTTCATTTTGAAATTACAAATCGGTCACAAACTTTTTTTAGTCATATTCTTGGCAAATTTAATTGTGTCCACTGCAATTCTCGGGAGCATTGGTTGGAGTTTCAGTAGCAGCTTTCGTGATTATTTACACCAGGATACCGTCGACAGCATCGAACCGCTTTTAAACGGCCTGGCGGAGGAATATCACCGGCACGGTGATAATTGGGATTGGTTGGCGCGCAACCGGCATACTTGGCAACAGACTTTAAGGCGTTATTTAAATCCACAGCTAGAAACGGATGAAGCTACAAATTATCGCCCGAGGCGCCCGCGTGATAGTCAGATATACGACGATGCTCCTCGCACCTCCGACGCTCAAACACTTCGACACCGACGTTCTCACTATCGCGACCCTCCATTACAAGATCGCTTCTTGCGCAGGGTCGGCCCGATGATTGTGCGGGATCAGAACCAGGCTTTAATTATTGGTGGTAACGCCCTGTTAAAGGAAGAATATAGCTGGTTGCCGATCTTATTAGAGGAAAAAAAAATCGGTGAACTCGGTATTCAAAAAAATACGGTCGTAGAAAGCGAAGTTGACCGTTTATTCATTAAACGCTTGTTGATTAAATCCACTTGGGCGGTTTTTATCGTATTGTTGATATCTGGAGTTTTGGCGATTGTCTATTCGCGGCGTATGGTTCGTCCTATTGTCACTTTGCAAAATGCAATGCATAAGCTCTCTACTGGAAATATTCAAACGGTTGAATTAATGCATGTAAGTGGCGGAGATGAGTTGGCCAAGTTGGCCTTGAGTTTTAATCGTCTAGCCGAAACATTGAATCAAAATATAAAGGCGCGTAAACAGTGGGTCGCGGATATATCGCATGAATTACGTACACCAATTGCTGTGTTGCGCGGTGAGCTAGAAGCGTTGCTGGAGGGGGTTCGTCCACTTGAAAAAACTGCAATTCAGTCCTTGCATGAAGAGGTCATGCGTTTATCGAGGTTAATCGGTGATTTATACGAATTATCATTATCCGATCTGGGTGCACTTGATTATCGATTTGGAAATTTTAGTGCGCGCGAGTTTATTGACCAAGTTGTAACACATGCTGAACAAGAAACTGAAAAACACGGATTAAAATTTGAGGCTCAAATACATGTGCAACACGAGGAACTGCATGGCGATTGGGATCGTCTTATGCAGCTGTTTCGCAACTTATTGTCAAATTCGTTACGTTATACCTTAAGTGACGGAAGTCTGCATGTTTGCTTTGAAATTGATGTGCTAAAAGAAGGTAATGCTTCAAAAAAAAATAATGCAGATAAAACGCTGTTTATTCGTTGGGAAGACAGCGAACCGGGTGTGGCAGATGAAGATTTGCCAAGATTATTTGATAGGCTTTATCGTACCGGTGATGCGCGTGATCGTGTAAGTGGTGGCTCTGGCTTGGGTATGGCCATATGCAAAGTTATTGTTGAGGCTCATCAAGGTTATATTGCAGCAGAGCATAGTCAGCTTGGCGGTGTCGCGATAGTTATCGCTCTACCGTGTAAATAAAAATAATGTTTCTATTTTAGAATAGATTCTAAGTGTTAATTAATTAGGAGTCCGCAATGTCGCAACCCGTTCTTATCGTGGAAGATGAAGTTAAGTTGGCAAATCTATTGCGCGATTATTTATTAGCGGATGGTTATGAGGTTGAGTGGTTAACGCGAGGTGATGAGGTATTGCCTTGGTTAGAAAAAAATAATGCGCGTTTAATATTACTGGATCTAATGCTCCCCGGTACTGACGGCCTTACAGTGTGCCGTGATGTACGTAAAGATTCGGATGTCCCAATAATTATGCTTACTGCTCGAGTAGAAGAGATCGATCGTTTGTTGGGTCTGGAGTTAGGTGCGGACGATTATGTTTGCAAACCTTACAGTCCACGTGAGGTTTGCGCGAGAGTTAAAACAGTTTTAAAGCGAGTGGAAACAGTACCTCTGGAAGAGGGTACCGACAAGATCCAACTCGACGATAATAAAATGGAGGTGCGCGCTGGGGGTGTGGCAGTTGCTTTGAGTGCTGTAGAATTTAGAATGTTAGCAGCAATGTCGCGCCGACCCGGTTGGGTATTTTCGCGCGATAAATTGATGAGCACGATGTATACGGATAAGCGTATCATTAGTGAGCGGACCATCGATAGTCATATTAAAAAATTGCGCAAGAAGCTCGATGATTTGCCGCTGGATGAAAATCCCATTCGGTCTATTTATGGGGTTGGGTATAAGTTTGTGTAATGCGAAAAAGGTTGTATCTATTCTTTTATCTAGGTGCCTTCCTCATCTCCTTTGCTAAAAAAATAATTTGCTACAATTATAGATAAGACGACGCTAATTACACAGTGAATAAAAGTATAAAGTAAGGTAGTCATTTTATCTAAAGTGTACTTTTGCATCTCGTAGCTAGTTTTAACAATTAGTTGATTCTTTAATTTCTTCTTGGCTTTTGCGTCAGCTCTCTTATCAGGTTCCTCGATATTGTCGCAATTTTCCAATGTTTTTATGTTGTCAATACTCTCTTGTTTGCTTAAACAGGTCTTGTCTTTGTATAAATAAATATACTCTTTAGTTGGATTGTTTCCTTTTTTAATGACAGTGAGCAGTGGCTGATCAATAATTTCTTTCCCGGGGTCAAATATCAAAAACTCGAATCTATCAGCGGCAGATGTAATATTATCTTTTTTTTCAAAGTCATCATAAAAGTTAAAATTCTCTGACTGAGGCGCATGAGCGGACGGATAGTTCATGCTATGTGTCATCTCAATCTTTTGGTTTTGTTTAATTGACTCATTTACTCCAACATGATTGACCGTTTTGGAGTCAAATAGCAGGAGTCTTTTAGTGGTCGTGCTGTCGGAAGTTGATAGGAATTTCCAACTGGTCTCCTGGTCTATTTCTGGAACGAATTCTCCTTTTAACATTTTTAACGTGTCACAGTTTTCGCATGTAATCGGAAGAAGTGCCCAAGTTAAGATTAATGAGCCTAGAATTGCCACAACCGTATGTTTCGGTTTTGTTTTGGCAAGCTCAATCAAATTTTTAGTAATTTCGATAGCTTCTTTAATGTTGGATAAACTAATAGGCATCGACATACTTTCTCTAATTGACTATTTATGTATTAACTGGCTGAATTGTTTTTTTTAAAATATATTTTGCTTGGATAAATAACTCTACCAATACCACAGCGAAAATAAATGCTACAGCAAAAAGAAGCATTTTCGATCGTGTCTTGATTTGGCTTGCCAGTTCAAACGAACTTAAATTATTTATGAGCTCCTCTATTGGGCTTCCTGTCTTTACGACAAAATACACATGAAGAATAGCGATCAATGACCAAGCGATAAACGCGTATGTCAAGCCCTTTATTAGAAAAGCGGCTCGACGTTTGACCCAGGTAGATACAACAGCAACCGCAGAGAGAAATAACATACATCCGAACCCTATTAATCCTGTACTGAAATAAATTTCTTCTTTAATAGCGTTAGTTGCAGAGACTGAATATATGATCATCGAAAAAATTAATATAGTAATCCCCGGTCGGCCAATTTCAAACAAAACTGGGTGTAAATTTGGGATCTTGGTTGTTACAGAAAAAATACTCTGACCAATCGTTATGACATAAGCATCAATTGTGGTTAAAACTGCACAAATAAGTATCGCGAGTAAAACAATGAGAATGAGTATTGTGGTAATTGGCAGTCCTTGGCCGTCTTGAGAAAATTTTCTATCAATCAATGAGCTTATAACGAAGTTAGCTATTATGACTGGCGAATCGGTGAAGTTTGTGTAGTCTTGGGTCGCTAGATTTTTGGAGCCATTGTGTTTTTTGCATGTGTCCTCAAGTTGGACAGGAAATAGCTCATCTAACTCATCTTTGCAAATTGGTTTTAGTAAAATTGCTTCAGTATCGTTTTTACAAAAACGTTCTAGGTAGTGTGATGTATAGTCATTTGTGAACGGTGAATTAAGATTTTTGTTGTCTATGTTGCAGTTCCACACAATATTGCAGCCGCATTGTTCTTTTGCAATATTTTTATCCGAAACGCTAAATTTCATAAGTTGGTGAAAATCGTTACGCAGTGTTAGTCCGACCGCTGTGGTTAGGATAACCATTAAAATAATGAGTATCGGTGTCAGAGTTAATGCTTTTTTAACTATTTTTTTTCGTTTTGCTTCATCGCTTTCTTTATTTGCGAGGCAGCCGAAAGATCTAACCCACATATCAACCGCGCCAAGTGGCCAAATCATATTGAGAATAAATGCCACACCAGAGACCAAAGCAGTTTCTGAGTTGAAGTGAAATTGCTCGATAATTGCATTCCAAGTGCTATCAAAATGAGTCCAGAAGAAGAAATAGTATCCCATTACTACTCCTATTAGGACTATCATAAACTGGAAGATGTCAGTACGAATTACACCTGGCATGCCTCCGCGAAAAATGTACAAACAACAAGCAACAAAAATAACGAGCTTAAAGTTAATTTGTGTTTTGTTTGTTTGGTAGTTTACATATATATCCGTTGCTGGGTTTTCAGGCTTGCTATACAAAAACTCGCTGGGTTCAGTTGTCAAAAAATTAATAATTATCTCAATAGACGCTATTTCAGTAATTATTGAGAATAACGAAAAGAATAAAACGAGTATCAACGGAAAAATAACCCAATAATTGATGGGTCTCTCAGTTGTGGTGTTGAGTTTGGCGACTACATCAATATAAGAAGCATAACTTTTGTTAATATTGGCAGTGTTGCTTAATTTTATGGTGGAGATATAGAGCAAAAAGTATCCGCATGCGACTCCGAGAATTGTTGCAAAAGCTGCTAGTGTTCCCCAACCTAGTACAACGCTTATAGCGCCGAGAATAATAATAAAAATAGAAATTGTTGCGCCAGCGTTACTAATGGCGACCGAAATCCAATTTAATCGAGGGAATAAATATGCGTAATTTTCCTCGTCGGAAGAATTAATAGTTAAGGGTTTTTTTTGCGCGGATTTTACCAGTAAGTAAAATACGACCAACAGGCACGTACCAATCAGTAAAAAAAATAACTCGGAAATCATAAGACGTCTAATTTTTTTTGTAGGTGTAATGATGCTTTTTTAAACGAGTCATCGCCGGCTTTCTTTACAACTTCTGAGCGTGTTTCGACGTTTTTTATTATATCATTTTCATCTGGATAAAATGTTAAGTTGGGTATTTTATCGTCATTCTGTTCAAGTCGCTCTAATGTTGCATCGTAAATATCATGGCGTTCTTTAAATGCTTTACGGTAGTTTTTGGCGTATTTTCTGAGCACAATATTCTCGATAATGCCTATTAATTTGGAGCGACTCTTTCTATATCCTCTCGGACGTGTGAGCAAGTTAACTATATGGCTAGCCCCGTTTTTAATCGCCTCCGGATAAGGTATTGCCGCACCGACAAGCCCGTCATTGAAAGTTTTACCCTCAATTGTTTGCTTTTGATTGCAAAGCATAGGTGTGTAAGAAGTCGCTTTTAATACTTGGCCCAATGTTGCAGCGTCGATTGCGTGCGTGTTAAAAAAATGGGTTTTCCCTGTGTTTATATCAGTTACTGGAACATTGAGGGAAGTTGGGGAATTAAGCACTTTTTTAATATCAAAAGCTTTCTTGTCGAGTATCCAGTTGTCGAGCAACCAGTCGACATCCAATATATTGGGGTAATTCCAAATATTGGCGCAGCGCTTGTCAACGGCATTTTCGTAATAAATCGAGAGCGCCGTATCGAGTTCTCCGGTTAAAAAGTAAGCACTGTTGAGTGCCCCAGAAGAGGTTGCATATATTGAATCAAAAACTCCGTGAAAACCGAGCTGATAAAGCGCCTTGGCATAGCCACAGCTTAGTATGCCGCGTAGCGCCCCGCCTTCGACCACTAAACTTAAATGTGCGCCATCGCTGTCTTTTTCAGGCTTATAATTATTATTGGATCTCGCCTGCATAAGCCGGAGAACATCTTCTTGGCACAAACCATATAACATCTGCAATTTTCTCGGCGCTTATTATTTATTGGTCGCCTTTATACCATAATTGAAGGAAGTCTAACACGTTGAAATGTTTAAAACCGTTTCGCATTTTTATGATAGTGAAAGCGAGTGAAGTTATAAGATTTCTTCTACAGCGAGGTAATTATTTTCGTCGCAAATTTGCTACTGCTTCCTTTAGTCTCACTACGCTCTCCGGCATTTGGAACAGTGTGTAAGAACAGCCCGCAATCGCTACTGCAGCAGTAAATAATAATAAGGATTTTGTGCTCCAACCAGTCTGCGTAAATAATATGGTGATAATTAGCAGTGTGAGCATTGCGACATTTTGTACCCAATTATTGGCGGCGAGTGTTTTTCCTAATTCATCGGATTTTGCATTGAGCTGAATTAGTGCATTTAAGGGTACGATAAACAAGCCACCACAAATGCCGATAAAGAGAAAATTGATAGCAAATAAAATCGTATTGGCGAGTTGGGGCAGCGCGCACAGGCCGGCACAGATACCGAATGCACCGACAGAAATCAATCCCGTTTCAATACCTTGTCGCGAAAGTTTACCTGCGACAACGGACCCGATAGCAATACCAATTCCTGTGCAGGCTAGTACGCCCTGCACCACAATGGTGTTGTTAACGGCAAGCTGCTCTTTAATAAATGCAGGAAATGACGCGAGCATCATTTGCCCAGCCCCCCAAAAAGTCGTTAATCCGATGATGCTAGGGCGTATGGTGGTGTTTTGTCGAAGTGGCGATAAATCTCCGATAATTATGCGCCCGCTTAAATAGCTCTTTAGATTAAATGGCGGAATGTTCGTTGGTGTTGCATAGGATTTAAGTTTATAAACCATTATGAGCTCGATTACGGCATTGGCGACAAGAATAAAACCAATAGGAGCGATGGTTTTTAATACTTCTGACTTGGTGGACGATTGTTCATTGAATAAGAGTTCAAAAAAAATCGTGAAAACAAAGGTGCCTGCTAAAATAGCGACAATGGTAACGGAGGACGCTGCGCCATTTGCCTCACCCAGCCGCTCTTTGCCAAATAATTCTTTGATATAACCGAGCTTGGCCGGCGAGAAAATGGCTGACTGTACTGCGAGTAAAAACGTCATGGCAAAGGCTGCCCAAAACCAACCCAGATAATAAAAGATCGTGATTGATAAGGTACACGCGACTGCTGCCCACGCGGAAAAGCGCATGACAATTGTTTTGCGAAAGCGGTCGCTAAAATAACCGGCGGGACACATGAGCAAAATGAAAGGTAACAGAATCAAGCCATTGATTATCGCAGTGAGAACAACTTGCTCTGCACCGTCGTAAAGTTTATAAATCGTGTTTTGTATAACGATCTTATGCCCGAGGTCGACAAACGCGTTGATAAATATTGCAACGAGAAAGGGTAGAGCGCCGACGAATTGAATAATTTTTTTCATTGATAGGCCCGAGCCTTGCGTTTACCTGTTGTCAACGCCAAGACTCTCGAATGTAACTTAAATATGTTAGGGTGCCGAAGAAAACATGGCGTAATTAAACCGATTTTCGCATATTCACATGATTCAGTTTCAAAAAATCTCTCTTTACTTAGGTCCAGCTCTCGCTTTGGCGCTCGGATTGTTTTTACAATTTCTTGGCTGGCAATCAGACACAGCAGTCACGGCGGCCGTAGCAGTTTTATGTGCAGTATGGTGGATATTTGAACCCATTCCTATACCTGCCACCTCGCTTATACCACTCGCGGGTTTTCCTTTACTCGGAGTGCTTGATGGCAATCAAATTGCTTTGTCTTACGGCAGCCCGCTGATTGTGCTATTAATGGGTGGTTTTATTTTATCAACTGCAATGGAACGCAGCGGTGCCCATCGGTTGTTGGCGTTAAATATTATCAAAATTATTGGTGGTCGCAGCGATCGTTTGGTCGTGATTGGCTTTGCGGTTTCCGCAGCGTTTTTAAGTATGTGGATTTCCAACACGGCTACTGTGCTGATGTTGCTGCCAATCGCATTAGCAGTGCTGCAAAACAGCGAAAATAGAGCACTGCGCATCCCACTCTTGCTCGCTATTTGTTACTGCGCCAGTGTAGGGGGCGTCGGCACGCCGATAGGAACGCCGCCAAATTTGATATTTATGCGTGTTTATAAAGAAACCACCGGCACGGAGATAAGCTTTTTACAATGGATGGGCTTGGCTTTGCCTGTGGTTGTTATTTTTGTGCCGTTGATTACGCTTTGGTTAACACGCAACCTAAAAAATGAGTTAACCGTTCATATCCCCGCCACTGAAGCGTGGACGCCCGAGCAAAAACGCGTCATCGCAGTTTTTGTCTTTACTGCAATTGCTTGGATGACGCGCAAAGCCCCGTTTGGTGGATGGAGCGGTGTATTAGACATTCCCACTGCCAACGATGCAGCAGTGGCCTTAACAGCTGTTATAGCGATGTTTATTATTCCAAACGGTAAGGGTGGACGTTTGTTAGATTGGGAAACGGCCAATCGTATACCTTGGGGTATCTTACTGTTATTTGCCGGTGGAATTGCGCTGGCGAAAGCCTTTGTCAGTTCCGGTTTAGCCGAAATTATTGCCAACGGTTTGACCGGTCTGACAGTGTTTCACACACTTTTGATGATTTTATTATTGTGCCTGATGGTTACCTTCCTCACAGAGGTAACCAGTAACACGGCGACTACGAGCTTGCTAATGCCTATTCTAGCGGCGGCGGCATTCGCAACAAAAATTGACCCTATGTTGTTAATGGTACCTGCAGCGATGAGTGCTAGTTGTGCATTTATGTTGCCTGTTGCCACTGCACCTAATGCGATTATTTTTGGCAGTGGCGAAGTGCCGATCCAACGAATGGTCAGGGAGGGTTTTGTGCTGAATTTCTTGGGTGTGACGATTATTAGCTTGGTTTGTTATTTTAGTATTTGACCTTATTAAACCACATATTGGCATTTCCCTAATTTAGGATATTGGATCGATGTGAGTTTTCGGGCAGTTCCCTAGGTTCAAAAAACACATGAATACATCCCTGTAGTTCCGTCAATTCGGCCCTGAATTGACGGTTTTTGAACCTAGGGAACTGCCCGAAAACGCGTCGGAGGCACGTTAATTAAATCAGGCAAGCAATATTGAAAGACCGGCTTTACAAACCGCCGCTCAGCCATTTATTTAGTGTCTCTTCAAGCCCCGGCAGCCCTTTTTTCTTCAACGCCGAAAATATTTGCACACTTACAAGGTCGTCAGCGTTGGCTTCGCTGATGTGTTGGCGCACCTTCGACAAGGTGTTCTGTGCTGCGCCGTGTCCGAGCTTGTCGGCCTTGGTGAGTAGAATATGGCAAGGCATCTCGGCGTCGAGAGTCCAGTTGATCATCATGCTGTCAAATTCTTGCAAGGGGTGGCGGATATCCATAAGCAAGATTAAGCCCTTTAGGCTTTTGCGCTTGTACAGGTATTCAGCAAGATTGTCCTGCCATTGCTTTTTGACTTTCAATGCAACCTTCGCAAAACCGTAGCCGGGTAAATCAACCAGGCGTTGCTCGTCGGTTAAACTAAAATAATTGATAAGTTGTGTGCGCCCGGGTGTTTTGCTAGTTCTCGCCAGTTTGCCGTTTGCCGTCAATGCATTAATAGCGCTTGATTTACCGGCATTGGAGCGTCCGGCGAAAGCAACTTCGCTACCGCTATCAGGAGGGCACTCCCGAATACTGGGGGCACTGGTTAAAAAATGAGCTTTTTTAAAATTAATCGCAGCCGACATGGTGTATTTAGGTGAGATCTGCCGAATGAGCGTATATAATGCCAGCCCAATTTGGCGGACACTATCGCTATTTTAATAAAACGGCTCGTTTTCTTGTTGCCAGCTCGCGTGTCGCGCTAAATCGTGGTTAAAGTAATAGACAGGCTAAGAATGAAAAATATTTTAATTAAATTGTTTCTCGGTTGGGTGGTAATCGTTCCTTTCGCATTTGCCGGAGGGAATGCAAGTAATGGTGAAGCTTTATTAAAAAGTTTGGCTGACGCAGCGAAGTCCAATAGCTGTGCAACTTGTCATGGCGCTGATGGCAATAGCCCATCTCCGGCCTTTCCAAAATTGGCGGGGCTTGGTGAAAAATACTTACTCAAGCAGTTGCAAGACATAAAATCCGAAACGCGCGCCATAGTTGAAATGAATGGTATGCTCGCAAGCTTTAGCGACGAGCAACTTTCTGATATTGCCGCTTTTTATTCCAGTCAGAAAACACAGCTGTCAGGCGCAAAGTCCTTTAAGGTTACCGTTAATTCAGGCGAGGAGGTCGATGCTGTCGAACTCGGTAAACGCCTATACCGCGCTGGCAATCTGGACAGCAAAGTGCCTGCGTGCACTGGGTGCCACTCTCCTCGAGGTTTAGGCAATTCTCCCGCGGGTTATCCGCGTTTGAGCGGCCAACATGCTGACTACATTGCCAAACAGTTGAAAGCGTTTCGCGCGGGGCAGCGGACCAATGACGGCGAATCAAAGGTGATGCGTCAAGTCGCTGAGTATATGAGTGATGCTGAAATCTCGGCGGTTTCTAACTATATCGCGGGTTTGCACTAATCTTGGTTTGCGTCACCGTTTAATAAGCTGGGGTTCAGCTAAGTGTTGCTATAAAGCAGGTTAGGCCTGCTTTTTTTATGGTATGAAACTTGTCGCCAGCAAAGCGTCTAGCTGGAGAATCTGAGTTCTTGCTAGGCCACGTGCTTTTGCGGTCCGAGCAAACAAGTTGCTGCGAAAGCTGGAACTAGAAGAACGCGGCGCTGCTCTAATAGGGCCTTAGAATCGGTAGTTTTATAGATAGAACCCATCTCAAAGCAGTTGGATAACCTTTTGAATTTGAACCATGGTCGCACAGGGGATAATAATGATTTTCGATAAATATTTGATGCTTGATAGCGCAAAAGCAACCTATCAAAGAGTTTACTCATTTGCCGACGTCGCGCTGAGGTTCGCAGCTGTAGCTTTATTGAGTTGCTTAGCGTTAAGTGTCCTCGCGGCTGACAAGCCGGCTAAGGGTGGAAGCAAAAATTATGTTGAGGGCAAGCATTACACACTGGTGCGCGGCGCAAGCAAGCCAACTGCGGGAACTAAAGTCGTCGTAGAAGAAGTATTTTGGTATGGCTGTGGTCATTGTTACAGTTTTGAACCGATCATTAAGGAGTGGAAAAAGACCAAAGCAGACTATATCGATTTTCGTGGTTCGCCGGCGATGTGGGAGCAGAGACGCCCCGGTTTGCCAAAAGATATGATGTGGACGCACGCGAAATTATATTATGCGGCAAGTGCTATGCAGGAGTTGGGCAAGTTGCACCCGGTATTTTTTGATGCGATGCATAAGCAGAATAAACGCCTGGTAAAAATAGAAGAAATTGAACAGCTGGTGAGTTCTACGGGACTGGACGGGAAAAACTTTATCGGAGTGATGGAATCGTTTGCCGTTCGCAGTCAAGTTGAGCAGTCGTTAAAGCGGCAGCGCAAGTATCGAATTACCGGGACACCAGAGCTGATCGTGGGTGGTTACTATCACATATCAGGTCGCACTGCAGGTTCGCAAAAAGAGATGCTTGCAGTGGCGGATTACTTAGCCAAGAAAATCCACGACGGGAAATAGAGGCCTACTACGTTTAATGTGACCTACTAATACTATACTAACTTACTAATACTAAACTAACTAAATAGTTACGAACGAAAGGAATACGACCAAACTCGAAACCCGCTGATGCGGGTTTTTTTGTGCTTAACTGATACGGATACCTCCGTTTAACGCTCTAGTGCTTTTCGATCGATCCGATAAGCGCTATTGTGGCAGGTTAGATTTTGTTTAATGTGATTAATGTAAATGAAACCCGCCAAGACCAAAGCCGAAATTCGAGCTGAAATGGACCAGCAAGTCGAATCTTTCCTTGAAGGCGGAGGCAGTATTACGTCCGTTCCACGCGGTATTAGCGGCAATACTGACAACAAAAACCTATTTACGCAGGCCAGCGAAAACCCTCCGCGTCAGGAGCGCACTTCGCTGACTCACGTGGTCAAAACTTTGGAAGAGCGCAAGCATACAAAAGGCAATAAACCGCTAAATGACAAGTCATCAAAACCCAAAAAAGTATTGATCACGGATGACTTTGGTGAGCCTGTTCGATGGGTTTGGGTAGAAGAGTAGCGGCTTGTCGTGCTGTAAAGACCGAAGTTAGCGGTTTTGGAAGGGCGATTAAATTACCCCGTGATTTAACGCTACCCAATAACCCGCTAAAGTGATAAGGCCTAAAACCACGAGCACCACCATCAGCAGTAGCCATGGGTTGAAGGGCTTGCGTTCACCTCCTTGGGATTCCTTAGCTAAGTATTGGTCAACTTTCTTTTGGTCATCTGGATAGAGCTTGGGCATTTCGGCGAAGTTTTCTCGAATTTCTGATTTAGATAGTCTTTTTTGCGTGAGACAGGTTAGAGCTTTGTTGCGCGCTTGTCTATTACCTAGCTTATCGAAAATGGCAAACCTGCTTTTTGGCTCCAGCGTATATTGCTTTGACGAATGCTTCCCCGTCGAATTTATACACACGTTGTGGTTGGCTAGTGAATTTGACAAGTAAAATGTTCCCGTCAAAAGTATGGCAAGAATAAGGTATAAAGTATTTGACTAACACGATTATCGGATTTTTGACTAGCTTATTAAGACTCTAAATAATCAAAAATTTTTATATTTTAATTTCTATATCATTTGTTAAGTTACAGAACAATTGAAAAAAGATACCTGGTATTTTTATTTAGATTTTTTTGTTTTTTAAATACTAATGTTATTGCAAATTGGGTTAAGATATTTTGCTTCAATTAGTAATGCCCGGTTTTTATAGGGATTGATTAGGAGGTGTTTCATTTTTTATTTTTGTATGATGAATATTTATAAAACCCTTATAAAACAATAGTCTAGCGAAATTAAAACGCTTGTCTCGTCAATAAGTTGTCATTTTTTAGCGCTATTTATTTTAATTATTTTTTTTTAGTAGCGAATTTAAATTAAATTTGTCGTTTTCTTTAAATCTGCATATTAATGCGTCAATAGTGCGTCCTAATTCTTATTTTGTTAACTAAAAAATCCTAGAAAATCCGTGTCTATACTCGAAATACGCAGTTGTACGTTTGTACGATTTTTTTATTTTCGTCTTTATTTTTTTACAAGGAATTGGGAGCTTATTTATGAAGTTGCTTTTTCGAGTTTTAACACTGTTTTTATTTTTTACATTATTCGCCTGCGGTAGCGGCGGAGGCGGGGGTGGCTCGGAAACCCCATCGAGTAGCAGCTCGACGAGCTCTTCTTCTAGTACTAGCTCAAGCGCGAATTCATCGAGTAGCTCAAGCTCTTCGAGTTCAAGCAGCTCTTCAAGCTCCTCATCAACTAGCAGTAGTTCGAGTAGTAGTGCTTCAAGCAGCTCGAGTTCTGGTTCTTCCGGTGCGAATAGCAGTAGCTCCAGTTCTTCAAGCAGTGCTTCGTCAAGTGCAAGCTCTTCAGGTGACAGTAGCTCAAGCTCTTCAAGCAGTGCTTCATCAAGTGCATCAAGCAGCTCAAGCTCATCGGGCAATCAAAGCAAAGTGACCCTTAAAGGTTCGGTTGCTAATTTCCCCGAAACCACAACACCCCAACAAAAAATTATTCAACGCAAATCCTATCAGCTTCAAGGTATGGACCAGGCAGCGTTGCAGGCCCCAGGCGATGAAGAGGGTTCCTCGATTACTCGCGACGATATGGTGCCAGCGTCGGCGTTGGTTTCAATCTTCTTACTGGCAGATGTTGAATACCAAGAGCCGATAGCAACGGTTAAAACCGATGAAAATGGTGCTTACGAAATTCGCGCTGACGACGTGCGACCGTATTTACTGGGTAAAGGATTAATCCAGGAAGATGCCGACGAAGATACAGTAATTGTCGAATTCAAGCGTCTGGGTAAATTACAAGTTCGAGCGCTAGTAATAAGGGAAAAAGGCGGTGAACAAAAAGCGATGGCAATTCAGTCTATTGCTGACCCAGAAGATGTTGATGAACAAGGCGAACCCAAGCCGGTTGCGGTTGACCCCATTGTTCACCGTGTGGTGAAAGCGGTAATCAACCAAATTAAATCAGCGATTGACGGCTTAAAAGATATGGGCGTTGCCGACTCGCTGGTAGAGACGTTAAAGAAAAATGTGGTTGAAACCGTAGCTGCGCAGATTACTCAAGTGGTTGAGGAAGCCGCTGACGATATTATCGATGTACCGGATGGACAATCGGTGGACGATGTTATCGACGCGCAAGAAGACGAATTTATATTGGATGTGCGCCCTGAAGAAGTTGCCCAGATCAATACCATCCTGGAAAAACAGGAAGAAGAAATTACGGTGCAAGAGTTAGAGGAAGTTAAAAGCACCAACCAGGCGCAAGACATTGTTGAGGAAGAAGAGAGCACACTTGCATCATCGCTCGATACTGAATCTCAAGGTCTTTTGGCAGGTTTAGAAGCGGCTCTTAACGAGAATGTCACTGATGAAGTTGATGACGCTATCGAAAATGCCGATAACCTTGCCGAGATATTTGGTGTTGAAGACGAAGAGGCCGCGCAAGCAGCACTTGCAGCACAGCGCGCTGAGAAAGAACGTAAATTAACGAGAACGCTCGAGCGCTTCTTCTTGTCGATGGGTCTTGCTGTTGTTGTAGACGAAAACGAAGCGGGTGATGCCGCGGTAGTTGCTGTGAACCTTCCCGCTCCGTTCCATATTCGCAATTCTGAGCTTCCCGGCGGAAGGGGTTTTGGCGATCGCAATATTCGTATCTTCAAAATTGGTTCTGGCGATTTGGACGAGGGTAGCGACTATACCAGTGACCCCGAAGCCGCTTTAGGTGTTAAGGATCAAGATGATGAGCCACAAGCGCCACTGTACTATGCGCCGGCTTTGACTGACGTATTGGCGAATTTGTTAGGCGATGAAACGCTAGAACAATTCCAAACGCGTTTAGACGAAGCTTTTGCTCGTGTATCAGATCCTCAGGCTCAGCCACTTCCCGCAGACTTCAACTTAGTTGATCGCGTTCGACTTTATCACGACTTAAATCGTCGTTTGGAAGACGCGAGTTTAGTGTCAAAAGCAGTTATTGAGCGCTTAGTGGAAAATCGCGATGCGACAATTAAAATCAAACGTCTCGCCGCTGTACTCGCTAGCAACTTCTCTTGGGTCCGCGAGAAAATCAATATTACTCCGGAAGGCTTCCCAATTTTCACGGGTCGTCGTGAGCCGCTTGCCGGTGGTGGCAGCACAATCGATAGCTCTGAAATTGTAAAAGCTTTAAGCATTACGCTCGGTGAATCTCCCTCCGAAGCTGCGCAGCAATTGACTCAGCGCTTGAGCTTCTACGCGCAATTTGCCGCCGATGCCGTGCAATCGACAATCGAGCGTGAGCGTTTCCGTCAAGGGGCAAACTTTGATTTGATCAGCGTTCTTCTGAATATTTATCCTGAAGATAAAGAGTCTTATCGCAATTTAATTCAGGGTGTTCCCGGAACAGTTCCACCTGCACCTGAGTACGAATTTGCGCGCGATCGTGTCGCTCGCGGTTTGACATCTGCAGTTCCGGAAACCCTGTTTGGCCAAACGTTGACGAGTGAGAGCTCAATCAATATTCGCTCTGCATTGTTCTTCTTGGATTTTATGATGAAGAGCAACTTCCTGATCGACGTGCCCGCTGGATATTTCAGAGCTGAAAATATTCCGGGTGTTGGCGGTGAGCAAACAACACGCTTTGTGCCTAACTTCGATAACTACAAGTTGATGGCAGCAGGTGATTCGGTCACCGTAGCGACGTTGATTTCCTCTCTATTGAATATCACCACGATCGACAACGGTGAATTCTTCGAGGACGCGTTGGAAGCCTTAACCAGTGGCGTAGGCAGTTTGCCGGTATTGCCAGAATTTAAAGAGCAAAATCTAGATGAGTTTGCGGATGACCTAAGCGACCGAGTCGATACTGCAGCAGTGAGCTGTACTGTTGAGCGTTTTGACGGAGTCGATCCTCAGTCATCAGAAACGCAAAATGACCTCGGCTTTAGCGTATTTGGTGTCGAGTGGAATGACCGCACTCAGGAATTCTTCAAATCCGATACCAAACTGGATGTTCAGGTTACCTCAGAACTTGTGGCAGGTAGCGGTCCGGTGCGTCGTACTTATACGATCTCAGGCTTACCGTCGAAGAATTCTAATGACGAATACGGCATGGATTATGTAATTCGTTTCGATATTCCTTCGTACCAAAATGGCCTACCGGAGTTGTTCGCATTTATCGATGGTTACGACCCCAACGTTATGTTGTGTGACCCTGAGTACCCAATGTTTATTGGACCGGATTTTGAATTCGTGCCTGTTCCAGGGCTGGGCTTAAGTGCTGGCCAAGGTCGTCCTGATCCGACTACTGGTGTGCTTGACCCCGAAGGTATCGATATTTCCAACTTCGAACTGCCTGGCGCTCCTATCTATTTAGTCGGTGCTGACGAACAAGCGGGTATGGGTTCCATTGACTTTTTCTTCAATGAAACTGAAACGGGTTACGCGATTGAAGGTGCAACGGGTGTTGGTTTTGCACCGGTATTTGGTGGCTACGTCGACGGCGTATTGAGCTTAACGCTTGATGCAACTGCAGGTTCAGAGCCGCTATTTGGTATGCACTCCATTTTGAACCAAAGCATTCGCGGTCTTATCGAGCAAGCATTGAATGACGAAACCTTGATGCAATCAAGCATCGATCTCGATCCAGCGAATTTCGAGCACGATCGCGTGTTCTTAATGCAAGACCGAGACGGGCAGTTCTACATGATCGAAACACGTTTTATCGACGTGTTCCAAGAGCCTAATGGCACTGCGCATGCCTTTATCGATATCGGCTTCGCCGGCACCAATGCCTTGGGTGAAGTGGATATTCCTGAAGCGGCCTTTGGTGATGCAGGCGGTGGCCCTGGTGGCGCGCCTGGCAGTGAAGGCGGCATCCGTTACCACAACCTCTGGTACGGCGATTGGCTCGTGCTTGAGATGCCTGAAGGTTACATGGGTCCAGATCAGTTGCCACCGCGCGAAGTTGCGTTCGGTGCCCCGACGCAAGAGTACGAGGAACTTGCAGCAGCTAGCGACGGCGTAATCCTTCGCTATGCGAGCGAGCATTTTGAAGAAAATATTCAAAGCCCAGACGACTTTGCAGACTTTGATCATTCTTCAATCCCTGCGCGGCTCGATGCTGGACGTGACGGAATTACGTTCCTGAAACTCAGCTTCAACAAGCAAGATCGCAAGTACATTATGGATCCAGTGCCCGAGCTAGCTACACCGTTTGTAACTAACTTACGCCACAACGATCTGGTAGCAATCTTTAGCGATGCGGCAGTGGATCCCGAATCGCCTGTTTATATCGTACGCGTTGTGAAACATCGCCCAGCCGATGACCCCAATGCCAACGAAGAAATAGGGCTTGAGATTGTCGAGTTTAATCCTGCACAAAATGGTGAAAGCCCAGAGTTAGATGTGGTTTGCTTTGCTGAAGAAGGCAGTGAGTGCCCCAGTGATCTGCCAGCACTATACGCTGCTGCGGCTCTGGATACACAAATTGGTGCGGTTTACGACGCTGACTTCGACGGTGTAGCGGCGCTATTCGATCCAAACGATAGCGATCCGAATATTCCGGGAAGTCATGGACCTGCTCCTGGGCCTGGACCTGGAGGTCACGGTGGCGGTTTCTTCGAAGGCCTCAACATCGGCATTATGGCCGAATCTGATGGCGCCGACGGTGTCACGCGCTCTTTCTTGGTAGAAACGCAAAATGTTTATCCCGGAGATATCAAAGCTGTAACCTTGCAAAGTGCGATCTTTGGTGAAGGGTCTGACAAGCAAGTCTTGTTTACCTGTACTGCGCCGAGCATCGACACCAACGGTAACTTCACTGACTATCAGTGTACTGATCGCACGATAGAAGGCATCGATGTAGAGCTTCACGCGAAAATGGGTGACCGCGTTGCGTTCAAGATTACGTTGAGCGACGAGGCCATGACAGCGCTTGGTAACAGTGTCGAAGTCGACTACAGCATTAGCTACCGCGTGCCGACTGACTTGGACGGTACTCCTTTCATGTGTGGTACCGAGGCTTGCCCAGCGCGCCCAAGTACAGACGGCAATGTTCGGGTTCGGATTCCTCAGTCAATCAATGTGTTAACCGACTTGAGTGTTGCTATTGGTTCGGATGCACCGAGCAATTTCTCCGGCCTAAGCACACTCGATGTTACGCGTGAATTCTCTATCTCAGGTGCGGCGATTCCAGGTGCATTTGAGTACATGTTGACGGTGTTCTGTGCAGGCTCTGAGCCAGGTGCAGATGAATATCGACCTGAAGAAAATATGCAGTTTTGGGCCCCGGGTTACGACCCACTTGGCCGTGCTATCCAGCCTGAGTTCTTCTTGAATATGCCTTGGATCGGTGGTCGTACTTGTGACTTCTCAATCCAAGCATTGCTGCAAAACGATGCGGGCGATTTCATCGGTGTTAGTTCTCTGAGCTTCGACGATGTTGTCATCACCGGCGGCGGTGGCGGTTTCGGCGGCTTTATCGACAATGAGATTAAGCTAGAGCTTGGCCAATCTGTTTGTCTGGAGACTGACGAAACCGGAGCTATGCCTCCACGCGTTGTCACTGAGGGTTGTGAAGTAGACGATACGACCTTATTCACGCTTGAGGGTACTAACGTAGCCGAAGGTGAAGAGCCAACCGCTATCTTGATACTCGGTTCTAGTATTCAAGAAGCTTGGGCTGACGGTGGACGTAAAGAAATGACAGCGGGCCGTCTAGAGACAGGTGCTACCGTCACGCTTAATGTGAATCTAAGTGTTCCTGATGGCGAGGACATTAGTCCGCCGACTTGTGGTTCGATCTCTACCGATCCATTCTCAAACTTCTGTCATGAAGGCCACAATACTGATGTTTTAACTGACGTCTTTGTTGTCGAAGGTGAAGGCGAGGCCATGGTATTGCGCTTGGCCGATAGCTTCCCATTCCCAATGGTATTTGAAGGCCCGGTAACACCAGAAGGTAACGTCCCGTTGAATATGCCTGGCTTCTACGCATTGGTGGATTCCGAGAGCCAAGAGAAGCTTATCGAAATCGGTATCGATGCCTTCCCTGGTCCCGATGGCGCAATGGAAGTCTGGTCCAACTTCACGCTCACTGCTGGTGGCAACGAGTATAACGGCGAAGGCAGCAACGTCTTCGAAGTACGCTCGCCTGGCTTTATGTTTGTTAACCACAGCAGTGGTCAGCCGGTTGAATTCGACATGCGCTTTATCCGCGACGGTGGAATTAAGGTTGCTTGGTTTATGCCTCCTCCGCGTCAAAGCTTGGAAGGTTCACACGACTTTGATGGTGACGGCACAGCAGAGGTAACCATTGCCTATGACGCGACAACGGATGAGTGGTCTTTAACTTTCGGTGCCAATGTAGACCGGGTTGAGAAATTTGGTCACAACGGACCCGAGGAAATAGAAGCTGTTGAAGATGTGATAGCGACAACTGTGCCGCATTCTCAGGGCTTCGCCGACTTTATGATTAGCATGAGCACTGGCAACCAATGGCAAATGTTTATGCAATTAGAAGGTCCCGGCGAGGGTTTTGCTGAGTGGTTCGAGCTTCACGGCGGACCTCACGGCGGTCCTGGTGGTGGCCCAGGTGACTGCTTCGACTGCCCACAAGTGTTGTTCGACTTCGGTATTCAAAGTGGAAGAATGTCGCTGTTCCAAGATCCTAATAATGGATTTAATCTCGAGAACCTTGGAACACGCATGGCGGATATCGACGTAACTGCGGATACCATTGTTGTTGAATTGCCAGCAGGAAATGGCGCTCAACTCGGTTTCTTCGATCACAGCACTGGCGTATTCGTGACATCATCGCAAATCGACATTCCGCGTAACTCAAATATCCCGTTCTTTATTGAGTGGATTACCGCAGACAAAAACTACCAAATCGAGATTTTCGATACTGGTTTTGATGTTGTAGTGCGTGTACTTGAGCCGAATAATCACGGTGGGCCTGGCGGCGGTGAAGAGCCTCGCCGTCCGCCTCAGGACAGAGATATGGACGGTTTCTTTGACTTTGAAGACAACTGTTTTGCCGTACCAAACCCAGAGCAGACGGATGCTGATGAAAATGGTATTGGCGATGCGTGTGAGGCTGTAGGTCCAGATATGGCGGGTCTATATCTTGCCGACCTCACCGCTGCTGAAGGAAGCACTGAATGGAGTGATGAACTTAATGACTGTGTACCAGTAGAAGACATGAGCTTCTTTGTCACTGTTAGAACTGTCGGTTCACAATTCCTGTTGCGTGAGAAAGACGGAGACGACGATGGCGCACTCGCAGGTGTGATGGGCCAAGACGGCAGCTTTGGCATTCTCGATGAAGGCGTGTTCGTTGAAGGCGTTGGCATCTATGACGCTGTATCCGAGAGTTTCTCGCTCAACCTTAGTGAGAGTGATACTGCTGATGACGGCACACTACTTTGTGAAGCAGAAATTACTATTTCCGCTGGTAAACCGGTTGGTGTAAATGAGGAGTCAGTACTGAACAACGGCGGTCTCGGCTGGTTCGAAGCTGATGCCGATTACTTCGATGGAGGTCTTGAGCTCGAATTTGAATATGGTGTTATTACCGCAAGTAGTGTGGAGAGCATATTCGTTTGGGATTTTGAAACCGAAGCCTGGGTTCAAGATGAAGCTGAAGTTGATGAATATTTCATTACACCTTCAGGCATCGTTGCTAGCGAAGACCTGTTCATTGTGGATGGATTTCTCGATGCCGGCGAAGTTGCGATTATCAAACCCACTGCCTCAGGCGTTGCTATCGAAGGTCTTATCGAGCATGTTGAATTAGAAGAGTTCGACATCGGCGAGCTGCCTGCTATGGGTATCGTTGGACCACGTATTTTGAAAGGTCTGCCTGACGAGTTTGTCTTCTCTGCAGGAGCGAAAGCTTATCGCACGACTCTTACGGTAGCCGAAGATTCTTATGCTTACAGCTGTGACTGGGATTGGCACCCGTGGTTTGAGACAAATTTAGAGTGCGACAACATTCTCTCGCTGGATTGGATTAAAGATGCGACAGGGTCTGACACTACTCCGGTAATGGCGGTGAGTTTGGACGATGTTGTCCACGACTCAACTCAGCTGCCAATGGATGATCGCGGTTCAATTTATGTTGGTAGCGGTGCCCGTATGTTGGCTGGAATGGACATCGTGGCTTTCTTCGTTAGCGATGACGGCCTTCCCAGCGGTACTAATTTGCGAGTTCAATACTTTGCTGTTAATCGTCAAGGCGATTACTTTGAAATGAAGCCTCTCAGTGAAGGTCCTGCAGCATTGACAACAATTGGTGCTGTTGACTTGATGGAGTTCGAATATACTGATGAGATCTTAGACATGCTGGAAGAGGATGAAGGCCGCGGACGTTTTGTCTTCGTTGATCAAACTACCGAATCGACTCCGGTACTGCGTCAAGGTGAGAAAATGGTAACGGGTGAAATGGAAGCCACAGTGACCTTCAACAGCATTGCGCTTACCGATATTGTCGATAACTTTGCACCTGCGGAGCCTGGCTCAACTGGAGGCGGTAACAATGGTGGGGGAGACCCTAATGGTGGCGGCGACCCCAACTGCGATCCCAACGTAGATCAAAACTGCGATCCTAATGGCGGCGGCGACCCCAACTGCGATCCCAACGTAGATCAAAACTGTGATCCTAATGGCGGCGGTGATCCTAACTGTGATCCAAACGTAGATCAAAACTGTGATCCTAACGGTAGCGGCGATCCTAACTGCGATCCCAATGATCCAAACTGTATGCCACCGTGTGATCCGAATGTAGATCAAAACTGTGATCCTAACGGTGGTGGAGACCCTAACTGTGATCCCAACGATCCAAACTGTATGCCTCCGTGCGATCCGAATGTAGATCAAAATTGTGATCCTAACGGTAGTGGCGATCCTAACTGTGATCCTAACGATCCAAACTGTATGCCCCCATGCGATCCGAATGTAGATCAAAACTGTGACCCGAATGGCGGCGGTGAACCCCAAGGTGATCCAATTGCCGGCAAGGTGACATGGGATAACGACTGTGCCAGTTGTCATGGAGCCGACGGCACCGGTGCCCCGGTTGGCGGTCCGGTAGTTCCGGTTAAAACTTCCTATCCCGGTGGTTTAGATTTGGTTCAATACAATCACGAAACAATGCCGAAATTGAGCCCAACTGATTGCGAAGATAAATGTGCACTTGATGTGAGCGCCTACATCATGCAGTTAAATGAAATGGCTCAGCAGCAGCTTCCTTAGAGCGAAAATTCGCTAATCAAAATAAAAACCGCAGAGGGTAATACTCTGCGGTTTTTTTACCTCAATTTAATGTCAATAAAAGAACTCTGCAATGGATGAGAAATGATTATGCTGAAGTATTTAATACTTGCGATGTTGCTATTTACTTTAAATGCTCACGCTCTTGAGCTAAGCGAGAAAGATTTAGCAGGTAAATGGCTTATAGTTAAAATTGGTGACCTTGATACGCGTGCTGACAATGACATTTGGCAATTCAAAAATGGAAAATGGACTGCTATTTCAGGTGGTAGAGCTTTGCAACCCGATAGTTATAAAATTGTTGGCGATATCATCGATTTGGGTTACAGCAAAATTAAAGTACTGGAATTTAGCAAGTCGGTAATGAAAACAAAGCAAATGGGATTTGAATACACGCTTGAAAAGCAATAAAACTTCAAGGTTAATCTGCAATTCGAGCGATAACCGCTCAATGCGAGATTGATTGCTGTGTGCCTTTAGCTTTAGGTATTGGTGTGATGGCCTTTTACAAGATTGATTAATTCGGCTAAAGATTTAACTCGCAGTTTATGCATTAAATTTGCTCGATGGATTTCTACTGTACGCTTACTTAGTTCCAAATCAATCGCGATTACTTTATTCGGTTTACCTTGCACAACTTCTTGCATCACCTCTAATTCTCGTGGAGTGAGGTTATCAAAAAGAGCTTTTGTTTCATTCTGACGACGATAATCTTCACGGATTTTAGACTCCTGCTCAAGTGCCAAAGTAATGATAGAAAGTAGTTGATCGTCATCGAAGGGTTTTTGTAAGAACTGAAATGCGCCTTCCTTCATCGCTTGAACGGCCATTGGAACATCGCCATGACCACTGATAAAAATTATCGGCAGCGGATGAGACAATTCGTTTAATAACTGTTGTAACTCCAAACCATCCATACCGGGCATTTTAACGTCGAGAATTAAACAGCCCTCCATGTCTTGCTTATAATGCTGGAAGAAATCGTGTGCACTGGAGAATATGTGGGTTTTGTATCCCGCGGAATTTAGTAAAAGTGAGGTTGAGTCTAAAACCGCTTCATCATCATCAACAATAAATACGATGGGGGTTATATTGGAGTTATTCATAGGTAAATAATTAAATATATGTTATTTTCGATTCGCAATCGGCAACGAAAAATAAAAGTCGACACCGTGAGGTTCAACGGACTTAAAATTTAGGTCGCCACCATGACTTTTGATGATCGAACGACAAATACAAAGCCCCATTCCCATGCCCGACCTTTTACTTGTAAAAAATGGTTCAAAGATTTTGTCCTTATTTTCGGCCGAAATGCCCTTACCGTTGTCGCGTACTGAAAAAAACACATGACTGTCGTCGGCGTCCACGGTTATTTGTATTTTGTTGTCATGATTACGAATTTCAGTTAGTGCATCAATCGCATTTTTAATTAAATTAGTGATGACCTGTCCAATTTGAATAGCATCTACTTCAACTAATGCATCTCCACATTCAACGGTGGTCGAAATATCGACTTGTCCAATGTTTCTGTCGGCCTGTAGTAGCGCAAGAGCATCTTTGATGAAACTTGATGGGCTAACGGTTTGGTAATTAATGTGATCTTTTTTAACTAACGCGCGTAAGCGGTGAACTACCTCGCCTGCGCGCCGTGTTTGTCGGTTTATTTTTTCGTTAACTTCGATAACTTCGGCGAGATTAGGGTCGCTTGCTTTTAATAGCCTTTGGCTGACTTTGGCGTAGTTCGCGATGGCTGTCAAAGGTTGGTTAAGCTCATGCGCAATGCCTGTAGTCATCTCGTCGACAATATGTAAGCGATCAATATGGGCAAGTTGGTCGCGCAATTTTTTCAGTTCTTCTTCGCGTTGACGAATTTTACTTTCTGCCTCTTTGCGTTCGCTTATATCACGTAGTATGCCGGTGTAACGTTTTTCCTTACCCACGGTCAATTCGGCTACAGATAGTTCGATTGGAAACTCAGTGCCGTCTTTCCGAAGTGCAACGACCTCTCTACCAACGCCGATAATTTTTCTCTCGCCAGTGCTTTGGTAATTCGCTAAATATTGATCGTGCTTTTGGCTGTCATTTTGCGGCATTAAAAGACTGATATTACGGCCTATAATTTCGGTTTTGTTATAACCGAACATTTTTTCCGCAGCGCGGTTGAATAGTTGAACTTCTCCGCAGTGATTAATATTGATTATGGCATCGACAGTCGTATCGAGAATTGCTTGCGATTCCTCTTTTGCCACTTCAATTTCGCTTAGGTCGTCGCTAATAACTACCAGCCAGTCACGATCAGGGCCGTTGTGGATATAATAGCGCTGCTTACATTTATAACTTGATCCGTCTTCTCTTGTTAGTCGGGCAATTGACTCGTACGAGGTGTTTTCTTGTAGGCATGCGAAGAGGTTCGTTTTATCGTGACTTGTAAAATTCTTAAGTACAAATGAAAGTTCGCGCCCGATGACCTCCTCGTAGCTCATACCTAGATGGGTCAGTATGGCATCGTTTGTATAGATAATTTGCAAGGTGTGAGGATCAGCGACAATGATTTCGTCTGATAAGTGTGTCAAAACGAAATTACACAGAGAATGGTCGTTTAGGGCGGCGAGTCGCTCGTAGCTCATAAAGAATGATATGGTAAAGGCCTACGCAATAATAACGCATTATACTCACAAAACGTCTTCAATGCAGTGCTAAAAATAGATTTGATACGGTGCGAGTGGAGAACACAGAGGAAAGGTGTTTAAAATTTTTAATGGTGTTTAAGCGCCTTTTCAAGTGCTTGATTCATACGGTGGTTAGTGAAAGGCTTTTGTATTAGGTCGCAAACACCACTTTGCATTAGTTTAACCGCAAAACTCACATCGCCTTCCCTGCAGGTTACGATGACAGGAATCTTTACGCTTAGACGCTGCAAGCAAAGTAGGAAATCCTCACTACTGCTCGACGGATCATCTGCGTCGATGACAATGCAATCCGGCATATTATTTTCATCAAGCGCCATTTTATTGAGCGTACTGACGTGTGTCACTTTGATAGCATTCTCGTCTCTTAGGCAGCTTAGTTTAGTTGCTCCGTTGGGGTCAGGATCAATTAGAAAAATATTAAGAAATTTCACGGTAAAATTTAAACAGCCTTGGTTAACACATGTGACATTGATGATTATTAGATAAGTGGTTGTTTTAGTTTTTTAATAAATTTACTAACCACCACCCAATGTCATAGCGCATTGAGATAGCTCAATACTCTAACAAAGCTTTCGTCTTCTCATAATACGTATTTGTACCTAGCGGTTAATGGAAAAGGGTCGAATGCGCGTTATATCGTGATTAAGATTGCAAGAAAGCTTTCTCGTAGTGAGGAATTGTTTTATTTTTTTTGAAAAAATATAGTGCCCTTAATTTTTTTCCTTTGAATTCAATGTGTTATGGATATACGTATAAATACTTAGTGGTAAATACGGATAGTTTTTTTATCTTGCGTCGATATGATTTATATCAATAACGATATTAATTTGATGTTTCAAATTTTTTCAGACTAGATGATTAAAATATCACGATCGAGGTAGAACAATGCAAAAGAAGCCCCTGAATTGCGCCACCTGTACTAATCGCCAAAGCTGTGTTTTGTCGGGTGTTTGCGAAACGCTCCATAAGATTCAACCCAACGCCAATGAAGTGATTTTGCATACTGGCGACTCGCTTTCGCGGATTGGCGAGCCAATGAGTTCGGTATGTTTTGTAAAATCGGGTTCATTGAAGAGCTCCGTAGTTTCTGCTGGCGGCTACGAACAAATCTCGGGGTTTTATTTTCGTGGAGCTGTTTTGGGCCTGGATGAATTGCATTTAGATAAGCATCAGGTCGAGTTGACCGCTCTGGAAACTTGCTGCGTATGTAAAATACCCGTCAACATTTTTCTTGAGCGCGCTGTTGCTAATCCGGAGGCTGCGCAACAGTACATGCAGGTGATGAGCCGTTCGTTGGCTGCAAAAAATAATACGCTGTTGCTACTAGGTCAATTGACAGCAGAACAACGCATGTCACAATTTATTCTGAATATGTCTTCGTCAATGTATGCTTCAGGCTACTCTGATACGGACTTTAATTTGAGTATGTCTCGCGGTGATATTGCGAATTATTTGAGCTTAGCGGTTGAAACAGTTAGCCGTTTATTGCGGCGCTTTCAAGATCGTCGATTAATTCATGTTGACCGTCGTCGGATTTTTGTACTTGATAAGGTGGGATTACAGGCGGTACTGGAGTGTGAGTCGGCCGAACCCAAATTTAGAAAGTCCGCCTAGCGGAGAAGCTAGCTATTTGTTTCAGCTGTTGCGATTGCTTAGTCCAGTTTGTCGTAAATTCGTAGCAAATAAGGCTTATAAGAAACGAGGCGACTAAACAGCTCTTGTTTACTTGAGTGTGAGTGGGTAAGCCATTCTAATCCGGTTAGGTCATTGCATGAGTGGATTACCCGGCCAACTGCATTGATGGCGTTGCGGCTATTAGGTGTTCCAACCATAATTTTGGTGCGTTGACCTAACTCAAGCAGATGTCCTCCGGTATCAACCGCGAATCCTGTGTGATTTAGGTTGCGGATAACGCAGTCGATAAAGCTTATATGGCGGCATACGAGTATTGCAGGAATGCAGGTAATAACCCTGTGCGATTCACGTTGCTTTTTCATGAATGTGTTCCTGGTAGAGCGTCATGTAATTGTGAGCCAGTTCGAATTTTCTCGGCTTGATTCACGTCAATCATTCGCGGGCGAATGTTTAATGCCTTAGCGAGTATTAAGGTATTGCAAGGCTACTACAGGTGTCCTAGCACCAGGTGAAAATAATGCATAAAAACGTGTTGCTTGCGGTTAAGAATAAATCTGACGGAGAAAAGATTATTGCTCGTGCAAAAACATGGACACAGCGTTTAGAAGGGAATTTATGTATGCAAACGGTCGTTGAGTTGATGCCTCTATTTACTGGGGAAAGCAGTTATTTTTATGAAGAAATTTATGCCAAGGAGGAAATCGCTATTGAGCATGCAGAGCGCGACTTGCATTTTCTAGCAGATAAATTCCAGTTAGATCCCGCCGCTACATTTGTCTCTATAGGTTCTTTAAGGCCCGCTATTAACCAGGGTTTGAAAGATCATCACGCTGAATTATTGGTAGTTGGATCACACAAACACTCTGTATTCGAGCGCATAATTGGAGACGATTCCAGCTCAAATTTGCAGTACTGTGAAGCTGACGTATTGTCGCTTAATTACGACGAAGACCGGACTGAGCTAGAGCTTAACAATATTCTTGTTCCGATCGCTTTCAGTGATTCATCTGGTCGGCTACTTGAAAAGGCGAAGGCGATAGCCGAGCTGTTCAACGCAAACATTAGTTTATTACATGTTTATCCTCGTTCAATTTTTAGAACTAAAAACTCAAAATATGAACAAGAGCTGCAAGAAAAAGCTGAATCAAAAATGGCTGATTTAATTCGACAGCATAGCCTAAACAACGCAACTTATACTGTGTTATTTGGTGATCCTAGTGATTGTGTTGCTCGCTATGCAACATATAATGATTTCGATCTTATCGTAGTTGGTCGTAATCACAGCGATTTTAAAGATTTAATCGTCGGCTCTGCGGCAACATCGATTTTAAATCGTGTCCGTTGTGATGTTTTCACAGTTCGTTTGGCTTAACAGTCGTTAACTATAAAGTTTTTGCACCGACATTATTTGGATGCGCCTGAACCAGAACTTCCCTAGTGAATGTTTAGAGAGTCCCAAATTCGGTCTATTTTTTGTTTTATTTTCTCGTCCATAACGATTGGCTTGCCCCATTCTCGCTGGGTTTCGCCAGGCCATTTATTGGTGGCGTCAAAGCCCATTTTTGAACCCAGGCCTGAAACTGGAGATGCGAAATCGAGGTAATCGATCGGCGTATTTTCGATGGTGACGGTATCGCGGGCTGGATCCATTCTTGTCGTCATTGCCCAAATGATATCTTCCCAGTTGCGTGCGTTCACATCACCATCAGTCACAATTACAAACTTGGTATACATAAATTGACGTAAAAAAGACCATACTCCCATCATCACCCGCTTAGCGTGCCCCGGATATTGTTTGTTAATGGTTACCACAGCCAAGCGATAAGAGCATCCTTCTGGAGGTAAATAAAAGTCGACAATTTCAGGGAATTGTTTTTTTAATAGCGGGGTGAAAACATCATTTAATGCAACCCCAAGTATTGCGGGTTCATCGGGTGGGCGACCAGTGTAAGTGCTGTGGTATATGGGGCTATGACGATGTGTAATGTGGGTAACGGTAAAAACAGGAAATTTTTCGACCTCATTGTAATAACCCGTATGATCACCAAACGGGCCCTCATCGGCCATATCATCGGCTGCGATATAACCCTCAAGCACAAACTCCGCAAATGCCGGAACCTGCAAATTATTGGATATACTTTTGGCAACTTCAGTTTTTGCTCCGCGTAATAGGCCTGCAAAAGCGTATTCGCTTAAATTGTCGGGAACTGGCGTAACCGCACCTAAAATAGTGGCGGGGTCTGCGCCTAGTGCCACAGAAACAGGAAAATTTTCGCCGGGGTTATGCTGTTGCCATTCTTTAAAATCTAACGCGCCACCGCGGTGGCTTAACCAGCGCATGATCAGCCTATTTTTTCCAATCAATTGCAAGCGATAAATACCGAGGTTTTGACGTTCTTTAGTGGGTCCGCGTGTAACAACCAAAGGCCATGTTATAAGTGGGGCCGCGTCGCCGGGCCAACAAGTTTGAATCGGCAGCTGATTTAAGTCGACGTCATTGCCTTGCAAGATGTTTTCTTGGCAAACAGGATTGGTGATGACCTTTGGGCCCATGTTGAGAGCTTGCTTAAACAAAGGTAATTTTTCCCATGCGTCTCGCATACCCTTCGGTGGCTCGGGTTCTTTTAAAAATGCCAACATTTCGCCAACGCCTTTTAGCGCTTCGACATTTTCTTGCCCCATGGCAAGTGCGACTCGCTCCGGCGTACCGAATAAATTGGCTAGCACAGGAGTTTGATGCCCTTTGGGGTTTTCAAATAAAAGCGCTGGGCCCTTAGCTTTCAAGGTTCTATCGGCAATCTCGGTTATTTCGAGGTGAGGGTTTATTTCCGTTTGTATCCGCACGAGCAAGCCCTTGCGTTCTAGCAGAGCAATAAACTCACGTAGATCTTTGCATGGCATGAAAAATAGGTGGAAAAATTAAGAAGTTAGCCTTTATTGCGCATCGATAAGAAAAACTCTTCATTCGAGGTAAAGTCTTTCAATTTATCGACCACAAATTCCGTAGCAGCAATATCTTCCATGTCATTTAGGAGTTTACGTAAGATCCAAACTCTTTGTAAGTCGCTTTCGCTCATGAGTAAGTCTTCTCGGCGTGTACCGGATTTACGCACGTTGATCGCGGGATAAATTCGCTTTTCTGCCATGCGACGATCGAGCATTAATTCCATATTGCCGGTGCCTTTAAATTCTTCGTAAATCACCTCATCCATTTTTGATCCAGTATCGATGAGAGCAGTCGCGACAATTGATAAGCTGCCGCCTTCTTCAATATTTCGCGCTGCTCCGAAGAAACGCTTAGGCCTTTCCAGAGCATGAGCGTCGACACCACCTGTCAGTACTTTACCGGAACTTGGTATTACGGTGTTGTAGGCACGAGCTAAGCGCGTAATTGAATCGAGCAAAATAACAACGTCTTTTTTGTGTTCTACCAGACGTTTGGCGCGTTCAATTACCATATCCGCGACTTGTACGTGGCGTGCGGGAGGTTCATCAAAGGTCGATGCCACAACTTCTCCGCGCACCGAACGTTGCATTTCTGTAACCTCTTCTGGCCGCTCGTCTATTAGTAAAACGATAAGGTGGCACTCGGGGTTATTGCGCGTTATGGCCTGCGCAATATTTTGCATCATAATGGTTTTACCCGCTTTTGGCGGAGCGACAATCAAGCCGCGCTGCCCTTTTCCAATGGGTGAAACAAGGTCAATAATCCTGCCGGTTAAATCTTCAGTTGAGCCGTTACCAATCTCAAGCACTAGGCGTTGGTCGGGAAACAGTGGAGTCAAATTTTCAAACAGAATTTTATTGCGGGAATTTTCAGGTCGGTCGAAATTAATTTCGTTAACTTTTAACAACGCGAAATAGCGTTCGCCGTCCTTTGGTGGACGAATTTTTCCAGAAATATAATCCCCTGTACGCAAATTAAAGCGTCGGATTTGACTAGGAGAGACATAAATATCATCGGGGCCAGCCAAATAGGATGAGCCTGCCGAGCGTAAAAAACCGAAACCATCTTGGAGAATCTCGAGCACGCCATCACCGTAGATATCTTCTCCGCTTTTTGCGTGCCGTTTAAGTAAGTTAAAAATAACATCTTGTTTGCGGCAGCGGGCTAGGTTATCCATTCCTGCTTCGGTTGCCATATCGATGAGTTCTTCGATGGGTTTGGTTTTTAAGTCGGTGAGATTCATACGAGAGCGTCTAGTTTGTATAGAAGATTCCAAGGTTGATGAGAATAGCGGTTAGCCAAACAATATTATTTTTGCAGCCATTGAAAACATCATGCGTACTATTGCATTGTAGTTGATTCGTTTTGCATCATAGGTTTACTGTGCAAGTAAGCGATATTTTCTAGGGGGTATTTGGCAATAACCAGTGTGTTATTGAGTTTGATCTTACTGCATAAGATCTTCGCGCATCTAGCTGACTATTATTCCGATGATTCCTATGAATTGGAGGACTGCAGGCGGGATGTGCGATTGGTTAACAGCGTTTGCTACTAACGAGTATAGCGGTAATCCTACATTAGTGCAAAATTAAAAACGAGTGAAAACGCAAATTTGTTTTCACTCGGCTTTATTCGTGTAATTTAATATTCAAGTGTTAACAATAAACACTTAAAGGTTTTCGTCTATGAACGCTTTAAGTTGCGCTTTTGATAACGCGCCAACTTTAGTGCCTTCTTGGTTGCCGGCCTTAAAGATAGTCAATGTCGGAATCCCACGAATGCCAAGTTTGGCAGAGGTGTCTTTATTAGAATCGACATCCATTTTACATATTTTTATTTGATCGCCGTATTCTGTCGCAAGCTCTTCAAGGACAGGGGTAATCATTTTACAGGGACCGCACCAAGGAGCCCAGAAGTCAACCAAAACTGGACCTTCGGCATTAGTGACTTCTTCTTCAAAGGTAGCATCGGTCACTTCGACTAGTGCTTCGCTCATATTAAATTCTCCGAACCATAGGTTATTTCGCGCACCAATAATAATGGACACATTGTTAAGGATACAAGCCCTTTGGTGCTATTTGGGTGAGAGGCTAACCCCCATAAGCGCTTATTATGGGTACGTCTAGCCAAGATTTAAAGAGCGGTTCTAAAAATTGATTGTTTAGATTGGCCCTCGCCGATCTGCAATCAATTATTACAGCCGCTCCGGCCGTATTTAGCTTACATGACTACAAGCTTGCGAGAGACAGAAAAGTTTGATTCGTTTCCGCCTCTGATAAGAGTAGTCGATAATCATGCGCTTGAGCTAGGACTGGTCAAGCGCCTTAAGAGTTCAGTTTGGGCTGCAGGTTGTTCAGATGGAGGTGCTAGCAGATAAGTACCGTCGGCTAGCTGCTCCCAGCGCTGCGAGCCGTCTGCAACGTAAAGTTCTAACTCCTCTTTAACACGCGTAGCTAATGCGGGCTGCTCGATCGGGAAGCACGTTTCTACACGGCGATTGAGGTTGCGTTCCATTAGGTCTGCACTCGCGCAGTATACGCTTGGCTGGGCGTTGGCGAAGTAATATGTGCGTGTATGTTCTAAAAAACGACCAATAATTGAAAAAACACGGATGTTTTCTGACACACCTTCGATTCCGGCTTTTAAGCAGCACATCCCGCGAATGATGAGGTCGATTTTTACGCCAGCTTGGGAAGCGCGATACAACGCTTGAATAACCTTTGGCTCCGTCAAACCATTGCATTTAAGAATTAAGCGGGCCTCTTTACCTTCTTGTTTGGCTTTGATCTCCCCGTCAATCAGACGAATGATTTGACGCTTGAGTGTAAAAGGCGCGTGCGTCAGCTTATTCATGCGCTCTGTTTTGCCCATCCCGGTTAACTGCTGAAAAACTCGGTGCACGTCTTCGCACATTTGCTCGTCGGCAGAGAGCATTGAGTAGTCGGTGTAGAGTCGGGCATTGCCGCTGTGGTAGTTGCCCGTGCCGAGGTGGCAATAACGCTTTAACTCGTGATTTTCGCGTCTGACGATCAATATCATTTTCGCATGGGTTTTGTAGCCGACAACCCCGTACACAACGACCACGCCAGCTTCTTGTAGGCGGCTTGCAAGCTCTAGGTTTTCTTCTTCGTCAAAGCGCGCTCGCAACTCAATTACAACTGTCACTTCCTTACCATTGCGCGCCGCGTTTAGCAGAGCATCAACGATTGAGGACTCGTGACCAGTGCGATACAACGTTTGCTTTATCGCCACAACGTTGGGGTCATTTGATGCTTGTCGAACTAGCTGAATCACTGGCGTAAACGATTCAAAAGGGTGAAGCAGCAGATAATCGCGCTTAGTAATGGCTTCAAAAATATTATCTTTACGGCTCAAGCCTTTAGGTAACTTTGGTGTAAAAGCCGGATAGAGCAAATCGGCACGGTCGAGCATCGACGGTAAACGCATTAGACGCTTCAGGTTAACCGGTCCGTTGACGCAATATAAGTCTTGCGCTGTGAGATCGAGCTTGTTGAGCAAGAAATCTGTTAGCTCCTGCGGGCAGTTGTCCGCCACTTCTAAACGCACTGCGGTGCCGAAGCGCCGAGAGTGCAGCTCTCCACGCAGCGCACGAGCGAGGTCGGCGATTCCGTCCACGTCGAGATCGAGGTCGGCATTGCGTGTAATTCGAAATTGATAGCAGCCCCTGACTTCCATGCCCGGAAACAGCATGTCGGCGTGCGCGTGTATCATTGACGATAAAAATACAAAGTGTTTTTGCCCCTGGGTCAGCTCGTCAGGTAATGCAATAATTCGGGGCAATGTGCGCGGTGCCGGGACTATCGCAAGGCCCAAATCGCGCCCAAAAGCGTCTTTTCCCTCGAGAGCGACAATAAAATTTAAGCTTTTATTGACCAAGCGAGGAAAGGGGTGTGCAGGGTCCAGACCGATCGGGCTGATAACCGGCAGTACCTCGCGCACGACATAGTCTTCAATCCAACTCGCCTGGGCTTGGCTCCACTGGCTGCGACGCAAAAATAAAATGCCTTCATCGGCCAGTGCCGGCATCAGCACGTCATTGAGTACTTGGTATTGCTTTTCTACCGTTTCATGGCACAACTCGCTGATTCGAGCTAAGGTATCCTTCGTTTGCATGCCATCGATACCAATAATTTCGCGCTCAAAATGAATGCTTTGTTTTAAACCGGCAACACGTATTTCAAAAAATTCGTCGAGGTTGGAGCTGAAAATAAGTAAAAACTTAAGTCTCTCTAGCAGTGGGTGCGACTCATCCATCGCTTGGGCTAGTACCCGCTGGTTGAAATAAAAGTTACTGAGTTCGCGATTGACAAAGTATTTCGGGTTGTCGTATTCAATCGCCGAATCGTCTTCGAGCTGCTGGCTGGTCTCTGGCACAGTGCGCATTTCACCTGTTTTGAGTGGCATAACGATAATTTGTAGCTAAATCTGATACTTACATGGATAAAGTTAAACATAAATGAGCGACCTCAATTATGACACTTTTTTTAAATTTTGCGTCAGTTTCCGTAACCGGCGATCTCATATAGGCGTCAATTGTTGTGAGCAAGAGATTGGCGAGGTGAAAGAGTGAGAAATAAAGTATTGTTGCTTGTTGTGCTTGTCTTGTCGGTTATTGCATTTTTTGCTTTTGGCCTAGAAGAGTGGATTTCGATCGCGCATTTTCAGGGGCAGTTTGATGCACGTCCACTTTTATCAGTTCTACTGTTCTTCGTGCTCTATGTTGTTTGTACCGCTTTAAACATTCCGTTCGCTACCGCGTTAACGCTTTTAGCGGGTGCAGTGTTCGGCATTTGGTGGGGAACCCTAATTGTGTCCTTTGCCAGCACCGTTGGTGCGAGTTTGGCCATGCTGTTGTCCCGCTTCCTATTACGTGATTGGGTTGAAGGGAAATTCTCGCAGCAGCTCAACAAGTTAAATAACGGTATCGAGCGTGATGGCAACAGCTATTTGTTTTCATTGCGCCTTATTCCGGTAGTACCTTTTTTTGTTATCAATATGACCGCGGGTTTAACTTCCATGCGGCTAGTCAGTTTTTATTGGGTGAGCCAGCTCGGCATGTTGCCAGCAACAATCCTATACGTAAATGCGGGTGTTCAACTGGCAGCCGTCGATGAGTTAAGCGTTACTGGTGTTTTCACCCCTTCGTTGATTGTTTCTTTCGTGTTACTCGCAGTTTTTCCTTTTGTCGCTAAAAAGATTATGCGTTTATTGCGCGATGCTCGGCGCTTGCGTAGTTGGCGCAAACCCAAAAATTTTGATGCCAACCTGATCGTGATAGGGGCGGGTGCTGCAGGGTTGGTCAGCGCTTATATTGCCGCTGCGGTAAAAGCGAAGGTTATCTTAGTTGAAAAAGCAAAAATGGGGGGCGATTGTCTTAATACGGGTTGTGTGCCTAGCAAGGCCTTGATTCACGCGGCTAGCTCTTTGCATTTGGCTCGCAAAGCAGAGAAGTTTTCAAAAAATTCAGTCGAGTTGCAAACTGATTTTGTGAAGGTGATGGAGCATGTGCGAAGCGCAATCAAAAAAATTGAGCCGCATGATTCTATAGAACGTTATACGAAATTGGGTGTTCGATGTGTTACCGGGAATGCCAAAATAATTTCGCCGTGGGAAGTTGAAGTCGATGGGCGTACCTTGGCTTCGCGTTCGATTATTATTGCTTCAGGTGCGCAGCCGTTTATCCCCTCCATTCCAGGGATAGAAAAAATGAATGTTTTGACTTCGGAAAACTTGTGGCACCTCACGGTTTTACCAAAACGTCTGCTGATACTGGGTGGCGGACCTATTGGTTGTGAGTTGGCTCAAGCATTTCGTCGGCTGGGTAGTGAGGTTACCGTACTAGAGAAAGGTTCGCGCGTTTTATCGCGTGCTGATGCAGATGTGTCTAAATTTATTTTGCAAACGTTAGCAAGCGAGGGAATCAAGTTTTATCTTAATGCGAGCGTGGAATCGTTTTCGAGAGAAAACGAAATTAATTCTGTGACGATAAAGAACGAAGTTGAAGAAGTTGAAACACTTGTTTTTGATAACGTTGTTGTTGCTGTTGGTCGACGAGCCAATACTGAAGATTTGTGTGAAAACAGACTTGGATTAGAGAACGATGCAACGGGGAGGCTGGTGTGCGACGAAAACCTACGTTGCTCCGTTCCTACCATTTTTGCCTGTGGTGATGTTGTTGGGCCTTATCAATTTACCCATGTGGCTTCACACGAAGCTTGGTATGCCAGCGTCAATGCATTGTTTGGTAAATTTAAATTATTTTCCGTTGATTATCGCGTTATACCTTGGGCTGTTTTTACAGACCCTGAAATTGCCCACGTGGGTTTAACGGAACATTCAGCGCAAGAGAAAGCGATTGCTTATGAGGTCACGCGTTATGAGTTGAAAGAGCTGGATCGGGCGATTACAGAGGACGATACGCAAGGCTTTGTAAAAGTTTTAACAGTCCCAGGAAAAGATAAAATTTTAGGCGCTACTCTTGTGGGTGCAAGAGCCTCGGATATGGTGACGGAATTTGTTAATGCAATGAAAAATAATAAAGGTTTAAACGCTATTCTCGGCACTATACATTTGTACCCTGGCTGGAGTGAAGCTAATAAATCCGTCGCTGGAAATTGGAAATTAAATCACGCGCCGGAGCGTCTGTTGCGGTGGCTTGCGCGATATCATCGATGGCGCTTGCACTGAGGCGATTTTTGGCGCTGTTGTTGTCGTTACGATTAATTAAATAACAATTCAATCAATCAAATAGCTGTTAATTGAGCCGCTAATCATCAAATTTTTGTAGCACGTCATTTAAAAAACGTCGACCGAGGGGTGTCGTCTTTACGTGATGGTTGTCAAGCGTTATCAAGCCTTGATCAATTAACTCCGTCAATTTTGTCGCAATATTGTCCCTTGTTAATTGTGTTCTTTGTTCAAATAACTTTAGTTCGAAACCTTCGTACAGGCGTAGCGCATTCATCATAAATTCGAGTGTTTGTTTTCGCTTTTCAATTTTGGACTCTCCCGCAAGAAACGAACCTTCTGAAATTCTATTTAGATAGTCGTCGGGCGATCTTGTTTTCCGATATCGCGTGATAGAACCGTCTTTCTGCGTAATTTTTCCATGTGCACCGGCACCTATGGCGAGGTAGTCGCCAAACTGCCAATAATTTAAATTGTGGTGAGATTGAAAATCAGGTTTAGCAAACGCAGAAACTTCATATTGTTTATACCCTTCAGTTGCCAAATATTTCTCGCCGCTATCTTGGATATCCGAAAGCGCATCGTCATTTGGTAAAACAGGAGGTTTGGTATAAAAAACGGTATTCGGTTCAATTGTCAATTGATACCAAGAGATATGAGTTGGTTCTAAATTAAATGCTTGTTGCAAATCGTGAGTGGCATCCTCTGGAGATTGGTCTGGGAGTCCGTGCATTAAATCGATATTGATATTTTTGAAGCCCGCTTTACGCGCGCGCTCAAACGCCGTTACGGCTTCGCGATTTGTGTGAATACGCCCCAAACGTTTTAAGTGCTTATCGTTAAACGATTGAATTCCAAATGATATCCGATTGACCCCGGCCTCCCCAAAATGATCAAACGAGTCATATTCAATTGTTCCGGGGTTGGCTTCCAATGTGATTTCAATATTATCGGAAAAGCCAATATTGAGGCTCGCTCTGTCGATAAGCCTTTTCAGTAATTTGCCTGGAAATAAACTGGGGGTACCGCCGCCAATAAAAATTGATTGTAGCAGCCGACCGTCCACTTTTTCGAGTTCGGTTTCGAGGTCTATTAACAGAGCCCTAAGATATGTTTCGTGTGGTATGGCCTCACTCGTATGTGAATTAAAATCGCAATACGGGCATTTGCGAACACACCATGGGATATGCACATATAGACTAAGAGGCGGCAATTTAGAGTCATTCAAGGCTTTTTTAGGCTTAATTGCAGTCATTAAATAGTATTACCGACCTTACCCTAGTAAGCATATTTTTTCATCGCTTCAGCAAGAGCTGTATTTCCGCGAGCTTGCAAATCAGCAATAACCTTATCAATTTCGTCCGTTTTGCGGTTTTGACTTAATTTAAAACTACATTCAATTTTTTCGATTTTAATTTTGAAGCCAACAATCGCATTTGCAAGCTTTTCTGGGTAATCACCGTGCCATTTATTATCGCGTTTTTCCTCATATTTTTGAGTGAGTTTAGTAATAATGTCTAATAACTCTTCCGACGTAGTTAAGTCGCAAGAACCTCTAATATGAACTACCTGATAATTCCACGTTGGTACACCTGGCTGGCTGTAAACGCTGGGCGAAATATAGTCATGCGGGCCGTTAAAGGTAACCAGAATTTTTTGCTGTTCGAGACTTTTCCACTGAGGATTGTTTTTTGCCATGTGCCCCAGTAATAGCTTCTTATCACGCTCGATCAAAAATGGAATATGGCTGACAAAGAGTTCGCCGTCAACGCTTGAAATCAATTGGCCGAATGAGTGGTTTTCTAAGAATTGGAAGATCGTTTCCGTATCGTGAATTTGAAATTTGTCTAAGGCATACATGATATCTGGTCCAAATTAATACTGTAGATTCCTTTTGGAAATGGAGTTTAGAGTACAAACCAAGAGTCAATTTTAAACGAAGTTAGCGACTAACTATTAAGCTTGCAATTAAATAGATCATCCTATCTATAACCAGACAATATTTATTGTCGCGTTAATAGTATTTCGCACATATTATTTCAATGAAAGTATGATACCGGAAGTGGTTAAGAAAATCTGCGTGTAATGCGTTAAGATTTTTAGCGCGCCGCTTGTTGGTTTACCACAAATTCGTAACGCAAAATGGCTTTTTCTAAAACGAAACGTTCGGAAGGGTGAATATCGATTATTTCAAAACCGATTTCGAAAAAGCTGGGATTCGAACTCTTTACGCATCGCTTGGAAACCGCCCGGCACTCGACTTGGCTGCGTCCATCGATGGGTTTCGGCAATTCGATGTCCACTCTGAAGGTATTGTTGACAGGCAGTTCGTGTTCATTGAGCAACAAAAAACCGCAAATATTGACATCTATCATGTAACCCATGTACTCATCGCTGTCACGGTCCTTGGCTCTCAAATAGATGCTGAGGTTTGAGCGGTCGAGTGAACGTCTTTCAGTCATAGTTGCTTATTCCGAATATCCCGTTATTTTTGCAGCTCTAATGCTTAAAGGTTTTTAGTTTTTCTATAGAACCCGGTTGATCATAAGTTTAGATTGTTTGTGGAACACTCGCCAAAGCGGTTTGCCTAATTGTATGTTCGAGCGATAAGCTGTCGATTATCAGTCTTGAGGGGTGCCGGGCTGAGGCTCCGGCTGTAAATTTGGGATTTGTGCGGTATACGCTGGTACTTGAGCCTATCTCCGATAATATGAGCAGTGTTTTTAGCAATTTGGGGGAGACCATGTTTTCGTTTTTATCTCGTCAAGCTATTGCACCCGAAAGCGCTGAGTGGATCACTGAGTGCCATGCGTGGGCGCTTGCTAACTTTGATCGACGGGCGTTTGAGACGCACACGCGCTTAGTGACACCGTCAAAAGACTTTTTTCCTAAAAGAGTGAAAAGTCCGCAGGAAGTCGCCACTTATACCTTCGAGCGTGTAGTGGAGCTGGCGGGCGTCAAACATTGGCCGTTTAAACTTGTCGCACCTCAAGATTGGCTTGGGCAGTATCAACCGAAACAGCTCGGTTTAGAGTGTTCTCAACGGTTTGTGCCGGCAGTTAGTTATTCAGACGATGAATTTAGCTTGCCGATAAGTTACCACCCCGAGCAGCTCAAGAAGCCTGAGGATTTAACCGCGACCTTTGCCCATATCATTGCCCAGCATATGGTTATTCAAGCGCGCGAGCTGCCTCCTGGTGGAGAGGATTACTTTCTGCAAGCAAGTGAGGTACTGGCTTGTTTTTTAGGCTTCGGCGTTATGTTGGCGAATTCGGCTTATACTTTTCGCGGCGGGTGTGGGCGCTGTTATAACCCAATGGCTAACCGAGAAGCTTCGCTGTCTGAGTCCGAGACGGTATTTAGCTTGGCGATATTTTGTAAACTCAAAGGAATCCGCAATGGCGAAGTTTTTAAATATCTCAAACGCTATTTGCGTTCGGAGTACAAAGCCTCTGTGAAACAATTGGCGAAATCAGATAGTGAGATTTTTAAACCTGTTGTGACCGAGATAAGTGACTGGTGTCATGTTAGCGGTCGTTCCTAGGGCCTGTTAAGCTTCAGTCTGTAGGAATGGGAGTTCCGCGATAACAACCCCGTTGATATGAATTGCTATGACATGTTTGCCGACATAATACTTGCGCGTCGAAATCTCTTTAAAACTGTGTGATTTTTTTAGAGCAAGCTTTTCCTGTTTTCTCATCGATATATTTTTCCATTTAAATACTTTTTTGGACGTTTTATCCGATGCTTTTACAAAATGGATGGCATAATCAAGCACAAATTTTTGTTGCTTCTTACTCACTAAATCGAGATTAAATTCGAGTAAGTCACCAACTCTTATTTTCTTTTGTTGCAGCGATAGTTGTTTAACTGAGAATGTGGGATTGACATCGAAGCCGAGTAGAGGAAAAACCTTGGGGTGTCCGCTTTTGATCAGTGTGCGTAACGCGTGTTTGATAATCCAATCTATATGTTCATTTCGGTCTTTTGACCAAGCTGTTAGGAAAGTAATCACGCGCTCCGGGTGGTCTTTGCTGATGTCATTTAAATTATTGGCCACGGAGCGGCGCACATATAGGCTCGGGTCGTGTTTTAGTTTTTCAAGCAGAGGAAAGATAGGGGAAGGATCTTCTATAAACCCGTTTAGGCGCTTTCCCCACGGCAAACGCGGACGTGTTCCTTCTGAAACGAGTCGACGCACGTGTTCATCACGATGCTCTACCCAACTATTTAAATAGGTAAATGTTGTTTTGGGGTGTATTTCGATAAATGGGCGTATTGCAAATTCAGCGCTGAACAAGGGAGTAAGTTTAACCAGCACGTCGAGGGACGCGCTAGGTGCATGAATGCCATAGACGCCGACGTAATCGGTGACTGGCCAGATGGCAAATCCGCTTAACGGGTCGTTCTCGTCACCGCTATCCCAATGCTTGGGCAAGGCTTTTAATATTTTTGCTGTTTCAGAAAATTTTTTTGGCAAAAATTTATTTAAAGCCTCGATAATCAGGTCGACACGTTCCTTGAGTTCTAAGTCGTGTAATGACTCTAGTACTAATTTTGAAAAACCTTTGGCATTAAAACTCGGGTAGGTAGCAATGAGCCCACTGGCTATTCTTACAACGGCTCGCTTATCGAGCCCGTCTTTCATTAAAGTATTTTCAGTCATGCAGTATTTGTTTAAAAATTGAACCAGGAGAGATTTAAGATCGCTGCTATCTTAGCTTTATGGCGTGTGTTTTAATAGCGCTGTATTAGATGCTCATGATTTATCGAGATAAATAGTTGTTTCCATACACTTTCCAGCGGTAATTACCATGTCAAACGACGACAGTGATATTGCCCAAAAAAACATAAAAAAAATATTGGTTTTGTCTGCGTACGATGCGCCGAGTCACCGCTATTGGCATCAGGGCTTGAAAAAATATTTGTCAAATTATCACTGGACTATTTTAAGTTTACCCCCGCGTCATTTTAATTGGCGTGTACGCGGCAATAGTTTAACTTGGCGATTTTCGGAACATGACAGGCTTACACAGCATTACGATCTTGTTGTAGCAACGTCAATGGTAGATTTAGCTTGCTTAAAAGGGATTGTGCCGTCATTGGCGCAAGTTCCTTCAATCGTTTATTTTCACGAAAATCAATTTGCTTATCCTGCGAGCGAACATCAAATGGGGCGGCAAGAGCCTCGTTGGGTATCTCTTTATAGTGCAATGGCTGCGACACGTATCGTATTTAATACCGAATTTAATCGTCGGACTTTTCTTTCCGGTGTGGAGGCTCAGCTAAAAAAAATGCCGGACTGTATTCCTGTTGGTGTGGTTGAATCTCTAGCAGAAAAAGCCAGCGTGTTACCTGTGCCGATCGAAAATTTAGAGCATCAATTTCCTCCTCAAAATGATACAGCTCGTATTGTTTGGAATCATCGGTGGGAATATGATAAAGGTCCAGACACTCTGTTGCGTGCGGTTCAGCTACTTGATGCCAAATTGCCATCGGGTTATCGCTTACTATTTCATATTGTTGGACAGCAATTTCGTCAACATCCAGCGGCGTTTGCAGAGCTGGAACAATTACTGGAAAGGAGAAATTGGAAAGGGTGTTGGGGCTATATTGAATCGCGAGAAGACTATATAAAATTACTGCAGGATTCGGATTTCGTGTTATCGACAGCTCTGCACGATTTTCAGGGCTTGTCGGTATTGGAAGCGGTGTCCGCGGGTTGCCGACCTGTGCTACCTAGGCGGATGGCATATCCTGAATTTTTTGGTGAGTGCTTTTTGTATCCTGTTTCAGACGATCAAGATATTGAAGCTAGTAATGTGGCCAATGCGCTGATTAATATCGCGAAATTGGATACGTGGATGGTGCCAGATGTATCGCAGTATTACTGGTTAAATTTAATTGCTCGATATGAATCATTGCTTGATGAGGTTTGCGGAATAGAATATGAATGCTGATCAGCTCAGAATTTATTTGCAATCTATGCCCGAGGCCGTTGAGGATTACCCCTTTGGTCCAGATGCCCAGGTGTTTAAAGTTCTAGACAAGGTTTTCGCTATTGTTGGTCAGATGAATGGCGTTGACCAGGTTAATTTAAAATGTGATCCCGAGGAGGCGTGTGCGCTGCGCGATATTTTTGACGCGGTAATTCCAGGCTATCACATGAATAAGAAGCACTGGAATACTATAATTTTAAATGGCACCATACCAGAGGCGGAAATAACGCGAATGGTTGATAACTCCTATTTATTAGTGCTAAAAGGATTAAGCAAAAAGCAACGTCAGGGTTTGGAGTTGCGCAATAAAGACCGGGCTCCTTTTAAGCATAAATAGCTTATCATACTATCCATTACCTAATTATTTAGGGGAGGTTTGCAAATGAGTAAATTAACTCGACGACAGCTATCGTTAGGGCTCGGTGGTTTTGCTGCAACTGCGTCTTTGGGCGGTGGAGTTCTCGGTGATGGTCTGGTACATGCGAAAACGAATGATAAATCTGCGGCTGACAAAAACACGACAAATAAAAAGTTGGGCGTCGCTCTTTTAGGCTTAGGAAATTATTCCGAATGGCAGCTTGCGCCGGCACTGCAGTTTACCCAGCACTGCGAGCTGCGCGGGATTGTAACCGGAAGCCCCGAAAAAATTCCCAAGTGGCAGAAACGCTACAATATTCCCGATCGCAATGTTTATAACTACGGTAATTTAAAGGATATTGCTAATAACGACGATATTGATATTGTTTATGTTGTAACGCCCACCGGTTTACACATGAAGTACTCTTTAGTTGCCGCAGATGCGGGCAAACATGTCTGGTGTGAAAAACCTATGGCAATGACCGTGGAGCAATGTCAAAAAATAATTTATGCCTGCCGGCAAAATAAAGTTTATTTAAGCATCGGTTATCGCATGCAACACGAGCCAAATACGCAGACGGTGATATCTTTCGTCGAGTCTAAACCCTACGGTAATATAATTCATGTCACTGCAGAAGCAGGTTATGCCGGGTGGACTCCTCCTAAAGGCGACTGGCGCTTAAGCCGTGCATTGGGTGGTGGTGCACTATACGATATGGGCGTTTATTGTATTAATGCCGCTCGTTACTCCACGAGAATGGAGCCCGTGTCGGTGCTAGCGCGCCATGAAGTTGAACGCAAGGAGGTTTTTACCGAGGTCGACGAAACGACTTATTTTTCGCTCGAATTTAGTAATGGAGTTGAGGCGAAATGCGTGACCAGTGTAGGTAAGCGTCTCGGTCTTTTGCATGTTCAGTGTGAAAAAGGTTGGTATAAACTTGCTCCGATGCAAACTTATAACGGCGTAAAAGGAGAGACAAGTACTGGGGTAAAAATTGATAGGCCGATAAAAAATCAACAAGCTCAGCAAATGGATAACGACGCTCTTGCAATACTTAACAAATCTAAGGTTATTGTACCCGGCGAGGAAGGTTTAAAAGATATTCGTATTGTGCAAGCCGCATTGGCCTCCGCGAAAACAGGTAAGAATATCAGTATCGTTTAATGAGATTGTAAATTTTTTAATTCTTCAATTAGCTCGATCATAGCTTTAGCGCGGTGACTTATGCTGTTTTTCTCGTCTTTATCCAGCTGGGCCGCAGTGCATTTTTTTTCTTCTACCCAGAATAATGGGTCATAGCCAAAACCGTTTTCACCTATTTCCTCATGCAGGATACGGCCTTCCCAACTGCCGTGGCAAATAATGGGTGTTGGGTCCAGCGCGTGCTGCATAAAAACAAGAATACACTGATAGCGCGCGGTACGCTCGGAAGCGGGGGTATTTGCAAGTCTTTCAAGCAAGAGCGCGTTGTTATCTTCATCGCTAGCATTTTCCCCGGCAAATCGTGCGCTATAAATACCCGGTTCGCCGTTGAGTGCGTCGACCTCGATACCAGAGTCGTCTGCTATTGCTGGTAACTTTGTGATATCGCATGCATGGCGTGCTTTGATAAGTGCATTTTCAACAAAGGTGAGGCCCGTTTCATCTGCGCTGCTTACATTAAATTCCGATTGTGCACAAACGTCGAATTTATGGGGTAGCAAAAGCTGTTTGAATTCGCGTAGTTTTCCAGGGTTAGCACTCGCTAGTACTATTTTTTGCATAGGGTTACTTTTCAATAAACAATTTGCGGGTGAATTTCAGTTGCTGCTTGCTGCCACCTTTTGCCTGAAATTCGATATCAAAATGAAAGACCTCGCGGTTAATCGAACGTAAATCAGCAATATAGTAGACAGCGTCTTTTTCAATAATTTCACGAAAATTTAGTTTCGTTTGCTGCTGCATAAGATTGCGAGCATAGCCGCTAATCGTGACCGGGATTGTTTGATCTTCTGTCGTTTTTTTTACCGAGATATTAATAAGTGAACGATTTTTTGCGCGTGGAAGCTTGTAGATGCTAGCAGTTTTGGGTTGAATGAAGAGGCTATTAAACACGTTATAGTAAACGGTATATTCGCCTAACGTTGCCGACGTTTCTATTTCGTTCGCTTGAGCGTTGCAAACCAAAGGTACAGAGATCAACCAGATGGCTAAAAAGTGATAAAACGTATGTGTTTTTTTATTCATATTTACGAGCGTGTGATGCGATAAATGCCGGTTTCACCAAATAAATTAGGCTTCCATTTTTGCAAAATTTGGCTGGATGTATTTTCAGAAACTACAAGGTGGTCGACGATATTAAACTTCATCTCATTGCACAATTTTTCAAAATCTCGAAAAGTACAGAAATGAATATTTGGCGTATTGTACCACTGATAGGGTAAGCGCGTGGAAACGGGCATGCGCCCCTTAAATAATAGGTGTAAGCGCGCATTCCAATGCCCAAAATTGGGAAAGGTTACTATCCCTTCTTTGCCGATACGTAGCATGTCTCGCAATACCTTGTCGGGGTAGTGCATTGTCTGTAGGGTATAAGACATAATGACTGTATCGAAACTGTCGCTCTTAAAATTCTCTAAGCCCTTATCTAAATCTTGTTCGATGACATTAATGCCTTTTTCGATACAGGCTTGAATATATTCTGCACTGATTTCTAAACCATAAGCATGGACTTGTTTGGAGTTGCTTAAATGTTTTAGCAAGCTCCCGTCTCCGCAACCTAAATCAAGCACGCGCGAGTTTTGAGCAATCCACTTGTCGATTGCGAGATGGTCAATGCGCATTAGGTTTCAATTCCTTTTAAGTAGTGGCGAAAAATATTGTCGTAGCGGTCTTGCCCTTTAACTAAAAATGCGTCGTGACCATAGGTCGACTCAATTTCCGCGTAACTGACATCGCGCTCGGCGTGTATCAAGGCATTGACGATTTCGCGTGAGCGCTCTGGAGAAAAGCGCCAATCTGAAGTGAAAGAAATGACCAAAAATTTACATTGCGCTTTTTTAAAAGCGCCAACGGCATCGTTATTGTATTCGCGAGCTAAGTCGAAATAATCTAATGCGCGCGTCATTAATATATAAGTATTTGCATCAAATGACGCGGAAAACTTTCGGCCTTGGTAACGCAAATAACTCTCAATTTGAAATTCGACAGTTTCCTCAGTACCGAGGGCAAAACTACCCGACTGTAAATCGCGGCCGAATTTCTTCCCCATGCCGTCGTCAGACAAATAGGTGATATGGCCGATCATACGCGCAACCGATAAGCCTTTCTCCGGGAGAACGTTTTGTTCGATATAGTTTCCCTCGGCAAAATTTGGGTCAGACATAATCGCTTGACGCGCTGTTTCGTTAAACGCGATATTTTGTGCCGTAAGCCTCATTGACGAGGCGATGACAATGCAATAGCGCAAGCGCTCGGGGTATTCCAACGACCATCGCATCGCTTGCATACCACCCAAGCTTCCGCCGATAACTGCTGCCCATTGTGCTATGCCGAGTTTGTCTGCGAGCTGCGCCTGCGAATGGACCCAGTCTCTGACTCTGAGTGAGGGGAATTCAGCCCCCCAGGCTTTACCGGTATTGGGGTTAATTGATTTTGGGCCCGTTGAGCCGTCGCACCCGCCTAGGTTATTTGGGCATACGACAAAAAATTTATTCGTATCGATGGCTTTTCCTGGACCGATGTAGTTGTCCCACCAGCCTGGTTTGTGGTCATCCATACTGTGGTATCCCGCCGCATGATGATTGCCCGATAGCGCGTGGCAAATTAGCACGGCATTGGACTTTGCCTGATTGAGCACTCCGTACGTTTCGTAAACGATTTGGTATTCAGGCAATACGCGGTTATTGGCGAGCGTAAACGATTCTGGAAAATATGCCGTTTGCGGTTCGACGATACCAACGCTGTCTGATGGTAGGGTTTCAGGCATAGGTATTTAATGCAGGAATGATGAATTTATTGATTGCCGTTACAGAAACCAGCCCAGCATAAAATGCAGCGGTGCTCGCACACCATTGGCGATTCCGACTAGCACCATTTGTATTACGACCAAACCTATAGAAGCGAATAGGACCGAAAAATCCATTCCTCCTGCAGGTGGAATAAAACGTCGAATTGGCTTTAACAGAGGTTCATTCATTTGCCGGATAAGCATTAATATCGGGTTAGCGCTGTAAGGAGCGATGAAGCTCGCAATGGCCATGATGATCAGTGAGATCAAATAAATAGTAATCATAAACAGCGCATTGCCAATAAATGACCAGGCGATAATCAGCAAACTGAGAGCAATCTGACCTGAGCCAACAAAAATTAATAACTCCAGCACGAGCGCGTGGAAAACCAGAGCTAGCACAATTGCAGCGAAATCAATCCCCCAGAGTCCGGGGATAATACGCCTAAACGGTATTAGTAAAGGGTTAGTGAGTTTGACGATGACTTGAGACATAGGGTTATAAAAATCGGCGCGTGCGAGTTGTAGCATAAAGCGCAATAAAATCGCCAATAGGTAAAGCGTGCCTAAGGTATCAATAAGGAAACTGGCAATTTGAATAAGCGTTTGCATAAGCGTGATGATCTTTTCGTTTTTGCTAGAGGAGCCCTAGCTGTTATTGTCTGCCAATTCCCGAGATTTTTGGGCACAGGCCTGCATCGCATATGCAATGATACGTTTAAGATCATTTTCTTCAAAGGCTTGGATGGCTTTTTCTGTTGTCCCTCCGGGCGAGGTAACCTTGCGGCGTAGTTCAGCCAGTGAGTCTTGGCTCTGTTCTGCCAATGTAGCCGCCCCTTTTGCTGTCTGAATCGCAAGCTGAGAAGATGTTTTTTCGTCAAGCCCCAGTTTTATTCCGGCTTCGACCATGCCTTCTAGAAATAAAAAGAAATACGCTGGACCACTACCCGACAATGCGGTGATGCTATCGATAAGTGCTTCGTCTCTGACCCAGGATACTATACCCACCGAACTTAGAATCTCCTCCGCCCGAGCTTGTTGGGAATGACTAATTGTTGCTTCGGAATAAAGTCCACTCGCGCCGAGTTGGACTAGTGCGGGCGTGTTGGGCATGCAGCGCACAACAACGGCATTGCCGCCCAACCAGGTTTGTAGCATTGAGCATTTGATGCCCGCAGCAATAGAAATTACCAGCGTTTCAGGACGAATATCGCTGGCCAATTCGATACAAACTTGCTTCATAATCTGTGGTTTGACGGCGAGAACAAGTGTATTGGATTCCCTTGCAACTGCGTTGTTGCCGGCGACGCTTTGGACGCCAAACTGTTTAATGAGTCGGTTAACATTGTCGGTATTGGGGTCGCTCACAACAATGTTATTACCCGCCGCCGTGCCACGCGCAACCATGCCCCCAATGATTGCGCTGGCCATATTGCCGGCACCGATAAATCCGATTTTGTCCACGTTTACGGCCCCACTGCGAAACGAGCTAGTTTAACTCTTTGTCTTTCCAAAATTTAGTGCCTTTGATTGTTGCCTGTAGAGCAAGGCCACTCTCTGTTAGCTGATAGATCGTGATTCCATTGATAACAGTTTCCCCGCCAGCGGCAGCGCCTTTTGTAGAGGCTTTAATCGCGGCGTCGGCCTGAGCGCCGAACACCCAGCCTTCGCTAATAAAGCGGTTCATCGATTCGTTGGAGTCAAAAACCATTACAAGTCGGTAGTCCTTTACTCCTGCGCCGAGACCGAGGCCTATCTCGCCCATTTTCATATAGGTTTTACTGCCGGTAGTATTATTTTTGACAATGCCATGGCCGCCGCCAAAGCTCGCAAAAATGACATTGATATTGGCGTTGCTAAATACGGCATAACCTGGGGCTCCAGTTATTTGCGAGCGAACATGAGGTTTTATTTCGAGTAGCTTTGCCAAGGTGTCGTCAGTGGACTTGTTGATTGCTTGACGCTTAGCCTGAGGCGTAGCACCGTTGGTTGCGCAGCCTACACCGAAGCAGGCGGTCGTGAATACAATAAAAAAAACGCGTAGTAGGTACATAACTCTTCTCCCAATGGTTTGCGCCGATTATAGCCCGAGTAACAGTTTGATTGACTGTCCTGCGAAGGCTTTTTCATATTCGGGTAAAGTTCTTTCATTTTTTCCTGGCGCCGAAAATTGCAGTGCCGACACGCACGATGGTTGAGCCGCATTGTATAGCTTCGCCCAGATCGGCACTCATGCCCATCGACAGTGTATCCAACTCGAGGTTGTAGGTTTTATTGATGTTGTTCAGAATTTCTTTGGTTTGTTTAAAGGCTGGGGTAGAGTTTTCGGGTGAGGGAATGACCATTAAACCGCGTAACCTTAGGCGTGTTAACTTGGCAACCGCCTCAGCTAGTGCCTCAATTTCGCTGATTTTGCATCCCGATTTGCTCGCTTCGTTATCGATATTGACTTGCAGGCAGATGTTGAGTGGGTTGAGGTTTTCGGGGCGGTGGCGGTTTAATGACTCAGCTACTTTTAGGCGATCTACGCAGTGGACCCAATCCCACGCGCGTGCAAGTGTTTTGGCCTTGTTTGATTGGATGGAGCCGATAAAATGCCACGACAGATCCAAGTCGCTGAGTTGCTGGCGCTTTTGTTCAGCTTCCTGCAAGTAGTTTTCGCCAAAATCGCGTTGCCCTGCGGCGTACGCATCGCGAATTGCTAATTCTCCTTGTGTTTTACTGACGGCCAAAAGTGTGATGTCGCTTGTACTTCGCCCAGCTTTTTGCGCCGCTGCTTGAATGCGCTTCCTCACCTGCGTTAGGTTGTCCGAAATTTTCATCATAGGGCTGTAACGGGCATTAGGATTAAAATTCGAATAATGTTAGGGTGTTAACCCTTTATTTTGCTTGATTTTCTAATAATATTAACGAGAAACAGATTGAAATAGGTGATTACAGATGGATATCACAGAGCTTCTCGCGTTTTCTGCGAAACAGGGTGCGTCAGATTTACACTTGTCAGCGGGTTTACCTCCGATGATACGTGTCGATGGTGACGTACGCCGGATTAATTTGCCACCGATGGACCACAAGCAGGTTCACAGTTTGATCTATGAGATCATGAACGACAAGCAGCGCAAAGATTATGAGGAGTTTCTGGAAACAGATTTTTCATTTGAGGTACCTGGAGTTGCTCGCTTTAGGGTTAACGCTTTTAACCAAAACCGAGGTGCCGGTGCCGTATTTAGAACGATTCCATCAAAAGTATTAACGATGGAGGATTTGGGGCTGGGTCAGGTTTTCCGCGATATTGCATCGGCACCGCGCGGGTTAGTCCTAGTCACCGGGCCGACGGGCTCCGGTAAATCTACTACACTTGCCGCACTTATCGACTTTATCAACGACAGCAAATACGAACATATTTTAACCATCGAAGACCCGATCGAATTTGTGCACGAGAGTAAAAAATGCTTGATTAATCAACGCGAGGTGCATCGTGACACACACGGCTTTGCGGAGGCATTGCGCTCAGCTCTGCGGGAGGATCCCGACATTATTTTGGTCGGTGAGATGCGCGACCTTGAGACTATACGATTAGCATTGACTGCCGCGGAGACGGGTCACTTGGTATTTGGTACTTTACACACGACCTCGGCTGCTAAGACGATCGACCGTGTGGTTGACGTATTTCCGGCTGCTGAAAAAGCGATGGTTCGTTCGATGCTGTCCGAGTCATTGCAAGCCGTTATATCACAGACTTTGATGAAGCGGGTTGGCGGAGGCCGTGTCGCTGCGCATGAGATCATGCGTGGTACACCAGCGATTCGTAACCTTATTCGCGAGGATAAAGTTGCTCAGATGTATTCGGCAATTCAAACCGGTGCCTCTGTGGGTATGCAGACAATGGACCAGTGTCTTGCCGACTTGCTGGAAAAACGCATAATTTCACGTGACTCTGCGCGCGAAAAAGCTAAGATTCCTGAGAATTTTTAGGCTTTAATTTATAAATACAATCCACTTGATTACTTAATTAAGAGATACTGGAATGGATATTGATCGTTTATTATCGTTGATGGTCGAAAAAGGCGCTTCCGACCTTTTTATCACTGCTGGTGTGCCGCCTTCAGTAAAGCTGCACGGTAAAATCCAGCCGGTTACAACTACACCGTTATCGCCTGAAAAAGCGCGCGAGACAGTGCTTAGCACTATGAACGAAAAGCAGCGGGCGGAGTTTGTCGAGAACAAAGAACTCAACTTCGCCATTAGTGCGCGTGGTGTCGGCCGGTTTCGCGCAAGTGCTTTTTATCAGCGTAATCTTGTCGGGATGGTGCTGCGCCGGATCGAAACCAAAATTCCAAAGATTGACGATTTGGGCTTGCCTGAAATTATTAAAGATTTGGCCATGACCAAGCGCGGGCTGGTGATCTTCGCCGGTGCGACAGGAACCGGTAAGTCAACGTCATTGGCGTCGATGATCGGCCATCGTAACCGCAACTCCAAGGGCCATATCATTTCCGTTGAAGACCCGATTGAATTTGTCCATCAGCACCAAGGCTGCGTGATCACTCAGCGTGAGGTGGGAATTGACACTGAATCGTTTGAAATGGCTTTGAAAAATACGTTGCGGCAAGCGCCCGACGTTATTTTGATTGGCGAGGTACGTTCGCGCGAGACGATGGAACATGCAATTGCCTTCGCCGAAACAGGTCATTTGTGTTTGTGTACGTTACACGCCAACAACGCGAACCAAACACTCGACCGTATTATTCACTTTTTTCCCGCGGATCGTCATTCGCAGTTATGGATGGATTTGTCGCTCAACCTGCGCGCTATCGTTGCTCAGCAGTTAATCCCTACGCCTGATGGAAATGGCCGTCGCGCTTGTCTGGAAGTCTTGTTGAACTCGCCACTTGCTTCGGACTTAATTCGTAAGGGCGAAGTCCACGAGTTAAAAGAGCTGATGAAAAAGTCGACAGAGCTCGGTATGCAGACATTCGACCAAGCGCTCTACGATCTCTACGATTCAGGCGAAATTACCTATGAAGATGCGCTTTCGCACGCAGATTCTCCGAATGACTTGCGCTTGTTAATTAAGTTGGGTTCGGAGACAGATGCCGAATACCTATCACGTGCTGCGGATGATTTGTCTATTCAGGAAGACGAAAGCAAACGGTCACGTAAATACTAATTTGAATGGTTCATTGTCAATGCTGGTAGGCAGACACTCGGAGATTTTTTCGCTGCCTACCGCTTAGCTTGCCTATTTCTCTGCAGCCAGCCTTCAAGAATTAACCGCGCAGCTATTGAATCGATTGGCACCTGCTTGAAGTTGCCTTTGTGCCCCCGATTAAAAGCTTCCTCCTTGGCTTCCGCAGTACTGAGCCGCTCATCCACTAATTCTATCTGCACACCAAAGCGGCCATGCAAACGGTTGGCGAACTTTCGAGCGCGAGAGGCAAAGTCGCTCTCGCTGTCGTCCATGTTAAGTGGCAGGCCAACAAGGCAAATATTGGGCTGCCACTCATCGATAAGTGATCGTATCTCTTCCCAGTCGGGAATGCCGTCGCGGGCTCTGATAGGGCGCAGTTCACTTGCGCAGTCGTTAAGTAAGCTCTGCGTCGTGGCAACACCAATACTGGTTGTACCGTAATCAAACGCGAGTATTGTTTGTGCAGCTTTCACCTAATGAGAAAGAAGCTATCAGGCGTGGCCTGGGTTGAGTGGAATAAGATGGGGATCAAACCCGAGTAAAGTTGTCGCTGCATTCCAGCGTTCATCAACTGCAGTATTAAAGAGGGTATTTACATCCGCAGGTACAATCAGCCAACTGTTTTCGGAAATTTCGCTTTCAAGCTGACCTGCACCCCAGCCTGCGTAACCAAGAGCAAACAGAGCTTTATCAGGGCCGTCGCCAAGAGCTAGCGCAGAAATAATGTCGCGCGATGCGGTCAGCGCTATGTCGTCGGAAACTTTAATGGTGGATTGCCATTTGCTGTCCGACTGGTGCAATACGAATCCGCGCTGTGTACTGACGGGTCCACCAGACAATACTGCTTGCTTGCCGTGGTCGCCACGGTCGTCGAGGTTAAGCTGATCAAACACATCTCCCAACGTAAGGTTGAGCGGCCGAGTAACAACAATACCCATCGCTCCCTCAGTACTGTGGTCGCAGATATAGGTTACGGAATTTGCGAAGCCCGAGTCTTTCATGCCAGGCATGGAGATTAAAAAGTGGTTTCGCAAACTCTGTTTTTGCCAGCGCGGAATTATCTCGGTCATGCTCAATAGTATTGGGGTTTTCTTCGTATAAGACAAGAGTATACGAGAAGATAAAAATGCCGATTTAATCAAATAGTCGCGCTTTGCAACGATGCTGAAATAGCTTTCGAATTATGAGCTGGAATTTGTTAAAAACTGTTTAATTGATATCGACAGTTCGACGTCGAAACTGCCAAGTGCGAATTATTTCGAGCTTGTCGTGACCATCCAGGACGTCGGCAGGTATTTTTTCAAATGGCGCAGCAATATGCGTAATTTGCACCACAGCTTGGTTGAGAATAGGGTGCTTTGATGGCTGGATAACATCGATTTTGTGAACAGTGCCATCTGCATTCAACGCGACTGCGACCCTCACCTCTCCCACGATATTTTGTTCGAATGCCTCCTGTGGAAAATTTGTGTAAGCGATTTTTTCTACACGTTGGCTCCAGCCCAATAGATATTTGGCATCGACAGAAGATTTTGCACGTACGGAGTTGATAATACGGATTTTAGGGCGTTTTGCCTCGCGTTGTTGCATTCGCGCCAGCTGTTCCATTAAAGCGCGCTTTTCTTGAATATGAATAGGGATATCTTCGTCTTGGGCTTCCTTATCTTCGTTGTCTTGCGCATCTTTCAGTTCGGCTTGGTCGACAACCTGGATGTTCGATGAGCTTTCAGTTTTTAGATACTCTTTTTGCGAATCGCTTTTCGAGGTAGTGCGTTCTTGGGGTTCTGGAAGAATTTCATTAGGGTTTGGAGATTGCAGGTCAGCAGGGTTATCCGTAGAAAGTTCTTTGACTTCGTCGAGCGTGCCGCTGCCATCCTGATTATTTTCAGCAAGGAAATCGGCTTCGTCTGGTTCAAACTGGCTTGTGTGTGTAGACAAGGTGATGTTTAAAGTCGGGGCTACTTTGGGCTTAAAATCTGGAAAGTAGACGCCTAAGATAATCATAAGATGCAGCGCAACGGCGATGAAAAGCGTAAAACCAAGTCGGTCGTGTGTACTAGCTGCTACGAGTGTTGCCATAGGTATTTTTAATGCCGTTGTTCAACTGTTCAACTATGTCTTCATTCAAATAGGTCTTCGATAGCTTCGAAAAGCATTGAGCCAATATCAGTATCGTATGCTCGATCAATCTCACGCACGCAAGTCGGGCTTGTGACGTTAATTTCTGTTAGATAATCGCCAATCACATCTAAACCTACAAATAGTAAACCCTTTTTAACAAGCACGGGAGCAACCTGTTCGACAATCCACTCATCCCGAGGAGAAAGTGGCTGAGCAACTCCTTTGCCTCCGGCTGCTAGGTTACCGCGCGTCTCCCCCTGCCCGGGTATGCGCGCTAATGCGTAAGGCACGGCTTTACCGTTGACAACTAGGATGCGTTTATCACCATCCTTTATCTCGGGTAAATAGCGCTGCGCCATAATATATTCTCTTCCATCGTCGGTCAGTACTTCCAGTGTGACATTGACATTAGGGTCGTCGAATTTACTTCGAAAAATGCGGCTTCCCCCCATGCCGTCGAGCGGTTTGAAGACAACATCCGACTGCTGCTTGTGAAAAGCTTTAAGCTGTTTGATTGATCGGCTGATTAAAAGCGGTGGACAACACTCGGGGAAGTGAGTGGCGAAGAATTTCTCGTTGCAGTCGCGCAAACTTTGGGGTCGATTTACGACCATGCAGCCCTGAGCTTCCGCGAGTTCCAAAATATAAGTAGTGTAGATATATTGCTGATCAAAAGGTGGATCTTTGCGCATTAGCGCGAGATCAAAGTCACCGAGCTTGAGAGTCTGCTCTGTTTCAAGTGTGAACCAATCCTGTTCATCATCACGTACTATCAGCTTTTTGAGATTGCCCATTGGCACGCCGTTGTCGACAAACAGGGCTTGCTGCTCGGCGTAATACAAAGACCACCCACGCCTTTGGGCCGCCAATAACAACGCCAAAGTGGTATCCTTATAGACGCTGATACTGCTTATTGGGTCCATGACGACAAATAGAGATTTTGACATGTTGGGAACTACTCGACGTGTTTTAAGCCTGCATGTTGATCTTTGGTGACAAAGATCCTATTTTTGTTCGTGAATGCACCTTTCGTGGTAATCGCACTAAATACTGGTGATCGCGCCCCAATGTTGGTCGTCGTCACACTATTGGTGTTAGTCACTACCGTGATAATCGCGACTAGAGCAGTATCGCAGCTTACACGGGTGTTTGCTTAATCATACCTATTTGGTCTGGCAGCTTGTGCACTATTGTGTACGTGACATTGTGAATGTCAACGGTTGATAGTGATTCAGATTGGTTTACAGTCTCAAATCTCAACTGTCGAAATTGTCAGATTATGGAATGAATTCAAAGACTTGTGAGCAATGGCTTTCAGTATTAATACATGTGGATTAGATTCCGGGTCAAATCGTTCCCGTATTTATGGATTATATTTTGAATCTATGTTAAAAGTTGTTCCCATCTGAGAGTAGCATGGGACGCTGGAAGAAACTGATACCAATTTATTAATAAAATACTTTTAGGGTCTAGCTATGGACACGAATTTAGAACACTTGAAGGTGATGGTTATTGATGACAGTAAGACCATTCGCCGAACAGCCGAAACTCTGTTAAAGAAAGTGGGTTGTACCGTAGTTACGGCTACAGACGGCTTTGATGCGTTGGCAAAAATTGCCGATACGCGCCCTGATATCATTTTTGTCGATATCATGATGCCGCGTCTCGACGGCTACCAAACTTGCGCACTAATCAAAAACAATAGCGAGTTTCGATCAACTCCAGTGATTATGCTCTCTAGTAAGGATGGTTTATTCGATAAGGCCAAAGGCCGTATAGTTGGTTCTGACCAATATTTGACTAAGCCATTTAGCAAAGGTGAGCTTCTCGGTGCTATTGAAGCGCACGTTAATGTAGCAAAAGCAAGCTAGTTAAACTTAAGCTAGACTTGTTGGGGAGTTTGTCTTTCGTGAACGATGTGACTCTGGGGGAAGTATGGCTACGGTTTTAATTGTTGATGATTCGCCGACCGAAACCTATAAGTTAACTAGCATGCTTGAAAAGCACGGTTACTCTGTTTTGACGGCAGAATCTGGAGCTGATGGCGTAGCAAAGGCGAAAAAAGAGCAGCCTGATGTCGTGATTATGGACGTTGTAATGCCTGGCCTAAATGGCTTTCAAGCTACACGTCAACTCAGTAAAGCTTCAGAAACTGCTGACATTCCGATTATTATTGTGACGACCAAAGACCAGGAGACCGATCGCGTTTGGGGTATGCGTCAGGGTGCAAAAGCCTACTTGACGAAACCGATTGATGAATCTGATTTAATGGACGTCATTGCCAACTTTAGCTGCTAGAACAACTCTATGACGGACAACCCCGCGTACGATGCCCTCGTTCATCTCGCAAATTTATGTTCGGCCTCGGCCGTAAGTCTCCCGGAAAAAGTAGATGCTGACCCTCGCCAAAGTGGTGTGGGTTTCTCTTTATTAGGCCGACGGTTTGTTGCGCCCATGGGGCAAATATCAGAGATTCTTGAAATGCCTTCGGTAACCAAGCTTCCAGGTGTTCAAACTTGGGTAATTGGTTTGTCTAACGTGCGAGGGCGCCTCTTACCGTTGTTTGATATGGCGCAGTTTTTTGGCAGTGGTGCCCTAGCTAATCGTAAGCAGCAGCGAGTGCTTGTGCTTGATTTTGGCAGTTTGTACAGCGGTTTGGTTGTAGACCAATCTTTTGGAATGCAACATTTTACGCGCGAGCTCTATCGCGAAAAAGTTGATGACGTTCCCGAAGCTATCGCACCGTATGTTAAGGGTGAATATGTTGACGCTTCAGGCTTGTCTTGGGCTGTTTTTGATATGAAAGCGATAGCGCGGGATTCGCGTTTTTTAAATGCTGCAGCGTCTTAAGCTTGGCGCACATTTTCTTGAATGGTTGTGTTCAGGTTCGCAGCGCTCTAAACCGGGCAAGCAAATATAATTCCGGTGGCTTGCAAATGATTTTATCGCGCTATTTGCTCGCCAATGTATAAATCTTGTTTATTATTAAAGTTTTTATCGTTGGCATTTGAATGTCTAAAAGAGTTAGTAGCTTGTAGATTAATTGCAGCTGTTTCTCAAGCCGAATCTGTTTTGAAGCAGTATTCTTTGTAAAGCTTTGAATGTATTGAATAATAGAATTGTCTAATAATCCTTTGTAGGGGAATTCGACCCAGATCAGTCCCAGTTAGGAGTATCGTATGAAAACAGAATCCGGCGGCGTCGCGTCACGGTTCAAATCCAATCCGGTGATGGGCTTTTTAATTGTTGCGTTGATGCTTTTCGCAGTCTTAATTGGTTACATGATATTTGTATTGCTGCGCGACGCAGGGCGTGATCAGCAATATTTGCAAATTGTCGGTGCTCTGCGAGATTCATCCAACAAACTCACAGAATACTCGCGCGATGCTACTAACGGTAAAAAGGAATCGTTTGGTGATCTGAGTCGAGCTTTGGAAACGATTGATAACAATTGGGACAAATTTAGCGAAGGTAGTGATGTACAGACGCGCTTTCACTTGTCGGATGAGATTGCAGAGTTTAGCGCCAAATGGGATCAGATGAAGCAAAATGTTCAGGTCATTATCGATAACGAAGATTCGATTTTGTTGATGAATGAAGTTGCCAATACTCTCAACGAAGCATTGCCAGAACTTCAGGGTGAACATGACAATATCGTGGAAATTTTGTTAGAGGTACGTGCTCCTGCGGAGCAAGTATCGGATGCTCAGCGCCAATCATGGTTTGCCGAGCGAATTGGTCGAAACGTCGATAAAATGCTGCGAGGTGGGGCTAATACCGATAAGGCTGCTGATGAATTTATTCGCGATGCCCGTCGTTTTGGTAAAAAACTTGATGCGTTAATTAATGGCGACCCGACCATGGGTACGCAGAAAGTCGACAACCTTGAAGCTCTGGAGAGTTTGGAGCGCATTAAAAACCTGTTTAAGTTTGTCGACGATTCTGTAAAAGACATCTTTGAAAAATCACCCGAACTTTTTCAAGCAAGGCAAGCTTCGGATAATATTATTATCAGCAGCCCAATTTTGTTAGAGCGTCTGGGTAAACTAACGGAAAAAATAAACAGTCTGCCGTCGCAGCGCAAAGTCAACAATACAAACTTAATTGTTGTTGTTGTATTTGCGTTGCTGTGTCTCGCTTGGATAGGTGTGATGTTAAATGGCGCGACTAAAAGGCGTCTGCGCGAAACTGCTGATACCAATGAGCGTAACCAAACGGCCATTTTGCGGCTGCTCGATGAACTGGCTGACCTTGCCGATGGTGATCTAACGGTTACTGCTACAGTGACAGAGGATTTTACCGGCGCCATTGCGGATTCGATTAATTACACAATTGACCAACTAAGAGTGTTGGTTTCGCGCATTAATGAAACTTCGGTAAAAGTTACAGGTGCCTCAGAGGATACGAAACAAACGGCCATGCACCTAGCGCGAGCCTCCGAGCACCAGGCGCAAGAAATTGCCGGTGCATCCGCAGCGGTGAACGAAATGGCAGTTACGATCGACCAGGTATCTGCAAACGCTGCTGAATCAGCTAGAGTTGCAGAGCGTGCTGTATCTATCGCATCAAATGGTGCAAAGGTTGTACAAAATACAATAAACGGGATGGATACTATTCGTGAACAGATTCAGGATACGTCAAAGCGAATTAAGCGCTTGGGTGAATCTTCACAAGAAATTGGCGATATTGTTAGTTTGATTAACGATATTGCTGATCAAACCAATATATTGGCTCTTAATGCGGCGATCCAAGCTTCGATGGCTGGTGATGCAGGACGAGGTTTTGCGGTTGTTGCCGATGAGGTACAACGTTTGGCAGAGCGTTCGGCTACCGCGACAAAACAAATTGAAGCGTTGGTAAAAACGATTCAAAACGATACGACGGCAGCAGTAAACTCGATGGAGCAAACCACTGCGGAAGTGGTTCGTGGTGCGCGTCTGGCTCAGGACGCGGGTGTTGCACTGGAAGAGATTGAAACGGTATCAGCAAGTCTTGCCGAACTGATTCAAAATATTTCGAATGCTGCTCGTCAACAGTCGACTTCGGCTGGCCACATTTCAAATACGATGAACGTTATTCAGGAATTCACTTCTCAAACATCAGCGGGTACACGTGCTACGGCGTCGGCGATTGGAAAATTAGCGCAAATGGCGATCGAACTGCATGAATCGGTGGCTGACTTCAAGTTGCCTGAAGGTGAAGTTGATCTCGAAATGTCTAGCTTTGATGAAGAAATTGAAAATGAATCTGCCGAAGCAGCTTCGGATGCTGAAGATGACAGCCTAGGTGTCGATCAGTCTGCGATAGATGAAATTGACGAAGCGATAGCTGAAGGGCTTGCTGAAGACGATTCTCCGATTGATGTTAGCGATGAAGATCTTGTCGCTTCGGAGAATGAAACCAAAGTTGAAGATCCGGCTCGAGCCTAGGGTAGATAATAATAATTTTTGTCGTTAATAGATTGTTTAATAAAGGCGAGCCAATCGAATGATTTGGTCACTGCAGTCTCTTCCCGATTTGAGCGATCAACAGTTTGCTCTTTGGAGTGAATTACTTGAAGAGCGGGCCGGTATTTATTTAACGCAACAGCAACGCACGTTTTTGCAAACTCAAGTGTCCATGCGCATGAGAGAAGTGGGCTGCGAGGATTATAAAGAATATTACGACACCATTATGAACGGTGTTGCAGGCCAGATTGAATGGTCGATATTAATTGATCGTTTAGTTGTTAAAGAAACGAGCTTTTTTCGCCATCAAGCTTCTATCGATTTCGTTTCAGAATTGATTGCTGATCGCATCGGTCACAATTCGATTGATGGTAGTTTTGATGTTTGGAGTGTGGGCTGTTCAACAGGTGAAGAGCCTTATTCGTTGGCAATGGTATTAAATGATGCTTTTCAGTGGGCCAATCGGGAAGCGCATTTTGGCATTACCGGTACCGATATTAGTCGCGCAGCTTTGTCGTTGGCGAAGGCCGGTATTTACTCTGAGCGCAAGCTTGAATTGATGAAAGAAACATTTCGGCAGCGTTACTTTTCTCCGGTGTCTGAAGAGCGCTTCCAAGTGGGCGAAGAATTGCGTGATCGGATATGTTTTGCGCAGGGCAATATCTTAAATATAAATGAAATGCCGCTGATAAAAGTTGATTTAATTTTCTGTCAAAACTTGCTGGTGTATTTTCGACGCTGGCGCCGTGAAAACATTATGAATGCCTTCGTCGAGCGTTTAAAGCCCGGTGGAACCATAGTGATTGGATTGGGTGAGGTTGTTGATTGGACCCACTCTGATATTGAGCGTGTGCCACTTAATGGGGTACAAGCCTATGTTCATAAATAAGCTAGGGCCTGTTAGCACTAATTTGATGAGCACTGTTGTGTCTAAAAAAGTGCCAAGCTAGGCGCGAGGAATGTAGTTTAGTGATTTTATATAAACGACGAGCAACAACGAGTGGCACTTTTATAGACACAACCCGCAGGGCTGGTTTATTTTCAGTGCCGATGGCGTTGAAATTCGCTCATTTAGAGCGACTAAACATCGCTCATTTCGCCTTGCTGGCTCTGAAAATAACGGCCAGCAGTGCCCTTCAAATTAGTGTTAACAGGCCCTAGGTACTTATGATCGCTAATAGGTCTTTAATGAATTGCATGCCGGGAACATTTGCGTTCTTAAATAGCGACGGAGCTCCATTATATGGGTGAGAAACGTAACTATGCTCCCCTGGAATGGGTGATTGGCGAGATAGCTGAAGCTCTCAATGATGCTCGTCAAGCTTTGGAAGCGTACGCGGAAGACCCAAAAGACTCAACTCGCCTGCGTTTTTGTTTGTCGCATATTCATCAGGTGCATAGCACGTTAAAGATGGTTGAATTTAATGGCGCCATTTTATTTGCCGAGGAAACCGAGCACCTAGCTCAGGCCATTCTTAACAATTCAGTTGCTCATTTGGATGAAGCGCAGGAAGTATTAATGCGCTCACTATTGCAGTTACCGATTTATCTTGAACATGTTATTGAAGCACGGGATGATCATCCGGGCGTTGTACTCTCGCTGTTAAATGATATGCGCGCCGTGCGCAAACAGAGCTACCTGAGTGAAAGTAATCTTTTTTCTCCGGATATGAGCTCTATTGATGCAATTTCTGGCCAGTCGCATCCGATTACCGAAGATCGCACTAAATTCAAACAGGTTCTGGGTAAGTTGCGCGAGATGTATCAGTACTCTGCGGCGAGTGTCCTGCGTGGGATCAAGCTAGAAGAATATCTTGTATACATAGATAAAGTTTTCACTCGCTTGGAGAGTCTGACGCGTGGGACAGCCGCCCATGCGCTTTGGCAAGCCGCGTCCGGCCTTATGGATTGTTTGGTACGCGACGAGGTTGAGCTCAGCGTAGCAGTGAAAACCATTCTACGTGCGCTAGCGCGTGAAATGCGTGTTCTAGAAGAAAACTGCCCATCGGCTCTCCATGCCCCACCAAATGCCAATCTGATACGTAATATTTTGTACTACATTGCCAGGTCTGAAGATTGGAGTGCCCGCGTCGAGCAATTGAACGAGCGCTATAATTTGCGCGATGCGTTAATGGATAATTCGGTCGAGGGTCGTGGTTTTAACAAAGCGATGATTTCCGGGCCTGACAAAGACGCAATTCGTGCGGTGGTTGGTGCTTTGTCGGATGAAATTAATTCGATCAAACAGTTGCTTACACATTTGTTGTCCGAGCAAGGCAGCGTAAGTGATTTAGAAGAAGCTCTGCCGATTGTAAAACGCGTTGCCGACACTTTGGCACTGCTCGGAATCCAGGATCTGCGCAGCGACGCGCTCGAGCAACATCGAATTTTGCAGGAGATGTGCGAGAATCACGATCTAAGCCCAGAGGCTATTGAAGGTGTTGCGAGTAAAATTGTTGCCGTGGAACATCGCTTGGAAGCAATTGATAAAGGCGCCGATAAGCTGCGCGACTTTAATCAAATTGATGAGCGGCAAGTTGAAATCGATGTGGCGCAAAGGAAGGTGGTTGCCGAGTGTCGCGAAGGTCTCGATAAACTAAAAGATCACATCATGGAGTATCACAGCCACGGTAACGATCGCAGTCATCTGGTCGATGTACCCAATCTGTTGTCCGATATTCGCGGTGGCTTAAATATTATACCTTTGCCGCGCGCCGTGGCGATTATCGATGCTTGCACCAAATTCGTTGAAGACAAATTCATCAATGCCGAGCAAAGCCCTGAAAGCTCGCTGTTGGTTGCCCTCGCCAATATTGTAGAGTCTGTCGATTATTTTCTTGAGCGTTTTGTCGGTGAGCACGACCAAGATATCGATCAGTTTTTAATGCTGGCTGAGCAGAGTCTGCAGGATATCGGACATGCTGTTCCCGGAGTTGAGCTGCCGTCTTCAGAATTTACTGGCGAAACCCTAAGCGATGAAACTTTAAGCGACGAAACTGGGGCTGATTCAAATGCAGGCTGGGAAACGAGCGTTAGTGCCTCTTCTGTTGAAGATGACTCAAGTGAGCTGAAACTTTCAGCTGAAACCGGCTTACAAGATGAAGCTACAAGTTCCTCGGGGCCGGCGATTGAAGGTCTGCCCGAGGGGATCAATATTGACGATGTGCTGGATTCCGATATCGACCCAGAGATAGTCGAGATCTTTATCGAGGAAGCGCGAGAGGTCATGGATTCGATTGCAGATCATTTGCCGCGTTGGGCTGATGACTTGGAAAACGAAGAAGCACTCACCACAATACGCCGCAATTTTCATACGCTTAAAGGTAGCGGTCGAATTGTCCAAGCCGTTGCAATCGGAGAGTTGGCTTGGTCAGTGGAAAATATGCTCAACCGCGTAATTGATATGACGGTGCCGCCGAGCGAAGCACACGCGGAGTTAATTGAGCGTGTGGTTGCCTTACTGCCGCTGATGGTCGATGCCTTTGAGCGTCGACAACCGACCCCGGCGAAGCAAACGGTACTGCAATTTATTGCTTGGGCAGAAGGCTTGTCGCGCGGCCAGCAACCTGACTTTGATGCAGTTCCAAGCGCTCCGAGCGCAGACAAACCTGAACCCGCTGAAATTACCCTGGTTGAATCTGCTGAGGTTGAGTCAGATTCTCTTGATGAAGAACAAGCGGTGGATGTTGCTGAAGAAACTTCAGAGACTGCTTCGCAGAGCGAGAATATGGAAGAGGCGGGTGAACTTGAATTGCCCGATGCTATTGAACTCGCTGATGATGAAGACGACGAGCATGATACTGCGTCGAGCGCTGAATCGGAGCCTAGTGTTGAACCTGAATTTGCCGACGAAGACGAAGATTATGTCTTGTTGGAGCTTTTTGCTTCTGAAACGCGCGTTCATCTTAAGACAGCTGATGATTTCGTCAGCCAAATGCAGGAGTCGGCTCCGCTGTTCGAAGTGCCTAGCGATTTGTTGCAAAAGGCCCTGCATACATTAAAAGGTAGCGCTCACATGGCGGAAGTAACGCCGGTCGCATTGTTGGTGACGCCACTCGAGTCTCTGCTCAAGGAGATGCGCGCTTATCAAGTTAAAGTTGATGATGATATCTTGCAATTGCTCAAAGACGCTTCGCAATATATCAACGAAGCGTTAGTGCAAATAGACGATCATGTGGAAGTTGAAATTCCGAAGTTAGATCAATACGTCGCTCGTGTAAACGAATTGGCAGAGTTACGTGTTGGTCACTTGATTCGTTCGAAAGATCAGGGCGAGGGTGAACACCGGGAGGTCGATCCACGTCTCCTTTCGATCATAATGGCTGAAGAGATGGCACTGCTTCTGGATGCGGATCAGGTGCTTGCGCGCTGGGCGGAAACTCCGGCCAAAGTCGAAGAGCAGGAAGCGATTATAGCGGAGCTCGGCACCTTGCAAGATGGCGCCTCACAAGCCAACCTCCCGCAAATGGCTGAGCTTAGTGGCGATCTTAAAGCGGCTCATGAAGCCGTTTTGAATAAGGAAATTGATCTTGTGCCTGAGATCTTCGATATCCTCAACCCTGCGCATGAAGCGTTGCTGGATATGGTGGATTGTGTAGCCGCAGGTCAAGATATGCAGCTGCCCTCTGCTGACTTGTGGCAGCTGTTAAAAGACATGACGGCTGAAACGACTGAAGAAGTTATCGTCGAAGAAGCATCTGAAATAGATTCTCAAAGCGAGCCTTCGACAGTTGTTGAGACGAGCCTTTTTGACGGCTCTTACGATGCTGCATCGGAAATTGGAGCTGAAGACGACAGTGATACCGCGACCTTGGTTGATCAGGAAGTTCAGGCAGAGACGCAGCCGTTGGTAGCTGAGCTAGCCGCCGATGAAATCTCCGAGACAAGCTCAATTGTTTCAGAGGGTGAAATTGAATTTGACTTCGGCGACCTTGCACAGCAAGGGGGCGATGAAATTGATGCGGAGATTTTGGAAGTATTTCTCGACGAAGCGGATGAGCTAATCGAGGAACTAGACGAAGCGATACACGACTGGGACTCTAATTGGGAAAACCGGGAAGCTGAAGATGTCATGAAGCGTGCACTGCACACGCTGAAAGGGGGTGCACGTCTGGCAGGTCTTAATAAGATTGGAGACCTCACGCATGAATATGAGACTTATTTAATTAATTCGTCGGGTCCACAGGGCGACACGAATTTTTTTAATACGATTCATCAATACCAAGACCACGTGCTGAAAGGCGTTAAGGTCGTTAAGGACTACCTTGAGTCTGATGCGAGCGCTGATGAACAGGCAGAGCAAGTGGTGCCAGCTGCCGAGAGTTCGCGAACTGAGGATAATGTACGTGGTGCTGAAGTAGCTGACAATGTGTATCCGATTGGTAAAGCCATTCCTACACCGACAGAGCTAAAAGCTCCTGCGGTTGCAAGTGAATTTAAGATGCCACCCCCGCCGGCTGCTGCTGTAGACGGTTCTTCACAGCAGCTTGCCTCAGCAAATAAACGTCAGGGTTCGCAAGAAGTTGTCAAGATCTCTGCCGATTTGCTGGAAGAGTTGGTCAATCTTGCGGGCGAAACGTCTATCAGCCGCGGTCGCTTGGAGCAGCAGGTTACGGATTTCGGTTCGGCAATCCACGAAATGGACGTCACTATTCGTCGTTTGCAAGAACAAATTCGTCGCTTAGACATCGAGACTGAAGCGCAAATTTTATTTCGCCAGGAACAGATGGCCGAGCAGGATAGTTTTGATCCGCTCGAAATGGACCGTTATTCGCAATTACAGCAATTGTCTCGCTCGCTCACTGAGTCCGCATCAGACTTGGTCGACTTGAAATCGACTTTAGGCGATAAAGTTAAGGATACAGAATCGCTGTTGCTGCATCAGCAGCGCATAAACTCCTCGTTGCAAGAGGGTTTGATGCGTGCTCGCATGGTGCCTTTTTCTCGCTTGGTGCCGCGTCTGCGCCGCATTGTTCGTCAGGTGTCGAGCGAACTGGGTAAGCAAGTTAACTTTGAGCTGGATAATGTCGAAGGCGAAATGGATCGTTCCGTATTGGAGCACATGGTTGCGCCGCTAGAGCACATGTTGCGCAATGCGGTAGACCACGGAATCGAAAAGCCCGAGGATCGCGTCGCGGCCGGCAAGCCCGAGACGGGCCGGATTTTATTGAGCTTTGCGCGTGAAGGGGGTGATATCTTATTGCGTCTTGCGGACGATGGTCGCGGAATCGCTCTCGACAAAGTGCGTAAAAAAGCTATAGAACAAGGTTTGATGAGTGAAGATGCTGATTTGAGTGATCACGACATCATGCAGTTCATCCTTCAAGCCGGCTTCAGTACCCGCGAAAACGTGACGCAAATTTCTGGCCGGGGAGTCGGGATGGATGTGGTCGCAGCTGAGATTAAGCAGCTGGGCGGCTCTATGTCGATCGAATCGAAAAGCGGTGTAGGAACGCAATTTACCGTACGTTTACCTTTTACCGTTTCTGTAAACCGGGCGCTAATGGTGACCATCGGTCAAGAAAACTATGCTATTCCACTCAACAGCATTGAAGGTATCGTGCGAGTCAGCCCGTTTGAACTTGAACATTATTATAGCGAGGAAGATGCGCGGTTTGAGTATGCGGGGGAGGAGTATCAGGTTCGCTACTTAGGCTCAATGCTGTCCGATAGTCTGCTGCCCCGTTTAGAGGGACAAACACTACCCGTGCCAGTAATTTTGGTGCGCTCAGCGCAGCATGCGATGGCATTGCAGGTCGATGGTTTGCAGGGTAGTCGCGAAATTGTTGTTAAAAGTTTGGGACCGCAATTTGCGGCTGTGCAAGGCTTGTCTGGCGCTACCGTTATGGGTGACGGAAGTGTAGTTGTGATTCTCGATCCACATGCTCTTGTACGTCGCAGTGTTGCAACAGCAGGTTTGGCCGCACCTTATCAAGCACATCAGTTGAGCGCGCCGGAACCCAAGAGTTTGTTGAAGACAGTGATGGTGGTGGATGACTCGGTTACTGTGAGAAAGGTTACCAGTCGGTTCTTGGAGCGCGAAGGTTACAATGTTTTGACCGCGCATGACGGTGTTGATGCTTTGCAAAAATTACAAGAGCTAGTTCCCGATGTAATGTTGTTGGATATCGAAATGCCACGCATGGATGGGTTTGAATTGGCTAAAAATATCCGCACGACAGAACAGTGGGAAGACCTTCCAATCATTATGATTACATCCCGTACAGGAGATAAGCACCGAGATCACGCCTTAAACATTGGCGTGAATCACTATTTGGGTAAGCCTTACCAAGAAGAAGTTTTGCTTGGTCATATCAGGGAATTGTTGGGCGAAGGCGCGGCTTAGTTTATGCCGGCCCAGGGGCTCAACGTTGGTGTTCTCGCCAGTGATAAGCAAAAACTAAATCAATTAGTTTTATTGATTAAAAGTACTGGTGAGCAAGTCGGTGCCGCACTTGAGGTTGCAAGCTGTGAAGACACCTTGCCGAGTGTTGATGTTTGGGTCGTAGACGTGGATAGCGATGATGGTGCTGGTCATTCTCTAATTGAGCGCATTGATGCTGCGAATATTCCACTGGTATATAGCGATAACGATGATAACGTCAAAAAAGATAAAGCCAGCAAGGGTGACGGTGTCAACGAGCACGTGTTACTGCCCCATCAAATTCGCCAGGCGCGAGCGCAAAAGCTGCATTTAAAGCTTAAAAGTTCTGTGCTGAATTTCCGCAAAAGCAAAACGCCTGCGCCTGCTGTGCGTGCAAAATATGTATGGGTACTTGCCGCTTCGACTGGTGGGCCGGAAGCCGTAGCGCGTTTTTTAACCTTGATTCCAGATTCACTGGTGAATGTTGCTTTTATTTATGTGCAGCACATAGAAGAGAGCGCAAAGGACACCTTGCGCCAGGTTGTAGAACAAAATAGTAGTTGGCGCGTTTGCGATACGGATCACTCAGCTTTGATTGTGGAAAAGAGTATTTTTATTGTTTCGCCGCAACATCAAATTGAGTTGTTAGATAATGGTGTGATTGCCGGAACGAACGCACCGTGGAAAGGTGACTACAGTCCTTCGATTGATCAAGTGATTGCGAAAGTTGCGCGCGTTTACCGCTGGTGCGGTGGGGCAATAATATTCACAGGAATGGGCAATGATGGGGCTTTTGGTTGCAACATGCTCGCGCATCGCGGTGGAAAAGTCTGGATTCAATCGCCAGAGTCCTGTGCTGTTGATTCGATGCCGTTGAGCGTAAAACAAAAAGGTTGCGCGGGAAAAATAGGTACACCTGAAGAGCTTGCAAAACAGTTTTGTAAAGCTTATGGCCGCTGAGCTTCCTAAGCTTTAAATTCCGAACGAACGGGTGAAATATATGAGTGATTTTGAAATGCCGCCAGTTAACGAAGAAGAGGAACAAGACTTCGGGATTGCCTGTCTCGCACTTCCAATTCAGGCTGCTCAGTTACTTGTGCCATCGGTAAGTATCGCAGAGATGGCCTTAGTTGCACCGATTTTTCCAGACAACAGTGGTCCCGATTGGTTTTTGGGTCACTACAGTTGGCGTACGCATCGTGTTCCGTTGATTAGTTTTGAAAAGCTCACACGCGAGCAGGGCGGTGGCATTAACCCCAATGGTCGAATCGCAGTATTTAATAACACCGGTGTTTCTTCCGACTTGCCTTTTATAGCTATCCCGACTCAAGGTATTCCGCGTGTCATGAATATTCGGCAAGATAATATTTTTACCACAGACACAGAAGCTCCTGGCGCGTACGAATTAATGAATGTGCAAATTGAGGAGGAGGAGATGATAGTTCCAGACATCTCCGCGCTTGAACAAGCTTATTGCGAATTTAAGGATCGATTAGTGTAGCTGTTCTGCTTGCTTGAAAAGCTTGGTTAATTCTCTCTGTCCAAATTGATAAGTCATTCCACAAAATTCGCAGTTTATTGAGATTAAACCTCGTTCGGCTAAAAGAGCGTGAGCGTCATCTCTGCCAATGGAGACTAGCGCTTGACCGGACTTTTCATGAGAGCACGAGCATTTAAATTTGACTGTCTGGTCGGGTAAAACACGAGTTTCGAGCTCGTGAAATAAACGCGCAAGTATTTCGGCGTGCGACAGATGTATAAGTTCTTCATCGCGGATTGTCCTCGCAAGATGTTCTACTGTTTCCCAGCTTTCCTCGTCATTATTTTGTGCCTTGTCAGCGGGTAAAGCTTGCACCATCAGGCCAGAAGCCCGCTGTCCGTTGCATGTTAAATAAATAAAACTGGGTAGCTGTTCAGATTGAAAAAAATAGTCGCCCAGATTTTCTGCCAAGGTATTTTTTGATAGAGGAATAATGCCTTGATAGCGTTGCCCCTTTTCAGGTTCGATGGTGATGGACAGTAAACCTTTCCCGAGCAATTCTGGCAGAGTTAATTTATCTAATTTATTGGGGTCGCTGTTCTCTTTTAAGCGCACAATTCCTCGAATATTGCGTTTGTCCGTCGCTTCTGCCATCAGTGCTGTAACCGGGCCGTTGCCTTGTGCTTGTAGAGTGAGTTTGCCTTCAAACTTCAAGATGCCGGTAAGTAGTGAAGCTGCTGTTAAAAAATTGCCGAGTTCTAGCCTTAGGCGTGAAGGGAGCTCTTGATGAGCTGCGGCTGCGATAAAACTCTCTTCGAGCGAGACTATCTCTCCGCGCGCGTTGCAGTTGTCGAAGAAAAATCGGGTGATATTATCGCTGTTCATCGTCTTTTATATTTGCTGCATCTTGATTGCCGCCTTGCGCGACATTGCGCACAAAGCGATGAATTTGCCGTCGTTGTTTTTTACTGGGTTTCCCGTCGGTTTGAAAACTGGCAGCACCTGCGGCTTTGCGTTCTGCGGCGCGCTTTTCACGAAGTGCAATACTCGCCTCAGTTTCCTCGTAAAGCAGCGCCGCTTCTGGAGCACCGCGTCGTTGATCAGAAAGCGCAGTCACTAGGATTTCTTTTTCGTCCCACCCCTGGCGTATTTTAATGACGAGGCCAGTGGTTATATCCTTGCTCGCCTTTACCCGTTGATTGTCTATGTGCACTTTACCACCGTCAACCGCTTGCTTGGCCAGGCTACGAGTCTTGAAAAAACGCGCCGCCCACAGCCATTTATCAATACGCACCTTTTCCATTAAACCAAGACCAACGGTCAACTCAAGCGCATAATTTCGGAGAAATCATGCAAGCTTTGGTAGTGCTCACTCCGGCGTTTCGTGCCGTTAGAGTCGGGTTGGGCGATATAAATAAGATGTTGTATGCCAAATGCTTTGGCCTGATGAAGGATTTGTTCCGTATCGTCGATAAACAATGTCTTTTGCGGGTTGAATTCGTGATTATCTGCAAAATGATGCCAGAAATTTTCGCTTTCTTTGGGTTCCTGGTAGTCGTGACTTGAGATGATTTTATCGAGCCAGCGGTCAATACCGCTCGCTTCAAGTTTTATATTCATGCCGGCTCGATGGGCGTTTGTAAGTAAGATGGTATCTTTGCCGTTTTGTTTGAGCCAACGTAAAAAGCGCTCGGCACCGGGTCGGATTGCAACTTTATGAGCAATCTCCTGCTTAAGTGCGGCGATGTCCATACCGACAAGTTCGCTCCAATGGTCGAGACAATACCATTGTAAGGTGCCGCGATAGTGGTCGATGTGTGCTTCTAGCTTGGATTGCGCAGCTTCAATTGTGATTTGATGAAATTCCGCGTAGCGTTGTGGTAAGTAAGTCAACCAAAAAAAGTTGTCGAACTGTAAATCGAGCAAAGTGCCGTCCATATCCAGTAGAACGGTTTCAATATTGTCCCAAGCTAACATAATACATAAACGAAAAAGCGGTGAATTAAGGATAAAAAAGTAAACTAACAGCAAAACATATGAACAAGGTGTAAAGCAGTATGACGACCTTTCCGAAAATATTAAAGCGTTGGAGTCCTTCTCCAAGTCGCTTATTTAGAGTTGAAGCGATGGAGATTCAGTTCAGTAACGGGGAAAAGCGAGAATATGAGCGCTTGAAGGGGTCCAAACCAGCAGTGATTGCAGTTCCTATGCTGGACGAAGACCGTTTCATTGTGGTGCGGGAGTTTGCTGCCGGTACTGAAGATTACCAGTTAGCACTGCCGAAGGGACGTGTTGATGGTACTGAGAGTTTTGCCCATGCGGCCGATCGGGAGCTGCGAGAAGAGGCGGGCTTCGGGTCACGCAGGCAAACACTGCTCAAGCAGATGCTGCAGTCGCCAAATTATATGGAGCACGCAACCCAAATTGTGTTGTTGCAAGACTTGTATGAAGCGACAGCAGAGGGAGATGAGCCGGAGCCACTTGGGGTGGAAGTATTTCGTTTCTCTGCGCTGAGTGAGCTGCTAGAGCGGAGCGATTTTAGTGAAGCGCGCTCTATTGCAGCGCTGTTTTTGGCACAACAGTATTTAGCCGGCTGATACTAATGCTAAAACGGATTAAAAACGAAACGTACTATTGTATAAAATTTGGTCTAATTCATTTGGATTCTATACTAAAGTGTCAAACTTTTACTAGGTAATAAAACATACAATTAATTAAAAATAATGGCATCGAGTTCATTTTTTCTGCTTAAAAAACTAACACTTTTGAATGAGATTTTGATAATGTATCCGAACCTTTGCAAAAAAGGGCAGTTTTTGCCATTTATTGTAGGCATACGATCCAAATTTATCGGGCTGTTTGTTTAGTCTTTTTTTTGATTTGGGCCGTATCCAAACTTCCAGGCATTAGATTTTGGGGAAATATATTTCTGAGGCAGCGGTTATTTGTTCCAGAAATTAACCCGGCTCGCGCCGAAAGGTTTATTGCGATTGTCAATTGCCGGCGCTCTGCTGGTTGTAGTATCGATCATTGATCGAAAGCTATTGATCTAGTTAAAGTCGTATAGGTATTTAGGTTTAGAAAATGAATCAGGCTACTGCAACTTATATTCGCCCTTTTGGCTTGGCCACTCCTGAGCCCACGCTTGTTCGTCAGCAACTTGCACGTGAAATTATGTGTCTAGAAGGCCAGTTGGATCGCATGCGAACGCGTAACGATTTACTCGATTTTTCGACGCTTCAGACCTACGAGGATATGATTGCTAGCCGCAAGGAAATGCTTGAAAGCTTATAGGTTTCGCGACTCGGCGTGTTGGTCCGTTTCTAAGCGCAGCTGTTCGGGCTATCGATAGTCGCCGGTGTATTCTAACAGCCCACCCCCCATAGTTTTGCCCATCTTGTAATCGTTTTTAAGTGCAAACGTTTTATGCACGAGGCATTCGCTGTATCATCCCCTCTCTTAGCACACTGAATTGAATGTTCATATCTCGTCAAGTGCCCGGATTACTCGAATATAAATTTTAGGTCGGGCGAGCAGCCGTTGAGCGAAGTGAGCGGATTGCGGTCAAACTCTCACCGCTATTACTAAACCTAGCAATTTGGGCCCTTATGTACCACAGTTTTTTTGGCATTGACGATCAAGCTTTTTCAATCGCGGTCAACCCGCGTTACCTGTTTATGAGCTCCCAGCATAAGGAGGCTCTAGCGCATTTGATGTACGGTGTAAAAAGTGGCGGGTTTGTGATGTTGACGGGGGAAGTTGGTACTGGGAAAACGACAATCATTCGGGCCTTACTCGAGCAGTTACCAGACGAGACCGACGTGGCTATGGTGCTGAACCCGGCTGCTGATGCAGGTGATTTACTTTGCTCAATCTGCGATGAATTGAATATTGCTTACCCATCAGACGAGCGCAACCTCAAGACTTTGACAGATAAACTACTGGCTTTTCTTGTTAAGAATCATGAGCGTGGGCACAAAACGATTGTTTTAGTGGACGAAGCTCAGCTATTGAAAGTTTCCACGCTCGAGCAAATACGTTTGTTGACTAACCTGGAAAGCAATACCGAAAAATTACTACAAATCATTCTTGTTGGTCAGCCGGAGCTCAACGAATTGTTGGCCAAGTCCGCTTTGCGGCAGCTTTCGCAAAGAATTACTGCCCGCTATCATTTGCGTCCCTTGAACGTTAGAGAAACCGCTTCCTATATTCGACATCGCTTGCGTGTGGCTGGCTTACCGTCTGGGCGCCAATTGTTCCCACCCAAAGTGGTTGAACGTATATTTGCATTGAGTAACGGTATCCCGCGTGTCATAAATATTCTTTGTGATCGTACTTTGCTCGGTGCGTTTAGCAAAGAGAAAACCGAAGTGGATTTGCAGATTCTTAAACAGGCGTCGCAAGAGGTGCTTGCACACCAAAGCCCCGCTCAAAAAGCGTTGACCTACGATTGGAAAAACTTGCTCACTCCTCTGCATGTAGCATTCGCTTGCACGGTCGTCGCTCTTTTAGCCGTTGTTTGGTATGCGTTGGCGTTGCGAGCAGTGAAAAACGCGCAATTTGAGCCTAGGGTGGCGCCGGTTGTGCAACAACAGTCTCAGCCTGAAAACTTAGCGGCTCAAACAGTCGAAGAAGAACCGAAGACATTGGCGCCGCCTGACTTATGGATTAAAAACAAGGATATCGCTTTAAGGGACTTGCTTGCCACAATAGGCGAGGCCGGTGATACGAGTATGTATCCCTGTTGGCGTGCCGAGCAGAAAGGCCTTAAATGTGAAACCTTAAATGTCGAGAATTGGCAGGAGTTTCGCGAAATTAATCGGCCGGCTGTACTTTATTTAAATACTCCTGAGCGCTTCGCCGCCTACACCACAATTATCGCGTTGGATGATGAAGATGCGATCGTGATTGTCGATGGTGACAAACAGCAGGTTGCGCTTAGCAAACTAGGGCCGCTGTGGACCGGTGAGTTCACTTTTATGTGGCACAAACCTCCAGAATTTGACGGGCCGGTCGGTGTTGGCTCCTCGGGCAAGTTAGTGCGTTGGGTAGCAGAGCGCTTTGCCAGTATTGACGGTCAACCACAGCCGCTGACAAATACGCGTTTTACGCGTGCCTTGGCGCAACGAGTCAAGCTTTTTCAGCGGCAGCAAGGTCTCACGGAAGACGGAGTGGTTGGTATGCAAACATTGTTACGTCTAAATGAGGCCACTAACGCGGATTTTCCTCTCGCTTCGCTGACTGGAGAGCTCTAGGGCCTGTTAACACTAATTTGATAGGCACTGTTATGTCTAAAAAGGCGCCAGTCTAGGCGCGAGGAGTGTAGTTTGATAATTTCAAATAAACGACGAGCAACAACGAGTGGCGTCTTTATAGGCGCTACCTGCAGTGCCTATCAAATTAGTGTTAACAGGCCCTAGAATGTCGTTGATTCTCGACGCGCTAAATCGAGCGGATAAACAGCGTAAGCCGGTTAACGATGTACCGGATTTGTTAGATTCTGTAGATGATGAGGGTGAAGAAAAACCGGCCCCGAAGCTTCTTGTTGCTGTTATAGCGCTGCTTTCTTTTACCGTCGTTTTGCTGGTTGTCTTGTTAATGAATACTTCGGCAGAGAAGGATGAAAAGCAGATTGTTAGCGTGGACGAGGATTTTAAACAAGTAGAGCAAGCTGATCTGCTTGTCCAGAAGCCCGCTAAAAGTGATTTAAGCGTTTCACCGGATCCGGATTCCGGTTCTAGTCAAATCATTAAAAAAATAACGCCATTAAAAAAACCTATGAGCCCGAGTCCACCTGGATCGGAGGAGGCGATTAGTAGTCTGTATCAGCAGTCTCGTGCAGTGCCAAATAACGTTGCGCGCGAAACAACAAAACAGGAAACCGACCCAGGTTTAGCTGAACGTGCGCGTCAAGCCTTTGAAGAAAACGCGGAAAACCAGCAATATCAGCAGGCATTGCTTAAACAACTAGTGCAAGCCACAGAAAAAAAAACCGATGCGCGGCAGTCCCTTGGTTTAGCATCATATAGCGATGTTCCGTATCTGCATGAACTTGCCGAATCAAGGCAATCTAGTATTCCCAGTATCAACTATGCGAATCATATTTATTCTGATAAGGGTGGTGCTGTGCAACTAAACGGGAAAATGTATAAGCCCGGTACTAGAATTCATGCGGATATTACTCTTGAGTCTATAGTCTCCGATGGTATTGTTCTGAATTATAAGAACGAGTTTCGCTTTAAGTTATCCGCGTTAAATAGCTGGGTGAATGTGCAGTAGTCCCGAGTCGCCGGTATTTTTCCTTGAATCTGTCTTGTATAAATCGATCGCCAACTGGAATACTCACGGTAAAAAAAAACAACAATAAACATTGTTGATAGGAAATAATTTTCGCTATCGGCCTGTTATCTGTTGTTAATTGCCTGTACAGCGTCATTGAGTGCATGACGCGTTAAATTTTTCGGACAACGTCATCCCGTGCTTGACACGGGATCCAGGAAGTAAGCCGAAAGGGTTAATGAACTGGAGAAGCGATTCGGGAAATGAATTCGGTTTTGGAAAAAGGCATTGCCTTCAGAGGCAAACCCAGAGTAATTTGGTCTTTATTCTCAGGTCGCTGGATCCCGTGTCAAGCACGGGATGACGGTGGAGTAAATTGGATGACGGTGGAGTAAATTGGATGACGATGGAGTGAACTGAATGACGCTGCAGTGAACGCGATGATATTGGAGTGAATGGGGTGATATTGGAGTAAACGGGATGATGGTGAAGTAAATAGTAAGTAGATGGTGCAATGGTAATTAGATGGAGAAAATGGTGATTATGAGGTTTCGTGAGTGCTGCTAGTTATCGACAACTACGATTCGTTTACTTACAACGTTGTTCAGTATTTTATCGAGTTGGGAGCGGACGTTCGTGTAGAGAAAAACGATGCAATAAGCGTAGCGCAAATTTATTCGTTAAACCCATCGCACATTGTCATATCACCGGGGCCCTGTTCACCGCGAGAAGCGGGAATATCTCAGGATGTTGTGGCAGAGTTTTCCGGCAAGATACCCTTGTTAGGTGTTTGTCTCGGGCATCAAACCATTGCAGCTGTTTTTGGCGCAAAAATAGTTAGAGCAGACAAAGCTGTGCATGGCAAAACCTCGGCAGTGCATCATTCGGGCAAGGGTGTATTTCGTGGTATACCGGCACCCGTGCGCATGACGCGATATCATTCTCTTGTAGTCGACCAAAATACCTTGCCGGCGGAACTCGAAGTGACTGCTTGGACAGAAAATGGCGATGGGATGATGCATAATATTATGGGACTGCGTCATCGGGAATATGCGCTTGAAGGCGTGCAATTTCATCCGGAATCCGTATTGAGCGAAGCGGGGCATAAACTTTTTAACAATTTTTTGTCACAGTGAACCTTTAATATTAAAGTGAGCTGCAACATTGAAAAAACGATTGAGCGAATTGCCTCTGGGAGGGCACTTGGATATAAAAAAAGCGATAGCGACGTTAGTTGAGCAAAAAAATTTAACTCGTGACGAGATGAAGGCCGTCATGCATGAAGTGATGACTGGCGTTGCAACTCCTGCGCAAATTGGAGGCTTCCTAATTGCCCTGAGAATGAAAGGTGAAACCATTGATGAAGTCTCCGGTGCAGTAGAGGTGATGCGTGAATTAGCTACACCGGTAGAAATTGATACGACAAATCTCGTTGATACCTGCGGTACGGGAGGAGATGGCGCACAACTATTTAATGTTTCAACAGCAAGTGCCTTTGTTGTTGCGGCAGCAGGTGGCAAAGTTGCGAAACATGGTAACCGATCGATTACCAGTTCAACCGGCAGTGCCGATGTTTTGGAGGCCGCCGGTGTTAATTTAAATATTTCACCGCACCAGGTTGCGCGAGCAGTGGAAAGCATTGGTGTCGGTTTTATGTTTGCGCAAACTCACCACAGTGCGATGAAAAATGCAATTGGTCCGCGTAAGGAATTGGGCTTGCGCACAATATTCAATATGCTTGGCCCAATGACAAACCCTGCTGGAGCTAAGCGTCAGGTCATTGGCGTTTATGATAAAAAGTTGTGTCGACCGATGGCAGAGGTGTTGGCGAATCTTAATAGTGAACATGTTATGGTTGTTCACTCTGAAGACGGCTTGGATGAAATTTCTATAGCGGCAACTACTTATGCCGCTGAAATGAAAAATGGCGAAATTAGTGAATATGAGATTTATCCGCGTAGTTACGGCATTGATTACGCAGATTTGAGCGGGCTTGCGGTTGAATCGGCAGAGGAATCTCTAGCGTTAATTGAAGATGCATTGGGTAAACGCGCGACTGAAAACGGGAAAAAGGCATCTGCGCTAATTGCGATAAATGCGGGTGCTGCTATTTATTGCGCAGGTTTGACATCATCTATGAGTGATGGCGTGAAGATGGCGGAGGATGCGATAGCGACGGGAATGGCGCGTGAGAAACTTAAGCAGTTGGCGGAGTTTTCGCAGGTTTAGTTCTTGTCGGTTTTGTTTTGTGTTTTTAATTTATATAGGGCCGGCCGATAATCGTGGATGCAAAGGGTTGTTTTAGGAACGCCGTAAATACTTCCTTGTAGGCTCCGGCGCCGACGCACTGGGAATTGCTCCTGCATTTCCAGTATTTCCTCCATCCGTGGAGGTCATCCTGTCGGCTACGCTCCTAAAACAACCCTTTGCATCCACGATTATCTACTTCAGTTTATTTGATTGAGTGTGTTTAAAGTGAAAGATGATACTCCGACAATTTTAAAAAAGATTTTACTTCGCAAAGAGCAAGAAGTTGTAGAACGACGTGCACTTGTATCTGCATCTGAATTGGAAAATCGTATTCGTGATTTGTCTGCGCCTCGCGGTTTTGTTAATGCGCTCACTGAAAAAATTGACCAGAGAAAAAACGCTGTTATAGCAGAAATTAAAAAGGCATCGCCGAGTAAAGGTGTAATACGAGAAGATTTTGATCCAGTAGCGATCGCTAAATCATACGAAAAAAATGGTGCGAGTTGTTTGTCGGTTTTAACGGATATTGATTTTTTTCAAGGTGCTGATGAATATTTACAGCGGGCAAGGGCTGCGGTTTCTATACCGGTTATTCGCAAAGATTTTATCGTGGATGCTTATCAAGTGACAGAAGCGCGGGCTATTGGGGCGGACTGTATTTTATTAATAGTTGCTGCACTGGAAAAGAGCCAATTACATGATTTTTACCAGCAGGCGAGTGAGATTGGGCTAGATGTTTTGGTAGAGGTCCACAATGCGGAAGAGCTGGCACTGACTTTAGATCTTGATACCAAGTTAATTGGTATTAACAATCGCAATTTACATACTTTTAATGTTTCACTCGATACTACTTTCGAATTGCTTGGCTCGATTCCGGCGGATAAATACGTTATTACTGAGAGTGGTATACTAGAAAAAACAGATGTAGCTCAAATGCATAATAATAGTGTCTATGGGTTTTTGGTTGGTGAATCCTTTATGCGAGCGGGTGATCCTGGTGGAAAATTAGCGGAACTGTTCTTTTAACTTGATAAGTGCCAATTTTTAAAACGAGTTTTCAGGAGTTTCCTATAAAATATCATGACAAAAAATTATCGACACAAAAGCTATCACTGTTACTAGAGCTGCTCTTAATTTTGCTGTAAATAATTTTTGTCTAACTTGACACTTTCAATCGAATTGAGTTCCGGCCTACCACCGCGATTACCGGAACCACAACATGTCCATAGATGTTTATTAAAAACAAATGCACCGGTGCCATGGCGGCCGCGGGCAAGAGGTGCTAGCGTTTCCCATCGAGAATTTTTTATGTTGTAAGCTTCTACAGTATTGTGTGCAATTTTCTGTTTGCTCTCCCCCCCAATAACCAATAAATGGTTTTGATATGCAACGTTTGATGCACCCGCGCGAGCGGTGGGGATATTGACTTTGTTTGGCAGAGTTGACCAGGAATCGTTTTTGAAATCATAAACGTCAACTTCCGATGTTACTAAATCGAAAACATGTCCCGTCGATTTTGATGTTTTTCGCCCTCCAGCGGCAAAAAGTTTTCCGTCAATAACAACCGCTTGGAAATGGTCACGCACACGAGGAGCATCTGCCAGAGTTTTCCATTCTCCGGTTTTAGGGTTGTATTCATCCAGCCAATTGACGTTGCCCGACCAATGGCCGATTTGAATGCCGGCTACTAAATAGATTTTGTCGTTGTATAAAGCGACGCCGGCGCCGCCTCGACGGCGATTTTTAGGAATTTCATCGCCAATAATCCAGACATCTTTTTTCGGGTCGTAAATGATTACGTTTGCGACAGGGTCTTCTTTGGGAAATTTTCCCGTCATCGCACCTATCATATAAATTCTATTTTTATATGCCACAGGCTGAAAATGGTGGATATTAAATGGGGGAGCGGCACCCTCAGTCCAACTGTTTGTTTTGGGATTATAAATACTGGTTTTTTCTCGTTTGCGGCCACCGAGTGCATAAAACTTGCCATTCACTTCAATAAATGCAGCCTCATGGCGCTTTTCTGCTTTTCCTTCGACTTCACTAATTTTCCAAGCTGGTTGAGCGTGAGCAACCAAACATATCATGCTCGTCGCAATGAAAAATGTAAAAACTTGGCAGGCGCGAACAGGAAAGCGAGTCATTGATGTCACCGATTTTGAGTATACGAGTGTTACTGCGTGATTTTTTTTGGACAGGCATTAAAAACACGTTTATCGCAAGTCATGCAAGTGTTTTGGTCCAGCCGCGGAATTGTTTGCGATAAATATTGTTCCATCGTATCGTAAAAAACTTCTTCGCCAAATGATTCTAAATAACCCATCGATTCAATTTCATCTTTTACCGTATTTTTTAAACCGCAGAAAACGATTTCAATACCTTGCTCGCGTCGCGATTTAAATTCGTTGACGAGCATTTCTGCGCCAGCCAAGTCGATAGAGTTGACTCCGGGACACATCAAAACGAAGTGTTTAATTTTGGCGTTTGCGTTGATGTGTTGGTGAATGCTGAGCTGAATATGATCGACAGCACCAAAGTAAATTGAATCGTCTAAACGGATAATTTTAATTTGTGGGCACTCGGACAAATTAAAACGCTCAACGCTACGATAGTCGTTGTTTTGCTCTAGCGAACGAGGTGCCACCTCCATTATGCGTGGAGCAGAAGTTTTTTTCAGGTAGAGAACAAGCGAAAGTAAAACGCCGATATAAATAGCAAATTCGAGTTGAATAAATAACGTGGAAAAAAATGTAGCAATCAGAACGGCTGCTTCACCAGTATTACAGCGAATAATTTGAACTATGTGTTTGCGGTCAATCAAATTCCAAGCGGTTAATAAAATCGAACCGGCCATAACGGAATAGGGCAAGAAATTGGTGACGCTGGGTGCAAAAAGTAAAACCATTAATACTATCGCCGCTGAAATAACAACTGACAGTGGTGTTGCCGCGCCTGCATCATAGTTTGCTCCGGTACGCGTAAAACTGCCGGAGGAGGCAAAGCAAGAGAAAAATGGTCCGACAGTATTGGCCAATCCTTGACCGATAAATTCTTGATTGCCTGAAATTCGCTGCCTTGAACGCAGTGCAGTAGATCTCGCTATCGATACGGCCTCCAGTAAGCCCAAAATGGCTATTGCCATTGCTCCGGGCACCAGTGAGCGTATTTCTTGCAATGTCATATCGGGCATCGACACGCCTGGCAGAGAGCTTGGCAACGAGCCTACATAGCGAATTTGATTGGAACCGTCATCGAGCATAAAGGCGGTTAAACTACCTATCACGATCCCAATAAACATCGCCGGTGACCTTGGCCACAGACGCTTAAAAATAATGGTTGCGACAATCGTAACAAGTGTAATTGCAACTGTATCTAGATTCGCGTCGCTGAAGTGAGTAGACACGAAGCTTAAGGTGTTAACAAATCCTGCGTCAGTTGGAACATCGAGCGCTGTTGCATATTTAAGTTGACTGGTCGCAATTAAAACGGCAGCACCTGCGGTAAAACCTACGACGACTGTGTGGGAAATAAAATTCACCAGCGCGCCCAAGCGCGCCAAACCCAGGGTGAGTTGAATGGCTCCGACCATCAGGCTAAGTGTTAGCGCAAGGCTGATAAAACTATCTGTACCAGGTGTCGCAAAACTAGAGGTCACGCTGAAGACAACAATCGAGATCGCTGCAGCGGGGCCGGTTACCATGTGCAGCGATGACCCGAATAAGCTCGCAATCACGGCAATAACAACGGCTGAGTACAGCCCCATTTCCGGAGGTAGGCCAGCAATCAGTGCGTATGCCATACCCTGCGGCAGAACAATAATTGCGCCGGTCAAGCCCGCAATCAAATCGAGTTTGAAATTGGCTCTAGTTACCCGATGGCGCCAGCTTAAAAACGGTAAATATTTTTCGAATTCGTTAGCCGTATTCAAGCGACGTACCCCGTAAGCCCACGGTACTTAAATTGGAATTGCAACCTCTTCATCGCTAGTCTCTATAGGTAAAATCTCTGTCACTAAAGACTATTTACGCGTGGCACGTTGTGCTCGATTTTGCGTAAGCGATTAGTGAGAGGGCGTCCGAAAGCGCTGGCTTCAATTTCAAATACATCACCATCTTGCGTAGCGACATTGTCCGCAAAACTTAGTGTCGCAGTGCCGAAAAAGTGAATATGGATATCACCCGGTCGCAAAAAGTCAGCATATTTGAAGTGATGATATTCCAAATTAGCAATGGTATGCGACATGTTGTCCTCACCACTTAAAAAGGGTTTTTGCCATAAGACCTCGCCGTTTCGGCGGATGCGACTAGTTCCTTGAATATCCGCCGGAAGTTCGCCAAGCAGAATTTCAGGGCCGATTGCGGAGCGTCTAACTTTAGAATGGGCTAAGTACAAATAATTTTGGCGCTCCATCACATGATCAGAAAATTCATTACCTAAGGCAAAGCCGATGCGAAACGGGGTTCCATCTTCACCAATTAAATAAATCCCGGCAATTTCTGGTTCTTCTCCGCCATCGAGCGCATAAGGAGGTTGCGGTAAATCACCTCCGGGAGCGACGACACTAGCGCCGTCACCTTTGTAAAACCACTCTGGTTGTACTCCGACTTTTCCCTCGGCGGGTTTGCCGCCCCCAATGCCCATTTTGAACATTTTCAT
>JANQJB010000164.1 GCA_028281865.1 Marinagarivorans sp.
TAGCGGGATCAGCAGCAAACGACAGTGGACCATATTCTGGGCTGTAGCGGAGCAACTCGTTTGGCGTCACTGCATGCGAAACTACACCGGCTGATAGCACATCATTACTTTCAATTACAGCAATCGGCACAATCGTTGAAGACGCTGCCACACTGGTGTAGTCGAACAAGAACAAGGTTCCGACAGAGCCCGGGCCATCAAAGGCTGGAATTCCACCCTTATCAAATATTGCCGACCCCGCTGCAGCGTAATTGTGCCCTAAGGTTGTCATGGAATTATCACCTAGAGCTGTCAATGCACCGTCTACTAAGTTAACTGCGTTGACAAAGATTTCACGTTCGGTATTCGATGCAGTCGAATCCTTAATGTTATCTCGAACAACAAAGGCAGTATTAGATTCAGCATCCACTTGCACCGGCCAGAATACATTTGCAGAAGCATTGACCGGCGGAAGCATAAACTCATCGACATCAACAACTGCAGTAACACCATTAGAGATGTTCACCTGCACGAGCTTACCTTCATAGGGATCAGTGAAATAAATCTGGCGATTAATCGGGTCTAAATCGAGGCTGACTGCCTGTAGATCTTTATCACCGATACCCGCGATACCGGATTTGTCATTTCGCAGGTGGAGATAACCTTCTTCCATACCACCAGCCATCGTCATCATCTCGAATACAATTCGCACCTCCTCTTGCTCTTCAGGAGTGTATGCAACATTAATGATTTCTCCGTCACTTCTCCACACACCTTCATTGTCGCGAGTCAACGCATTACCGTTGTATGTAATGCTTGCGATCTCAGAACCGTCTTGTGGAGGATTAGCGCGGAAGGCTACTTGAATGTCGACCGCTTCACTCTCACCGAGATTAGAATGCTGAGTCGGATAGAGCATATCAAGTGAGTAACCGTTAGTTCCTGTTTCTTTAGGCGAAGTCAAAATAGGAATTGAGCCACCACCATCTGTCGGAGGCCAGGGGTTACCTGGGCACCAAGGCTTACCAACATCAACGGCATGAGTAAGATAAGCCACTATTTGCTCAGCAACTACTAAATCCGGATTATTCGCTTGGCCAGGCATAAAGTTGTCGATAAATTCGGCGAGCGTTAATCCCGTTTGCGGGTTACCGGTAGCACTGAGATAACCATCATCGGCATCATCGTATAGATCAATACCGTTTGGCGATAGTGGTCCAGTCCAAGAAGTCATGCCCGCCGTTGGAGCGCCATGGCACGCCTGACAATTCAAACTTCCACCAAAGGTTTGATACACATTTTCACCTGCCGCAACATCGCCATCACAGCTAACAACGACCATACCGGAGGACGAAGAGCTACTAGAACTGGAAGACGAACTCGAACTACTTGAGCTTGAGCTACTTGATGAGCTCGAAGAACTTGAACTGCTAGAACTAGAAGAGGACGAGCTGCTTGTCGAGCTAGAACTGCTGGAGGAACTTGAGCTGCTGGAAGAACTCGAGCTAGTCGAAGAGCTGGAACTGCTAGTAGAGCTTGAACCACCAGAAGAGCTTGACGAACTTGAGCTACTTGATGAGCTGCTGGAGGAGCTGGAGGAGCTCGAACTGCTTGAGCCATTATTCGCAGGTGTCACGGTGATAACTATGGAGCTTTCGCTGGTATTACCGTCATTATCGGTAACTAAAGCAGTTAAGGTATATTCGCCAGGTTGCAAATTACCCAATACAGGATCCGCAGCCGCTTGATTGGCCCTGCTATTTGGCCCCCATAAATAAGGTGCTGCACCTTCGCTTCTACTGTATTCATCGAAACCTGGTGCAGTGGATGTGACCGTTAGTTCAATATTATCGACGTTGTCATCGTTAGTAGCGGTAACTTCTACAGTCAAGTCATGCCCCTGCATAAACATGTCTTGGTCCATTGGCTCACTGAAGCTTAGCTCTGGAACCATAGCGCCAGATGAGCTTGAAGAGCTCGATGAACTGCTAGACGAAGAGCTGCTACTAGACGAACTTGAACTGCCGGGATTATTTGGATCGACGATAAAGATAGTCAACGACAATAGCGTAGGCGATCCAGCCTCATCTATCGCTACTACAACAAGTGTTTTTGCACCGAGTTCTACTCCCGGCGCATTTAGGCCATGATCATCCGCTTCCCAAGTAAACGGTCCAGGTGCTGGGATTTCACCGATATCAACATTGTCGATTTGCAAAGTCACAGACTTCAAATCTCCATCGTTGTCCGCAGCCAGAACCGTAATATCCGGAACTGTACCAACAGCAAATTCATCACCATCATTGATGTTTTGGAAATTTACTACGGGCTTGTTTGGTTTTGGAGTTTCACCGCTGCTTGAAGACGATGAGTTTGAACTACTGCTATTGGAGCTGGAGCTCGAATCTCCAGAAGAACTCGAAGAACTGCTTGAAGCGTTACCACTCGAAGAATTTGACGATCCAGTTCCACTAGAAGATGTTGAAGTTGAGGAAGAACTGCTTGAACCGAGAAAATCGTTCACCGAAGTTTTGTTACTGCTACCACAAGATGTAATGAATACGGCTATCGATACGAGAAAAATCGATCGAATCAACTTGTTGTTATTTAAGAACATGTATAACCCCCAGGTTAGAATGTCTTTAATTTGGATTTATTCGTGTTTATCAGTTTGCAAATCTAAAATTATTTGTAATTTGAACAAACCAAGCGTTTATTACGGCAAAAGTTGATAATGACTATTAAGCCTAAGTAAACACTTTTTAAAATTATTTTCCCTCGTATCTCACCTTAATTTACATACAACTGTTAACTAATACTAAGTAGTAAACACCCATTTAAATTTGCTGAACTTAATACTTGTGTTGTGAATCAGTTAACAGTGTTAAAACACTCCGGGTTTTCATAGGAACTTCGTAGTATACACACGAGAAAATCGGCGAAGAGAGACCTAGAACACGTATTGTCTATATTCGTAACAAAGTTTGAGTGGAATTTTTACGTTTTTACGAAATATGAAGAGGAGTTCAAAGTTTTAGAAAATTCCGTCTGTACCAGAGGATAAAGGAGTATAGAGATTAAATAGATATTTTAAATTTATTGTTGTTATTAATGAAACGAATACTTGTGTGTAATTGATTAAATATATTAAAAATCAAAAGCTTGTGAGAGGTATAAAGTCTGTATTTCGCTTGCGAACAGCGATAAAAACGCATTTATAAACTGTGGACGGGAAAGCCTGTTATTGACAGTCCCATTTGTATTTGAGTTTTTCGGTGAATAAAAATAGCAGGCATCCACTGTTTAATATCGTGTTAACTGCAAAATGATTAACATCACCTTCTAACTGTGAAGTAGTTTTGAATATCATGTTACTAAGCCGGGGATTAGCAGTTGAGATTATTTTAATCTTTTTGTCGTCTGTATTCACTTGTGTGTAAGCTGTGAGTTGACGTGGATAACTTAATCGTTTGTTTTGAGGGCGATGGTTAAATGTTGAATAAGTATGTGGACAGCCTATTTATTTCTTTAGGGTAAACTGTTTGCTATGTGAATTATCTTCTGGCGGAGTTTAAATTAAGAAGGAGGGTATAAAGAGGTGAAATTATGCTATTTACCGATACAAAAGCTGCTGAAAATTTTGCCGAGTAACTCATCGGGCGTTACCCTGCCTGTAATTTCCCCCAGATAATTTTGTGCCAGTTTAAGTTCTTCGGCTAAGAGCTCCCCCGCGCTCATATGGTCATTTATCAGAGCGGATCCACGATCGAGAGCTTCTTTTGTGCGGTTAAGTGCGTCGAGATGGCGCCGCTTTGCGCTGATGATTCCCTCTGTATTATGTTCTAAGCCAAAGCGATTAAATATAGTCAATTTAAGCTGATCTAGCCCAGCTTTGGTTTTAGCTGAAACGCAAACAGCGGTTTCAGTGTCTGATGACCCAGGCGGTTTGATCCAACCTGATAAATCACACTTGTTAAAGACAACAAGCGTTTTGTTTTTGCTTTTATCACATTGTAAAAATTCGGGCCAAGCGTGTTTAGGATTAATTTGCTGTGCATCTGTGCTGTCGCAAATGAGCAAAATCATATCCGCTTGATTGATTTCTGACCACGCGCGTTCGATTCCTATTTGTTCGATCTGATCGTCGGTATTGTGCAGTCCCGCGGTATCAACGAGCTGGATCGGAAGCCCATCGAGATGAATTGTTTCTTTTAAGGTATCGCGGGTTGTGCCCTTTATATCTGTGACGATTGCGATCTCATTGTCAGCAAGAGCGTTAAGTAAGCTCGATTTACCAGCGTTTGGCCGACCGGCTATAACGACTTTTAGGCCTTCGCGCAATAAGCAGCCCTGTTGAGCACTATGAAGAATTTTATTTAAGGAAGCAGTGATTTCGTTCAGGGCATTAAAAATTTTTGGGTCAGATAGAAAGTCAATTTCTTCTTCCGGAAAATCGATTGCGGCTTCAACAAATAATCTAAGATTTATTACTTGTTTGACCAAGCTGTTAATGTGTTTAGAAAATTCTCCTTGCAAAGAAGCGATTGCTTGTTTCGCAGCGCGTTCAGAAGATGCGTCAATTAAATCTGCAATAGCCTCCGCTTGGGTTAAATCAATTTTATCATTTAAAAAAGCGCGCTCTGAAAATTCTCCAGGTAAAGCTTGGCGCGCGCCGAATGATAAAACAGTTTTTAGTAGAAGGTCCAAAACTACAGGTCCACCGTGGCATTGGAACTCCACGACATCTTCACCCGTAAATGAGTGAGGCGCGAAAAAATGTAAAATTAGACCTTCGTCTAAGGTTTTATTTTGCGTATCGAAAAATTGAGTGAAATAAGCGTGTCTAGCAGTAGGAGAAGTAATTTTCGATATTTTTTCTGCGATTGAAAAAGCTGAAGGTCCCGACAATCTCACAATGCCAACACTGCCCCTTCCGGGAGCAGTTGCAATTGCCGCGATTGTATCGTTGTTCATTTAATCTAAGATTGATCAATTTTTTTGGTAATAAAATATTGTTGTGCAATGGTTAATCCATTATTGACCACCCAATAAAGAACAAGGCCTGCTGGCATAAATAGGCATAAACCGGTAAAAAATATTGGCATTAATTGCAATATTTTAGCTTGCATAGGGTCTGTAGGTGTTGGATTAAATTTCTGCTGAACCCACATCGATGCTCCCATTATAAGAGGCAAAATAAAAATCGGGTCTTTTACTGATAAGTCTTCAATCCAAAAGAAAAACGGTGCGTGGCGTAACTCAACACTTTCCATTAACACCCAATAAAGCGCAATAAATACTGGCATTTGAATAAGAATCGGCAGGCATCCGCTAACCGGATTAATTTTCTCAGTTTTATAGAGTTTCATTAATTCCGACGACATGCGCTGTTTGTCGGATCCATAACGGTCTTTTAATTCCTGCATCTTGGGTTGCAGTTTGCGCATGCGTGCCATGGATTTATAGCTTAAAGCGGAGGGATAGAAAAATATCGCCTTAATTACGATAGTAAGCAAAATAATGGCTATTCCCCAATTGTTTGCAAAGGAATGCATAAAATCCAAACCGTAAAATAGTGGTTTAGCAATCCACCATAACCAACTGTAGTCGACGGTTAAGTCTAAGTAAGGTGAGGCTTTTTCCAAGCGTCGAATTTCGCGCGGGCCAGTATAGAAACTGGAAGAAAGTGTTTGAGAAGAAGAAGGAGCAATATTGACTGGCGCGCTGGTAAATTCAAGCGAATAAAAATCTCCACTTTTAAGTTTTCTAAATTGATAATGATTAATTAGATTTTCGGGCGGTATCCAGGCACTTAAAAAATAATGCTGGACCATAGCTAACCAGCCACCCTTGATTTTATGTGAGAATGTTTCATCCTCAATATCGTCGAACGAAAATTTTTCGTAACGCGATTCTTCAGTTGTTGTCGCGCCGCCCAAGAACGGTTGCATGGCGAGGGGAGGTGCAATATTAGGATTACTGGAATCACGTTTAATGCTGCCGACAAAGCGTACGCTTTGATTCTCTTCACTATTATTTTTAATAATATATTCGATTTTAATTAAGTAAGAATCACGCTCAAATGTAAAACGTTTGATTACGTCGAGAGAATCGTTATTGTTGAGTAAATCGACAACTAAGGTATCTTGTCCCTCTTGTAATTGGTATTGAGTTTGCGGGCTTGTGAATTTTGCTCGACCAGTTGGGCCGTCAATTCCGTTTTTACCGGCTAGACCACTTTTAGCTATATAAGTTAAAGATTGCGTATTATTTAGCAGTACCAAAGGGCGGTCAGTCTGGTTAAGTTTTTCAAAGTGTTTCAACAAACTCACTTTGAGTATGTCACCGCCGATTGGATCGATAATAAGTTTAAATGTATTTGTTGTAACTTCGATTAGTTCGTTTTTAAACTCGCTGTCTAATTGAGTTACAGGTTCTTCGTCGGCAGCATCTACAGGAATTTGAGGAAAGTCATCAGCCGGCTCTTGTAATTCTTTGTTTTCGGGTTTTGTCGTTGTCGATTCCAACGTCGCACTCGTTTGCGTTTGTGATGAGCGAACAATTTCTTCTGTGCTCGAAACAGTCGCAAGTTCTGCTTTGCGTTCTTGAAAAGCATTCCACCGAAAAAATAGAAGAATAAATACAGCGACCATGCCGCCAATCAATGATAAACGTAACCAATCTGTCTTCATTGAGAATCTCTGGTATTTTATTTGGTTGTTAGTGTTTTTCCGAAACGGGATTAAAACCGCCGCGGCATAAAGGTTGGCATCGGCAAAGACGATAGGTTGTAAGGTAAAAGCCTTTTAAAAAACCGTGGCGGGAAAACGCTATTTCAGCGTAGTGGGAGCAAGTTGGATTAAACCGGCATTGGTTCCCAATCCAAGGGCTGAGCATATAACGATAGACGTGGATAAGGGCAACCGCTCCGACTATCAACCATTTGTCGATGTATTCGGAGATTGGTGTCGTTGCACTTTTTGTATCACACGTTTCCATAAACCGTTAAGAGTATGTTGTATCTCGCTATTGGACAGTGAATCCGCACCTTTGCGGGCGAGCACTATAGCATCAATCGATGGTAAATGGTGCTGATTATGGCGAAAAGACTCGCGAATTTGACGCTTAAGACGATTGCGTTGATTGGCCAGACGAATATGTTTTTTTGCGATCACTAAACCCAGACGAGGGTAATTCGAGTAGTTGTAGCGAGAAAGAACTAAAAAATGATTGTTGGAGGCTCGAAATGGTGCGTCGTTAAATACCGCAGAGAAGTCGGCGCTTTTCAGTAAACGCTGACTTCTTTTAAATCCAAGCGGGGTAGCGTCAAGGGATTGAGAACAGTGATTGACCAAGCCCTTAGGCTGCCAATTGTTTACGACCCTTTGCTCTGCGACGGGCGAGTACCTTGCGGCCATTTTTTGTTGCCATACGCGCACGAAAACCGTGAACACGCTTGCGTTTGAGATTGCTGGGTTGAAATGTTCTTTTCATCGTCAATACCTACTGTCAACGCTGAGAATTCAAGCATACTCGCCGTTTAATTAAACCTTAGACTAAATAATGAAAGACTCTTTCACAAAGCTTCTGAAACGTTAATTTTCCGATTCACGCCCTGTTTTTATCGTCTTCGCAGGGCTATCACAAAGAGCACAGCTCTGTGCGAATAGCTCTAGGATAGCCAAGCTTTTATCAGCATGCCAATTATCAAGGGACGGCGATGATATAGGAGTGTTAAGACGAAATCAATGAGACTTGGCGCTTCTTTTAATCAAATTGTCGCAATCCCTTGAACAGCGGGCAATAGGATAATAAATCAAGAGAGTTACAACAGTTTTTGTATATGTTATAAACAGTTTTATCCACAGAATACGACTTGGAATCTTGCTGATTTCTGCTACTCTATTTGAGAGTCAGTTAGCGATAGAAGCTCCATGAAATCTGGGCTTACAATGAATGTACAATTTTGTAAATAGGCTTTGAAAAAATATTTGTGTGGATAACTCCGGTCAATAGGAGTAAACTCTTTTTTACTACGTCAGAGAGTGCTTAATTTTTATCCACAATCACCTTTAAACTTGTTATTTCCACGATCGTATATCGTACGAATCGTAGATTTTGTTTTGTTAAGGGCCAATTGTTCGTTTACTGAAAGTTCGCCTGAGTATTGGTTAAACGCTTCGGACCAAATATTACTTAAACACTAGCTCCAATTGAAACTGCGCTGAATAGCGAATATTCGCTGTTTTGGGCGTTTTATTCACTCAAAGTATAAATAATAGTGAATACAAGAACACAATCAAAACTAAAACAAAGAAACGGGAGTGAGAGAATTTGTCGCTGAATGTTTGGGAACAGTGTAGTTCTCTATTGCAGGATGAACTTCCTGCACAACAGTTTAATACTTGGATTCGGCCTTTGAGAGTTGAGTCTGAAGAGACAAATGTTGTGCGTTTATTGGCACCTAATCGATTTGTGTTGGATTGGGTGAACGATAAATTTATGACGCGTATTAATGAGATTGTTTCGCAAATTTCGACTGAGTACCGACCCGTAGTCGAGATTCAAGTAGCACAACGTCAAACAGCCGTTTTTCGCCGCTCTGTTAATAGTCAAGCACTCGAAACATTTCATGCGCCGGATCTAAATGGTCAGAAACATACTCACGCGCCGCTGAACGGTTTCTCAAACAAAGACTCGAACAAAAACGGCCAAACTACGGCAAGTACCTATACTGAAGTACCTAATTACGATAATGCTTCTTATTCTCAAAATCATGCGGTCAACAATAATCTCGAATCTTTAAGGAAAGGCAGCCAAAGTCCTTCTTCTTCTTATCTTCACAATGAGATAGAAACAGATAACATCAGCGAGATTAGCAATCGCATTGATAAAAACGAGGCGATAATGCTTAGTGGATTGGATACGGAACAGCCCAATTCGAAGCGCCCTAACGAGCGTATTACTAGCCACGATATTGAAGGTGGTCTTCAACACCGCAGCAACTTAAATTCACAATTTACTTTTGAAACGTTTGTTGAAGGTAAGTCGAATCAACTTGGTCTCGCTGCCGCTACGCAGGTGGCTGAAAATCCTGGCGGCGCCTATAACCCACTCTTTATCTACGGTGGTGTTGGATTAGGAAAAACCCATTTAATGCATGCTGTTGGTAATGCACTGATAGCACGCAAACCCAATGTCAAAATTGTGTATTTACACTCTGAGCGTTTTGTCGCAGATATGGTAAAAGCTTTACAATTAAACGCTATTAATGATTTTAAACGTTATTACCGTTCTGTTGATGCCTTGTTGATTGATGATATTCAGTTTTTTGCTGGGAAAGAGCGATCTCAGGAGGAATTTTTTCATACATTTAATGCATTGTTGGAAGGTGGGCAGCAAATCATACTCACGTGTGATCGCTATCCGAAAGAAATAAATGGGTTGGAAGAACGTTTAAAATCTCGTTTTGGGTGGGGCTTAACCGTTGCGATAGAGCCGCCTGAGTTGGAAACACGCGTGGCGATTTTAAAGAAGAAAGCCGAGCAATCAAATATGGAGCTCCCCAATGATGCTGCTTTTTTTATAGCGCAACGTATCCGTTCGAATGTGCGTGAAATTGAAGGGGCCTTAAAACGAGTAATTGCCAATGCTCATTTTACTGGTCGTGAAATATCGGTTGACCTTGTGCGGGAGGCGTTAAAGGATTTATTAGCACTGCAAGATCGCTTAGTTAGTATTGAAAATATTCAGCGTGTTGTTGCCGAATATTACAAAATAAAAGTGTCCGATTTACATTCGAAAAGACGCAGTCGTTCTGTAGCGCGTCCTCGACAGGTCGCAATGTATTTAGCCAAAGATCTTACCAACCATAGTTTGCCTGAAATTGGTGAGTCTTTTGGTGGTCGTGACCATACCACTGTGCTGCATGCCTGTCGTAAAATTAAAGACCTTATTGAATCGAGCGCTGATATTCGTGAAGATGTGAAAAATCTTTTACGAACTTTATCAACCTAGCATAATAGGCTTTTAAAAAGCCTATAACCCCAATTCAACTTTAGACAGAACCAAAGAGAAATTAGCATGAAATTTTCTGTATCGCGCGATGCGCTCCTCAAACCGTTACAACTCGTTAGTGGGGTGGTTGAACGACGTCAAACGATGCCAGCTTTGGCGAACGTCTTGTTGGAACTGAACGGGAGCGAACTATCCATTACCGGTACCGATCTGGAGGTTGAAATAGTCGGCAAAGTCGATGTTGATGGTGTTGGACAGGGTGGCGAGGTTACCGTACCAGCGAAGAAATTTTTTGATATATGCAAGAACCTGCCTGACGGTTCCAACATAAATTTTGAAACGGAGGAACAAAAGGCGGTTGTTAAAAGCGGGCGTAGCCGCTTTATGCTTGCGACCTTACCCGCTGATGATTTTCCTTCAGTAGAACCGGGCGAAAACGAATTAAATTTTGAGTGTGAGCAGAAAGAAATTCGTCGCCTGATTGATCAAACAAGTTTTGCGATGGCTCAGCAGGATGTTCGTTATTATTTAAATGGTATGTTATGGGAGGTACGCCCGCAGGCGTTGCGTGTAGTATCGACCGATGGTCATCGACTTGCTATGTGCACGCGGCCGGTTAATGTCGAGATCGAAGAGGTCAAGCAAGCGATATTACCGCGTAAAGCAGTAATCGAAATGTCGCGTTTGCTGACAGATCCAGAGGAGCAAGTTCAGATTGTTCTGGGAGCAACGCATTTACGCGCGGTTACTCCTGAATTTACCTTCACTACCAAACTTGTTGATGGAAAATTTCCTGATTACGATCGCGTGTTGCCCAAAGGAGGAGACAAGGTAATTACCGGCGATCGTAACGAATTAAAACATGCCTTTGCGCGCACGGCGATTCTTTCTAATGAAAAGTACCGTGGTATCCGCTTTGTACTGGAGGAAGGCCAACTTACGATTACGGCAAATAACCCCGAACAGGAAGAGGCAGAAGAGCAGATTGCTGTGGAATACACAGGTGACACTATAGAAGTAGGCTTTAATGTGAATTATTTACAGGATGTTGCTGGCGTAATTGAATCAGCAAGCGTAAAGATTACCTTGGCGGATACTAACAGTAGTGCTTTGATTGAGGACCCGGAAAACGCAGACTCTATCTATGTTGTGATGCCAATGAGACTTTAATTTCTTTTATAATTAGTCACTTAACCCGTTCGCCAATTACTTACTAACCCAATCCAGACAGATCTATGCCGTTGCAGCGGCTCATTATTCAAAATGTGCGTAATATCGCCAATATCGATATTACGCCCAGTTCCGAATTCAATATTATTGCCGGTGAAAATGGGGCTGGAAAAACCTCATTGCTAGAGGCAATAAGCTTACTTATTCATAGCCGCTCATTTCGAACAAAAAATTTCAGACGTGTTATCAGCGATGGTAGCGAAAATGCTGTTGTTTTTGGAAAACTAACCGGCCGCCACACGAATATGGATATAGGTATAGATCGAGGTAGGGACGGCCTGGTTCGTCTTAAGGTTAACGGTGAGGTTCAGAATTCTTCGGCCCGTGTTGCGAGTGAATTTCCGCTACAGGTGATAAATTCAGAGTCTTTTAAAGTTCTGGAGGGGCAATCGAAAGTTAGGAGAAAGCTCTTTGATTGGTTAGTGTTTCACGTGAAACATGAATTCCGAAATATATGGCTCGATTATTGTTCGGCGCTAAAAAATCGTAACGCTTTACTCAAGCAAGAAGAGCTTAATTTAAGTCTTTTAGAGCCTTGGGATAGACAGATTAATAGTTCTGCCGAGTTGATTCGCCAATTTCGTAACGAGTGTTTTCTTGAACTGCAGCGGGAATTTGAACATCTACTGAGCGAGCAGACAGAGCTGTCGGGCGATTTCTCAGCCGTAAAGCTCACTTACCGTCATGGTTGGGACTTAGATAAAGGTATTTTATCAGAGCAGTTAGTCGAAAATTATCATCGGGATCGCTCGCTGGGATACACAAGTATCGGCCCTCATCGCAGTGAATTTAAGATAACAGTTGATAAGAAAGGCCCAGCCCAAGATGTGCTTTCGCGTGGCCAGCAAAAAACTTTAATAACTGCCTTTTACATCGCTCAGTTAAAGGCGCTTAAATCTATGATATCTATCGACGATATAGCATTACTAATAGATGACTTACCGGCAGAATTGGACGAAAAAAACCTAAAGAAATTATGCACTTGGCTGCAAGAAATTAACTGCCAAAGCTTTATAAGTTGTATACTACCGGGTCCTGTCGAAACGTCGATTCGCGAGAGCTGTGATTCCGATAATTGTGAGATCAAAGTGTTTCACGTGAAACATGGGAAATTGAACGTGGAGCAATAGAAAAGTTTTTGACTACACGAAATAGGCAAGTATTTTTTGATTAACCAACATTGGAGTGATCTTATTTATGTCAGATGACACAATCAATGACAATGATGAGAACAATTATGATTCTTCCAGCATTAAAGTACTTAAAGGGCTTGATGCTGTAAGAAAACGGCCGGGGATGTACATCGGTGATACTGACGATGGCACAGGGCTGCATCACATGGTCTTTGAAGTCGTCGACAACTCAATTGATGAAGCGCTAGCGGGCCATTGCTCAGAAATTCGCGTCACAATTCATCCCGATGAAGCCGTAACAGTCTCTGATAATGGTCGTGGAATTCCAACAGAAATTCACGAAGAAGGCGTGTCTGCTGCGGAGGTCATTATGACTGTGCTGCATGCTGGCGGGAAGTTTGATGATAATACATACAAGGTGTCAGGTGGTTTGCACGGTGTCGGTGTGTCAGTGGTTAACGCGTTGTCTGAAACGCTTCGCCTCACGATCCGACGACAAGGCAAAGTTTACGAACAAGTTTATAGCCTGGGCGTTCCAAAAGAACCTCTTGCGATAATTGGTGAAAGCGACAAGCAAGGAACAGAAATCTATTTCAAACCGTCTGATCAGACATTTTCTAATATCGAATTCCACTACGATATTCTCGCTAAACGCTTGCGCGAGCTTTCTTTTTTGAACTCTGGTGTTCGTATTGTGCTGACCGACGAGCGCAGCGGTAAAAGTGAAGTCTTTGAGTACGAGGGCGGGTTAAGTGCTTTTGTAGGCTTCTTAAACCAGAACAAAACAACCATTAACCAAGTTGTACATTTTTCTAATCAACGTGAAGACGGCGTTAACGTTGAAGTGGCATTACAGTGGAATGATGGGTTTCAAGAAAACATTTATTGCTATACCAATAATATTCCCCAACGCGATGGCGGTACCCATTTAGCTGGTTTTCGCGGTGCTTTGACACGCTCGCTCAATAACTACATTGAATCTGAAGGCATGGGAAAGAAGGAAAAGGTTTCAACTACTGGCGATGACGCGCGCGAAGGGCTGACCGCAATTGTTTCTGTGAAAGTGCCCGACCCAAAGTTTTCTTCGCAAACTAAAGACAAGCTGGTCTCGTCTGAAGTTAAAGGGGCAGTCGAACAAGAAATGTCAGCTGCACTTTCAGAATATTTGCTTGAAAATCCGCAAGAATCGAAATTGATTGTTTCCAAAATGATTGAAGCTGCGCGTGCACGTGAAGCTGCGAGAAAAGCACGGGAAATGACGCGGCGTAAGGGAGCCTTGGATATTGCAGGTCTGCCAGGAAAATTAGCCGATTGCCAGGAAAAAGATCCGGCGCTTTCAGAAATTTACTTGGTGGAGGGTGACTCTGCAGGAGGCTCCGCAAAACAAGGGCGTGATCGAAAAGCACAAGCGATTTTGCCGCTTAAGGGTAAAATTTTGAATGTGGAAAAAGCGCGCTTTGACAAAATGCTTTCTTCTGCCGAAGTTGGAACGTTAATAACAGCATTGGGCTGCGGAATTGGAACGCAGGAATTCAACCCGGATAAATTGCGCTACCACAGCATTATTATCATGACGGATGCGGATGTCGACGGTTCCCATATTCGTACCTTATTACTGACTTTTTTCTATCGCCAAATGCGTGAATTGGTAGAGCGTGGGCATATTTTTATCGCACAACCGCCGCTTTATAAGGTTAGCAAAGGTAAACAAGAACAATACCTTAAAGATGATGATGCATTGACCGAGTTCTTGATGCAGAATGCACTAAGCTCAGTTAGTTTACATGTTAATGAATCTGCACCCGGTATCGGTGCTGAGCAATTGCAAAACTTAGTCGCCGATTTTCGTCGCGTCGATGATATTTTTAATCGTTTATCGCGCCTTTATCCCAAGCCAATTTTGGAATGTTTGCTTAAAATTCAATCACTTACAAAGGATCAGCTCGGAGATCAAGATGCTGTACAAACATGGTGTGACAAGCTGAATGAAGTAGTTGTTGACACCAATACACATCACTTTGACATACTTGTACATGAAGACCAGGAACGTCATATTTACCTGCCTAATATCTCTGTCACAGCTCATGGTGTAACAGAAGACCATATTCTTACGCTCGAATTTTTTGAATCCTCCGATTACACCAAAATTCTTGATTTGGCTGAAAAGCTACGTGATTTGCTTGAGCCTACAGCTTATGTCGCCAAAGGTGAGCGCACACATCAAATTTCATCCTTTAACGAAGCGGTCGAGTGGATTATGGCCGAGTCGAAAAAAGGCTATAACATTCAGCGCTACAAAGGTCTTGGTGAGATGAACCCAGAGCAACTTTGGGATACCACCATGAACCCAGAAACACGTCGCATGTTGCAGGTAACAGTGGAAGATGCGATTGCGGCAGATCAGATTTTTAGTTGTTTGATGGGTGACCAAGTAGAACCGCGTAGGGATTTTATTGAAAGTAATGCGCTTTCAGTCGCCAATTTGGATGTTTAGAAATCCGATAATTTTGAACCAACCACACTAGTGTTTGAGCCAGGGATGGTAAAGCACGGATATTAAATTCTTGTTAGCATGAAATACGCTAAGAAGGTTTTTCCCATCTCCCATGTGTTATCAGTTAAGTTCACTCTCTCCTCTCATACTATTTATTGTATTCGTAATAAATATAAGTTTCCCGAGCTTATTAATAAAGGCTTTTGCGAATGACTCGAATATCCAACTAAATTCAAAATGGGAACTGACTCTCGACTTACCATTCCACCACTACAAGAAACCCGCAACTGTATCGGGAAGAGTCAAAAATCTGCTTTTTTCTGCAGGTGTTGATAAAAGAATTAAAATTCGAGATATAGAGTCAGAAGAGATAATTAAAACACTGTTCGTTCCAAGTATGGGGGCGCATGATGGTTTGTTGCATAGCATTGCGCTCGATGAAAGCGAAGAAATTGTTGTAGTGGGTGGAGATACTAAAAAAGGAGGAAGGGGTCTAAACCAGTTGTATTTTATTAATTGGATTGAAGAAAAATTAATTCATTCGATTCCCGTTAGTCGTGAGCCAATAGTAGATGTTTCGTTGTCTTCTAACGGAAAATTCGCTGTTACAGTTTCTCGCGAAAAGCTTCAATATGGAGCTTCGTATATTCGTATTATACGGCTTCCTTCCGGAGAAAAAATTTTTGAAAAAAAACTTGATACAGTTAGTTATGTTAACTTTATCGACAAAAATTATTTTCTTACGACATCTTTTCGTATACCAAACAACAACCCAGCGACATGCTTTGAGTTATATTCAATATCCGGGAAAGTGATATCCGAGCACTGTACCAACGAATTTATTTACTTTAATAGTAAACCAGTTATTCGAACCGATTTAAGAAAAAAAGAATTGCAGTTGTTTTTGAATCCCTTAGGGGTGGACCGAAAAAGCTATAAATTTAAATATCCTAATTTCGGTGAAGTATCAAAAACGGCTATAACAAAAATACCGAGAAATATTTTGGCGAAATTTAATTTCGATGTGGATGGTAATTCGGCTAAAAGATGGCCTTTTGCCGGCGCACCGAGTACGCTGAAAGCTCATAAAAATGGCACTGTGATCGATTTAATTCGTTTTGATAATTTAAAGCCAAATCAAAATGAGGCCTATAAATTTGACGAAATGCCAATTTTGGATGTCCTACGCTTTGATTTAAATAAGCGGGCTTTAGCACGTTTGCATGCAAATGATTTGAACTACAAGCCAAGCCGTCCCTCCTCGCCTATACCAAATGAGTGCGAGGTAACAAAAATGGAGAACTCGCCGCTTGATAATACTCGCTTGCTTTCCAATAATTATTGTTTTTCTTATGAGTCTAAACATGATCTAGGCACCACTGAAACTGTTTTAGCAGACGAACAAGGCCAGTTAGTCTGGGATAAGAATATCGACAAAATACTATTAAGTGTCAGCCTATCGAACAATAAAAACATGCTTATTATGTTTTTTAATAGTGGCATTGTTGAATGGCGGAGCGTTAAAACTGGCGATATTATTTTATCCGCTTATTTCGCTGAAGATGGTTCAAATTGGGTTGTATGGGATAGCAAAGGTAATTTCGATGCAACTCTGGGTTTTGAGCGGGCTATTGGGTGGTTAGAGAAGGAGACCTCAGGCTTACCGCGTTTTTATTCGGCATATCAGTTTGAACGCTTTGGCTATTCGCCTGACAAAATCGATTTAGCCTTAAAAAGGATGCAAGAAAAGGCGGCTTCTTATTTACAACCTTCACTGTCTTCGCTAGGCCCTATGCAAGAGCCAAATTTGCCATTGGTAAATATAGATCATGCAAAAACAAAAGTGATCTCCGCTGGCAGTGAATTGCTCCTAAAATTCGCTGTGAACCCTATTGGAACGACAAATAAAAATATTTCAGTATTTGTAAATGATATACCTGTTTTTTCCAGTCAAAAAAATTTTAAAAAAAGGAAATATTTCTCCACGTCTATACCCTTAGGTTTTGGCAAAAATGTAATACATATTGAAAGCCTAAATGATCAGGGCATGGGATATGAAAAAACAATTATTTATAATAAAAACGAGAATAAGAAAAAAACCAAAGGAAAACTGAGAGTTATTGCTATAGGCATCAATAAGTACAATAAACTCTCCGATCCAAGCTTTACGCTAAATTATGCTATAAATGACGCTAAGGCGATTGCCTCTCATTTTAAAGGTTTAACGGATTCCTACGATTCGGTTGAGGTAGTTGAATTAAACGACAACGCTAAACTCAAACCGACTAAAAATAATATTCTCAAAACCCTTAAATTATTAGAAAAATCGAATTATAACGATACCAATATTGTGTTCATAGCGGCACACGGTACCAATGATAATGTTGGAAATTATTATGTGTTGCCAAGTGATGTCACGGATATTGATCTAAACGCCTTCAACACCGGCTCCAAATCCAATACAGAAAAAACATCGAATAGAAATAAAAGTGCTGTGCTAAGTTGGCAGGAATTGCATGCCGTGCTTTCTAGAATTTTGGGTAAGCGTATACTCATTCTTGATACCTGCCACGCCGCCGGGGCTAGAGGTATTTTTTCGCCCCGCTCGCTCTCCTACAAATCGGCATCGAGTTCTTATGCTATTTTAGCGGCGTCTGGCCCTGGGGAATATAGTCAAGAGCTTGATGAGAAAAAACAAGGTTTATTTACTTACGCATTGCTACAGAGTTTTTCTGCCGGTTCAGATATTAATAACGACGAAACCGTCGATTTAGAAGAAGTGTTTCTTAACGCCAAAAAATACACTGCCAAAATTACTGAAGATTTACCGACTAGTCAAACGCCTTTGCTTATCGCAAATAACACAATACGAAAAACCCCGATATTCAAGGGAAAGGAACAGACTCAAGATCGTATTGCGCAACTAAATACGATATTAAAAAATGCTAAACCCTTTGATATCACAATGCGCTACCAGAATGGTATTGAGCACACCACTACCATCAGAGAATTACCTGAAAAATTTAAATGGGGAGTCAATCTATGTGATCTAGATTATTTGAACGAATTTAATACCTCTGATCGTTATTCTGGGGATCGTTATTTTATGGGCCGCTACCGAATAAGGCTGAAAGACTTAAAACGACCGGTTGCAATGTTAGATTCTGAAGCCTATAAAAAAATAGCGCTCAATGCCTTGGTAGTGGAAAGCTTGGCAATGAAAGAGAGATACCAATTGGCGATAGAAGCTTTGCATTATGATTATGTTGGCCCGACTTTTTGGTCGGTGGTTTTTCGTTATCGTGATCCAAATGGTTATTTTCCAGTGAGTACTTGGGAATTGACACCTGAGGAAATGGAAACAAGTGACCGGACGAAATTACTATCGACAAAAGCGCTTATTCAAAAATTGCACTTTATGACAATCGTCTTCAAACATAAAAAAGAAGCGGAGATTTTTTTGGATAGCATGAATAAATTGATCGATCGCTGTCAATTATAATAGCTCATCTTACGTAATCTGCAGTCAAATACTCGTACAGTGTCATCTCGTGCCTAACACGGGCTCTAGTGCGCTACGTACGATCCACAAATCCGAAAGGACTTCGGCATACAAGGTATCATTCCGTTTTTTGGCGAATGTATAAATATAAAAGTCCTCTATCATTCTTTTTTTCTGGATCCCGTGTCAAGCACGGGATGACGGAAGGGTGGCGGGATGATGGAATATTGGCGGGATGACGGAAGAGTGGTGGGATGACGGAAGAGTGGTGGGATGACCGAAGGGTGGCGGGATGACGGAGGAGTGGTGGGATGACGGAAGCGTGATGGGATGATGGAAGAGTGAAGGGATTACGAATGAGGATAGTGAGATGACGGACAGGCAAACAGTATCGTAGCTCAACTAACCTAGGATTTCCTAGGTTGCTCCTTACAGCTCACGTCTCATAATTATTTTGCCAAAAACAATCAACGAAACAAAAATAGGTTTGAAGTACCTTCGTTGCCTTTTTTAAATATAAATAAGTTTAAAGTAGATACAGATGAAAAATAGGCTGTCTATTCTAGTGATTTTACTCGTGAGTCAATTTTACTTGGTTCTGGATTCCTATGCAGAGCCTGCTTCGCTAGACCAACGAATAAGTTTACTGGAAAAAAATTATGATAAATTCCATCGTTGGGGAGGGCCTTTCTTGATCGACGCGCACCGATCAAATGAAGGTGTTATTGAAATGCTCGGTTCGCCCGGCAATCTTGCAACCATTGTTTTCAAAGGCTGCGATAAGGCAGTCAAGATTCGCGATAGTAGCCCGATATCAGCACTAATAACCGCGAGTGGAAAATCGGTCACCGTTAAAAATACTTTATCGAAGGATCACAAAGAAGAGGTAATAGGTACTTTAGTGATTACGACAGCGCAAAGCCTAACGCATGAAATTGTTTTTGTGTTTCCCGGGAAAGCAGTAAAAGAAAAATCGGCTGACCTTAAAACAGTCATTGATTACCAGGGCCAATGTAAACAATGAAAGGATTATTGAAACTACTCGTTAGTCGTAAATAAAATTAAGGCGTTATTGTGCTGAATAAGTTTGAAACTCTTTGTGTAAAAATCGATAAAATATAGCCTAACTTTTATGTTTAGGCAGGGAGAAACATAAAATGTTGTTTTGTATCTCAGTTTTGTTCTGTCGATAAATTAGCAAGGCGAAAAGCGCGTGGTGTCATTCCCGTTTGTTGCTTAAAAGCGCGATTAAATGGACCAATCGAGCCAAAACCACTATCTAAAGCAATCGATAAAATCGAGCAATTGCTTTGGCTCTCATCTTTCAATTTTCCAATAGCCTCTTCTATTCGATAAGTGTTGATCATCTGATTAAAATTTTTATATCCCAAATCATGAGTAATACATTGAGTGACTTTGTATTCAGGTTGCTTAAGGCTGTCTGCCAAATTGGAAACTCTTATCTCTGGGTTTAAGTAAGGTTTTTCGGTTTTTATCAGTAATTGAATACTGGATGCGAGGGAAGGGTTTAGATCTACGATTTGTTTTCGATTTTTGTCGATAATCGGATGTTTAGCGCGATAGTAAACGGCCAATAGAGTGCCGAAAATCGCCATTAGAGGAAGAATTGATGCGTCTCCACTCGGGCTCGGTAATAGCCCCGAAAAGGATGTTGCAAGTAACGCTCCGTAGCCAAGCATAAAACTGATTCTAAAACGCCTTTCTCTTTTTCCTTCGTTTGCGAAACCATCTATTGGCTCTAGAAGCGTTAGCAGCAAGACGGCTGAGCCGAGTAAGGTATTAAGCTTGCCAATAAAAATTATAAAACCGCTATCAGCGAGGCCTATCTGCCCCGCGATGTAGGCGGCAATAGAAAGTGCGAAGAAAGTAATAACCACAGCCGTAGGCCAAAACACATGAGCTGCGGAACCCCGGAACAGTTCTCTCGAAAGCAGCCAGGCCAAACCACAAGGCACGCAGCCGAGTATCGCCAGCATGTAACTCACGAAATGTAAGTAATCACTTACATAATGATTAAGAATATTGCAACTAACAGAGAAAAGGAATAAGAAAGCATAGAGATACAAGTTGTTAAACTGTCGAGGTCGCTGGCCGAGCGGGGTCTCGAATCTCAGATTCTGAGCAGGTAAGGAAATAGGGTTCTTGTATAAATAGTTGTAATTAGAAGGGCTTCGCATAATTTTCTACTAATTCATTGGTCGATTTCCAAATCGATAAGACAGAAATTCTTTATTTATCAATAATCTCCAGCAACAGCCTTAGGCAAATAATCTTAAGCAAACTGGAGAATTATATGAGACAGACCTCTAAAAAAAATTCCTATTCAACTAAAGCCTTGCAAATCACCGGCAGTATATGGTTCGCATGTACTGTGTTAGGGCAGCTAGTGTTTATCGCCTTTATCCTGCTATTTTACGCAAGGCCGACATTTATGGGCAATTTTTCAAATTGGAATGACAAGCCGAACATAACGGGGTATGTCGCTGGCGATACTGTCGGCAATGCAATGTTTGCTGTTCATGTGTTGTTTGCGGTGGTCACAATGCTAAGTGGTTTAGCGCAGCTTGTCCCCCAATTTCGTCAGTCATATCCTTATTTTCATCGCTTAAATGGCCGGTTTTTCATATTGATGGCCTTTATCATGGCTTTGGGCGGCCTCTGGATGACCTGGGTCCGAGGCTCCTATCTTTCGCCGCTATCTGCGATCATAGGCTCTATAAATGGTATTTTGATTCTGCTCTTCGCTACATTGACTTTTATATATGCTGTAAAGCGCCAGTTTGCCTTTCACAAATACTGGGCCTTGAGCACTTTTATGGTCGTCAATGGTGTTTGGTTTTTTAGAGTGGGGATCGGCGGTTGGATACTCCTCAACCAGTCTCCGCGTTGGATGAATGAAACACTGTCGGGGCCTGCCGATATTGCTCTCTCATTGGGCAGTTATCTTGTTCCGCTTGCCGCATTGAATTTATATCTATTTGGCCTACGTTCCAACTCCCCCGCTATTAAGATAGTTGCGGGCACCGTCACTCTGCTATTAACAGCTTTTATGGCAGTGGGGATAGTTGGCGCATCGCTTATATTATGGTTGCCCTTTATGTAAAATCATGAATTAACTTGGTATCGGCCTTTGAATGTATATCCGTATTAGGATTTCGGCGCTTGGTTGATATGTTGCTCGTTATTTTGGTCTTAATGGGAGTAAAAATTGAAAACATTTGTCGGTTCGGATGGAAAACGTCGCTGTGCATGGTCCAGCGCAACTGAGGAATATATACGCTACCATGACAACGAGTGGGGTTACCCAGTCGGCGATGATCAACGCTTATTTGAAAAAATTTGTTTAGAAGGTTTTCAGTCGGGTTTAAGTTGGCGGACTATTCTTACAAAAAGAGAAAATTTTAGAAAAGCTTTTAAACAATTTGATTTTAATAAAGTTGCAAAATTTACGCAAGGTGATGTTGAGCAACTATTGCAGAACGCGGGAATTATTAGGCACCGGGGTAAAATCGAAGCGACTATTAATAATGCCAAACGCGCAAAGGAGATGCGCAAGCAAGAGGGATCTCTTGCTGCGTTCTTTTGGGCGTATGAACCGGAAAGGAAGGCCGCTAAAGCTGAGGTGCAATCTACTAGTCAAGAATCGATTGCCATTTCGAAAGAATTAAAAAAGCGCGGCTGGAACTTTGTCGGGCCGACTACAGTCTATGCGTTTATGCAGGCTATGGGCCTCGTCAATGATCACGCTGCAGACTGTGAGTTTAGAATAAAAGCAGATAATGCACGTAAAAAATTTAAAATTCCAAGTTAAATTATTACACTTAAAAACAGAGAAAAATATGGATTTATGGGATATCAAGCATAACGCTCTCCTGCTTTTAATAGCCTTGTTCGCCGCTGGGGCTCAGGCAGAAACAACAAGCCAACTAACTAATATTAAAAGAACGGACAATTCTGAAATACAATTTATCACCCAGCGTGATTTGGTTAAATCAACAAAAATTCCCGTTGTTTTATTTATAGATGGCTCAGGTTGCTATAGCGCGCGCTGGGAGAAAGTTTTTTCTTATTGGGCACTCCCCACTTTTTTGCATGGTAGTGCAGCTTCAATTGTTGTTGAAAAACCGGGCATGAAACCGGAAATGGCAGTTCCTAAAAAATGTCCAGACGAGTTCTTGCAGTATTATTCGATTGATCAGCGTGTGCTTGATCATTTACGTGTTATTCAACATTTGCGTAAACACGCTAGCTGGTGGAATGGAGAAATTTATTTGTTGGGTTGGTCAGATGGTGCGGCAATTGGTGCGCGTGTTGCGGCGTATACACCTGAGGTTAAGCGTGCAGTATTGGGTGGAATGGGCGGCGCGATTCCAATGAAACAGCACTTTAAAGATGTTTTTGCTTGTGCTCCGGAAAGGTTTGAAAATAAACAAGCTCGGGACGCGTGTATTGAAGGTTTAAACGAACAATTCGAAAAAATTCGCACAAATCCTACATGGAAATCGACATGGGGCGGTGCCGATAACTCATATAAAGTTTGGGCCACACGTTTAGATCAAATTGAATATCATTTGTTAAAAGATTTTTCTATTCCGTTCTTGGTCGTGCATGGAGGAAAGGATCGAAACAGTGTGCCGGTGGAAAATGCGCGTACCTTAATGAAATGGTTAAAGCGTGATGGAGTAAAAAATGTTGAATACTGGGAGATTGCAGAAATGAAACACGCGACGAGAAGCTTGGGGAAATCGCGTTCGGAGCTCGTACGTGTAGCGATGATAAAATGGCTATTTAGTCAAGATCCGGGAATTGGAGGGCCGCCGAATTTTGGTAAGCCGGTCAATTAATTAGAACACCTGTTTAAAATTTAACACTCTTATTTGTTGTGTAGTAGCAAAATATTCTGTTTCAACAGTCTTCCCTCTAGCTTGAATCAACTAGTCAAGATACTTGATTAAGATTGCTTGTGCTCCGCTTTCTTCTTTCGCTACAATGCCGGGCGGGAAATGGCTGCTACATTTTGTAGCATCATTTCCAGGTATTTATCTTATATCGAATTTTAAATTCTTGTAACATTAAATTCTTGTAACAATAGAAATGGATAATATGGAAGCGATTATGTTTAAAAAAATTTTTCCCATCTTAGCACTTAGTGCACTCCCCTTTACTACTTCATATGCCCAAGATAGCGATAGCAAATTTTATGGCGGCTTAAAGTTAGGGTCCATGGCAGTTGATGAGTCGTCGATTCAAGACGAATTTCGAGGTAGTGGTATTTCTGTTAGTGTAAAAGACGGTACAGCCTTCGGCTTACAGCTCGGTTATGCCACCAGCGATACATTTGGCGTTGAGCTTGAATATTTATCAGGCGATGCAGATATAAAAGCCTCCGGGTTTGGGGTTTCTGGTTCTGAAACAATTGATATAACGACCATTGCTATTTATGGCGCTTATCGCAGTGGAGGTGATTTCTACTTTTTAGGTAAATTGGGTTTACTTAGCGAAGATATTAGTTTTGAAGGCTTTAGCGAAAGCGATCAGGGTTTGAGTTTAGGCATCGGCGGCGGCTTCCGCTTCAGTCAAGGCAGTGTAGAGCTTGAATACACGATTATTGAAGAGGATGTTAATTTTCTTGGATTGACTGGTCGTTTGAATTTTTAATTTTTGTAACAGGGGTTCAAGCTCTTCTGTTTGAATCTCTGCTTTCTTAAAATCACCTGCTTTAAACGTTTTTATAATTTTTTTAAAATAGAAATTAAAGGCAGAAGTATTCTTTTCGATAGCAAGTGAAGAGCTTAGCCTTATTTTATTTTGATTAACCCTCCGTTCATATTTATTTTGCTACGATGCGGACCGTGGTAGTGGATCCACCCCTGTTGATTAATTTCTCATAGACATTGTGTTCTTTGAGACTCTATAAGGAAACAAATATGAAAAAATTATTTTTAATCCCTTCCGTCTGCACCATTCTTTCTGGTTTTTCAGTTGCTGATACTTATCAATCGCAAGTAGATTTGGGTTATTTGGATGTCGAAGATGTTGAAACGACTCTGATTCAAGGTACCTTTCATTTCGCAGAGGTGGAATCTGAAGGTAAACCTTATCGAGAAGCCGCTTTTCTAAATAAGGCCTCTGATGTCCATGTGTCATTAACCAATATAGATGGCCCGGGAGGTTCCAGCGATTTAAAGAACCTCGGAGCACGTTATGTCGCTAACGAGAAATGGATTATTGAAGGTGATTATATAGATGGCGATGGATCTGATGTCAAAGCTCTCGGCTTGGGAGCTTACTTAACAGATGCTATTTCATTAACTGCGCGATACGCGACTGCTGATGAAATAGACGCTTATGGAGCCACGCTAAAAGGTTTTTCCCCTGGGGCCAATAATGGTGGAATCGCCTACGAAGTATCACTAACTCGCGCGGAGGAAGAGGATGAGTTTCTTGGAACATCTGAGAGTGAAACAACGTATGGAGGCGCGCTTACCTATTATACCAATGAACGGTTTGGTATTGGTTTAGCTTACGAAGACCGAGAATCATCCTCTACAATCGGCTTAGAAGTCGATTACTTCTTCACACCTAATTTTGCCGGCAGTGTGGGATTTGTATCCATTGATGCGGACGGAGGTGACGGGAATGCCGATGGCTTTTTATTGGGCTTAACCGGCCGCTTCTAGCTTAAACAAATTGGAAAGCAAAAGGACCGACTTCAAAGGCTCTTTTGCTTAAAAACATAAGCTTGGCCGCAAAAACGGCCGCTCTTCGAGTCGAATCTTGAACTAAATGCCAGTGGTGTTACTCTATAAGCTGTCCTTGGAAGCAATTTTTACCGTAAGCTGCGTCGATTTAGAGCGTGTAAATGCGAAAACTTCTTCACTGCACACTGATGTTACTGCTTGTACTGGCGAATAGCGCTAGTGCAGCGCTTTCATGTTGTGGTGCAATGAACAACGACGGTTCAGTAGAGTTCGCTATAGAAGAGGCGGCCGGCCAAGAAATGGCGGCAGACGAGGTAAGCTCCGCGATGATGATGCCCTGTCATGGAATGAATGCGGATCAAGACCAGAATCAAGCGACAGAACCATCTAGCTGTGAATGCCCGCACTGCTTTCAAACTGCTTATCTCACGCCGTTTTCAGGTGATTTTAGTTTCGGCCAAAATGCCGAAATCAGTTTTCAAACTAACGACTATCTCTCTTTAGATCCCGAGCGGATCGACCATCCCCCCAAACAAATTTCCTAATCTATTTTTACCCTTTTTGCGCTTAAGTGGGCTGGTCCATTTGCGCATTATTGATTAGGAGATTAAATCGTGAAGCACATTATCTGCTTTGGCATTACTGTGGTTTTGCTACAGCAAGCGGTTTGGGCCCGTCCCGTTTCTTATCCGAGCGGCACTACGTTTATGCAGATGAACGATACAGATCGCAGTAGCCTGCACCTTCATTACTCGCCTTCAATTCGATATTCCGTCGGTTACAAGGGTGAATATTGGCAGGATGACGATTGGCAATTCCACGGTGTTCAGCTGAACTATTTAGCAAAACGCTGGAACCGCCCAGCTTCACAGGCCAATGTATATTTCAAATCTGGCTTTGGTTTAGCGCACTTCGAAAGTGTGCCAGAGGACGATAGCAACACCGCTGGTTTTACGGGTATCTCAATGGACTGGGAAAATCGTCGCTACTTTACACAATACGAAAATCGTTATACCGATGCGGGCGGTGAGGAGAACTTTTTTATGCAAAAAGCTCGTTTGGGTATTGCGCCTTACATCGGTGATTACGGGGATTTGCATACCTGGATTATGCTCCAGGTTGACCACAATCCCAAAAAAACTGATGCAGTTGTCAATACAGCGCTTGTTCGATTATTTAAGTCAGACTATCTCGCCGAATTAGGTGTAAATGAAGATGGTGACGCGCTGTTTAATTTTGTTGTTCGATTTTAGGAGTTCAACTTATGAAATTTATTACGTCAATTTTATTTTTATTTATTTCCGCTTTTTCTTTCGCTGCTGATCATTCGCACGAGCATTCCGACGATCAGGCTAAAAACAAATCGCAAATAAAAGAGGCGGCTTGCGAAAATCGTGTCGATGTAAAAGTTAATGGTCTCGTTTGTGATTTTTGTGCGCGCTCATTGGAAAAAGTTTTTAAGAAACAGAAGGACGTTTCCGGTATACAGGTAAACCTCGATGCAGCCAAGGTAATAATCGAGATGAAACCAGGAAAAATGCTTGACGATGCTACCTATAAAAAATTAATCACAAATTCTGGCTATAATGTCGTAGCAATTCAAAAGGGTTGTCATTCGTGACAAATAATAAGCAGGCTTATAGTTTAAAGGAAAGTTTGTTACCGACATTAAGCCTGTTTACTTCGGCGGGGACTTTAGTTTGTTGTGCTTTACCCGCACTTCTGGTGACCTTAGGTGCGGGCGCAGCACTAGCAGGCTTAGTTTCCGCAGCCCCTTGGCTTGTTGCGTTATCTAAATATAAACTGTGGACGTTTGGAATTTCGGGTACGTTACTTATTTTTGCGGGAATGATGCTCTGGCGTTCACGCATATTACCGTGCCCAACAGACCCCAAAAAAGCGAGAGCCTGCAAACGCTTGCGGCGTTTTAATTGGTGGGTTTATGGTGTTGCGTTGATTTTTTGGTGTGTGGGATTTTTCTTTGCGTTTGTTGCGGTAAGGATTTTTTATTAAGTTATTACAAAATTACCGCAGGTAAATTTTATTAAATTAACAAGTTAAATTTTATGGCCTGTATCCTGAAATGCACCAATAGCCGTCATCCCGTGCTTGACACGGGATCCAGAAGGGAAAAACACTATGGAAAAGGCAATGAAAGTTAGAACTCATAAGAAAGAAAAATCTGAGTTGGAAAGACTTATTTCGTGAGATCAATGGATCCCGTATCAAGCACGGGATGACGGAGTTGAGTGATGAACTGAATCGAGCCATAAACAGAATTGAATTATCACCGCCAAGTTGAACTATGAATTTCAGGTATTTTTAATAAGGTTGTTAACGTTCGCACCGATAGACCTCCGCAAGCCGCCACGCATGTTCCTTCCTATTACGGTAACGTTATTTAAGAGGAATTGTTATAAAAGCAATTTGAGTATTTTCGCTATATTTTCTTCATAGTTAACATCATTCGTATCAATTTCCAGATCTGCCGAATGCGGGGGTTCATAAGGTGAGCTTATTCCCGTAAATTCATTTATTTCTCCTGTTCTTGCCTTTTTATATAGGCCCTTGGGGTCGCGGAATTCACAAACGGAAAGAGGCGTATTGACATATATTTCAATAAAAAACTCTTTTCCGACAATGGACTTTGCTAATTCACGATACTTAGTCCTAGGTGATATGCAGGCCACGGCGACAAAAATATTATTGCTAACAGCGAGTTTTGCAACTTCGCTAATTCTCCGAATATTTTCGTTTCTGTCGACTTCACTGAAACCAAGATCTGCACATAGCCCGCTTCGTGCCTGGTCACCATCCAAGACCAGACAAGAGTAACTACAGGTTTTCAAGTGTTTTGCCAGCTCGCTAGCTAAGGTTGTTTTCCCCGCTCCAGACAGTCCAGTAAACCAAATAACTTTAGCATTTTGGTCCGTGTGGCTTTCGTTCATTCGTACCGCTCCTTTTTACAAAATAAAAATATAAAAACTTACGCCTGGGTCTTTTATTTTTTAATTTATTGCTCTCAAGTTTATTGGAGAGTTGTTGCTTAAGAAAGACTATTTTTGCTAAGAAATGCGCTCACATTTCTCGCTTGCGGAGCTCATCATATTGCTGGTTGCTTTTTAGTCAATTTAAATTTGCTTTTTTCCTAAACTTTTTCCGAATTGTTGGGAATATAACACTATACGAAAAAATATTACTGCCTCCGCGGGTATCGAATCCGCGAGGCGTTAGCAAATGATTTGGTAGAGTTATAGAGCTTTAGGAGAACGCAATGGCTGCCGTTATATCGGGTTTAGGGCTGGGTTTATTTAATACTTCATTGGGAAATGTCAATCTGAGTCAGGGCAATGCATCGCCAGGGCAAGGGCTGGTAAGTGGCTCGAATGCGGCGGCTGGGCTTTATCTTAATGCCGCCACCGGTAACCTAATTATCCAGCACAGCGATGAGCAACTGTCGGGCACGGGTGCTGATCTTCGCTTCCTTAGAACTTATAACTCACGCGGCGCGTTGAGCAGCAGCGCTGGCTTGGCGTGGGCATGGGACGAGCAGCGGCAAGTTGCTCTTACGGGTACACAGGGTCAAGCAGGCAGCTACGTTACTCGTACCTTGGGGGATGGCAGCAGTACACGTTTTGATTGGGACGGCTCCCGCTATGTATCGGTTGCAGGTGCCGGGGCTCACGACACTATAGAGTTGCAAGGTGGTGAATGGGTTTTTTCAGAGGGTAGTACTGAGTTCAAAGAGTTCTACGACCTCACTGGCCAGCTTCAGCGCCAAGAAGATAGCGTCGGCAACGGTTTCCAGTATATTTATACCTCAGGTAAGTTGAGTCAGGTGAATGTATACGAAGGTGGCCAGGCTAACGATAACCTTAAGCAATCCTTTATTTTTGAATATCACGCAGATGGCAAGCTGAAGAGGTTAGATACCCAATTTCTTTCTGATAACAACATTGTTCGGCAGCGCCAAGTTTACTATGAGTATGACCAAGGCCGCTTATCTGCAGTTATCGCCGATATTACCCCTGAGGACGACGCAACAACAGATTCCGTTACTGCCAAAACGCGATATGTATATCGGGATGCGACCAGCCACTTGATTGAGCAGGTCTATCAATCATTTGATAGCACTGATAACGGTATAGATGATGCGCAAGAGACACTAGTTGCCAATATTGTTTATCAGGATTATGCAGATGGAAGTACGCGGGTATCTGAGTTGACGGATGCCAACGGCCATCGTAGCTACAGCTATAGCTTATCAGGTGGTACAACAACTAGCACAACTGTGACCAACGATGAAGGTGAACAGGAGACCTTTTTCTTTAATGCAGACGGGCGCTTAACTCAATATCTAAATGGAGCAAATGAAAGCACCGAGTATTTTTACAACAATAAAGGCGATTTGACCGAAGTTGCTCAGGGGGCAGAGCTGGTTGAGCGCTACTATTATGATGCGAATGGAAACCGCGTACTTGAAGTGGACTCCAAGGGTAACTACCGAACTCAAACCTTTACCAGCGACAATCTGCTGGAAAGCTCTAGCGTTTATTCCGAAGCTTCTGCTATTGCAATGCCGGCTCGGCAGCAAACCGCGGGTGCTGATATCCCGGCTTTACCAGGCGATATTGGCAATGCTGAAACCACGACATTCCTTTATGACGACAATCGTTTGCAGCGATTTGTTATCAGCCCCGAAGGGCGAGTTACAGAGCGTCAATACGATAGTCAGGGAAATGTTTCTAGAGTCATTGAATATGGTGAAACCGTTGATGCAGAAACAATTTTAGGTAACGCGGTTGTTGCGCGAGAAGACAGCTTATATCGCCCTCAAACAAATGCGCCTGCTATTTTTTCGCCGGCCGAATTGCTCGCAAATGATGCCGGTGAAGCCATTGTTTTTGTCGACGTTGATGCCTCAAGTGCGGTGAATGGTGTTGTCGCCTATGACTCGGTAGCCGAGCTTATTACGTTCACCCCCCAAGCTGACTATTTTGGTCCCGCTAGCTTCGATTACATCATCAGTGATGCGAATGCCAATCAAAGTCGCGGTCGTGTTTATGTGACTGCACATTCAGGTGTTGTATCGGCAACCTTTGATAGGCCGGCCGTTGCCCCGACCGCCAATGATGACGCTTTGGTTGGTGATGACGCTGACAACATCATCAACGGTGGTGACGGCAATGACCAGATTGTTGGAGGCGCCGGCAATGATCAGTTGACAGGGGGTATTGGTGACGACTCAATTATCGGTGGCGTCGGTGCTGATGTGATTGACGGTGGCTTGGGTACTGATACTGCAAGCTATTACGACTCGAGCACGCGTGTAAAAGTCGACTTGAGTGGCATGCGCCCTAATAGTGGCGGTTCCGCAGCGGGTGATAGCCTCACAAGCATAGAGAATTTGCTCGGCTCAGCATTCGGTGACGATTTGCGCGGTGACGGTTTAGCTAACCGGATTGAGGGCCAATCAGGTAATGACGTTATCGACGGTAAGGCCGGCAATGATATTTTGCTTGGCGGGCTAGGCGTAGATACGGTTAGCGGTGGCGATGGCGACGACAAAATTGCTGGCAATGGCGGCAATGACTCGCTGTTTGGTGGCCAGGGCGCAGATTACCTCTATGGTGGCACGGGCAATGATTCCATCTCAGGTGATGAGGGTGCTGACTTCATCTTTGGTGAAGACGGAAACGACGTTCTTAAAGGGGGCGTTGGAATTGATACCTTGGATGGCGGTGACGGGGATGACCTTCTAGAAGGCGGTGCTGATGTCGATATCATAATGGGGGGTGCCGGCCGCGATACCGTTTTTGGCGGTGAGGGCGAAGACGTCATTACCGGTGGTGATGGCGATGACAACTTAAGCGGTGAAGCGGGCAATGATGCAATCGACGGTGACGCTGGAAATGACACCATCTACGGCGGTGCTGGCAACGATGATATAAACAGCGGTGAAGGTGATGACTTCATAGAAGGCGGTATCGGAAACGATACTCTTAATGCCTCAACCGGCGATGACGAGGTTTATGGTGGCGAAGGTGCTGACAACATAATTGGTGACGCAGGTAATGATTACCTCGAAGGTGGTGCTGGTGGTGACACAATAGATGCCGGCAGTGACAACGATACGGTTATCGGCGGCCTAGGCAATGACACTATCGATCTTGGTGACGGCTCCGATACCCTCGTGTTTAAGCGCGGCGACGGTCAAGACATCATTGAGCCAAAAGTCGACAGTTATATTTTAACGCTTGAAGGTATAGAACAGAGCGATCTGCAGTTTGTTGTCGACGCGGCTGCGGCAGCAAATAACAGTGTAGATCGGATTACCTTGGACCTTGGCCAGGGCGATCAAATTACCTTCAAAGGCTACGTTTATGACGATTCCTCCAGTATATCGCTCGCTGAAATCCGCTTCGTTAGCAACGATCAGACAATAGGTACCATTCAGGGTGCGGCGTTAACGACTCTACTGGATAACTTTGAAATTCGCGGCGGTGCCGGTGGCGATACCATAATCGGTGACGAAGGACCCGATGGCTTAGTTGGTGGCGATGGCAACGACACCCTTATTGGCCTTGGTGGCAATGATGTTCTTATCGGTGGTGCGGGCGACGACATCATGCAGGGTGGTCTTGGTGACGATATTTATCTCGTCGATAGCCCAAACGACAGCATTATCGAACTTCCCAACGAAGGCTTTGACAGTGTTATCGCCAGTTCAAGTTTTGTTTTGTCAGATGATGTCGAGGCATTACGACTAAGTAACATTAACCTTGCGGTTAGTGCTACGGGAAATAGTGGTGACAATCGCTTAGAGGGGAATAGCTTTGCCAACATCATCTTGGGTCTTGCCGGTGATGACCGTTTAATTGGTAATGGTGGCGACGACACTCTTGATGGAGGTGCGGGCAACAACCGTATTCAGTTCTCGCGTGGCGATGGTGTCGACACTGTTGAAAGAACTTCAGCTCTTGCCAGTTACTCGGTTGAGTTGCGCGATATTGCATCCAGTGAACTCAGTTATTTTGCCGATACTGTTTCGACTCCTAGTGGCGACATAAACGTCTTAGTTATTGATTTGGGTTCTGGTGATCAGCTTCGTTTCCTTGATTATGTGGTCGGCGATCTGAGTTCGATTGGATTAACCAGCCTGGAATTTTTTGATACTTTTGGTGCAAACGAATTGGAACCCGCGCTTACTGGGCAGGCTCTTGAGGATGCAATAAACAGCGCGGTCATTGGTGGTTCTTCCGGCAATGATAATGTAGTCGGCACCGATAATGATGACATCATTTCCACGGGTCCAGGCGATGATACTCTCGATGGCGGTGCTGGAGCAGACACGCTTATTGGTGGGCTCGGTGACGACACTTACATAATCGACAATGTTGCAGATGTGATTATCGAAAACCTCAACGAGGGCAACGATACCGCGATCACCTCGGTTAATTACGTTCTTAGCGACAATGTAGAAAACCTGACGCTGGAAGAAAATTCCTCTGCAACTCAAGGTACCGGAAACGCATTAGATAACGAAATTATTGGCAACAGTAACGACAACTCGCTGCTGGAAGGAAACGAGGGTCAAGATACTATTTACGGTCGCGGGGGAGACGATATTCTCTCTGGCTCCGCTGGCAACGACACCCTCTATGGTGAAGCCGGGGCAGACATACTGAGCGGCGGTACTGGAAACGACAACCTGTTCGGTGGCGAGGGCGATGACATCATTGGTGGTGAGGCTGGCAATGATTACATTGAAGGCGGTGCAGGCAATGATCAGATTATTGGCGGCACAGGTTCTGACACCCTTATAGGTGGAACGGGTGATGATGAATATTACGTCGATACTACAGGTGACACCATTGTTGAGCTTGTCGGTGAAGGCCTGGATACCGTGCGTGCGGATATTGACTACACACTCGGTAGCGAATTAGAAAACTTGATCTTAGTTGTCGGTCGTGACGGTGTTAGAGGCACCGGTAACGAGCTTAATAACGTTGTTACAGGTAATGAGAACGACAACCGCTTATTCGGTGAAGGCGGCAACGACTCACTGCTCGGTGGTGATGGAGATGATTTCTTATCCGGTGGTGCTGGTAATGATGTATTACAAGGCCAAGCTGGAGCGGACTTACTGTTTGGTGACGCCGGTGACGACCACCTAATTGGTGGCGATCAAAACGATACCCTTGTTGGTGGTGAGGGTGACGATACCTTGGAAGGTGGTTTTGGTAGCGATACCTATTACGTTGATGAAGTCGGAGACATCATTATAGAGCTGGCCGGTCAGGGCTCCGACACTGTTGTTACCAGTTTAGATTACACGCTGGCCGATCATCTCGAAAACCTTTCGCTACTTGGCAGTGCTACGGTAGGCATTGGTAATAGCGCTGACAACGTAATAACAGGAAATACCGTAGCTAACGTACTCCAGGGTCTGGGCGGTGATGATCGCATTACTGGTGGCAGCGGTAATGACCTAATAGAAGGAGGCACGGGTCAAGACGATTTATTTGGTAGCTTCGGAGACGACCAGCTCTTCGGCGGCGCTGATAACGATACCCTCTATGGCAGCTTCGGCGTCGATATACTCGATGGTGGTGAAGGTGCTGACCTGCTTTTCGGTGGTGACGGCGATGATACCTATCACGTTGATACAACTGCCGACCAAATCTTCGAAATATTTAACGACGGTATAGATACTGTTATCAGCACTGTTAGTGTTGCGATTGGGGATAATGTCGAAAACCTTACGCTTAATGGAGCTGCGACCGTTGGTGTCGGTAATGACCTTGCCAATCAGATAACTGGCAATGCCAATAATAATCAGCTCTTTGGCTTTGCTGGTGCTGACACTTTAACAGGCGGTGCTGGGGATGATTACCTCGATGGTGGTGCCGGAGTTGATAGTCTTATAGGCGGCACCGGCAACGATTTTTATATCGTTGATAATGCAGCCGATGTAGTTACAGAGCTCAGCGGTGAAGGTACCGATACGGTATTTGCATCAGTAGATTTTGTGCTTGCCGACAACATTGAAAACTTGGCATTAGAAGGCAGTGCAGTGACTGCCGAAGGTAATGAACAAGATAACTATTTAAGAGGTAATGACGCCGACAATACGCTTCGTGGCCACGGTGGCGAAGACGTGTTTGAGGGTGGTTTAGGCAATGACACCATTGATGGTGGTGACGATGCAGCAAACGACTTAATTCGTTTTGCGCGTGGCGATGGCATAGATTCTGTTTTAGCTTCTGGTGGCTATTACGCTCTGGAACTCAGTAATATCGTCCAGTCTGACGTTACTTTTAGCATAGATGGTACCGAGTTAGTCTTGGATTTGAGCCAAGGTGATCAGCTTCGCTTTGCCGGTTTTGATTCGCTCGATTCTGTCGATACGCTCCCACTTGTAGAAATTAATTTTGCCTCTAGCAGCCTGGTTTGGGACCGCCAGGAAATCTCAGGCATCTTGGAGCGACAGCTGGCGACGCAGTCCGGCCAGGAAGGCAACTTACAAACCGAGAACTTTAACGGCACTTCAGGAAACGACCGAATATTTGGTGATGTCGGCCCCGACTCTATGTGGGGGCAAGATGGAGACGATGTGCTCATCGGTGGCGATGGGGACGATTATCTTGAAGGTGGCTCCGGAGATGATTACCTTTCAGGTGGTGCTGGTGCAGACCAGCTCTGGGCGCGCAATCAGGGTGACATATTAGATGGCGGTCCCGGCGACGACCGCCTTTATGGTGACCACAATGATGACGAATATCACTTTGACCTGGGTGATGGTGACGACATTATTGAAGAAATACTCGGCACCGACACACTTTTCTTTGGTCCCGGTGTCACCTATGACGGGATTGCCATTGAACAAGATCAACAAGATTTAATTATTTACTATTCGCAAGTTGATTCGATAAGAATTCAACAGTTTTTTGCCGGTTCGCATGCCCGCGTTGAGACGCTGACTATTGAAGACACTGGACAAAGCTATAGTATCGATCAGCTGCTTGCTGATAAACCATTCACGACCGGCCCGAATGCTAATGCGCCGACGCCTGGGCCTGATCTCACCCAAGATCTCGTCTTCAACCTTGCGAACAACGATGTATTTTTCAATATAGAAGGCCAATTAGGCCCGATAACCGATCCCGCTACTTTAATCGCCTTACTGCCGGGTGGTGGCGGTTCATCAGGATCGGGTGAAGGAGGAGGTGGTGATCCAGGAGATTCCGGCCCAAGCAATGTTGGTGACGAGTCCGATAATTTAATTAATGGCACGGACCAGAATGATCAACTGTTTGGCTTGGGTGGTTCAGATAATCTTATTGCGGGCCTCGGTGATGATTACCTCGACGGCGGCGTAGGTGCCGATATTCTCGAAGGCGGTGCAGGCAACGATTTCTATATTGTCTCTGATATTGGTGATCAGGTAATTGAGTCTGCCGACGCCGGTATAGATACAGTATTTTCTGCGGTTGATTTTGTGCTTGCAGAAAACTTCGAAAACCTTTCCTTGACCACCGGTGCTTTTAATGGGGTCGGCAACGAGAGCGACAACTATCTGCGTGGCAATGACGCCGATAATGTGCTGACCGGCAATGGCGGCAAAGACGTGCTTGAGGGTGGTCTAGGCAATGATACGCTCGACGGCGGTGACGACGCTGACAACGACTTAATTCGTTTTACTCGCGGTGATGGTGTCGATACCGTACTGTCGTCTCAAGGTTATTACGCCGTTGAATTAGATAATATTAGCCCCAGCGATATTGGCTTTAGCGTTAGTGGCAGCGAACTTGTACTCGATTTGGGTCAAGGAGACCAGTTGCGTTTTGCCGGCTTCGATGAGCGCGACTCTGAAGACAGTTTACCGATTCTTGAAATTCAATTTGTATCCACCAGCGAAACATGGGATCGAAGAGAAGTATCTCGTCGCTTAGAGCGTGTATTGGCGGACCAGTCAGGTATCGACGGTAATTTAGCAAATGAAGTATTGCAGGGTGCTTCAGGAGCAGAGCGGCTATACGGTGGCCGCGGTACAGAACAATTTTATGCTGAAGGCGGCCAAGACATTCTTGTTGGTGGTGAGGGTGACGACTGGATGCACGCTGCTTATGGAAAAGACTTGTTGCTCGGAGGTGAGGGTAACGATGAATTGCAAGGGCGTACCGGAGATGACGAGCTTGATGGTGGAACCGGTGATGACCTGCTAAAAGGCGGAAAACACGATGACATTTATTATTTTAGCCTGGGTGATGGTGACGATATTATTGAGGAACAGCGTGATACCGACACCCTTCATTTTCGTGCTGGCATTACCTACGATGGCCTCGCCATCAACCAGGTTGGGCAAGATTTAATTATTTACTATTCCCAAGTTGATAGCATTCGCATTGACGATTTTTACGCAAATAATGACAACCGCGTTGAAAGCCTATTTTTTGAAGATAGTGGCCAAACTTATACGATAAACCAACTGTTAAATGACAAGCCTTTTACCAGCGGGCCAAATGCCAATGCGCCGACGCCCGGCCCTGACTTAACGCTTGATCTCGATTTTTCTATAAAAAACAATGCTATTTACTTTGATATCGAAGGACAGATAGGCCCAATTGACGATCCAACCGTTTCTACTCCAATCATTTTGGACTTGGATGGCGACGGATTAGAGTTTTCGTTTACTCGTTTTGATATGGATGGCGACGGCTTTTTAGACTTCACAGCCTGGGCTGCAGCTGACGATGGCTTGCTGGTGCTCGATCGTAATGATGATGGCCGGATCGATCATATTGACGAAATTTCCTTCCTTGATGATTTTGACGGCGCAGAAACCGATTTAGAAGGGCTTAAAGGGTTTGACGATATTGACGGTGCCAACAATGAACTAAATTCAGCTGATACACAATTTAGCGATTTTAAAGTTTGGCGCGACTTGGATCAGAACGGTATTAGCTCGGATACCGAGCTTTTCACCTTAGATGCTCTGGGCATCACCTCTATCGATCTGATACCGCAAATTCAGAACCTGAGTTCTCCTGCTGATGGGGTTCATTTATTTAACAAGTCATCTTATCAAACTACCAATCCTGCTATTGCCGGTGGTGAGGCGGAATTAGGTGACGTGGGCTTCCGCTCTTCGCCAGTCTCAGATGCCGAGGCAATATCGCTTAATGCGACTCAGCGCTTGGAGCAATGGGCAAGCTCTGTCGCTATTGATACTTCACAAGTTACCGACTTTGAATACGATTATTTGGGTAATCTATCGCGGAAAGTTGATTACGGTGATGTGGTAGAGGACGAAACCGGATCGCTGGTTATTACTGACAAGGCGAGTGTTACTGACTTTATTTACGATGCGCAAGGTCAGCTGCTAAATACGATTGCTGTTCGTGGTAGTGATCGCTCTCAGTCTTTTGAATTGACCGATATCCGTTATGACGGGATCGGCAGACAGACTCAGATAACAGATGCTTCTGGGGTAACGCGCACGCTGTTTGATGGCACAGCAAACACGATCGAAGTTGTTAATGACAACAGCGGTTTAAGTGTCACGAGTGAATTTGACGATCGTGGTAAGCTCGTTAATCTCACGCAAGTTGGTGACGACGCTGCACTTTCGACCAATACGCGCACGACTGAATTTTTCTATGATGAAGCAGGTCGCTTACGGGTTACCAAAAACCCACAAGGCACTTACGCTTGGAATTTCTATGATGCGGCGGGCCGCACGGAATTCACCATCGATGAAACAGGGACGGTTACCTATTTTGACTACAATGACCGCGGCCAGATAAAGTCAGAAACAACCTTTGCAAATTCAATTGTTCCCGGTAATTGGTTGAATGAAAGTGTTAGTTGGGCAGATGGACAGTTCAGCAAAGACACTTTAGTTTTTGGCACTGATATTTTGTCAGATCTTGCCAACGATCGTGTCACAACGTTTTTTTATGATTCTGCTGGCCGTTTAGAGGGGCAGACCCAAAGTGGTATTAATAACGGGTTAATCAATTTTTATGACGGTGCGTCACGCGTTGTTCGAAGCGAAACAGGCGACCGCATTACGCGCTTTTTCTACGATCAAGATGGTCGCCAGTCTGGCTTTATCGATGCCGAATCCTATTTTACTGAAAATATTTACGACAGCGTGGGGCGTCTTGTTCAAACGCGTCGTTATGCACACCAGCTAAGCCCGGTAGAAGCGGGAGAAACATTTAGTCAGATTTTATCTACTGTAACAATGGCGCTTGATGCTGATGGTGTTGCAGGTTCAAATTTAACAAGTTATCTATTCTACGATGCTCAAGGCCGCTCAGTAGGAACGGTTGATGAGCAAGGTTTTTTAAGCACTACTGATTACGACGACGCGGGTAATCGTCGCGTTGATACTCAATACTTTGCACCTATTAGTGTTACTGCAGGTGAAACGCTAAATGAAATCTTAGCGCGTATCGGCGACATAGAGGTTGAACAAGAACCTTACACCACTATTACAGAATTTGACGACTTTGGTCGAGTATTACGTTTTATAGATTACGACGGCGCAATCACTGAAAACCAATATGATTCCGCTGGACGCCTCGAGCGCACTACCGGCGCACTGGGTACGGGTGATGAACGCATTTCGCGCACGCGTTATAACGCCTTTGGCGAAGTTACGGGCCAGGTCAGTGGCGTTGGTGCTGGTACCGTGGACCTCAATCTTGCTATTGATGATTTCGGCACACGTTTTGTTGTTGATAGTTTAGGCCGACAAATTCAGGTGACCGACGCAAACGACAATACTAATTACCTTTACTACGATGAAGAAGGGCGTTTAATTCTAACGATTAATGCCTTGGGCGAAGTTTCCGAAACAAGTTACAACGCTTTTGATCAAGTCGAAAATGTTCGGGTTTATACCCAACGCATCAGCGCCGCTGGTTTGACAGGCGGGCTGCTTACGCAAGCGCTGCGCGATCAAATCGATGCGATTGCCGACGACAGCAATGTCGACCTCAGCTTGCGCGACAGTATCACCGCAATGGAATACACGCGATTTGGTGCGGTTAAAAAAGTCACGGAGCCCCGTGATGTTGTTCGAGAAAATCAATTTAATGCGTTTGGCGAATTGGAGTTTGAAAAACTCAATACAAGCAACGCTTTTAGCGGTGCGACGATTACTAACCAATTTGTCTACGACAAACTGGGCCGCGTCAAAGAAACCATTGCTGATCAAACCACTCCTCCCGATAACTCAGGTATTAACGCACGTAATATTGTGCAGTATGACGCCTATGGTCGAATTATTAGTGAAACGGACGCCCGCGATAAAACTACAACCACGCGTTATGAAGACAATGGTCGCACTATTGTCGTCGCAGATGCTTTAGATAGGAAAACTGAATCAAGGTTTGACGCGCTTGGTCGTTTGTTGAGTGTGCGTGATGGTAATGGTGAGACGACAACTTACAAATATACGCATGACGTAGAGGGCCGTCATTTAACGATTAACACGCCTGAACAAATTCAGACTAAGCAAAGCTTTAATGTTTACGATGAATTAGTTATCGACAAGGATGGGCGCTTTAACGACGCCGATACGAGCTATAACAAAAATGGCCAAATTGATACGGTTACTGACCGTCAAGGCCGTGTAATCGTTGACAACACTTATGATGACTCGGGTCGTTTGCAAACTACTGCAGATGCCCGCGGTAACATTACACGTTTTGAATACGATGCGGCTAACCGCATCGAGTGGCAAATAGTCGATCCCGATGGCTTAAACCTGGTTACGCACTTTGTTTATGACGGACAAGGTCGTCAGACGCGGGTAGAGCAAGGTACTTATGACTCGGGCCAAAGCTTTGTTGTTAAGCAAGTGGCCGAAAATCGCTACAACGAAGCCGGTCAGCTTATTCAAACGATTACTGACCCCGATGTACTGGCACTCGCGACAACCTTTACTTACGATGCCTTTGGCAATGTTAAAACCCAGGCACAGGGAACCGTTGTTGAGCCCGAGCAACAAGTCACGCGTTTTGACTACGATAATTTGCAGCGCCGTGTAGCGGAAATTGTTGATCCCGATGGCCTTGAGATTACCACCTCGTTTAAATACGACGATGCGGGCAATATCACGCGCAGTACGGTGGGCAAAGAGGGAGACCCGAATACACCGCCAATTCATACCTGGTTTATTTACGACGATGCTGGCCAACAGACTCACATCATCAACGGTGAGGGAGCGGTCACCGAAACACGCTATAACAACAATGGTTTAGCGACTTATACGCGCAGTTACCAGCACCGGGTCGATGTTTCCAGTTTTGGTGAAGCGGTTGCACTTACTGATATCACTTTGATTGAAAGCCAAGATGACCAGCAAGCCTACCGTGTTTATGACGACGATAGCCGCGAGCGCTTTAACCTTGTCTTGCTCAATAATGACAATGGTGCTCAGGAATGGCAGATAACAGAAAGTCGCTATGATGCTAATGGCAACGTGACGACCTCGCTAAATTATGCAGAAACGATTAGCGAAATGAATATTGCCGCCGTTGTTAGTGTGGATGCTGAGACGGGTGCTGAAAGCATTAATCTTGCAACGTTGGAAGGCATAATAAATGACCCTACTGATAATAAGACTGTAGGTGCGCAAATATCGCACTTTGCTTATGACGCAGACAATCGTTTGCGTTTTAGCGTTAATCCGCTTGGCGAAGTTAGCGAGAGTTTCTACGACGCTGCAGGCAATATTGTTAGCGAAACTCGCTATGCGGGAAAACCCGCTCTCGATGGCAATTACAGTGAAGCGCATATTGAGACAAAACTTGGCGATGTTATCAGCGCTGAGCTAGACCAAACTACTCGCTTTGCCTACGACGCGGCCAATCGTCAAACCTTCCGCTTGGATGCTTTGGGCCAACTGACGGTTAATACCTATAACTCGCGTAGCGAATTAGTCTTGCAGGTACGCTACAACGATCGACCAGTGATTGACAATAGTGGTGGCGATGGCTACAGCCACGATAATTTATCGACCATTGCTGCCGGGCTGTTCAATCCGCTGGATCGCGGTGAGCGCTTTGCCTACGATGGGGCGGGTAGACAAGTATTTGCGCAAAACAGTGCCTTTAACGTCGTTGAAAATCGTTATGATGCGCGCGGCAATATAGTGGCCCAAGTGCAGTACGATGACCTTTTCTTGTTGCCTGATTTTGAATTGGCCACTGTGCAAACGATGGCGTCGGGTCTGATCACGAATCCGGAAAACCGAGTGACGCGCACGACGTATGATGACGCGGGTCGCCAACAGTTTGTGGTTGATGCCGAAGGGGCGGTAACGGAAACAATCTACAACGGTTTAAATCAAGTTGTTGAGCAGCGCACCTATGCGCAAAGCTTCGCTAGTCTGCCGCCAAATATTGATGATTTGACTAGCACGGAGGTGCCACAACTCCTGCCGGTTGGGGCGCCAACAGATCCTAACAATCGTCAAAGTTCTTTCCTTTACGACAATGTCGGTCGCTTGCAATTTGGTGTCGATAGCTTGGGTCATGTGAGCGAAAGTGAATACGATGCGTTTGGCCAATTAATTACGCAAACGCGTTTTGATGGCGAATATGATGTTGCAGCGCTTAAGGCTGATGCCGATACAACGCTCGACCGCAGTAACCCACTTAATCGTACGCAGGCCTTTGCTTATGACGATGCCGGTCGACAAACCTTTGTTATCGATGCCTTGGGTTTTGTAACAGAAACGCAATTTAATGCTTTGGGCCAAGTTAAGGAACAAACGCAATTTGCCAAACCACCTAGCGCAAATGATGGTACGCATATTGGCCTTACTGAAGCTGTCGAC
>JANQJB010000015.1 GCA_028281865.1 Marinagarivorans sp.
CAAACCGCGAATATCGGGGTGGCTCAAGGATCCACGCGTTTTTTCAAATACGCCAATAAGCGACGACGCCGCGTTAACTAAAGGGTTCAAGCCCTGCGCTATTCTAAAATATGCAGATTCAGAGTCTATTGCTGCCGACGAGGACGAATGTTGAGGCCGGATGGTCATATCCGGTCGCTGCGCTCCCGGTTGCGGTCTCGCGCCCGGTGCCGCTCCCCTTCCACCGGGGCGTGGTCGCATTGAAGTTTGTTCTGGGTCATCAAAACCTGCGGGTTTAAATACCGTTTTATCGTTGTCATCAGGTGGCATTTTTGTCTCCTAAACCGGCGCAGTTGATAATTTTGAATTTAATACACGACAAAACATTTACCGTTAAGCCTGCTTATTGCTGCCTTATTGCCCAAAATTCAATTTCCAACCCTGGAAAATCCCCACCCACATGCAATGCAAAACCACCGGATGCCTGCAACTCTTTCCAAAAAGAATTATTTTTTTCCAGTTCAAAATAATTAAAACCGGAACGAAACGGTATTTGCCGCGGAGCAACGGGTAAAGGCTTTAATTGAATGCCTGGCATCGCCGCATTCACCAATTGGCGAATTCGCTCTACCGGTCCAATTTTTATTTGCGCGGGAAAACGTGTGCGAATCACGTCATCCGCTACATCAGCTCGAACGGCTAGTACATACATGCCGCTCGCAAGCATACTGCGATCGGTAATTTCCGAAACGCGAATACCGTATTTTTTTTCAACTAATTGCAAACTAACCGCATTGGTATCGATTACCATCGATAAACATCTTTGCAACGCTTCTATAACGGGTGCAAATGTTTGCGTTAAATCGTGGTGCAAATAGGGATTAAAATGCGGAGGGCGTTTATTGTCATATACAAAAGTGGAGAACTCGCCGACAATCTGTAATGCCTCAGCATACATTTCTAGCGGGTGTAAGCCCTTTAACGTGGAAAGGTGGTTGGCATAGGGCTCGACACGATTAATGAACTGCAACATCATGTAGTCCTGAATTTCAGCGGTGCCTCCGCGTCGCGCATCCGCCAGTCGTCCCGCAATAGAGTCTGCGCGATGGCGCAGCAGCCCTACCAATTCAGTCATAAACCCCGATAAACGTGTAGACACATTAATATCCAAACACGTGGGAATAAAATCGTTATTTAAACTCACGCTCTTTTCTTCGGTCGTTTCATTTATTTTTAGAACGCTAATATAGGTATAACCGCTTAAATCGTCGGAATCGAGCAACAACTTGGTGCGCAACTTAGCCACGTCGACATTGAGGTTTTCACTTCCCTCTTCTGTCACATCACGAATTTGCACTTCCGCAGAATAATAGCGCGCAAGCCCTTGAGTATCCTCCTGGGGAAGCACATCCACTGCGCCCGGCCGACGCAGAGGTACGGCCAAATGAACGACAACGTCGTGCAGATTATCAGGTAATTCAATAACGGGAGGGGGTTCGACTAAATCGGGAATACTAAAAGGTGTTCCGTCCGGGAAAACACCTTTAGCACGCACAACGGAAAGTTTGCCTAAATTCAATAATTGCTGATCTATTTCGAATTCACTGACGCCCCAGCCATAAGCGCCAAACACATCGCATTTGCCGTTGACAAGGCGCTCCAGATAACGCTCTTGCTGCTGAAAATGTTGAGGGTTTAAAAACATTCCCTCTGACCAAACAACTTTACTATCTAGTGACATATAGTGGCTTCCTATCACTTAAACCGTCGTCATTCACACGGAATTAAGTGCAGTAATAAATTTATTGGCGGACGTTTTTTAAAAGGTAGTTATTTTTCTAAAGTTATCGTGTTATTCGAAATTTTCACACGCACGCTGTTGCGGATTACGTTGCTAGATGTAATAGGAAATACGACCTTGGCGCGCGAGCCCTTGTAGCGATAAAACTCGGCAAACAATGCGACAAAGCGCGTATTCTTAGACAAGACAAAACGTTCCGTGCGTTCACTACTGGGAATTACGGGTGAAAGGTTTTGCTTAGCAATAAATGTGTCGCCGAGCACTTCTTCATCCCTCTCATATAAATCGATAAAATTCGTTTTTTCGAAAATTTGATTGCTGGTTAATTCGTAAAGACGAATTACCACAGGAGAAGCTTGATTTTGTTCATCAAGATTAATATTCCGTTCTGCGACGATTTGAAGTTTTAAATCGGTGTCTAGATTGAAAGCCTCGCCAACTTTGTTATTTGCTGTCTCACAAGAGTTTAAAATCAGTAAACATAAAACGATTAAGCTACTCTTAATAAGCTGTAACTTATCAAACTTATTTTTAAGGAGCGTCCCCCAACTCATGTGTTCACCTATAGGTTATTTAAGCCATTAACTCTTTATTTTTTGCTAACTAAAATTCATGCTTTTGCCGCTGTTTTCTTTCCACGGCTAAACGCCGAAGCTGATCTTCATAAGCCTGCACAAATTCATCACCAAACAAGTACTGAAAAGTATTTTCCATATTGTCGATAAAACTGTTGTAATACTCGGCGTAATTGGTCCAATATTTACTTTTTTTCATTCCGGGTAATCCAACACCCTTATTTTGCTTTTCAAATTGACGCTCTAGCGATTCGGGATTAAAACGGTCCATCATGCTTTTAAAAGCGGCTCTGATACCGGCAATTATTGCAACCTGGTGTTCACCAATGCCATCGAAGCCTTCTTGAAAAGCTTGCACAGGCCCCATGTATGCGCTCGACTTACGTGTAAACAATGCCTCAATCGCCTCCTGCACATCAGCAGAAAACTTAAGCGGATTATTTTCGACCGGCTGAATAGTTGTAACATTCATACGAAATTCATTTTTAATGCTGGCTCGCGCACGCAATACCTGCATCATGCCATTGATAATCACCGGCATTAAATCACCAATTGCTGAATGAATATCGGTAATTTCCTGATCGCTCAAACCGTCGGCCGAAATACCCATGCCATCGAGCAGCGCGTTTCCGACCGACTGGCTAAGATCCCTCGACTTTTGAGCCGAATGAGAGGCTGTCGATGCTGCCTGCGTTTGCACTTCCTGCTCACTCCTGCGTCTCTCCAATGCGGCCTGCCCCTCAAGGCGCGCCTTCTCCAGATCCGCTTGTGTGGGCTTTTGCCTAGCAGAATTAGTTACTTTAGGAGGGTCCGTTAGAGGTATGGAACGATGGGCACCGGTTACTTCTAGGTTTGACCGAGCACCCCCCTGACGGGCTTGGAAAGAGGAAGGCGGTTCATTTTTCGTGGGTAAAGGTTCGGAATAATCCGAGCTTGGCTCGTTTTCTCCACCAAGCAAATCGTCATCCCAATCTTCGGGAATTTGGTTTTCGTTGCGTGCAGCCGGCATATCAAACGCCTGACTCAGGGGGTCGTGATTTTGCCCTTGCGTACCATGCTTAGCAAACATCTGCTCAGCAACGTCTGGCGTTGAACCGAATAGTTCATCACCGAAAGTTCCAGAGGGAGACGCATCTAGCTCGGACGAGCCGCCAAAACCGCCGGAAAGATTATCGTGAGAGCCAAACGGATCATCGGCGACTTGACCAGAGCCAACTTTATCCAGTGCAGCCAAAGGATCCGCATTTTCACGATCCGGACTCAACGCAAAGTCTGCACCGTCGTCAAAACTATTCGAAGCGAATGGATCCCCCGGATTATCCGAGTGGCTTGAACCGCCAAAAGGATCATCACTTCCACCTCCGCCGAACGGGTCGCCGGCCGAGGCATTGGGGTGAGTGAGTTGACCAGCATTGGGAAACGGTTCAGCTTCAGCGCCAAAACCTCCGTTATCAGAGCTGAAGTCATCTCCAATGGGTGCTCCGAATGGGTCATCCAGCGCCGCTGCACTCGCCTGGATTACCGCTTGCAGCCGGTAGTCGCCCATGTCGACGGTGTCACCGTCGCCAAGCAGAATCTTGCCGCCTTTGCCAATGGGCTCTGCCGCACCATTCATAAATGTGCCATTGGTACTCATATCAGTTAAATAAAACTGCCCATCTTCAAAAGACACTGAACAGTGACGCGACGACAAAAAACGATCCGGATCGCTTAACACCCAATCATTACTCTCACCGCGCCCTATTGTTCCGCCGCCTTCAGAAAATATTTTCTGGGTCTCCTGGCCTGAAACGCCAGACGGTGATTTGATAATGGACAATGTCAATGCCATCGAGTAATCGTCCTACTGCTTTTATAGCAATAAATTTTGTTTTCCAGATTTTGCCAGCATGTCGCCAAACTGTCAGAACTTAACCGCCCAGCCAATTAACCATTGGCGACTCACTATTTACTGTGACAAACCGTTCACTAATCGCCGCCGCCTCTAATTTACAGCACCAGAGGATTCGGGGAGGTCAGCCTTAGCCAAGAGCCCAGGTATCATACTATTGCCTTAGCAATGGATCAAAATAAAGCAGCCTCTTGTTGACTGCCAGAATGCTGAGACCTTGCGCATGAGATAGCAATTACGAGTAAATTACTTAATTTGCAAGCCTGGAGAGTTACACAAATGAACAAAATGTGCTAGGTTTACGACAGCTAGTGTGGCGCAAAATATGATCAATTAGTCTATTCTGGCGAATTTGCTTCTTCACAAGCATAAACTTCTGAGTTGCCCGCTTGATCTGCTTGAAATAATACGAAAGAAAAACGCATTGACACTATATAAAAATTGGCTTTGTATTTAATTGAGTCACGTTAAGGAAAAAGCGAAAGCTCATACTAAATATGACTAAAGAAAAGACTAAGAAAAAAAGGGTATAGATCTCCATGGCGAGCCCCCCTCATATCGACATCGAAAGCTTGTTGCAGCCTATTAGCGATGATAACCCAAGCGGTCTCGATATTCGCGATGATCCCTCGCCTGCCTCCCCTTACCAAACTGTAAAAAACGCTCGCAATCAAGCCAGAGCAGCCGAGCGCCAAAGCATTCACGATGGCGAAAGCCAAGAAGCCTCTGGTCACTGGCAGCATGTGGTCGAACTTGCGCCACAGATTATTCAAGAACATGCCAAAGACCTTGAGGTTGCGAGTTGGTACGCCGAGGCCATGATTCGTCGCAACGGCTTTAGTGGGCTGCGCGATGCATTCGCGCTAATCGATGGCCTGATCGAAAATTTCTGGGAGCAGTTACACCCGATGCCTGACGATTACGGAATGGAAACGCGCGTCTCCTGTCTCTCAGGGTTAAATGGAGAAGGTGCCGAAGGCGTATTAATCGCTCCCATTAGAAAAGTTCCCTTAACCGACGGTTGGGACCCAGGGCCGTTTAGCCTATGGCAGTACCATCAAGCACTAGAGGCACAAAAATCGCCCGACGACGAAATTCGCCGCGACAAAATTGCTAAGCTGGGTTTTAGTACTGATGATATTGAAAAGTCAGTCAACGCCTCAGATGAGCAATTTTATGTCGATATACGCGATGACCTAACCGAGGCAATATCACTCTATCGCGCGACTGGAACAAAACTCGATGAGCACTGTGGAATTCACGATGCTCCTCCGACACGCACGATCATTGAGATATTAGAAGAATGCCTGGGTGTGATCAATCACATCGGCAAAGCGAAATTTCCCATCGTTGTCGAAGAAGAAACGCAAGGAGACGGAGCCATGGGCACCGATTCAAATTCCGAAGGGCAGCCAAAAGTCGGCGGGACCAAGGGCGGCCCAATTTCATCGCGTGAAGAAGCTTTTAGGCAACTGGGCAATATCGCCGAATACTTTCGTAAAACCGAACCACACTCACCCGTTTCCTATGTGCTCCAAAAGGCAGTAAAATGGGGCAATATGCCACTTAACGAGCTAATTGGTGAGCTGATTACGGATAACTCATCGCGCGAGCGCTACAGCGAACTCACCGGTGTAGAAATGAACGAAGAGTAGTTTTATTTTAAGAAGAGCAGCTTTAAGCAAAAGAACAGTTGTAAAGAGTAATTGTGAAGTATCGTTGATTCTTCCATAACCCATTGTTAACCAAAAAATCCAAGAGGAATGGACTATGTCCAATAGCATCCACGATAAGTTGAAGAGAGTGAGAAAACCTCGCGTTCATATCACTTACGATTTAGAAACAAATGGCCAAACCGTCGAAAAAGAACTCCCTTTTGTTATGGGTGTTATGGGAGATTATTCCGGTGACAATGTTGAAGCGAAAAAAGCCCTAAAAGACCGAAAATTTTCGCAGATTGACCGCGATAATTTTGATGATTTGATGGGCAAAATAAACCCTCAACTTAATTTAAAAGTTGACAATACGCTGGAAGACGACGGCAGCAATATGCAGGTAAATCTCGACTTTAAAAATATGGAAGATTTTGAGCCGCACAAACTTGTCGAGCAAATTGAGCCGTTGAAAAAACTGATGGAGACGCGCAACAAATTACGTGATTTGTTAACCAAAGCAGACCGCTCAGAAGAACTCGAGAATATTCTCGAAGAAGTGTTAAGCAATACAGACGCGTTAGCAAACTTATCTAACGAACTAGGTGTGGAAGAAGGCGGAGACAAAGATGGCGAGTAATGAAGAACAACAGTCACAGGCGCAAGAAGCTGAGGCTCAGGAAGTTAGTTTACTTGATCAAGCCATAGGCGCGACCAAGCAAACAAGTCGCGACGAAACAGAAGACTTGCTGAAAACCCTTACGCAAGAAGCCATGGGCGGAGCAGTTAAGTGGGACAGCAATCTATCGCGTACAATCAACAGTGCAATTGCCGCAATTGACAATGTGATGTCAAAACAACTTGCCGCAATTATGCACGATGAAAAATTCCAAAAACTTGAAGGCTCTTGGCGCGGCTTACACCACTTAGTTGAAAATAGTGAAACTGGCCAAGATTTAAAACTCCGCATGCTCAACATCAGCAAAAAAGAGTTGACTCGCGACCTTGAAAAAGCAGTGGAATTTGACCAAAGCCAGATCTTCAAAAAGATTTACGAGAGCGAATTTGGCACCGCTGGTGGCGAGCCCTACGCAGCTCTAATAGGCGATTACGAATTTTCATCACATCCCGATGATGTTTCCCTGCTCTCCAAAATATCCAATGTCGCCGCAGCTGGTTTTTGTCCATTTATTTCGGCGGCATCACCTGGCATGTTTGGCTTCGATAGTTTCACCGAGCTATCAAAGCCGCGCGATTTGGAGAAAATTTTTGATTCTGCTGAATACACACAATGGCGCAGTTTCCGCGATAGCGGTGATTCTCGCTTTGTGACATTAACAATGCCACGCACGCTTGCGCGACTACCTTACGGAGAGTCAACTAAGCCTGTAGAAGCGTTCAATTACGAGGAATCAAATCGTGACGGTGCTGGCAAACATGTCGAAAATGATCACGGCGATTACTGTTGGATGAATGCCGCTTATTCAATGGGCACAACATTGACTAGAGCCTTTTCTGAATACGGTTGGTGTACCAGCATTCGCGGCGCAGAAGGCGGCGGCAAAATCGAAGGCCTACCGAGCCACTCATTTGTCAGCGACGATGGCGATATCGATCAGAAGTGCCCGACCGAAATCGGCATTACCGACCGGCGCGAAGCAGAGCTTAGCAAGTTGGGTTTCCTGCCACTTTGTCATTACAAAAATACCGACTATGCGGTATTTTTTGGTGCGCAAACGACACAGAAACCAATTAAGTACGGCGATCCAGAAGCTTCAGCGAACGCGGCAATTTCTGCTCGGTTGCCCTATATTATGGCCACTTCGCGCATCGCCCACTTTTTGAAAGTCATGGCGCGCGACAAAATTGGTTCATTTATGGAGCCCTCTGATGCTGAAGAGTGGTTAAATCGCTGGATTAACAATTACGTTAATGCAACACCCGGTGCTAGCGCAGAAATGAAAGCGCAATATCCGTTGGCAGAAGCACGCGTTGAAGTAAAAGAAGTACCCGGGCAACCCGGTGTATACAACGCAGTTGCATGGATGCGTCCGTGGCTGCAAATGGAAGAATTGACCGCCTCGTTGCGTCTCGTGGCCAATATTCCTAAAGCAGGTTAAAACCTCTTTGGTCAAATATGCAGAGGGGGCTATTGCCCCCTCTTTCATCTCTGAGACACTGTTCTTTCTGACACCAGGATAATTGTGTGGCTTCACTAAGGCTCCCAGATTCCGACAGCGAAAGTCGCTCCGCCGCAAGAGGGATAGATCTCGATTCACTTTGTGAAAGCAAACCCTTTATCACAACTCTGGCCGAATTTATTAAAGAAAGGGACGATGCAAATGCGTTGAAGTATTGGCTCGAAGAACACGAAGACCTGAGTAAAATAAACACCAAAAAAGACGCAATACTCGCAATTGACCGCAGCATAAGTGAAATTGATCATCTTATTAATGATCAACTCAATGAAATTATTCACCACCCCAAATTACAAAAACTTGAGGCCTCTTGGCGGGGGCTTTGGTATCTCGTTGTTCAGGCAGAAGGCGTACGGAATTTTAAAATTAAAGTTCTCGATATTAACTGGCAAGAAGTTACGCGCGATATTAGTCGCGCTATGGATTTCGATCAGAGCCAGCTTTTCGATAAAATTTATAACGACGCCTATGGAATCGCGGGGGGAGAACCCTACGGAGTCATTATTGGCGACTATCAAATTAGCCATCGCCCGAGCAAACGGCACCCGACTAACGACATAGCCACAATTAAAGGTTTGTGCGAAATCGCTGCGGCGGCGTTCTCTCCATTCATCGCCGGTGCTGCACCCGAAATTTTCGGTCTTGACGATTTTGGCGCACTCGGTTCCCCGATAAATCTTCACCGCGTTTTCGATCAAGATGAATATATTCCATGGCGCTCCATACGCGATTCGTCTGACTCGCGTTTTTTTGGGTTGACCTTGCCCCGGATACTGATGCGCAAACCCTATCGCACACGTCCCGGTAGCTACAAAGGTTTATTTTTTTACGAGAAAAAATCACCGCGCTACCAAGATAATTATTTATGGGGCAACGCCGCCTACGGTTTTGCCGCAATATTAATTCGCGAATTTGCCAGCGTGGGATGGTTCGGACATATTCGCGGAGTTCCTCGCAATCAAATCGGCGGCGGTTTATTAACTAACCTTCCCGTCGATGCTTTTGCGACCGACGCCGATGATATTGCCTACAAACCATCGACCGACGTAGTGGTAACCGATACCATCGAACGTGAATTAAGCAACTTAGGTTTTACGCCGCTGTGCCAGTGCTACGACACACCTTTCGCCGCCTTTTACAGTAACCAATCGATTCAAAAACCGAGTCATCAGCATTTGGATAACAGTGAAAGCCAGGTCAACGCCAAACTTTCTTCGATGTTACAACATGTGCTGTGCGGCTCCCGCGTCGCACATTACATAAAAGTCATTATTCGCGATAAGGTCGGTTCTTTTATCAGTGCGGAAAACTGTGAGGAATTATTGCGCAACTGGTTATTTAAATACACATCTGGGCGCGAGGACCTTGAATGGGAGGAACAAGCCCGCTATCCGCTACGTGAATCTCTAGTACAAGTAAAAGAGCACCCGGCAAAACCTGGGCAATATTTATGTTCTATACGCCTGGTACCGCACTATCAAATTGACCAAATGGTTTCTGAGTTGGAACTGGTTACAGAACTAGTACAAACAAAATAGAATTTCGCGATGAGCAGAGTTGATAAGAAAAAAAATCTACGCCCGTCAATAATTGACCGCTTGCTAGACAACGAACCCCATATAAAAATTGAGGCTGAAAAAGATCGCCATCAACAACTGCGCGAATTGCGTAACAGTGTGCGACGTGATTTAGAGAACCTGTTAAATGCCCGCTATCGCATGGTAGAGCCCGCTTCAAAATTTGAAGAGCTAAGCAAGTCACTATTAAATTATGGCTTACCCGACCTGGCCACTGTCAATATTACTGATACTGACAAGAAAAAAGAATTTACTCGTAATTTAGAAAGAATTTTACGCGAATACGAACCGCGGTTTAAATCTGTGCGTGTAACTTTTATCGACAATCAAGAAAAAGTTGATCGCACATTAAGATTTCGCGTAAACGCAACCCTTTACGCAGACCCGGCACCAGAAGTTGTCGTATTTGATTCTGTTTTAGAACCGGTTTCACGCACAATGAATGTAGAAGAGTCCCAACATGGCTGATGAATTACTGCCGTATTACGAAAAAGAGTTGGCCTTTATTCGCCAAATGGGAACCGAGTTCGCCAAGGAACATCCCAAGGTCGCCGGACGACTCGGTATTAACGCCGATACAATCGAAGATCCACATGTCTCGCGTTTGGTCGAAGGTTTTGCTTATTTAAATGCGCGCATTCAACACAAACTCGACGACGATTTTCCAGAGCTGACCGATTCTCTTTTAAATGTTGTTTTTCCGCATTACTTACGCCCAATTCCATCGATGTGTATCACACAGTTCACGCCTGACGAAGAGCAGCTCGATGCAAAATTTACGGTCAAGCGAGACACTCTAATTGAAACAGAGCATTTTCAAGGCGAACATTGTCGGTTTACTTTGACCTATGATGTGAATCTTTTCCCGATAAAAGTCGCCTCCGCACAATTGCTTGGGCGCCCGTTTACGACACCCGGTTCAGCGAGCATGCGTGGAGCAGGTGGAGTTTTGAAACTGTCGTTAGAAACATTCACACCTGAAATTACTTTCCCAGAAATCGGTTTGGATAGTTTGCGCTTTTACTTGCGCGGGCAACCACAACATATTCACCCACTGTATAAGTTGTTGATGCGCGACGTAGTCGGCATAGTATTATCTGCACCCGACCAAGGGTCGCAACCTGTTTATCTTAAAAACGATTTGATTCAACCGGTGGGTTTTGGCAAAGACGAAGGCATGCTTCCCTACCCACCCACGTCGTTTCTCGGCTATCGTTTATTAACAGAATTTTTTGTTTTTCCAGAAAAATTTATGTTTGCAGATTTGACCGGCTTAGAGACTAAAATACCCGATGATACCGAAAGCAAGCTGGATATTTATATTTATTTAAAAGAGTCGGACGTCGAGCTCGAGCATAATATCAACGAAGAAAGCTTTGCTCTTAATTGCGCACCGATGATCAATTTATTTAAACAAAACGCCGACCCCATTCGTCTCGACCACACCCAACTGGAATATCAGATCGTGCCTGATTCACGCCGACCAAAAGGTTTTGAAGTCTATTCCGTCGACAATGTTACTGCTTCAACACCCGCAGGCGACAAAAAGACTTTTTTGCCTTTTTATGGCTTAGCGCACGAACATCAAGATAGCGATGATCACGCTTTTTGGTACGCGTCACGGCGCAGTGCAAAATTGGGATATTTAGAACGCGATGAAGGCACCGACGTATTTCTAAATTTGGTCGACCTCGATTTCAATCCCAATATTCCAGACGATCGCACGCTGAGCCTGGAATTGATGTGCAGTAATCGCGACCAACCGGCAAAAATGCCCTACAATTTGGAGCACCCCAAATTGCAATGTGTTGACAGTGCGCCACCGTGCACAAAAATTCGCTGTATTACACAACCATCAAAAACGGTTCGACCACCACTGCGTAACCGTGCCCGCTGGCGCTTGCTTTCGCATCTTAATTTAAATCACCTTTCGCTCACCGGCGGTGAGAGTGCTACCAACGCACTAAAAGAAATATTGCGCCTCTACGACTTCAAGGATTCATCGGTATCGAAAGGCTTAGTAGAATCGATCATGGCGGTGAACGCGCGCCAAATTAGCGCTCCTCTCAATATTGACGGCCACGCAACCATGTGTCGTGGCGTAGAAGTCGAAATTACTTTGAATGAGGAACTATTAACCGGTAGTAGCAGCTATTTATACGCCAGTATTTTAGAACACTTTTTTGCGCTCTATTGTTCCGTCAATTCTTTTTCGCGCGTACTGGTGAAAATTAACAATAAAGAAGGTTATTTGAAAAAATGCCCACCTCGAGCCGGCGAACGCGCATTTCTGTAATTTCGAGATTACTCGAAAATCCACAGGACTATTGTTTTGTTCAAGCAGTTCGTTTACTTGAACGCGCGGCTATTTTGTCAAACAATACCACACAGACCAGCTCAATGGGTGCAGCTCTCGGTAAAGATAACGCAGCTGAAAAAAAAGTAATCAGTCAATCGCCGGTCGCTCGCTTTTCCCCGCCAACGAAAGAGGTCTTACGCTTTTGCAATAACGCGCACTTAGACTTTCCCGAAAATGAGCTGGCGTCCATTAGCCAAGTCGACGATACAGACCGCCAGTATTGGCAAGTTATCACAAGCTTTATCGGGCTTACCGGCAGTATGGGTGTGATGCCCTTTCATTACACCGAGCTTGTGCTAAAACGCATAAAACAAAAAGACGAATCGCTGTCAGAGTTTCTCGATTTATTTCACCACCGTACGACTTCATTATTTTTCCAAGCTTCAGCAAAATACCGCTTACCGCTCGAATATGAACGGTATAAATTGCACAACCCTCTCGAAAAACTTGAGAGCAACCATACACAAGCATTATTAAGCGTACTCGGTTTAGGCACAAACCACCTGCGCAATCGTCAGCATATTCGCGACGAGTCACTTATTTATTACAGTGGTTTATTAACACACCAAATAAAGACTCCTTCGGGGCTGGAACAGTTTATTACCAGTTATTTTAATGTGCCTGCAAAAATAGAAGGGTTTATTGGGCAGTGGCAAGATTTGATTGACGATGTTCGCACGCGTTTGCCATCAAAAACCAATCCGCGTGGACAAAATGTTTGCTTGGGGCGCTCCTCAATGCTCGGGCGTCGAGGCTGGTTTGCACAGGGTAAATCTCGCGTTACTATTGGTCCCTTAAATAAGGAGCAATTCAGTCAGTTCGCTCCCGGTACCGGTGCCCTGCGCGCGCTTAATGAGATGGTGGCCACGTACCTAGGTTTGGAACAAGACTACGATTTTGTTATCGAGGTACAACGCGAAGATGTTCCCAATAAAATCGCGCTAAAGAAAGACAATCCGCCGCTGCTCGCTTGGAATGCATGGCTTTCCGGCAAACCTAAAACAAATACTGAAAAAGATGACTTGCTCGAGATTGTCGTTTCGTCAAAAAAACTTCATTAGATTAATTAAGGGCCTATTATGATTAGCATTGACTTAAAATCACTTGTTGGACGTCTAAATGAACCCTGCCGTGTTGCATTAGAAGGAGCAGCAGGCTTGTGCGTTTCCCGCACACATTACAATGTCGAAATTGAACACTGGTTGCTAAAATTGCTTGAAATACAAGACAGCGACCTACAAGCGGTTCTAGAAAAGTTTGATATAAATCTCGGAAAATTTGCCCAGGAAATTAATCGCGAACTCGACAATATAAAGTCCGGCAATTCACGCGCGCCATCGCTTTCACCAAACATCGTCGATATTGCCAAAAACGCGTGGATGCTCGCATCGGTTGAATACGGTCACGGCGCGGCCAGTTCCGCTCACATTCTCGCAGCCCTGCTGCTAGACGAAACTCTGAGCCGCTCAACCGGTATAAGCAACGGCGAATTAAAAAAAATCCAACCTGAGTCGTTGCGCGATGTGCTCCGTTCAATTGTCGGTACAACAAGCGAATCAGCGACCGCAGCAGCCACGGGAGAAACCGCGGCCGACGGTCAAGCCGGAACACCCGGAGCTCCCAGCAAATCACCCGCCTTAGATAAATACACCGTCAACCTAACCGCTGCCGCTAAGCAGGGCAAAATTGATGCAGTGCTCGGTCGTGACGAAGAAATTCGTCAGATCATCGACATCCTAATACGACGCAGGCAAAACAATCCGATATTAACCGGTGAAGCAGGCGTCGGAAAAACCGCTGTAGTCGAAGGATTTGCGTTGCGCATTGTCTCCGGCGATGTGCCCGAACCTCTGCGTGGTGTGACGATACGCAGCCTTGACCTCGGCTTATTGCAAGCCGGAGCCAGCGTAAAAGGCGAGTTTGAAAACCGTTTAAAGTCAGTCATTGCAGAAGTCAAAGCATCGCCTGAACCGATCATCATGTTTATCGATGAGGCACATACGCTAATCGGCGCTGGCGGCAAAGAGGGCCAAGGCGACGCTGCCAATTTGCTAAAACCGGCGTTAGCGCGCGGTGAATTACGTACCATTGCCGCAACCACATGGGCAGAGTACAAAAAATACTTCGAGCGCGACCCCGCTCTCACACGCCGTTTCCAAGTCGTTAAAATCGAAGAACCGAGCGAAGAAAAAGCTATCGATATGATGCGTGCAATATCGCAAATGCTGCAGGCGCACCACGGCGTTCGCATCATGGATGAAGCCATTGTCGACTCCGTTAAGCTTTCAAGCCGCTACATTACAGCGCGACAACTGCCCGATAAATCCGTCAGCTTACTTGATACCGCTTGTGCTCGCGTAGCGTTAAGCCAAAGTGCAACTCCCGCACCAATCGAAGATACACGCCGGCGCATTGTGCAATGCGAGACAACAATGACATCTTTGGAGCGGGAAAACGCGACACTGGGTAACTGCGAAGAACGTATTGAAGCCCTCAAGGAAGAAAAAATTTCACTTGAGGAACAGCTCAAACAACAAGAAATCCAGTGGGACGCGGAAAAACAACTGGTCGCGCAAATTCACGACCTGCAAAAGCAAATCGAAGACGATTTTCTCTCGCAACGAATGAGCGAAGAAGAATCACAAAAAGAAGGGGCACCTAAAGCGCTCAGCGATGACGAGCGCGAAGCGATCAAAGGGCAATTGCATTCTTTGATGAATGAACTCGAAAATGAGCAAAAAGAAGAGCCTATGATTCAAGTTAATGTCGGCAGCCAAGCGATTGCCGAAGTGGTCGCGAACTGGACCGGTATCCCAGTAGGAAAAATGGTTTCCAACGAAATCAACGCCATTTTGAATTTGAAAAATGTACTGGAAAAGCGTGTTATCGGCCAACCGCATGCGCTCGAAGCGATCGCTCAAAGCATACGAACTTCGCGTGCGGGTCTCACTGACCCGCGCAAACCGATTGGTGTCTTTTTTATGGTCGGCTCAAGTGGTGTCGGTAAAACGGAAACTGCATTGGCTCTAGCGGATATTCTTTACGGCGGCGAACAAAATATTACCGTAATCAATATGTCGGAATTTAAAGAGGAACACAAAGTGTCGATGTTGCTCGGTTCTCCTCCCGGCTATGTCGGTTACGGAGAAGGCGGTGTGCTGACCGAAGCCGTGCGCCGCAAACCCTATAGCGTGGTATTACTCGATGAAATGGAAAAGGCGCACCCCGGTGTGCAAGATGTCTTCTATAACCTCTTCGACAAGGGCACGATTAAAGACGGAGAGGGTCGTGATATCGACTTTAAAAATACCGTAATTATCATGACATCCAATGCAGGCGAGGAACATATTCGCGCGATGATCGCACAGTCGGAAGAAAAACCCGACCCTGAAACCTTGCTCGACAACTTCCGCCCACAGTTATTGAAATACTTTAAACCCGCATTTCTCGGGCGCACAAACATTATTCCCTACTACCCACTCGACGACGAAAACCTTTTGAAGATATGCGAAATCAATATGAACCGCATTAAAAAGCGTGTACGCGAGCACTACGACGCCGATTTCAGCTACGACGAAGACGTTATGCTGCATATTGTTGCACGCAGTCAAGAGGTCGATACCGGTGCACGCAATATTGAAAATATCCTCACGCGCACGATGCTACCGGCGCTGGCATCAGAGTGTTTGGCCAAGATGGCCAGTGGCGAGGAAATTGAAAAGGTTCATATCGGTGTCGACGACGAAGGGACGTTTAGTTATCAATTGAATTGACGGTTGGAACGTTAGCTCCAATTCTCGATTCTCAAATGGTCTAATTAAAACAGCGTCCTGCGCAATTGACGCCCCGCACAGTCTAAGAGACATGGGTTGGGGGTTGTTTTCAAGACCGTCGCGCGCCGGATGACCTCCATGGAAGGATGGAATACTGTTAATGCAGGAGCTATTATCAGTGATCGCGCGATCGAGCCTACAAGGATGTATTAAGGGGGGGGCGCCTAGCCCGAGTCTTGAAAACAACCCCCAACCCATGTCTCGGCGATGCTAAGCAGAAATGCCCAGCAGGCCTTGTCAAGATTTCCATTAATTCGTAATTACTTATGGGACAGCAATGGGCCCTACGTCCCTTTTCCTTATAATTAGCTCCCTTTTCAGCAGTTAAAAAATAGACGTATTCGGCACTGAATGGTACATTACACCGCGAATTTGACGTCTCAGGGACTCACAGAATCGCCCATGGCCAAACTCAATAATAAACAAAAATTCTATCAACAAAAACTCTGCCAACAGTGTCGACTCGTTATAACGAGTTGTGCGCTTGTCGCCTGTGCATTATTTTTGGGCGTTAGCGCTGTTGCCGAAAATCAAAATACATTTCACGACGCCCTCGTTGATGAGTTCTCCGATGTTTCGCAAGCCTATTACAGCGATATTGCCAAATCGCTTAAAAATGGACGTTTTGTTTTTGACAATATGCGCAGCCTAAATAAAAGCGTGCGCGAACTGGTAGCAAATAAAAAGGAACCCGATGCGATTAGCGTAATCTTAGCAAACAGTGCGTTAATTTTGCGTAATGTCGATAACGATTACGTCCCTTCTATTATTCAGCTGCTACTCGATCACAGCGTTTGGGACAGCGCAGCAGCTTTATCTGAACGAGTTATTGCACAAGGCGACGCATTCTCCAGTTCCAAAATACATTATTTATTGGGCAGTTATTATTTCGATAGAGAGTTATTTGATGAAAGCATCCAACACCTCACTTCAATTGAATCGAGCGATGCTTTGAATCCCAAAGAACGCGATTACGCAACCATTATGTTTGGCATCGCGCTGCAGAAAAACAAAAAACATCGTGAAGCATTAAAGATATATGAACAAATTGGCACGGGCTCTGTTTACTACGGCTACGCCCAATTAAACTCAGCAATCGCGCAAATTCGTCAAGGTTGGTGGACCGACGCACAAATTTCTATCGAAAAGGCGCTGACAAAAAAAACACCTAAGTCACTTAAAGAAGTGCAAAATCGTCTTTTACTTGTTCTTGCCTACTCACAACTACAAAATGAATTTTATCGCAATGCTCGTCTAACTTTTCGTAAAATTAGCTTAGACAGCCGTTATGTAAACCGAGCCTTGCTGGGTATTGGATTATGTGCTTTACATCAAAAAGATTACTCCGGTGCGCTAAATGCATTTACGCGCTTACAAAAAAGCAATAGCGATGAATTATCCGTTATCGAATCCTATCTACTTATTCCATTTACCTTTGATCGAACTAAGGAACTTAAAAAAGCTTCATCTCACTACACCGAAGCAATTGCATATTTTGGCAATAAAACGCGCGGTTTAGATCAAAAAATTGCTGCGATAAAACAGTCAAACAATTTTGTCGACGAAATAAATTGGCTAAATGAACTACCAACCATAACCGCCAATAATTACCGTTTGCTCAGAGCATTTACCAACCCTGCAGCGTCGACCAAAACACAGCGTATGGTTAGTGCATATCAGCAAAAACTCCATGCGCACATTGAACAAAGGCTCATCGCTGTAACAGTACAAAAAATTGAGAGCATTAATAGTTACCAAAGTCAGTCGCAGTATGGGCTTGCCAAACTTTATGACAGTCAATAAATTTCCGAAACTATCAATATCTGTGTGCGTATTATTTTTTGCGCTCCTATCTGCCTGTGGTAGCAACAAACCAAGAGGCGGTTCTGCAACTCTTGCCGACATCGACGTTTCGCGCGAATACAAAAGAGAATCCGATGACAAAATCGAAGATAAATCTGATGAGGAAATTCGTAAAGCGTATCGCGCTTATGTCGAAAGTGCATCTTCTAACGACAGCTCCCGCCAAAAAGCGCTGACGCGCCTTGCTCAGCTAGAGTTGGAACTGAGCAATTCTTTAACAAAAGATGAAGAAGCGGAAAAAATCGCAACCCAAGCGGTTGATCTCTCATTAAATCGAACAATCACTCTGCTAGAAACAACATTGAATGACTACCCTGATGCAAACGATAATGACAAGGTTCTTTATCAACTTGCACAGGCCTATGACCGAGCCGGCCGCTACAACGACTCTCTTAATAAGCTCAATAAATTAGTCGAAAATTACCAAACTTCACTCTATTATCCGGAGGCGCATTTTCGTATAGCGGAAGCTGCTTTTGCTCGCGGAGATTACATAACCGCAGAAGATTCGTATACGGAAGTGATATTGACACCCGGCAGCGATAAATTTTACGAAAAATCTATCTTCAAGCGCGGCTGGACACGCTACAAACAACAATTATATCTCGAAGCCCTGGACGATTACGTCGACGCAATTAATTACCACAAATTCGAGCCTTACCATACATTAAGTGATTCGGACAAAACACAATTTGACGAATATTTTCGAGCGGTCGGCCTAGCATTTTCTTATCAACACGGCCAGCTCTCGATAAAAGAATATTTCCAGGAGCGCGGAAAATTTGAATATCTCTATCACACTTATGCTGTAGTCAGCGACATATTCTTACAGCAAGAACGCTACTTTGACGCTGCAAGTGTTTTGGAGGAATACGCTCGCGAACACCAAGATGATGAAAACACGCCATTGGCAGAGCTTAAAGTTATCGCTGCCTGGCAAGAAGGCGGTTTTACTTCACGTGTTTACGAGGCAATCGAACGCTTTTACGTACGCTACAATCCCAGCGCAAGTTTTTGGCAAAAGATAAACAACGAAGTGATTGCAAAAGAAAGTCATGACGCGCTTAGAAAATACATAACTCAAGTAAGCTCTTATTTTCACGCGCGCTATCAAAGTAAAAAGAAACGGGAAGACTACCGCCAAACAAAAAGCTGGTATACACGTTATTTAAAGCACTATAAATCCTATGCCAACCAAGACAATATCTACACTTTATTCGCGGAATTGCTTTTAAGCGGCAATGAAAAGCAAAGTGCGTTGGAGTATTTTTCCGCCGCTGCGTTTGATGGCAATATCATTCTAGATAGAAAAGCAGCTTACTCATCTATTGTGTTGGCAGACGAGGTGGGTAATGCTAGCCGCTCAACTGAGACTAAAAAAACATTGCTTGAGCGTTATTTAAGTTACTCACAACTTTATGTCGAACTCTATCCAGGAGATTCTCGCTCTGCCGAAATTGCAGCAAGCGCGGCGGAAAAAGCGTTTAACACACAGCAATATGAGAGAACTATTACGATTTCAAACTTAATTTCCGACAAGGTAAATGATAAAACACGCTTTGATATCAATAATTTAAAAGCGAGAGCTTTTTTGGAATTAGAACAATATGCTGACGCGGAGTCAGTTTACTCGGAACTACTTACCTCTCGCTTTACCAACAAAAAGTCAGCAAACACAATTCGCTCTAGCCTTGCATTATCCATTTACAGACAAGCAGAAGCTGCCAAGAAGGAACAAGACCTCGACTTGGCGTTAAGCAATTTTACCCGTATTGTGAAAGTAGCCCCGCAGTCACAACTCGCATCAAATGGACTCTATGACGCGATCGCAATGGCTATTGAGTTTGAATCGTGGAACCAATCCATCGGCTTAATTGAGGAATTTAAACGACGCTACCCGAAGCACAAATTAATAGCTGATGTAACAAAAAAACTGTCATTCGTATATTTAAAAGCTGACCTTAAAGGTAAAGCAGCGCAGGAGTTTGAGCGTATAGCCCAATTTGAGGACAACCTCGAAGTGAAACGTGCTGCGCTATGGCAAGCGGCTGAACTGTATGAATCTAAGAAAAATTATCAAGATGCTATTCGTGCATATCGTGATTACGCACACGGATACAAAAAACCTTTCGCTCAGAATATTGAAGCGATGTACAAACTGACCCAACTTTACCAACAAGTCGGCGACAGACAAAAGCGTTATTTTTGGCAGTCGCGCATTCGCCGGGCAGAGCAAAATACAACTAAAAGCTATAAAACTGATCGCACAACTTTTATCGCGTCCACTACGACCTTGGACTTGGCACGACAAAAAAAGGCCGAGTTTAATCGCTATAAACTCGTTGAACCTTTGGCAAGAAACCTAAAATTAAAAAAAGCTGCAATGCAAGAAGCCGTAACACTATTCGGCCAAGCTTCTGCCTACGGCGTGCAGGAAATCACGACAGAGGCCACCAATGCTATCGGCAATATTTACTTTCAGTTAAGTGATGACTTGCTGAATTCAGAACGCCCCAAAAACCTTAATAGCGAAGAGCTTGAGCAATACGAAATTCTGTTAGAAGACCAAGCATTTCCGTTCGAGGAAAAAGCAATCGAATTTTACGAGGCGAATTTAACGCGGACTCAAGCAGGAATTTATGACGGTTGGATGGATCGGAGTTTTGCAAAATTACTTGAGCTATTTCCGGTACGTTATCAACGGGAGGGCAAAGTAGACGTCTATGAAGAATAATCTCTCACAGTTAGCACTGGGCAAAATCGTTGGATTAATGCTGCTTTCAGTATTCCTCATAAGTTGCGGGACTACCGGAGTAAAGAAGGTTTCGAAAACAAGTGGCAAAGCAATTAACAAACCCGAAAAAATCGAGGCCGTAGATTCAGCAGACTTTTCGGATACAGACCAGAGCCAATACAGGCAAGCGCGCAATTATTTAAGCAAAGAGGATTACAAACGTGCCGAGCGCCTGTTAACCAAACTTGCTGGAAAACATACCGGCCACTTTGGAGTGCACCTCAACTTAGCGACAACGCTTTTCCGCCAAGGTCAACTCGAACAAGCACTCGCACACTGCGAGGCTGCGCTTTCGATCAATGGTAATATCGCACAAGCGTATAATTTACGCGGTTTAATTGCGGTAAAAAACAAACAATTTCAAACCGCTGAGAGTAAATACCAAAAAGCTATTGCCTTAGATAAATCCTACGCCAACGCCCATTATAATTTAGCCTTACTCTACGATATTTATTACCAAGATATCGATAAGGCTTATCTAAGCTATCAAGAGTACTTACGCCTGGTGCCAGACGATAAAATAACGGCTGATTGGCTAGAGCAGCTAAAATTCTCGTTGGAGCAAAATTAATGAAGTATAAAATCGTATTAGTTATTTGTGCATACCTACTGTCACTAAACGTCTCGGTTTTAGCGCAGACTGAAGATAAAATTGAACTCGAAACGACGGTCATTAAGGGAAATACAGAGCTGCCAAAATTTCTTTATGTGGTACCTTGGCAAGACATATCAGACAATAAAAAAGTACAGCAGAGGCTCACGCTACACAGTTTGTTTGGCGATGTACTCGAGCCTGTCACACCTCAGAAGCCCAGTAAAAACGACCAAAACTAAAGAGGCAGCCCAAACCAATAAACTGCCCCTTAAAACTAACCCCTAAAACTAACCCCTAAAACTAACCCCTAAAACTAACCCCTAAAACTACTCCTAAAAACTGCCCCTTAGATGATTAAGATCTAAATTCTAGCAGTTTAGCAATCAACGCTTATAGCAACTCCTGGTCTACTCCAATAACTCGTTTACCTCTTATAATAAATTCCGCAGTAAATTTAGCAAAGCCAAACAACTCAAACTAATTGCCGCGACCCGCTGGTGCTAGTGTTATTTAAAGGAGCCTCTTTTCTGTAGGCAAGAATTTGATTTTAAGTAGTAATGGGGAGTTGTGGGCGCAAAATGGAGCGAACTACCGAAGCGAGTAACTGGAATCAAGCATACAAAACGCTTGCCAAGCGCAGACAGCCATCGGCTACGCATCCCGTTCATCCGTGTAGCATAAACGGTAAGCGCCACTATATTCACGCCGCAGACCTTGAGAAGCGCGATCCGAGCTATTTTAGCAAGCTACTACAATTCACCAAGCAGCGCGGAATAAAGTTACTCGCAGATAGGCGCGTACCAACAAGTTCGCGCTATAAATATCACCGAGTAGATCGTCGTAAAGCATATTTTGCTATTTTTTTTCTCACACTTGGCGTGCATTCTCAAGCCCACTCGCAAACGTTGGCTTCTCAGGAGCAAGTCGAACAAGAAAGCGTTTCCCTCAAGCTGGTTGACCCTACACGACCTGAAAATACCAAAGATAATTTAGTCGGTGGCTACATAAAAAAAGCATTGCCGGCAAACACTGAAACCAGCCGGTTGATCGAGCAAACACTGAAGTCTCATTTTGTTCATCAAGACGGCGATCCAAACACAATATTGAGCGACTTAAAAGCAATGGCGGATTACTATTCCTCTCACGCTGAAGCTGTCGATTTAATTCTTTCCCTCCGAAATACGAATTGGAAGTTAAAATACGCACCGCATAAATTGCAAACCGATATTATAGGCAGGCAATTTAAGATTGACGATGTCACTGTTTACTTTGACCCCCGCTCAGGCGCCAAATTAAAATTTAATCGACAATGCTCAACTAAATTGCCCTTTTGCGTTGCCTCCCCTGCAGACGCACTGTTGCACGAATTACTTCATGTGTACGCCGTTTTAAAAGAAACTGAGACGTTTATCGCCGATGGTGGTCTGTCGCGTCATATGTATCCGATTACACACGAGCTCAAAACTATCGCGAAAGAAAATAAACTCTACAAGGCCATGAGCCAACGCGATAAGCTACCCCGCCCCATTCGCAATGAACACGCTGGAAGGCATGTACGAGTATCCTGTGCAACTTGCGTTGATTAAGGCTTTTGCAACCCAATTTTCTTAGTACCCATTAATTTTTACATTTGATATCACTTCTTTCCAATAAGCTCTTAGAGGTAAGAGTTGGTACTGAATGCTAAAGATTAGCAACGTTCGAAGGTACAACTAAGAAGCAGATTACGTCATAGGGCGGCAAAGATTTTATAGTTGTAACTCTAAAGCGTTTTGGGGGAACTAGTTTTGCGCTCTCAATACGTTTTCGGGAGACATTCGATAAATAATTAGCGACAAAAAAAACGGAGGGCATTAACGCCTATTAAATAACTTTTTTATCGACATTAATAAGCGGTGAGGAAGGATCTAACAATGCCAGTTCAAGACTCGCCACACGACGAATACGCTGAGGTGATTGCTCCAATAAATACTCTAAATGAGAGCGATTTGGTTCTTTTCCCATAATATAGCGAGCGCCCGATTTAAATCGCGTACCGTATTTCTTCCAAAATATTTTTAGCTTTACAGCATCTGGCCAAACAAGATATTCATCCTCATCGAGCTCTATGCTAGTGTCATCTGGTTCAGCACTTTGATCATCAGAAAACGGTGGAACCTCTACGCTCAGTTCGTGCTGGTCTAAAAATATTCCGGTAATATGGGTAAACGCTTCTCCCGCCAGTCGCGCTAATTCAACATTTTCCATTTTACCAATTAACCAGGGTATAACCTGTGGGTCGCCAAGAGCGGCAGAAGACTTGATAATGGCCCTGATATTTTTTTCATCCTGCGACATTTTTGATATCAGCGACTTTGCTTGGCTATTGGAAACCGATTTAAAATAAAGCGACAAACACTTTTCCTGCATCGGCCCTGGAGTCTCAACAAATGATTCCAGCCTCTCTGCAATTGCACGATTTCCAAGCAGTACAGCCGACCAAAGCGACCAGAGCCTAACGTTATCGTCCTGGTGCTCCATCGCCATATTCAGTGCAGGTATTAGGTCCTTACGCTTTATCTCGCCGATCAGCCGCAGCATTGAAGTGTAAAGTGAAATATTATCTGTACAGTCGTTTCTCTTTAGAAACGAAATAAGGTATTCCCCAGGATCTTCGCGCCGCTCCCTAAAAACACACATAGCCAAAAATTTATGCGCCAAATCTTTACTCCGCAAAAATTTTTCCAGCCAAGGATCTGCTACGGACTCAGGCAACCAAGCTATCGCACTGGCAAGAGCTTGTGTTAATTGCGGGTCAGATACTCCAACTTCAACAACCTGCTGAATATGCTTAACGTTAAGAGATCTAAATGCAAAAACCGCCGCAACAAAAACTTCACCCGGCTCTTCAAGTTCAAGCGCTTCGCTGCAAACATCCCACGAAACCTCCGGATCACACAGCAACCCTGAGATATTATGGTCCAAGCGCTGTTCTAGTTCCGCAATATCGGAAAGTTGATAGTGCGGTTGATTAACCGCGATTGAACGCAGTATCCAGAGAAACGAAGCCTCGTCCACATATTGTTCAAATATATCCCGAAATGGATGCGCTTGTTGGGAAGTTGGTGACATGGGCGATTAGAATTAGCCCATGATATTTTTTTTATTATGAAATAAAGGATCGCCCATACGACAGACATTTTTCCCTTCGAACTTAACGTCAAACGAATACATCATAAATTCGCATTCTCCTTTCGTTTTACTACTAATAATGCCTTTTTGAACGCCCGGTTCGTCCCCAGTACTCATCGTGTAAATCGCCTTTTTTACCATTGGCATTTTCTTATCTGTTTTAACCGACTTTGGGCCTTTATCTGTATCGGAGCTTTTACCAATATTCGGATAGGGAATAGGTACGACTGCAGAGCCAACAGGCGTTTTACAGACATCGGGAAAAACTATGCTAATTCCACCACTGCCTTTGTGAACAACGCCCCGACTATTTGCAAAAGTTGTTTGAGCCATAATGTCATAACCACTTAAATGTATTTATCTCGCTAATCCAAAGTGAACTTCATTTATTTTGTGCGCAAATTTATTATAGACAAATTCAGACTTCCAAATTAGTGTCAGTTTTAATTCGCCCGGCTCAATCAGAACAGTTTCCAACTGAGGTTTTAGCTCAACGAGTCTTCCGGCAAAATTTACACGACACTTTAGTTTGATAACCGGCAGTTGAAATTTGACATCACCCAATGGGTTCATATTTTCAATAACCACCGGTTCTCCACCGCTCAAAAAGGTATCGGCAACCAAACCTTCACTCGCCATATTAAAAAAGCGACGATTAAAATCCTTTGGTAAAAATGGTGCACGTTTACTTTGCCAATGTTCGTCGTAAGTTCCAGTAAAAGAAACTCTAGGCGCCCAGTTTGGAGCGACATACGCAAAACCTACTGGAATAGGTTTATCCCTGGGAGCAACAATCAACTCTTCCGGATTTTCAATATTCGGTAGTTTCGTTCCTTCAACGCTTTCATCGTCATGCGTTTTTAAAAAACCACACCCCACCGGATTGCTTTCAATAGCAGCCTTGCAAACACCATCTTCAACAATTTGGCCTCCGAAAGCGTATTCATAAATTAGCGGTAACTTACTAAACGGCTCAGGCGCAGATATTTTCCCTCCCTGCCAAACTCGATCACCAAAAACTCGCAGTGATTTTTTTTTATTCGCTACCTGCACACTCACATCAATTGCCCTTGCCTCCTGCCCATCGCGCGCGCAGGCCTCTCCCATAACAACAATATCCGTAGCAGGTTTTCCTATATGAAAGTCTGAAGCTGACTTTAGGCTCGACTCCAATGGCTCGCTAAAATATTCGTCAGCCTGCTGAGGCGGCGCTTGCTCTTCCGCAACCGACAGTCCCGACCCAATATTAAACGTCGCTTTTGCAATCGCATAGAGACTATCGACACCGTGCTCGTTTGGAAGTAGAGCGATATCAGTCGCAAAAGGTGTTTTGTTCTCTATTTGTAGCATTGTTAACAGGCCCTAGTTAACCTGAACTGAACCGCCTAAAATGCGGTTCACACCGGATGAACGATTTAAAATATACTTGCCTCGGATGAGAATTTTTCCCGCTTTTGTCAAGGTAATGCTTGAGTCACCACACTTTAAAACGATTTCATCTTTTCCTTCTATCACTACTCGCTTACCGTCAACTTGCACATCTTTTAAAGCAGAAACGTCGTTTATTCCAGCTATTTCAACTTCTTGTTCAGCGCTCGATGGTTCCGTAGTTTCTAAATCTGCTTCTGAGCCCTCTGAAAACGCATCTATTAACTCAAGCAGCTGATTTTTCAATAACCCGATAATTATCGGTTTTTGGGGATCATTGTTAACAAACATTAAAGCAACTTGACGGCCAAAGTGTTTTGGTAAAATGTGAATAGTAGAAACAGCAACAATTGCTTGGTCGTTTGATTCTGAAAAACGAACTAAAGGTTGACCCGAATCATCCACAGCTACAAGCGTACCTATTGTTAATTCGTTAGGTTCTTTCGAGTGTCCCGAATACTGTGGATCTTGTGATTCAAAAACTTCAATATCTTTTTCCGACATATAGGTCCTAGTAATTTAGTTCTCGCTTATTTTGCTACCTTTGAGAACAATGTTTCCTGATCCTTTCACATTAATATTTTTGCCACTAATAGTAATATCACCGCTTTTCTTCATAATTATTTTGGCAGAGCCTGTCTTAAACGTAATTTGGTCTGCGGCTTCCATAGTGATCGTTTTCGCCGTTGCATCGTAACCTTTCGTCACCGACTCTGAATATGAACCCGAAACCGATTCAGTCAAATCTTGACTGATGGTAATTTTCATATTTTTTCCGATCGTTTCGGTATGATTTTCAGAAACTGAAATGGAAACATTTTTGTTAACAGTTTCGGAGTGATTTCCATCTACCTTAATTGTTTTATTACCACCAATTTTTTCTGATTGGTTATTACCCACCGTTTTATTACGATCATTACTAATTGTAGAGTTTTCATCGTGATCGATAGTTTTAGTACGATCGTTTCCAACCGACAGCGTTTCATCATTTTCGACGACAGTATTCATGTCTTTTTCAGCGTGCATATTAAATTGCTCGCTACCTTTTTTATCGTCGAAAATAAGTTCGTTACAATTTGCTGCAGTGCCGCTTTTACTGGAACGTGTACGAATGCCACTTTGTGTTTTTGAGCTAAACGGCGGCTTATTTTTACCGTTATAAACCGTTCCGGTAATAATGGGCCTATCGGGATCACCATCAAGAAAATCAACTATGACCTCGTGACCAATACGCGGAATAAATGATGCTCCCCACTGAGCGCCCGCCCAGGTCTGCATAACCCTTATATAGCAGGTTGTATTTTCGTCTTTTTTACCTTCCCGATCCCAATAAAACTGCACCTTAATGCGCCCGAGATCGTCGACATAAATTTCCTCTCCGCTCGGCCCAGTGACTATCGCAGATTGCGGACCGCGCATAACGGGTTTCGGGTGGACAGGTTCAGGACGAAAATGCACACTGGAAGGGATGCATATAAAATTATTGCTATATCCCGTGCTACCACTTCCACTACCACCGGAGATATGCGTCGAATCAAAAGCACGATGGTGGATACTTACGACGATATACTCGCCTTTTTCCGTTTTCGATTCGTGCTTGGTGACTTTAAATTTCCCACCAGCATAGAAAGTTGTGCAATCGCTGGAAGCAGATACCAGATTGACCCCTGCCTCCTCCGCATCAAGGCGAATTTTTACCAAGTCATCACCGGAACCGAAATCATACATCCCGGGATATTCATAGTGCTCGTAGCGGCTATTGTTGGCAAACTTACTGGTCGTCTTCGTGTTCGCAAAAAGTTTCTTGGTCGGATCTTCGTAATTGTAATCCGCAAACGACCACTGCCCTTTTTTGAAATTGTACAGATGTTCCCAACGAGAGATTTGCTCGTCAGGCGAACTGCCATTGGAATATTCTAAATCTGTTTCAGCAAAGTCATCGTAAGCATTTTTCTGATCAACGATAATCATTTTGTGCTTACCTGACTCGTGCTTAAAGAAGTAAGCTATACCCTCCTCTTCCATCAAACGCGAGACAAAATGTAGATCGCTTTCGTTATGCTGAATACAATACTCACGCGATTTGCCACCCGCTGCTCGGAAATCAAAATCGGTAAAACCGAGATCCTGAAATATTTGACATATTATGTCTTTTGCATTTTTATCTTGAAAAATTCGATGGTTATTGGTTTTGGATAAAAACCATAACCACGGAACCAAGCTCATTTTGTACTGACGTAAATTTGTGGCGACGACTTCGCCAACGGTAAATGATCTCACAAAACCGTGAAAAACACGCCCGTGCTCATTGTGCATTTTAATTTCGCCAGACTTTCCGACAATATCATCGGATTTAATGGCAAGGTTCTCAGATATGACTTCGACGTTAAATTCGAAAAGATCGGAAATATACTCGCTACCTTCAAGTGAAGTAATAATAAAGGTATCTTTTCCTTGAGAGAAATCGCTAATTGAGAAAAATCGATGTTCCTGGGTGATGCTACTCATAAGGTTCGGATCCGTTATTGAATGTCCATCAGGTTAAGGAACCAACTTTGATTGACCAACCCCTGAAATTCCGGTTTCGATTCAAGTAGTTGCGCCCGAATGAACTTCACACTCGAACGATATTGAAATTGTAGATGCTGCTTAATACCTTTATATCGCTCTAAATCTATTGGTGACGCTTAGCTTTCGTCAATAGTTTTACTGGCAAATAGTCGGGGCAAAGGATACCAAACAGAAAAATTTAAATCGTGAACCCACAACAAAAAAAAGTGCTTAACCTACGCTAAACACTTTTTGTTGTGAACATCAATGATAACAGCTTATACCGGCTTACCTTTAACCAAATCGTAACCACAACGTTGAGGGCTTGCACCCTTGTTAGATTGATCGTAATCGTGGTAACAAACCTCAATCTTTGAATAACTTAGACTAATGGTTTCGTCCGGATCTTCGTCACCTGCTGCAGAAATGGAGTACCCACTTACAAGAACGTCAGTCAAAATGTAAGTCATATACTCAACAAGCTTGTCCGCACCAGTTTGTACAAATTTAATAGTAACTGTTTTACCTGAAGAACCGGTTACAGCTTCTTTGAAAAGCGCAGTAGCAGAGTTATCAGCTTTGTGAGTAAAAGTAACTTCGCTAAGGCTTGGACGAGTAGACTCACGGTTAGCGACGTTACCTGGCTCCATGGTGATGCCTCGGCCAACACCAAACTGCAACGAATCAACGCGGATGTGCTTCTCATAACCTTCTGCGGTAGCGTTACCTTCAATACCTTCGTATTCAATAAAAATCATGCTTCTATTTCCTTTTTAATTGATAAAAACGTTTACGCCTTAAGCGGATAATTAGTGTATGGATATGGTACTACGAGCAGCCTCTCATCCTTTCGACTGAGACAGACCCTCAAGCGGGACTCATGTCAGGGACGCTACCAGCCAGGTATTTAGCCTCGAAACCAATCCTGTACTCAAACGGGTAAATATGGAGATTGAGCCACGCAATGATACAGCCTTTAACTAGCAATTTAAATAGCGCTGTGAGCAATATTTAGGCAAACAATCTATTAAATTTGCAATTCCTTGAAAACTGAGAGTTACATTACATGCGGTCAAAAAGCTTTCATCGACCTCATACTTTTTAACCAACTCCGAGACGACAAAAAAGCTATTTACGAGCTCTTATTTCAACCCACCTGTTCAGTTTTTAATCAATTATTTTAAAAAGACCTACACACTTTTGCTGAAACAACTGACTTTTTACCTAGAACAGTTTTCCCGCTGCTTCCAAGGTCGGAGAAGCAAAAGAATGTTTAATAAACTCTCGCTTAAGAGCCCGAATTTGCAACGGGCAAACGTACGCGAAACTCTGTTCCAACATCGAGTTCGCTCTTGAGCGTAATAGCGCCGCCAAAAGACTCAACTGTCTCCTTTACGATTGACAAGCCCAAACCAGCAAAGCCAGAACGGCGATTTCTAGATTTGTCCACTCGATAAAACCGTTCAAAAACGTGTTTTTGATCGTGGTCGGGAATTCCAGCCCCCGAATCGCTAACCCGAATTTCGACAAATTGGTTTTCTTTATAGCTCGTAATATTTATTTTTCCGTTCTCTTTATTGTAGTAAATTGCGTTACTCAATAAGTTGGAAATAATACTTGTAAAGCCTCCGACCGTACCTTTGATTTTTGCATCGGTAAGGCGCACTTCCACAGTAACACCGTTCTCATCCGCTAAGGACCTGAGTACCTCAACTGTTTCCATTATTAGCGGCTCAATATTAAATTCAGTGAAAGCATTATCCTGCACTTGTGAATCAATTCGAGCGAGCGTGAGCATGCCCTCAACCAGGTTTGTCATTCGCGAAATCGCTGTCTGACACGACTGCATTACGGAGCGGTATTCATCAACAGTGTCTAGGTCATTTAAGCCAAGCTGCACTTGAGTCGATAAAACTGTTAACGGAGTTCGCAGTTCATGCGATGCATCCGCCACTAATAAACGCTGCTGTTCAAAAGACTGCTCAAGCCGTTGAAAAGTGCTGTTCAGCGACGAAACCAAAGGCTTAATCTCGCTGTCCGGTGCCGGCACGTCAATGCGCTCGGACAGATGCCCTAAAGAAATTTTTTCGACCTGCCGGCTGATAGAGTTGATAGGCTTTAATGCTCTGGAAATAATCCAACCGCCACCAAAAAATGCCAGTATAAAAAAACTCACTGCATATACTATGTAACGAAGGATCGTTGACTGTAGATCAATAAAATGAGGATTGAGCGACTTTTTTACACCGATGACAATCGCGTATCCGTAATTAATCTTTCTTTCGAGTTCACGATAACCAGCCCTGTCTCGTGCATAAGCAACACTCTCTGGTTTGTCAGGGGAGGGTCGTGGAGCGGGAATATTTTCCGGAGCATTTTCCGTTTTGAGTCGAATACTGCGATCGATGTTATACAAAACTGCATACATATCATTTCGCAATAACTCGTCTATCACTTCTTCATTGATACGTGTAATACGCGGACGAAAATTCTCCAGGCTGACGACTGAATCCGGCGATGTTAAATAGCCTTCCTTGCGAGCAATTAATTGCCAGCGTGTAACCACGCGTATTGGTTCCTTATTCTCCGGGTCTTGCGTTAATGAATGATAATAATCTCGCAAACTTTCGTATTCTAATTCGTTGTAGATTATATTGGCTAAAAAAGGCACGTAGTGAGTCAAATCTGCATCAACTTTTTGCTTAGAAATACGTATTTCCGAATTGATACCGAAGGTGAGAAAAGCTGAAATAATGCTAAATAATAAAACTCCGTACCAAAGCTGAATCTTCCAATGAATAGAATTAAAGTATGCCGTTATCGAATGCAATAGCCCGCGCCCCTGTGCGTGGTAATAAGGTCGCGACCCAGCTTTTTACGAATGTTTGAAACATGAACATCGAGTTTATTGGAATGTGTTCCGTCGTTATCATCAATAAATAATTCAAGTAACTCGTCACGTGTGACGACTTTCCCTTGATTCATTGCTAAATGCTCAAGGATAAAATACTCTTTATTTGTCAGTGATATGGTTCCACCTTCTTTCGCAACTTGCCGTTTTAAAGTATCCAACGTCAAATTACCAATCACAATGCGCGCAGCTTTGTTTTGCGATTTCTGCCGTAATAAAACCCGTAAGCGAGCTTTTAGTTCATTTAGGTCAAAGGGTTTTGTCAAATAATCATCAGCACCTAAATCCAAGCCTTGAACTTTATTTTCAGTGCTATCGAGTGCAGTGAGCATCAATACCGGTGTGAGTTTTTCTTCACGCAGCCGCTTAACAAAACTAAAGCCGTCGATATTCGGCAGCAATATATCAAGCACAATGGCATCGTAGTTTTTAGTTAACGCTTTAGCCAGCCCTATATCGCCGGATGCAGAAACATCAACGTTATAGCCCTCTTTCGAAAAAGCCTTCTGCAAGCCATTTAGAATATCAGGCTCATCTTCTACAACCAGTATATTTGCGTTGTTCATCTGACACATATCCGACGTTAGTTTTTTTGTTTAATTTTCGACATTTTGGGGATGCGACTGGAATACAAAAGCCTAGACTGCTGGATACCGGCTAGTGAGACCATATTACGAAAGTTTTTACATTGCAAAACATTTATATGGTGAAAATCGGCCAAAATCCACAACTTCCAAAACGTGCTTATAGTCAGATTCTATCAATATTGATCATTTTTGATCAATATTGATCAACTTTATCAAGTTCACACTCCCTGCGTTTCCTATCGATTCACGTCCCGAATAAATCGCGTATAGGCCCATAGGGAGGCTCTTTGACCAACAAAACTGGTTTATTTATCTCGAAAATAAGCACTAGAAGCTACTTTCAATAAAGAAAGAGCATATAAACGAGTATTTTTAGAATAAATACTCAGAAACAGAAAAGACCTTCAATTAAACAGCTCGTCGATGATCTCGTGGTCCTTTACACCCTTGGTTTGCCCCTTGGAAAGCAACCGCTGTTGAAAGTATTCAAATACAGCATCGCTGTCATGAACATCGCTTAATTCACCGGTATGACGATTGACTCGCAGAGCCACAACGCTTTTCGGTTGTGTTTTATAGTCCAACGGAAGAGACTCAAGTGCGCTAGCCATATAGTCGATCCAAATTGGCAAGGCCGCCGAACCGCCGTACTCAGCGTCACCAAGCACCGCATTCCGATCAAACCCAACCCAAACTGTAGTCACCAAGCGAGGATGATAGCCTGAGAACCAGGCGTCTACCGGACCGTTGGTGGTACCAGTCTTGCCTGCAATATCAGCGCGTTTGAGAGACAGCGCTTTTTTGCCGGTACCTTTTTTTATCACGTCTTTTAACATCGAATCGATTAAAAAAACGGTTTGTTCATCCATCACTTTGGGTTTTTCGGCCATTTCAACAAGGCGATTGAAAAGTGGTTTACCCTCTTGATCCAAAATTTGTGAAATTAAAAATGCATTTACTTCAAAACCACCGTTGGCGATAACAGCATAACCCTCTGCTAATTCCAGCGGCGAAACGGCTTGCGACCCCAAAGCCAACGATAAGTTACGCGGATAGGCGTCGGTGTCAAAACCGTAGCGAGTAAGGTTATCGACAAAAGTATTGATACCTATATCTCGCAGCAGGCGAATTGACGCCATATTGCGAGACCGATATAGCGCTTCGCGCATTGATATATTCCCCAAATAACTGCCGCCATCATTTTTAGGTCTCCAAGCAGCGGATTGGGCATTGCCCGAATAATAAATCGGCGAGTCATTCACGCGAGACGCAGGAGAATAATTCTTCTCCAACGCCGACGCATACAAAAACGGTTTTAAACTAGACCCGGGCTGACGTTTGGCCTGAACCGCTCGATTAAACGCACTTTGACCAAAATCAAACCCCCCAATAACAGATCGGATAGCACCATCATCTGCGCGCAGCGAAACCAAAGCGCCCTGTACCTCTGGCAATTGAGCAAGTTGCCATCCGTCTGCTTTTTTTTCCAAGCGAATGACATCACCCACCGCAAAACCACAATTTTCTCGATTTAATTTACTGCCTCGCTTATTTTTCGATATATAGTGGCGCCAGCTGCCCAAACCGCGCTCCCAATCAAGTTGGACAACCTCAGAATTTTTTAGCAGAACCGAAAAGTGCGTTTCGGATAAGTTGACAATGACCGCTGGCTCTAATTTCCCAAAGCTTTGAATTTCTTGTAGCTGTGTCAATATGTCAGCATATCCTTCTTCACTCATATTTTCCGTGCCTGAGTCCCGCAAGAATTTTTTTCGCCAATCCAACTCCGGCCCTCGATAACCATGGCGACGATCATAGGTTTTTAGGCCTGCTAACACGGCGTTTATAGCAGAACGCTGCAACTGACTATCGACAGTCGTTATTACTTTAAGACCCGAGGTGTAAGCGCTCTGCCCATATTCCGCGACGACTTTTTCACGCGCCAACTCTGCGACATACGGCAAGTTAACTTGCACATTTAAGCCGTGGTATTTTGCCGTTGTCGGTTCTGCAATCATCTCGTCATGCAAAGACTGATTAATATAATTTAAACTCAACATGCGCTTTATGATGTAATTGCGCCGTTCTCTCGCACGATCAGGGTTAGCTAAAGGGTTTCTATACATCGGACTTTTCGCAGTACCGACAATTGTCGCAAGTTGAGCAAGATTAAGTTGATCTACTGTTACACCGTAGTAAGTTTTTGCGGCAGCTTGAATACCATAGCTACGGTTACCCAAATATATTTGATTGACATAAAGTTCTAATATTTGGTTTTTCGTTAATTTGCGCTCCATTTCTAGCGCTAAAAATACCTCCTTAATTTTACGCAAATAAGTTTGCTTAAACCCGATTTTTTCGGGGAAGGCGTTACGCGCAACTTGCATCGTTACCGTGCTACCTCCCCCTTTTATCCGGCCTGAGCGAATATTGTTAATGGCAGAGCGAACAATGCCGCGTATAGACACTCCATGATGCGAATAAAAATCTGTATCTTCTATCGCGAGCAAAGCCTTAATATAGAGCTCTGGAATTTGTTCAAATTGGATTGGAGCTCGTTTTTTTTCACCAAATTCACCAATTAATTTCCCGTCTTCTGAATAAATACGCAGCGGTGTTAAATATCGAAAGTCGCTCAAAATCGCTACATCGGGAAGAGAGGGACGGACATACAGATAAAGTCCGGCAATCGACAAAAGTCCCAGAAGAAATGAAAAAAGCATAAATCTGCTTATAAGTAAAAGACGCTTGCGCATCATTGGCCCGGCCCACCCACTTAATCATTTTATTTCTTATTGATTATTGAAGCGCAATTGTCTGGCAACTTTGTACTTTAATTCGGGTAGATTAGGGCCAATTATGGCGAATTGTGGCAAGTCGAAATAGTCCCGCTCAGAATTGAATCAAACCAAGAAGACGGGCTCTTTATCGTCGGGCATTTGCGCCACCTCATCTGGCGATAAGCGGGCGTATATTTCAATCAGTGTGCCATCGGGGTCCTTTAACCAGAGCTCGTGCAGCGGTGTCCCACGCCACGTTGTACGCGGTGGTTTCTCGATGACAAAATTGTTGGAACATGCAGAATAGTAGAAATCGACAACGGTTTGTTTATCTTCCACACCAAGACCAAGATGATAGAGGGTATCTTGGTGTAAGGTCTTGTCGTCAGCGACCAGTAGCACTAAATTGAGATTGGCCCTTGAGTTAAGAATTGTTACATAGCGATGAGTCCACTCCTTTGGTTTAACACCATACAACCAACTATAAAAACGCGCCGACTGAGCGAGATTCTTGACACGAATACTGATATGGGATTCTCCTTTTAACGATACAAAAGACAAACCCTCCACGGACTTCAACACTGCTATCCGCGCCTCGAGTTTTGTCGCAATCTGCCCTTTTGTATCGTTCGGCCCTAGCACCGAAAACAACAAGTCCCAATTATAAAATTCTTGCGATTGTTGGGTAAGCTCCAGCGTCGCCTCGCGCGTAACGGAAATTAATATTCCCTCTTGTGGCCAATTAGAAGCGACAAATTCAGCAACAATATTTTCCTCAGCCAATATTTCGAGAATTGCAGTCTTCTGCGTATCAGGAAGTTCCCCAACAAGATACACCCTCATATTCCGCCTCAAATTTTAAAATGATGTTCAGTATATATACCGAACATCATTTTAAAATTTCTAAACCCGAAATGCTAACCCTATTCAATGCGAACGTTAATTTGCGGATCAAATTCCACATCCCCATTTTCGTCAATGACTGCAAACTTGAACGTTTTCGCGTGACGCAAAACAATAAGGGGATGCACACGGTGTTCACGTCGAATAAAAAATAGCTCCCAGCGCAAAAAGTTCAACTCACTCAATTTGGTTAATTGTCGACAGTTCATTAAACGAAAAAATAAATGGGGTACCGCTACTTGCCCACTCCTGCGCTCCAGCGCGTTTTCATAGGGTGTTGTTGGCAGCTCATACATCTCACCATAATTATTTGGCTCGCAGTATTCAATATCAGACATTTGCGCTAAACCTCTTGTCAATTATTGATTGGTTTATTGTCCACGTAGAGCGGCACGCTTGTCTGTAGCAGATTGCCTGCAAAGCCTGTGAGATATGGCTTACAACTGATCAATAAACAGCCAACACTAAAGCATTGATCTCGCGGCCAGTAAAGCACCATAAAGGCCTGATTTGTCATCTAATGTCGATAAAACCAACTGTCTACTTGGCTCGAAATAGGGTAGGTAGTTGGCTAGCCTAGTATTCGCAAAGCGTTGAATTTTTGTTAGCAGCTGAATATTTTGCATGACACCCCCACCGAACACTATTTTTTCAGGCGCATATGAGCAAACCAAACACTGCACAAATTGTGCGAGATATTCTGCCTCAAGATCCCATGCTGGGTGCCCCTCGTCTAAAAATTGAGGACCTGCTCCCCAACGCTGCTCAATAGCCGGCCCACTTGCGAGACCTTCTAAACAATTATCACGATGAAAACCACAGACTCCGGCAAAATTGTCGTAGCTCTTTTTTTGAATAGGAATATGCCCCAATTCAAAATGTGTTTTGCCAGACGCAATTTTTCCGTTTAGATAGACACCAGCACCAATGCCGGTGCCAACTGTTACGTAGACAAAATTATCGCAAGGAACTGCCGCGCCCAGTCGCTTCTCTGCTCTAGCAGACATATTCACATCTGTATCAAAAACAAGATTTTCCCGGTCCAAAATACCGATCAGGTTTTCACCTAAATTAAAATCTGACCAACCGGGTTTAGGTGTTGCTAAAATTGTTCCATAGTTAGAAGACATCGGATCGATATCTAAGGGTCCAAAACTCGCTACCCCTAAAGCCGCAAGCCTACCAAAATTAGAAAAATATGCCCTTATTTCTGCCAAAGTTTTCTGTGGAGAGGAAGTATCAATTCTTGCGAAAGCGTTTTTGCTTTTAGTGACAAAAGAGTCCCCCGACCGCTTAGCATCACTTACCCATGCGTCAAAGCTTGCGATCTCGACACAAGAACACAGAACTTTCGTACCACCAAGCTCTATACCTCCAATTAAAATTTGATTCATACTTTTTTCGCTATGGACTTGGCTTTCATACATCAGGATTTTACAAATACTACTGAACTAAGGTGCCTTTTTTAACTGCGTTGGCGAGATGCCGAATTTTTGTTTGAATCTACGGCTGAAATACCCCGGATCATCGAAGCCAACTTCGCTGGCTATTTCGCGAATTGTCACCGAGGTGCCAGATTCACGTACCAACTGAATAGCGCGTTCAAAGCGAATATTATCAATAAAGTCTTTGGGCGTTTGACCGGTTAAACCTTTTAGTTTCTCATAAAGGTTTTGATGGCTTTTATTCATAAGAACAGCAAATTCCTTGACACTAAATTCGCTATTAGCAATATTTTTTTCAGCGATTTCAATCGCGCGTTGAACAAACACCTCGTCCTTTTTGGTTGTCGTAACTTCTGCTGGGTCCACGGTTAACGGTCGTAAAAAATGCTGTTTAGCTTTTCGCCGCGCCTCAATTAAGTTTTTTATTCTTTGCCTTAAAACAGGCATATTAAAGGGTTTTTTAATATAGTCGTCTGCACCGCTCTCCAGACCTCGTAATTCGAGCTCGTTCGACCATCGCGCCGTTAACATAATAACGGGAATGTGCGATATAAGTTCGTCGTTTTTTAGACTATCGCAAAACTCTAAGCCATTCATTTCCGGCATCATTAAGTCCGTCAAAACTAAATCGGGCATATACTGCCGGGTATATTCGAGGCCGATGGCTCCGTTCTCTGCTAAGATGACCTCATACTCACTGTGTAAATCTTCCTTCAGAAGTTGTCGAATCTGCTTCTCATCTTCGACAATAAGAAGACTAGGTAATTTCCGCTGAGCTTCCTTTTTCGCCACTTCGCTGCTGACAATTTGGCGAAAATCATCCGGGGAGAGTTCAACTGAATCCTTTGACTCTATTTTTTTATTTTCATAAATACTCTTTTCACTGTTTATACGATCAGCTTCTTCGACCGCCCCACATCCCTCCTCTTTAGCTGCGCAAATGTCCTCATCAAAAATTACGCTTTCATCGCTTACAACGATTGGTAAACGAACCTCAAAACGTGAGCCGTGATCTTCCACACCATCTAGGTTTGATTTCTTGACTGGGCTTACGACAAAGATTTCACCACTGCACAAGTTAAGCAGCTCGCGTGTTAATGCTAACCCAATACCCGTGCCGCTGACTTTATCCATATTTTTTGCCCGGTAAAACTGCTCAAAAATAAGCGACTTTTCCTCCGGCAAAATCCCTACCCCGGAATCCTCAACGATAAGTTGTAGCGTGTGCTCGTTAATTTTCTCCCTAATTAAGTTGAGTTCAATTTCAATAGTTCCTGCTTCAGGAGTATATTTAATAGCGTTATCGAGCAAATTCGTTAGTATTTTTTCGTATTTATCGCTATCTAATTTATATTGCGTATGGGTGTCTGGCAGTAAAATTTGATAATTAATACGCTTTTCTTCCGCCAATAATCTCATTGATTCCAAAATATTTTTACTAAAACCTATCACGTCGACATCCGTTAAAGTCATCTTTAATTGCCGCCTCTCTAAGCGGCGAAAATCTAATAGTTGATCAACCAACCGGCGTAAACGCGAGGCACTCCGGCTAATTTGCTCAAGCGACTTTAAATCTTCAGAGCTTTGTTTTTTCTCCAACAACTGATCCAAACGCCCGAGAATAATGGTTAACGGCGTACGTAACTCATGAGATATGCCGGTAAAAAAGCTAACTTTCATCAATTCCGTTTCAAGCAAATGCTTTTCCCGCAAGCGCACGATGACGTAAGCGAATAAACTAACCGTTAAAAACGCAACAAACAGAGCAAGCTGAAACCACGTTTGCTGTAACAGTGGGGGAATGACTCGGAATTCGATGAGCTCAGGTGTCGGATCAATATTAAAATCGGCATCGCGCGCCCGGACTTGCAGCGTATGCTTACCGCTGGGAAGCCATTCAAACACGCTATAGGTAGCATTCGAAAATGGCGACCAGGGGCCGTCATTTAGTTTCCATGAATAATTTAATAAAAAGTTACGTGTGCCAAACCCACTATCCTTGCCCAACCAAGTTACTTGATTAAAACCTTTAATCGCAACTTCTTTGTTATATCGCAGAATAACGGTTTCCGGGGGGGAGTTGTCAAAAGTGTATTGCAACGCCGCAAAGAATTTGTTCTTGCTCGACGGTTGAGAATTACCGGAATAGTCTGGTGCAATCCAAGGAAAATCGTTGTAGCTCATATTGAGCCACATTGTGTGATTTTGGTCCGACCTAATTTCCAACCCCCGGGCGGGTGCAGGGAGGCGCACACGATTAAAGCGCGCCCAGCGCTGCCCATCAAAGCGATATATGCGCGAAGGCGCAGTTGCCAGAATACTGCCATCGCTTAATTCGGAAACATCGCGTATTTGATCACGGTCTAAGCCATCGTGTCTGTTATAGCGTGTCCATGTTCCCTGGTCATAACAGAAGATGCCAAAACGCGTTGCAAGCCAGACGCGGTCGGAGCGGTCCACCAAAATTCGTGTTATCGACCCGTGCTCAAGTTCGGCCGGCCGGTTTGGGATTGGCACCGGCCTGCCAGCTCGGTAAACGTGCAAGCGTTGGCTCTCGACCAGCCATAAAGTGCCATCTTTTTGTCCCGCTAAGGCAGTAATTTGCTTGGGATGATTACTCAATACAAGTGGTGTAACATCAATTTCGCGCTGTTGATCATTCACCTGCATGAGCAGCAAATTATCCTGATTGACAGACTCTCCAGCCACAACAAAACTGCCGTCGGCGCGAAAGTGGATCCTGCCGATATCTACTCGGTTCTTCAGCTGGGGTAAACGCTTTTGCAACCAATTCCACTGCGCTATCGGCTTTGAAGTGATTTGTTGCGTATCGAAAGTCGCAATTGCACTCGCACCTCGATCTTCACCCAGCGCCACAATATGGCCACCTGGTATCAGACGCAATGCATGCACCTGCTCAATAAGTTCACCCTCTTGATCAAAGCGAAGCCATTCAGACTTCAGTTTATTTTGCAACAAAACCCGACCATCAACGTCGGTAAACCAGAAATAACCTGTTGGACCCTCGACCTGAAAATGCAAATTATAATAACTTTGGCCCCACGGCAGATGACTATTTTCTATCCACAAGCTTCTTGAATAGGGACTAATAACGACAGACGTGCCATCGGGATTATGCACAAGATCGAATTTTGCCAACGGGATATTGTAGTCCGGCGCCTTGTAGACCTGCCAACTTGGACCATCGCCCTCGGCGATAAAACCCTCTCCCCACACATAAACATAACCCCATTTATTTATCGCTACGCCCAAATGAGCACCGTGAAAGCCCTGAGAATCCAACTGCACTATTTGCCATCGACCGCTTGACTTTCGATAACAGGCCAGCGGTATTTGAGGATGTTGGCTTGCAAGCCAAATACAGTCTTCGCCGTTAGCCATGGTAAACCGGCTGTCCAAATCACCGGGAATCGAATAGGGAAAATTTATTTTTGACTCAGAATCAACATTTAGAAAATTATCGGAAACCGGAATTCTAACGAGAGTGCCAGAGAGATATTCGACTAGCCAGAGATATTGTTTGTCATCAATAAAAAAATCGTCAAAGCGACGCTGTCGCATGGCATGCTTAATTACCTGACCATCGGAAACTTGCAAAACGCCAGTATTTGCAAGCACCCAAAGAGATCCGTCAGCAGACTCGATAATTCGCGTCCTATCACTAGCATCCCTTTCGGCTGTATATATCGTGCGCCATACTCTTTTGTCGCGACTGTGTAGCAGCCTAGTGGGCGTTCTGACATATATTTCGCTCGTTCTGTGCTGATGAACCGCCAACACGCTTTCACCTTCGAGCTGCTTAATGCTGGTCCATTCTTTGCCATCGTATTCGACCAAGCCTTGAATATGGCCAAAAAACAAGCTGCCATTTTCTCCCTGGTGGAAACTCAACAGCCCCAAATGATTTAGTTGATCAATTGTTCGCCAACGCCACGTTTCTCCAAAAGTCGACTTGATTTCCATCGAATAGGGCTCAGCCGCCCAAGCGGGATAAAAGAATGGCAGTAATAAAAAGACGAGAAAATTAGAATTTTTCATTAACGTTCGTTTTTAAATAGAAAGATCCTGATACTAAGTCAAGTCAAAAAACATGCTGTGATCACTATTTAACTGCAACATGAAGACTTTTCTTGCAGGAATTCACAAATTCTCCTTAGTAGTGAAAAAATCCCATAGCAAAGTGATTTTCTCCTAACAACGGCTTGCCATCTTGTTCACTATTTGGGCTGAAAATTATAGACAAAGTACACAAATGGATAATCTGAAAAGTAGTCAGCACCCATCCGAATCAGGCCCATCATTGTCAACTAAATTAAAAAAATCTGATAAATTCGAATTGACTTCGCTGCGAAGTGAAAATGAAGAAACGTATAGTGAAGAGGGCGATCCACTAATATTCACAGGTGCCCTAGGCAAATTTCGGAGTGTGATATGAGTGAAAAAAAACACCTAGGCTGATCACAATTGGTACGAATAGATCTTGCGTCAAGCCCTGAGCGATAACGACTAAGCATAAAAGCGAGCAGCAATTTCCTCGTAATTCGCAATTATTCTACTCAAATACTGACTAGTTTCGCTGAAATTCGGTATTTTTCCATAACGTGTATAAAGCGCTTCGTCTGTCCAAGTGCGCGATAATCCGGCGTTATATGCTGCCGCGGCGGTAAGTATATTGCCATTCCTTACTCGCAACGCGTTGGCTAACATCGATACCATCGCAAAAATAGGTTTCTTGTAGGTAAATCTTTCGTCGAAGCCTACAAAAAAATCGACGTTGTTGAAAATATCTCGCTTGCCCAATATCTCAACATTGGTGTTGATATATTCTATATAATCCTGTTTAGCCTTTTTTATCTTGGCGTCAAACTCTAACAGCGTTGCGTTTCTATTTATCTGAGCCTGTGCCTCGACCCGCGCATCTTGCCCTTCCGCCAACAACTGCAAGGCTTTATTGAGATTAATTTTGACGTCTCCCGCACTCGCCTTAAGATAGCGATTTTTTTCTCCAATTAACCTCTGGTAGCGCGCCAAAGAATCTGCCAACTGCAAAGCGACATAGGGCGGGTGATGGTGGCGTTTTTCTTTGCCAGCCACAATCATATTGTGACCTTTTGAAGCCGTGCGTGGCATCAGCTGACAAATACCGACAGCCAACGAGTTTGAAATCGCAAGTTCGCAAAACAAAGACTCCGCCATAATTTGCGAAATAACCCAAACAGGATCAACAGCATAAACTGAACGATTGTTACGAATGGCTAAATCCAGCCAATAAACGATATTGGTAATGCGTTTTTCGAAATCAATTTGTTGGTAGGGTTGCCGCCAAAACTGCAGAGTCATGCCTCGGTAGAAGGAGTCCATGACATCAAGTGTGGCCAAAACGAGTTTATATCGAGCGTTCTCATCCAGGCGTCGATCTTTATTTTTTTCGGCTAGGAAATCAAAGGGCTTAGCCCGTACTGAGCAGGCCAATGGAATGCTGCTCGCGAAAAGCGCTTTTGAGAGTAAGTTTCGACGATAGATATTCATAAAACCCAATGATTAAACCAAATAGAACCTTTATAAAAAAGCCTCTCTAACGGCGATCAAGCTGAAGATCCGACAGCAATGGAAGCAACTTCCACATACTCAGTTTCACCACAGCACTGACGTCCGTTGGGACAGGTTTATCGAAGAATCGTTCAGCCGTCACAAGTCGACAAAGTATGTACAGATACAAAATCGCGCACCTGTTTACGCTAGAAGCTTACAGAGGTTGAGCGAGAAGCGGCCAATAACCACTTATTTTTTATCGCACATGACTCTATTTTTACAGCAACAAATCTCTACTATGGCGCCGGAAGGTGCTAAAACCTTGGGGCGCAGAGGATTAGCACTAGAATACCAACCAGCACAAGTATGTGATCGAGTTCCCGACTTAATTCGCACTGGACTATATTGTTCTGTGCATTCCTTAAAAAATTAAGATAACTGCTCCAAGAAGAATGGGCCCGTAGTGTCTAAGCAATTTCACTGTATCGTACTTCTCATTATTGCCGTTTCGCAAACGCAACTAGCCAACTTCTGCAGCGCAGATTTTGCTCCAAAACCGGCGTACCCATTTGAAGAGCTATGGCGTTGGCAGCTTGTCCGCCCAATGGACTCTAGAAATGCTCTTGAATTAACTCAGGCGAATGACGGCTCTATGTGGGCAGGTTTAACGGAAGGGATCGCTCGCTTCGACGGTTTCGAATGGTCGTATGTGCATGAGCAGGCAAACATACCCGCCCAACGCTCCCACGTTTTCAGTGCTAGCAACGGTGATATTTATGTTCGCTCAATAGATTACATCCACCGCTACGCGAATGACGAGTGGCAAATGCTCGTCAAACATCAACGCATTCACGCGCGCAAAAGCGTAATGCGGGAAGCCTTAGACGGCTCCATTTGGTCACTGGAAGACAAGGGTATCAGCCACATCAAAGGCGATGCTGTCGAGTTTTATCGACTCAATGACCTCGAATTTGATGATATGTATATTGATGGCAAGCACCTTTGGCTTGTCGAACACCTTAAAGGGGATCTCTATCGCTATCACATTGATGACCAAGGACTAGACGAATCTAGCGAAGCACGCTTCCACTACCCGATAAAATTTCATCATTATTTTAAGTCACAAACATTCTCACTAGCGGCGAGCCACGGATGCATATGGCATGCGGGCATGCACCATGGGTCCGGGTTTTGGTGTTACGAGCCGGACACAGACAACTGGCGTGAAATTGACCTCTCTCACACGGGCGGCAGTCGAACTCACTTCGGCCTTAACACCGACCAACACAATAACTTATGGGTATGGGGCCCCTACTTTATATCAATTTTCAACGGCGACGATTGGCAAAGCATCAGTGCTAAAGACTACCCGATACCAAGGCCCGCGTATGAGATCATCCACAGCCGGGACGGATCTACATGGGTCTACGGCAACTACAGTCCAATCTGGCGCATCGCTAACCACGCAAAACAGTGGCAGCGCAGTTACCACGATTTAATTTTCCAACAAGAATATCCTAAGGGCGTTGAGTGGTTTATTTCGCCAAAAGGCGGTGTAGCGATACACAATAAAAATGAGCAACGCTGGCTGCATTTTGATACAAAAAATATGCTGATGGACGTGCCGATCACACTCAAAATAAGTCAATCGGGCCATGTGTGGGTGGGTGGCGTTCAACACGAAGGTGATAAAAAAATTGCCGCGACTGCAAATGCCACAGTAAATTCTATTCTCAGCCTAAGTGACGAAAATTCGAAAGCATTTTCGTGGAAGCGGCACATTCATCACGACTTAGGCCTGCGCGTTGCGAGCGGCCAGCTGCATGTTGACGAAGATGGAGTGGCGCTGGTGGTTGCTGATATTCCCTATGAAGGCGGTATGGTCGAAATACTTCCAAGTGGTACTACCCGCCGCTTTTTTCCTCCATATGTTCCGAAGAGAGTCACCTATGTCAACGTCGACAAACAAGATAATATTTGGTTTACCACGGGATTGGATTTGCACCGAATTGCGCGAGATAAATTGGGAATTGAAAACTACCAAGACTATTCGGACGCGCCCAAAGCACTCGGTTTATCAAATATCAATCGAATCATAGTTGCCCCGTCCGGCGATATTTGGATTTCCACGCGCTTGCATGGGGTTTTTCGACGTCAAGAAAACGGAGTGTGGCAGCACTTTGACAAAACCCATGGTTTAAATAGTCCTGTCATTCGAGATCTATCGATTAATAAAGAGGGTGATATTTTTTGCGTTACTCATGATGAGGTGCTGCGTTTTGATGGACTGTCTTGGTCTAATAGTTTCAGCTCCATACTTCCCTTTAGAGTAGCGACGATCAGCATCCAGCATGCTTTTAACGACGGCGTTTGGTTTAACTTAAATTTAAGGAATATCGATAACTTAGAAAAAGTAAAACTTCGACGGTCTCTAGATACGCCGCATTTTTTCGGCGCATTTAAAACCCTGCATTACCTTTACGACCGCACTGCACCCGACACTCAGATTAACGCCTATAACGAGCGAGTTCAGGGAGGAGATTACAATATCGTTCAATGGTCCGGGAGCGATCAATGGCAAACAAAAAACGAACAATTACTGTCCTTTTCTTATCAGGTTGACCAGCAACCATGGTCAGCATTTAGCGTTAAATCAAATCATGTATTTGAAAACCTCGGTGCCGGCCACCACACAATCAGAGTAAGGGCGCGAGATGCCGATTTTAATATTGACCCAAGCCCCGCAGAAATTCAATTCGAGGTGATCCCACCACTGCTTGAGCAACGGTGGTTTCAAGTGAGTCTATTTGCTGTAATTTGTATTTCTTTCGCCTATCTTTTTAGTTTTTTCAAACTACGTGAAATTCACAACCAGCGGCTTGAGCGCTTACGCATGAGCTTTTTTACCAACGTTTCTCATGAATTACGCACACCGCTCACGCTAATTTTAGGCCCGGTCGAATTACTGTTAAAGGAAAAACTAAGCGCGACGCAACAGAATTCTATCAATATCATAAAACGCAACGCTGAGAGGCTAACGAGCTTGTTAGACGAGCTACTTGATTTTCGAAAACTTGATGAAGGCGCATTGCGCATTAATAACAGCAATGGTGACATTATTCAATTTAGCCAAGAACTGCTTGAGAGCTTTAAAGTAATCGCAGAAACAAAAAAGATTAACATCGAACATCTCTTCAGCAGCGAACAAATGACGCTTGAATTTGATAAGGACATTTATGAAAAGATTTTTAATAATTTGCTCAGCAATGCGATTAAATACACTCCGCAAAATGGCAAAATATTTGTCAAAATTGAGTTAGAAGCAATTCCCGGCAAAAACTCGACAAACATTTTTTCCCTGACGGTGGAAGACACTGGAGTTGGCATAACAAGCGAAGAAATACCACACGTCTTTGATAAGTTTTTTCGCAGCAAACATATTGGTCAAGCGGCGCAGGGAAGTGGAATCGGCCTCGCATTATGTAAAGAATTGGTGGAATTTGTCGGCGGCAGTATAAACGTTGAAAGTCCAATAGACCTGGAAGCAAAACGCGGCACTCGTTTTCGCTGCACACTGCCACTTAAAACTGCTTCGGTTCGCGAGCAGAAAGCTGAACAAAAAGACGAACAAATCAAGAATAGCGGTTCCACATCACTTGAAATCAAAAAAGTCTTTTTAAACGATAAGCACGTTGTACTCGTAGTTGAAGATGACAGTGACATTGTTGCATTAATTCAACAATGTCTGGGTGAAGAATACACCATCGTGCATGCAGAAAATGGCTACGAAGGACTGCAACAGCTTGAACAGAAACTGCCGGATTTAATTATCACCGATGTTATGATGCCGGTAATGGACGGCGTCGATTTTTGCCAGAAAGTAAAAAGCAACGAATCAACCTCCCACATCCCCATCATTATGTTAAGCGCAAGAGGTAACGAAAGCGCGGAGTTAAAAGGTTTAGAAACCGGCGCCGACGACTACATCAGAAAACCCTTTAAATTATCGCTGTTAAAAAGCCGCGTTAAAAACCTGATTACGTCACGCCAAATCTTACTCGACAAATATCTGGCCACCGGTGCGTTGCAAGAAGCAGAACCTAAAGCCACCAGCAATGCTGACTTTCAGGAGCGCGCCATTCGCGTTATTTATCAACATTTAAATGACAGCGACTTTGGAGCAAAAGAGTTTGCCAGTGAAATGAACATGAGCTATCAGAATTTATATGTCAAAATAAAAGCGCTCACAGGACAAGCACCGCAAAACTTTATTAGCTCTATTCGCTTAGAAAGAGCCATGCAAATGATTAAATCTTCCCCGCAGAAGCACAATATTGTCGAACTCGCGGCGCTAGTAGGTTTTGAAGATTCAAATTATTTTAGCCGTCGTTTTAAACAAAAATTTGGTGTATCACCATCAAAGGTCAAAAAGACTAACTAAAACGTTTCGATAGCAGTAGACCTTCGAAGCCCACTTTCTTCCCAAGAAAAAAAACGGCCGAATAATCGGCCGTTTTTTTATCAGCTTTATTAAACAACTAAGTAAATAAATCGCTACTGAGTATACCTTTACCGGTGTAATTCGGATCGCCATACCCTTCCACTTCAAAGCCCATATAGTGAATCCAAGCAGACATCAGCTGATTATAATTGTTGTTAGCTCCGGAATTCACCATTTGCCCCTGGCCTTTAAAACGGCCCTTGCCACCGGCCATTATCATAAGGACATCATCTTTCGTGTTGTGATTACGCGCAACGTCAGTTGAGTGATGGAAAATCGTATTATCGAGTACCGTATTTCCATCGGGGTCGGTAAATGAATCCATCGCCTCAAGAAAACGCGTAATTTCCTTAGCGCGGAAGTTTAGTACCTGGTGCTGATAAGGCACACCATTCGCCTTTCCGTGTGTCGCCTGATGCCAGGTTCCACTTCTGTAACCAGGTAAGAAAGAATAACGCAAGTTACTTGTAGTACTGCCATAAGTCATTCCCGCAACACGCGTAAGGTCGCAAGCAAGTGCTTGTGATATCAACCGTGAATAAACCGGATAAGCTTGATTTTCATTGCCAAAAGCGCCTCCAGCCGGAGCAGCGGTTGTGCACTCAGTATTATTTTGTTGATTTCTAAGCTCGGCTTCGATGGTGAGTTCCGTTTGGCGTACCGATTCACTATGAGCATCGATTCTGTTCTGGTCAAAGTGCGATACGCGAGCTTTAATCTTCTTAATATCTTCCTTCATAAAATCGAGCAAGCTTCTACGCTGACGAATAGCATTGATTGCCGCTTCACTGTTGCCATTTTTAGCATCTTTAAAAATTTCGTTAAACATGGCGACTGGTGATTGATAGCGCGGCTGAGGTTTGCCATTAACAACTGAAGTACTGATATCAACAATGCCTTGGTTACCCTGATTGCGAAAACCGGCACGCAAGTCTTTAAAAGGCGTTTTACCAACGAGTTTCTGCGCAACAAATTGGTCCACCGAGGTTGCTCGGTCATCCCAAACACGCCGCCCAGTGCCGCGCCAACCGGATATCCCCATGGCGCCAAAGGGGTGGGGCCCTTGCTGTACAATTTCTCCTTGCGGGCGACTGATATTGCGCATGAAAATAATTTTTTCGGCAATAGCATTAAGCGGAGTAAAATCATTTTTAAACTGCAACGGGCCATAATCCGTTTGATAATTTCCGTTGACAATATCAGTTCCAGGCATTGTAAATTCGTGCCAATAAGTGAAGCGTTTGGGCGAACCATCACCCTCTGCCGCTTCAACCAATGGAACAAACGGCGCAAGTGCACTCACCGCTGCACCACCACCTACACGAGATAAAATTTGACGTCGAGTTAGAACTTTTTTAATTAACATGGAATAACTCCTCCA
>JANQJB010000029.1 GCA_028281865.1 Marinagarivorans sp.
TGCGCTATATGGATGGCACTCCTCTGACAGGCTCTCTCTGCTGCTGATTATCGTAAATGCCGGAGTAGGTTTTGCGATGTTAGCGACATATATGCAAACCTTAAAAGTCATGGATGAGTTACAACGCAAAATTCAACTTATCGCTTTAGCTCTCGCCTTGGGTGTTGGGTTGGTAGGCGGTGTTAGTTATTCACTACTGGTCACCACCAAATTCATATCGGATGCTGAGGTAACAGATCTTTTACTGCTGATGATATTTACCTATGTTGCCGGATCAATCATTGGCCAGGTTCGCTATAGATGAAAAATCGTCTAAAAGTTCTCCGCGCAGAAAGAGACTGGACCCAAGCTGATTTGGCTGCTGCTTTGGGAGTTTCGCGGCAGACGATAAATGCGATTGAAAAGCAAAAATATGATCCTAGTTTGTCGCTAGCGTTTAAGGCTTCCCGGTTGTTTAAGTTGCCTATTGAGGGAATATTTGAGGATGAGGAGGAGGAGGTTTAAAAGCAAAGGCTCAGAGACTTGCTTTCCATTTTTTCTCTCTGAGCCCCTGAATATACATATAAACCCCTATCTTTGACAAAAGTGTTTGTTGCTGAGAAGTTAGACCCTTATACTTTTTCCAACCTAAATAATTTAATCAAGGGCACGGATAATGACGAAATTTAAGATTTTAGCTGCTGTTGGAAAAGGCGGAAAAAATAATGCGAAGGACGTAAAGCTTGTTGAGGCCTTGCTCAACGTTTATGCAAGAATCAATAAAATAAACATACTTGAGATTGATGGCAAGTCGAGTAAAGGTTTGGAGGAAGCCATCGCCGCATTTCAAAAAGACTATGTTAATGCTCCAAAACCTGACTCGCGGGTCGACGTAAGTGGCACTACATTTAAAAAATTAAACGAGGTGCTATCAGGTGTTTTTAAAGCTTTAGCCGTCACCAAACCTACCTATGGCGTTGTGACTTGGGAGTCGGAGGGAACTGAAGGCGGGCGTTATCATTCTCGTAAATTACACGTGCCAAGTTCTTCATCGGGCCTAACTATTGGTCGTGGATACGACATGAGAAGAAAATCCGCGGGTACGATTTCAACGGACTTAACATCGGTGGGAATCGATGCCAATCACTCTGCCAAGTTTAAATTGGCCGCTGGCCTGTTTGGCGAGGCAGCTAAGCAATTTATTATCGATAACGACTTACTTGACTTTCAAATCTCTGTTGATGCGCAAAAGAGTCTGTTTAAAATTAGCTATGATCTTGAAAGCGCGGAAGTTAAGCGTATATGCGAGAAGTCCGATGTTGTGCTCGCCTATGGGAAAACTGATTGGGCAAAACTAAACGCCTCCATAAAAGATATTACAATCGATTTGAAGTTTCGCGGAGATTACACCGGCGCCTCTAGAAAAAACATACAAAAAACTATTGCCGATAACGATCTCGAAGCGTTTAAAAAAGTCATGCTAGATAAAACAAAATGGTCTAATGTGCCTGAAGATCGATTTAATCGCCGCAAAAAATACTTAGAAAATGCTAAGTAGAACTCCATGAGCTCAGTGATGAAAAATTTAATTTATACGCTATTTTTGTTTGCCTCTCTTGCTTGTGCAAATACGCCAATAAATGAAAATTCTAGCGGGGTGCCCGTTTCCGTTAGCGATGTGCATATAGGAGTAGTTGGAGAGCGAATCGTCAGAGCTATTCAACATAACATGGAACTTAATCCTGTGATCCAATTTGAAATTATGGCACGCCCAGATTTTAACGTGATCCATACAGTAAGCATCACGCAAGTAACAATTGGCAACGAAAAACTAAGCTTTAAAAACTCCGGTGGTGCATTTGTGGAAGATATTCAGATTAAGGATGACCATGTGAGTATTAAGATAGATTATTTCTATTTAAATGGCGGCTCTACCCTGCTTTCTTGTAGCTTGCCAGTAAAGGGCGATTATTTTGCCGAGATTAAGTGTTCTAAAAAATAGGCTTTTTTAATTTAGCAAATGGTAGGTATAAACCGGCATGTTGCCATACGATATCAAAAGAAAACCAATGGACCAGATAAAGATCACCAATAATCTGAACGTAACGCGTCGATAATTATGCGCAGCGCATGCGAAGAAATTACGAGCAAAATTGATTCTCTCTCGCAAACATTGTTTTCATTTCACTAGCGCTAATTAGAAAAACTCTTTTTCTTCCTAGTGGCTTCAAGATGATTACACATCATACTGGTGCCATCAAGTATCCTTGGCGTATGCCGTTGAATAATATCCGGTGGAATAAAATATAAGTCGTCATTTTTGACAGCCTCAAGATTTTTCCATTTTTTCCAACCATCTAGCCAATCGGGTCGCTCCTCTCCCATACCACTCGCAATGATCACATCTGGGTTTCTAGAAATTACCGATTCAATGGAGATTATTGGCGCGAGCACAAGTGCGTCACCGAAAGCATTAGCGCCGCCACAAAGCCGAATGACATCGCTTATAATATGATTGTCATTTAATGTTCGAATTGGATCATCCCAAACTTGATAAAAAGCTGATACGGCCGGAGATTGCGCAAATTTTCGCTTTAGGCGCTGATAGCGATTTTCAAATTCTCGCGCTGATTTTTCCGCCAGCTTTTGATTTCCTGTAAGAACACCAAAGTGTCGTATTGATTTCGGTACATCTTCTAACTGACGTGGGTCACTCACATAAATATTAAAATCAAGTTTTTCGAGCTGCGCGAGCATATTCTCACTCCGCGTAGAGCCCCATAAAACTATTAAGTCCGGTTTTAATTTTATGATTATCTCCAGGCTAAATGAACTAATAGCTCCTACGCGCGGTATTTTTTTCGCTTGAGCGGGGTAATCACAATGATCTACCGCACCAACAATTAAATCTCCCGCCCCGGCAGCAAACAAATTTTCAACAATATGTGGAGCTAGCGCTATAATTTTTGGGCAGGTTTATCTAGCTGAACCAGCCTATTTCTATAATCGATAACTGAAATTTGAGCATGTGCGGACGGCCAAAAACTTACCTTCAACAATAGAACAAAGGCCACAAATTTCACTAACGTTCTCATAAACTTATCACCGCTACCAACAAGATTACTGTTTCACTTAATACAATCAAAGCTCCAACACAGTCACCTGTGTAGCCCCCAATGATTTTTTTCCATTTATATCGCCACCAAAAAAACAAAAGCGTCAAACTCACAAGGATGGAAAAAACAAAGCTCGTAGAAGTTAACAGCAATGCTATAGCTACCACAGCAACACTGATAAACAGTATTTGCACGCGAAACTTTGAAGGGTCAAGTTTATCCGCAAGTCCAGATGTTCTTACATAGGGTGTTGCCAGCATCAAAAATAAAGCAGCCAACCTTGAAAATACCAACGTGAATATTAGCAAAACAAACAAATTGCTTTGTATTTTAAGAAGATGTTGCAAAGTATTAAACTTCACTAGCAATAATAAGAGAGTGAACACAATTGCCATCGAACCGCAGTGCGGCTCCCGCATGATATCAAGCACCTTTTGAGGTGAACGATGCGCTGCGTAAAGCGCATCTACACAGTCCGCAAAACCATCCAAGTGCAAAGCGCCGGTCAACCCTACCCAAGTACAGATAAGTAAAGATGCCGTCACAGCAGTAGGTAAATTTAAATATGACAACATCAAGAAAACGACATAAAGAATGCAGGCTAATAGTATACCAATTACAGGATACCAAAGCGTAGAAAGTGCATAAGTACTTTCTTCTATTTCAGCTTGATCAAGACGTTTAATATAGGGTAAAGGGATACGTGTAAGTAGCGTAAGGGCCAAAAAAAAGCTCAATACCAACGAATTCAACTGAGCGCTCCCGCATTGTGTGCGAGGAGTTTCACATCCCGTCTATTGTTATAGTGGTAGATAGCAAAACGGGAAAGGCAAGCATAGGGCACATTAAAATTTTTGCTACTGGTCAGAGGCAAATTTAATAGGCTAAGGATAATTGTACGAAGCACCCCACCGTGGGTGACGATTAGAATTTTTTTTCCAATTTGTTTTTTTTCTAGCTCTATCAAAAAATTTTCGACCCGGCAATATAAATTCGCCAACGACTCACCCGAAGGAGGTGAATACTTCTCCGGGTTTTGTTGCCATGCATTAAACTGCTCTTTTTCGTTATGCATAACAGCATCGATGGACTGTCCATCCCATTTACCATAATCTAATTCAAGCAAGCGCTCATCGAATTGCAGTTCAATTTGATTTTCCCTACTCCACTTTTCTGCAAATGCTTTACACCTTTGCAGAGGAGAACTAATAAGTTGATCCCAACGCATGTCACAAGATTGCGCTTGTTCTAGCATTTTTTTCAAACCCGAATCAAGCAAGGCGGGGTCCGTGCGTCCGCGAAATATTTCGCCGCCCTCGCATTCGCCATGCCTTAACACGTCAAAATGAGTCACGTTAAAGCTGGCCATCAGGATTTTTCGACGCCCGCTTGCTCGAAGGTCGCCATTTCGTTATGTAAACGCAAAGCAGTTTTTAATAAATCAACGCACACGGCAGCACCGCTGCCCTCACCAAGTCGCATGCCTAAATCCAGTAGCGGTTTAGCATCAAGTTCCTGCAACGCTAATTCGTGTGCCGGCTCCGCAGACCGGTGCGAAAACATCATCCATTCGCGAACGGTGGGATTTATTTTAACGGCGAGCAGAGCCGCCGCTGTGGTAATAAAACCATCAATTAAAATAGGAATGCCTTTTTGCGCCGCCGCAATATAACTGCCAACTAATGCCGCTATTTCAAAACCGCCAAGACTTCTTAGAACACCAAGTGGCGATGTAATATTGGCAGCATTAACTTTTAAACCGCGTTCAACCACTTCACACTTTCTTTTTTGTCCTAGCAGATCAAGCCCTGTGCCTGGCCCAACAGTGCGATTCGCGGGTATATTCAATAACGCGCAGTATATAGCAGAAGCAGACGTTGTATTACCGATCCCCATTTCACCGCCGATGTATAACTCACACTCACTCACGCTACTGCGGCCAGCAGTAAGCGCTTTGGTAAGATGCGATTCTTGCATCGCCGGTCCGAGACTAAAATCTTGTGTGCCTTTAGCAATTTCGTAATCCATAAGCCCTGCCGAATTAAGCAGCGGGTTTGCTGTGCCCATATTGACGACTGAAAAATCTGCACCGAGATGCTTCGCCAATACACTGATAGCAGCCCCGCCGTCGACAAAATTCTGAATCATTTGTACGGTTACCGCCTGAGGAAATGCA
>JANQJB010000071.1 GCA_028281865.1 Marinagarivorans sp.
ATTTAATGCGTTTGCATTGTCACTACGGCGAACTAAAATTGCATCCGTGCCATCTTTAACACGAGCCCTAAACGCATTTGGGTAAGAATTCGTACCCGCCTCAAAATCGAAACCTTGCATTGCACCGGTTGTAATAAAGCCACCCGTTGTATCAACTACAGAATTGGCAATTTGCGCAATACCTGGAGTTGCACAGCCCATGTAACCTGCCATACGAATATCACGTGACAGTACATCGATTGCAAAGCGCGCATTATCCTGGATATAAGACATTTCTTCTTGTGAATAAAAACTAGTTTTACTGCTTACAACTACATTTACCGAGCCCGCGATTACAATTAAACCAATAACCGTACTGATAAGTAGCTCAATAAGCGAAAAACCGCGACTATTTTTTGGTTGACATAAACGGTGGATGTTCATTTATATCTCCGTTACCAACACGTATTCCTCAACCGGCACACCTTCTCCTTCAACAATTTCGAGCTGCATTGAGGAACCGCTAAACTGAATCGTGACTACGATAAAATCACCTGATTGCTCTATGGAAGATTTGGCATTTGGTAAAGAGCTTTCAACATTTTCACGCCATTGCGCTATATTCCAGTCGCGTAAATCAAGAGCATTGCAAGTGATCTCGGTGTTTTCACAATCCCTGCTCGCTGGCGCAGGGTCATTTAACATAATACTGTAAGCGCCAGAAACACTCGGGTTTGTCCTAATACTGTCAACAATGTCATTTGCCAGAAAAACAGCCTGCGAATAAAAATGCGCACCTTGATTAAAGCGCGTTGAAGTGACTTGCATCGACAGTGAACCCATCATTCCAATCGCTAGCACAACCATGGCCACCATCATTTCAATCATCGAAGATCCATTTTGATTTTTTTGCTTGACAATACAATTCATAAAAAACCTCTTTTTATAAACTGTTATGAACATTTTTTCTCGCGGCATCAATTGACGCGATTGCGCGGCGATGATCGACACCAGAAATAAATCCGCTGCGATCTATTTTGGACTTCTTCTCGTAAGAGTCGGTCTGGTGATCGTCTGTTACGGTGGCGTAAATCCGCTGAACCTCAGTCGAAAAACCATTCTCGTCAAATCCAATTGAAAAATACCGCTTATCTTCGAAATCGACGAGCTGCGGTGCAATTCCAATAGGAGCGGAAAACGAAACTAATAGCTTTTCATCGAGCTCACGCCGTTTGTTCGATTGAAAACCTTTTCCACGGCCGTCATCAATAAAAACAATCCAGCCATTTGCAGAGCTGTCATTACTACAGGTCTTAGCGTTATAACTTAAACATATGGAAACTGGTGTTTTAGAATTTTTCGCTTCAGAACGAGCGGCGGACAAAGAATAGATAAAATGTTTAAAAACTTCCTGCACGGCTTGCTGGCGAGAATAGTTTTGGTACTCAAAGAAGGCATAGTGACTGCCTGCACCCAAAATCGCCGTTAACACTAATGTTTCTATTAACGTGATTCCCTTCTGTTTTATTTTTACTGCTCTAAATTTCACAACTCTACCTCTATTCGGTACTACCCAAAAATCACCGAATGTATATAAATTTAAAATTAGAGCAGTTAATTCAAGCCCGCCAGGGGGAAAGACAAGCGGCCACGGCCAACGACCAAAAGACTAAGAAAAACAGGCGTTTATTAATTAAAGTTTTAAACGATTTTGCTTTAGAGGATTGCAGACTTTAGACTTAATTACAGGTATAAAAATATTTTTTTTATTGCTTTTAGGTGGTCGTTTAGATAGATAAATGGGTTTGAGTGAAGATTTGGTTTTTTAAACCGGTTATCCTTATATATAAACCGTTAAATAAGTAGCCTATGGGTAGGCATCACAAAATATGACAATGTGGGTTGACTTTCCATTCTAGCAGCCAAAAAAAATGCCCGTAGCTCGGGCATTTTTTATCAAATATAAAATTAAATATCGCTAGTAGGGCCAGCACCGCTGGGTTGTATCATTCGCACCATCAGAAACCGAAACCTTTTGCGTATGAGTGATAGTGAAAACTCTGCATTCATCATCATCGGCTTGCCCACCCTTCGAGTTTACAGTCGCTGTCATAGTATAACCAGCAGTAGCATCACCGCCGGGAAAGAAAACATCTAAGGTATAGTAGTCTTTCTTAGAATTTGGGCCACCTAAAAGCGCCTTATTGTTGGTATAAGACTGGGTTGTAAAAAAGCGCTGCTCTTGAATTGTGGCGGCCTTCAAAAGCATATCCGCCGCAGCTTCTCTACGCGCTTTCATTGCGCTCTTTCCATAAAAGGGCACCGCCAACGCTACCAAAACAGCCAAAATAACGATAACGATCATCAATTCAATTAGCGTAAAACCTTGTTTGTTTGATAATTGCATAGTAATTTACCTCGACAACTTATCACCCGGAATCTCTCGCCAAGAAGTACGACGATTATGTTTCGCAACATCGAACTCCTGCGGTGCTGTATCGACACCTTTGGACGTAGCTCCAGATAAAGTATCACCATCTATCGGCCCTGTTAAGCCCCCACCGCCATGCGGCGTCTCAAGCTTGTCTTTAAACGGCGTAGTGGTGACATCCGTGCCATTTAATGTATAAGTTGTGGACTGCCCCCGGTCAAGCAACGGTGAATAAGTTGGAACCAAACCGGAACGAATATCGCGCTGATAAATAAAAGAAGAGCCAGGGCTAGAACAAGAGTCAACCGCTACCTGAGCACGATAAGTACCAAAAACAACACTCGAAATACTCCGTGTAATAGGCGTAACAACTTTCTCATCGGTGCGATGAGGTGGCGTAAACTCGAGGTACCAACCCGATCTCGGGTCTTCTGCTGCTGCACCATCCCCGTCCCAGTCTTCAGGTAAACCTTCATTGATAGCTCTCTCTACCAAGTCGCGATGATGATAGTTCTTCGCAACTCCAGCCACCAAAGGTGCCTTATCATTACTCGTCAGCGAGCGCACATCACCATTTTCCATCACTTGCATATCAGAAACATCAAGAAGCTCAGACCGAGCCACATTCGTAGGAAACTCAAACACGTCTTCGCTAATTTCAAGCAAATCTTGCTTAATACCATAGAAATATTCAGTTTCGGTATTTGCATTATCAATGTCTTTACTTGAGTACATTCGACCTGTCGAGGCAAACAACCAGCGATCAAATTGCGAATCGACCACAGCCAACGGTGCTTGATAGAAGGCCTTACCTCCGATATTGACAGTATTCACGCCGTCACTAAATGAGCGCGTACCGACATTAACAACTTTTTGCACACTACCACTCAGCATTGCAGTTGCATTTGTCGCTGTATCGGGAAAGTCGAGACGGAATAAATTACCGCCCGGATTAACTGGGTCGCCCTGAACAACGCCAAAGTACAGCGAGTCATCATTAAAATCACCCCAATCAACTGAATTGATGCCGCCAACAAAGCCATAGTCAGAACCCAAAACCTCTTTTTTGGCTAACACGCCATCGGCTAAGTCATACAAAAAGACATGTGCATTTTGATTACTCAAAAAGTCAAACATTGCTTCACGTTTGGATTGCAAACTTGCGCTATCACCAATGGGGCCGGAACCAAAAGCCAAGTACCAACGGCGATTGCCGTTAGCATCTGCCTTCTTCACAATATCCGGTTTAACTGTGGAAAAGCCGAGGTTAGGATCTGTAATTTCAGCGATTAAGCGCGGCTCAAGCTCGGGGTCAGTGACGTCTAAAACAATATAGGCCGAGCGTGTTGTCTCCAGCACAGTTCCATCGGCGGCTTTCACTTCATATTCAGCTCCACCTAGACGCATACCGACAACTAGAATTGTTCCCCAGCCTTGAACATATCGGTCACTTCGAGTTTCGCCATGGAATATTTGCACATCGTAGGCTCGAACTTCGCCATCGACATAAGCGACGTGAGGATAATTGTTATCCGCCAACCATTTTAAATGAGGTAATGCGTTGAAAGGCACATAGGCCCACAATTCAGAGCCAAGCGGTTTAGCGGCTGTGCCATCACACCGAGGAGAAAATCTTCGTTTATCATCCTGCCCGATAATAACTTCGATCGAACAGTTACCACCGTTAAACGCATGCAGCATTCCATCGTTTGCGCCGGCATAAATTACTGTAGGCCTATCCTTGTTTTGCTTTCTAAATGCCCTGTAGCTTTTATCACCGAAGTCCCGGTCATAACCGTCACGCGGCTCGCCAACGATTACAGGGGTAGAATTCACTATGTCGCCCAACAACCAGCGTGTTCCTGAAGGGCCAGGGTTATCATTAGATTTAAAGAAAGAGATGCTACGCGGACGGTAATTGCGCAACGCGTTACCGGCTGGCGCAGTTTGACCAACCTCATGCGCAATATCACCGCGAATATAATTAATTAAATCCTCAGCTTCATCAGGGTCTGCCAAATCGAGTAGAGGAACATGATTGTTATCGACAAAATAAGCCCCAGTAAAAGGAACAAGGTGAGCACCGCCCGCCTCTGTTTCATAATCAGTGGCTCTTAACCCGTCTGTACCAGCAGTTTTTATCGAGGTGTAAATGTGGCGATTTGCAACGGCATTGCGAGTATCGCCGTCGTAAACACCATCTTGTACCGTAAAGTCCGCAACATCATCGAGATTATCACGCGCACTCCAAAGTGGCCTTAAAGTCTCGATTCCGCCAACAGAATCCGGATTATCAAACCCATTTGCAAGCGCGTTATCAATATCAAATTTTCGGACTTCGTATTTTTCTTTTCCATCTTGATCAACTATCACACCAACCGAAACAACGCGGTCAGCATCTGTTAATACACCGTCTTGAACCGTGTCCTCACGAGTAAAACCATATTCGTCTTTAAAAAACGCGTTTAATGAACCCACCCAAGTGACTTGTTCATTTCCGCTCACAAGCTTGGGATCGTAATACGATTGAATTGTAATACCACCAACACCAGCACTGCTCGAAACGGTGCCTGTAGCACTTCCGCGCGTGGCATTCGCCAAAATATCGTCAATAATTTTATTCAAACCATTTTCAAGGCGTTTTGGGTTTGTTACCTCGAAATAATTATCAACAGTATCATTGCTATAGGGAACATAAAGTTCTTCGGCACCAGTTAACAAATCAGGCGCTCTCGGACCACCATATTTCGACGCAAACCACAACGGTTGTTGCAAAGTCTGTGTGCCCGACCCTTCACCGCTATAGCCAAATTCAATTCTACCCCAGCCATCGTCTACTAAACCTTGGTTACGCAAAAAGTCGTCGCCTTGCTTGTTGCCTCTTAATTCTGTTGCGAGGATGTCAGTCGGTGAATTGCTGGCATTACTAACGGGGTTTGCATCACCCCAGCCAGTCGCTTCGTTACCAGCTTCTTTATATGCGACACAACCACCTTTAGTGCCCTTCGGATCGTTTCCGCCATTCCGGCCAGCGTTAAAGTTACGCGCGGGAGGACACTCTCCGGCCTCAAAATGGTTAGCGCCCGAAACAGCATGGAAGCCTTCAGGTACAATATTTCTGCCCGCATTTGCGGCAGCCATTAGAATATCGTTTGAACCGCCCATCGGCCGGTAAATCGACTGAACAGAATCGACACCACCAATAACAAAACCGAAACCAAGCTCAGCTCCAGTCGTCTCAGCGTAGACTTTACTCTCCACTAATACGGAGTTCTCATCAGCGGTAAAGCGAATAACCCCGTTCATATCTTGGTCGAAGTCGCCACCTTCCTCACTATCTTCCCAGTTAACGTAAAACGCACCTCTAATTTTTCCGTCTGGGTCGGTAATTGCTTTCGGAATTACCTGACCCGATTCGTCACGTTCAAAGTCGTATTCGGGAAATTTAAGAATTTTAAAATCAACGAGCGCACAGTTCGTGTCAGTACCGTCATTATTCCCCAAATTACCGTCATCCTTACCATCACGTTGACAAGCAGGGATAATCGTTACCGGCTTGCTAGAGCCTGGAGGAAAAAACTCAACTTGTGGAAGTGCTGGAGCAAGTGAAACACCGTAAGTTTTTACCAACTGACTGTTTTTAACATCAGGGTTAATATCCGCAAATCGTGCAAGCTGAGCTAAGCCTGCAACACTGTAACTACCTTGCAATCTCGGTGCATTTGGACAGGTACCGCTAACCGCAGACAAATCTGATATCCCACTTGATGTACAGGTTAAGTTTTCATTACTTGCATCAGGGATAAAATAATCCGCACCATCATACAGTCCACTATCCTGGCCTATATCTCTTGTGATGTCTGCAGCGTTTTTTGAGACTGCGTCTCCGCTAGCGGGAGATGCCGAACCCCCGCTAAATGAAGAGACATTATCGAGAGAAGCAGGGTCATAACTAACTGTACTGGCATTAAACCCAATGACGTTCAAATTTGCACAATAATTATCATCACTTAAGGTGGATTCCCAAGCAACACTATTTAAGTGGGGAAGAATGTCATTCGAGCCAGGAACGGTAACCGTAGCACCAGCTCCTGAAAAATAGCGATAACTTTCATACATGATTGCAGAAAAAGGGTTACCCCAGTTCTTACAATCAGCTTCATCAAATCCGGGTTCTCCCCATTTACAATTATCCCTGGGAATATAAGTTCCGCGACTTTGATCGTTTCCTCCGTTACTCCCGAAAACCCAATCGACAATACGAAAAGAGTTAATCGCACTGACAATTCCCCCTTTTGCCGGAGCATCAGCTGCACTTAAAGGGTTTTGATTTTTAAATATACCGGTGATAATCGGATTATCAGCGGTCCCTTCAGTAACGATTTCGTCGACAATATTAGAAATATTTTTACGCAATACGCCGCCCGATAGATTCTTCTTATAGCTTCCAGACATCAAACCCCAATGCACTTGCCCATCCAAACCTCTATCTTGGAGTATGCCCGTCGGCTTAAATATCGCATCACCGTTCGCATTAGTAAAAAATTCACAATTTTCTTCGCGTAGGCTCGCATCGCCTCCACAAACCTCAACGCGCACAATAAAATCATAATCAAAACCGGCAGGTCGGTTATTTTTCGTTGGGCTTTTATGATGGGCATTCTTCAATAAAGGATAACTTCTGCTGTCATAACTATTCTCATCACCTTCATCATATGCATTCTGCCGAGAACTCCAACCAGAAAAGAAACCGCCTCTAGTGTAGTGCGGAAACTCCGAATTATTAGCCGGGTTATTACCGGTACCGTCATACAAACACTGCCAACGTTGGTTAGCAGCCCACAAGCTAAAATTTCCTTCAACGACACGCAACAACGGTGGAGCAGCACTAGCATGAGAAACTGCACCCGAACTATCAAAGGTAGTATTACACAGTGTTATGTCATCAACCCCAGCAAAAGGCGTCAGTTTAGAGAGGTCATCGCCGCTATAATACTTAGCAAAACTATGTGCGTCGTTGGGCAAATAACTGCGCTCTAAAACGGTCGTCGATACCGTATCAACAGAGCGAAAACCGCCAAATAGCACTTTACGTACAACGTCGATACGCGTCATTGTCGCCCAGTTTAAAAAATTACCGCTCCAAAGTTCGCCAGTCGCACCAAGGTTACAGTAATAATTTTCACGAATTAATTCTTTATTACGAGCTTCAACAGCATCTGAAGCGTCTGGCGGCGTCGCAATAGATTCCAATACAGCATTTGCTTTCGCCCGGAACACATTCCCGTCATATTCGTAACATAAAGAGCTATCGAAATAACCCGAATATTCAATTTCATTAACATATGTAGTATCGGGAATTAAATCACCATTCAAATCATTAAAATCGGTGTAGGCTTTAAAAAATAACTGATGGTCATTCGACATCGCCAACATAACTTGCGACGGAACGGTGGGACCGCGCAACTCCATTGGATACGAAGAAAAGTCAGAGGCAGTATTCGCTCCAGCAGTTACCACAACAAAAAAACTGCTTAAAACAAAAAGTAACTTTTGGAGTTGAATTGAACTGGTTTTTATCATCTTCATGGCACTTAACCGTTATTAATTAGATGAAGTAGAAGCTGTTGCGGAACTAGCCGCGCTAGTAGCATTACTACGCGCCGCTCGAACCATTGATTGAAGAGCCACTTTGGCTCGCCCCGCACGCCCTTCGGCGAACGCCGTTACACGAATTAATGGAATATACTGGAGAGTTCCACCACCCGAAGCATAGCCACTGGCATCGGTTCTTTCGGCCGTTTCATCAAGTGTTGTGAAACACATAAACTCCTGAATATATTTGACTGTTATCTGGTCAGCGCCAATTCCGTCTGGGGCATTGCCCGAAATAATTTGCGTCAAATGTTTGTTGCTTCCCTCCGCCCAGACATCCAGACCATCGTCAGCCCAAAAATCAGTGCCGCGAGTGATTGACGTAACTTCGCAATCAGAAAAAGGCTCATCGACATCAAAGGAGCCGACAAAACACAAACCATTGTCGCAATTTTCATTAAAACAATCGTTACCGTTACAAACCGGAGCCGTTGCATATTGCGATAAATGCGGCGGGTCGGCGATGATTTCCTGCTCGATAATTTTTATCGCGGCTTCAACAGCGGCAAACGCCTCACTGCGATCGCGAGCACTGGAAGTCATTTTCATTTCCAGTTGAGTAGACTGCATACCGGCAACCCCAAGCACTGTTACAAGCGCCAAGATCGCAAGACTCACAATTAACGCAGCACCACGCTGCGAACGGATATCAAAATTAGATTTCAGACGCTTCACAGCAATCCACCTCGATTATTGCGAACATTAATGGTTGTACTGACAAGCTGGCGCATAAACTTATCGGCTACGGCCACACCTTGGAACTCCACACCGCTATTGTTAAATGCCAACTCCGCCTCAGAGCGAAAAGTAAGGTCGAGCTTAACCGCAAGAATTTTATTCCACTCCTCGGGATCAGCTTTATCGTTGATTACTTTAGCGGTTACATAGCCTTCAACCTCACCGTCAGCATTGGAGTCGTAGCCATAAAGAATTTGAAGATCTTCAACACCAATTGCTAGCTCTTCGGAACGAGTTGTTAAGACACCACCGTCATTAACGATAGTTTCCCTCTTTAAAGCAGGGACGCCAGGAACCGCAGTCGAATCACCAATATAATAGGCACTAGCCAACAAGCGCATAACACGTGAGCCCGGCGCATAGGGTTTTTTCAGACCCCCGCCCGTGGCTGTGTATTCCGCTGCAGCGTCAGGGTCATCATTCTGTTTTTGTTTGCAGCTAATATTCCCAAGTAAGGTATCGCTACAATTACCCTTACCGCCATGAGTTATTGAATCATTTCCACCACCGCTAACAATAAAATAACTTGCCGCACTACAATCCCTATTGCTCATTACAATAGGAGTGCCAACCGCAAAATCGGACACATCCCAAAGGTCGAGTGCATTACTTGCCGGGCGATGCTCCTTAAGTTCGAATTCATCTTCAAAACTTCCGCGACGAACAATAATTGAATCAGGTGCACCATCGACACCCTTGTGCGTCGACACTTGACCGTCATAATATTCATGGTGATTTTCTGTCTCACCATCAAAGCCTTGAAGACCAATTGGCGATATAAAACCTTCCAAATCATTTTCAATTGTATTTGCAATGGTCGTAGTCAACGAAGCACATCCCTTATAACCCGCCATACGAATATCGCGCGACAAAAAGTCAAACGAAAAACGCGCGTTTTCTTGGATGAAAGAAATTTCTTCGTTGTTTTTAAAGGCGTAACGACTTTTAGATAGAATTTCAACAACACCAATCATTATGATTGAAGCGACGAGCAATGAAATCATTAACTCAATTAAAGAAAAACCAGATAGTTTAATTCGAGGTGCTTTAATTAAATGCTTTTTCATTGATTAAACTCCCGATACCAATACATATTTTTCCTTATTACCACCTCCACTTGATGCGTCAACCGACGTCACACCATCGACTTCAACTGTATTAAATTGAATGCTGATCCTGTAAAGGGGGTTCGTCGCCGTATTTATTTGTTCTATATCTGCTGATACACCGGGCAAAGACTGCTGCAACATATAGCTCCAATGTTCCAAATCAGCAGTTACAATCTGCCCTAAGGTACAATTAACAGCGGCGGATCCGTAGCAGGAAGGCGTTCGATTAGCATTCATAGGTAGTCCCTTAGCAACATATTGGTCTGCTACGGAAGCGTTTGTACGCATGCGCTCAAGAATGTCGTTAGCCAAAAATACAGCTTTTGAATAATTGTACGCTTGGCTATTTAATCGCAACGACTGAACCTGCATTGACACAAGTCCGAGTATTCCCACGCCTAAAACAACCAGTGATACCATCACTTCAATCAGAGATGCACCCTTCTGGTTTTTAAAATTTTGATTACGAATTTTGTTAGAAAACATTCTTCATTACCTTTACTACTTAAAGCTCTTATCTACTGAGTTGCTAGCCACAAGTTAAATCGTGTTTTATAACTCCACCTTGGCCGTCACCAACCTGCAAATCATGCTTGCCATCATTATCAAAATCTCTTGAATAAACAGCTCTTCCGGTGCGAAAAATATTAAGTCCGCGCGATACAGTCGGATCGTTACCTTTTTCACATACAACAACATGTGCCTCTGTTCCAAGCGTGAGTAAACCCGAGTTATCGAAACTTAAACTGGGAATAGCATCACTGCCATCCACATCTCTTAGCACAACAGAGTACTGATCTGCATTGTCATAAGTAAATGAGATGAGTAACTCTTCATCACCGTCTAACGCGCCATTACCTTGTACACCTCCAGCAACGGAGCCTCCATCATCAACAAAAGCAATCCAACCGTTACTCCATGCTCCATTATTAGCTCCACAACCATCTCCATCAGCGTTCGCTCGGCAAATGGTAGTAATTACATTACGCGAAACAGCTGCAGAACGAGCCTGCACAAGAGCTCGTTTAAACTCCAAAATCCGATTTTCGATATTGCTATTAAGAGAGCTCTGCCGGAAGGATGGCACGGCAATGCCAACAAGAATTGCGATAATCACAACCACCGACAACAATTCCAACAATGTATAACCTTGCTCAACGTGCTTCGACATATAACGAGTTACCAGTTTTTACGCGATATTTATAGGATAAAATTATTTAAAATCGCACACATTGAACCTTAAACCAACAAAGAATAAAAGGACACGGCATAGAGATAAACGGACTAAGGCTGTGACAAATGGTTGGCGCCGCAGTGTGATGCAGCTCTCAATTTCAGCAAGCTATTGATTTTTATATATTTTTTTAAAAATTAATGAATGCGTTAAGGGTTTTTCAAGCTGTTTATTTTTAAACCCTCAATTCCTTGGGTAAAGAAAAGCTAATATTTTCGGGGCGCCCAGCTAACTCAAGTGGCCCCTGAGCACCTTTGGTTTTCAACCCCTCAATAACATCTCGCACCAGGACTTCTGGCGCGGATGCACCTGCAGTGATGCCAATTCGTTGACACCCCACAAGCCAGGCGTCCTCAACGTCACTCGGCCCGTCAACCAAGTAGGCTTTCACTCCGCAACGCTCAGCAAGCTCACGCAAGCGGTTAGAGTTGGAGCTGTTGGGAGAACCAACCACTAAGACCAAATCACATTCAAGGGCCAGTTGTTTCACCGCATCTTGACGATTCTGAGTCGCATAACATATATCGTCTTTTCGCGGACCTTCAATTAACGGAAATTTCTTTTGCAATGCATCTATAACCTTGGCCGTATCGTCCATAGAAAGCGTCGTTTGAGTAACATATGCCAATTTATCGGGGTCTCCGACCTCGAGTAAACGGACATCTTCCACATTTTCTACCAAGTAAATAGTGCCACCATTTTCACGATCATATTGTCCCATTGTCCCCTCAACCTCGGGGTGTCCAGAATGGCCAATAAGTACGCACTCCCAGCCTTCACGAGAAAACTTTGCTACTTCTAGATGTACCTTTGTGACAAGGGGGCAAGTGGCATCGAACACTTTAAGCTCGCGTTGCTCGGCGTCGCGCCGCACAGACTGGGCCACCCCGTGAGCACTAAAGATCACGGTGGCACCGTCCGGCACGTCATCCAACTCGTCGACAAAAATGGCGCCTCGCTTTTTAAGAGTATCAACAACAAACTTGTTGTGAACGACTTCATGGCGCACATAAATCGGCGCACCAAACACGTCTAGTGTACGATTGACAATGTCTATTGCTCTATCAACTCCGGCGCAAAAACCCCGCGGATTTGCAAGCTTTATCTGCATACTTACCCCTAGTGTGTAACAGTCGGTTCAATAGAGACGATTTGAACCTTAAACACAATATTTTTTCCGGCTAGCGGGTGGTTGAAATCAACTGTCACAGACTTAGCATTAAAATCAACAATGACACCCGGCCGCTCGTGAGATTGTGCATCGGCAAATGACAACATCAGCCCAATTTCGAGTTCAATATTTTCAGGGAACTCACTTCTTTTTACCTCTTGTATATTATCGGGGTTCGGCTGCCCAAAGCCGATATCGGGAAGGATCAAAACTTCTTTCGTTTCCCCCTCTTCCATACCTAGGATTTGATCCTCAAAACCAGGCATAAGATTTCCGTCACCATAAACAAAAGTCGCCGGATCGCCGTCAAAATTAGAATCAATCACCGCTCCGCTTTCTAAGCTCAACGAAAAGTGCATCGTTACGCGAGTCCCTGGGCCAGCAACAATATCACTGGTCATCCGGTTTTTCCCGATTTCGATTTACTGGGTTTAAAAGCTTCGAACAAAAGGCAAGCCGCACCGACACAGATAGCCACATCGGCAACATTAAATGCAGGCCATTTTAATTCTTCATTAATATAAACCAATAAAAAATCGGTAACCTTACCAGCAACTAAACGGTCGTAGAGGTTGCCAATTGCCCCGCCTAAGATCAACGCAAGACCAACCTTTTCATAGCGTTTTTCGGGCGGCAATCTATAGAGCCAAACAACCAAAATGATACTCATTACACCTGCCAAAATTGCCAAGGGCCATCTTTTACCACCAAACATCCCAAATGCGGCGCCATGATTATAGACGAGCGTTAAATCAAATAGCGGCATAATATTTTGGCGTGCACCTTCTATATCGTTAAAATAATTAATCATTATTTCCTTAGTTGTTAAATCGAAAACAACAACAATTAATGCAATGAAATACCAAAACCAAGGAATTTTTCTGAAGTCAAAACTCTGCATACCGACATTAAACATATAAGCGCTTCTCACCATCGTTTACTACGTTGTCAACGCAGCGACCGCAAAGTTCAATATGCTCTGCATTTTCGCCAATATCGTCACTGTGATGCCAACATCGAACACACTTATCCCAAGCAATTTTTTCCACCAAAATCGCCATACCTTCAATGTTAGAATCCGGATTCTCTCCTTTGTCTTGATAGGGCAACACACTTACGGCGGAAGTAATAAGTAAAAAACGCAACTCAGACCCAACACGAGAAAGTAATTCCATTAAATCCTTTTCACAAAATAGCGTTACTTTAACCTCAAGGCTTTTCCCAACCTCGCCCTCATTCCGCCTTACCTCAATAGCACGATTAACTTCGCTTTTAACCTCCGACAAAAATGCCCAGTACTCTTCATCAAATTCACGAGGAAGAACAAGATCAGGTAGTTGATACCATTCTGCCATAAAAACCGATCCTCCCTCCTTCTGCCCCGGTAGCGCCTGCCATATTTCATCAGATGTAAATGATAAAATTGGCGCTATCCAGCGTACAAACGCCTGTGCAATATAATATTGAGCTGTCTGCGCAGAACGCCGCCCGAGGCTATTCGTCTGCATGGTATAAACGCGATCTTTCGTAATATCGAGATAAAACCCACCCAATTCAACAATACAAAAATTATGTAATTTTTGATAAATCAAATGGAAATCATAATTATCGTAGTGGTCAATAATTTCTTTTTGCAGTGAAGCTGTTTTGGCAACAACCCACGCATCGAGTGCCAGTAATTTTTCGTTAGGAACTAAATGTATCTCAGGGTCAAAATCCGGCAAATTGGCTAGCAAATATCGCACTGTATTACGCATACGGCGATAAGATTCCGCCATGCGTTTTAAAATTGTGTCGGAAACACTGAGATCATTACTAAAATCCGTGGCGGCCACCCACAACCTCAATACATCGGCACCAAGTTCGTTCATCACTTTTTGAGGTGGCGTCGTATTGCCAAGCGATTTTGATTGCTTTCGACCATGCTCATCAACTGTAAAACCATGCGTGAGGACTTGTTTATAAGGTGCAATTCCATTGATTGCGATTGACGTTTTCAACGATGATTGGAACCACCCGCGATGCTGGTCTGAGCCCTCTAAATATAGGTCGGCTGGAAAATCTAAATATTCGCGCTGCCGTAAAACTGAATAATGCGTAACGCCTGAATCAAACCAAACATCCAACGTATCAGTGACTTTCGCGTAATTATCTGCATCATTTCCTAAAAAGTCGTTGGTATCGAGATCAAACCATGCATCCATACCGTCAACTTCTATTAATTGCGCGACTTTTTCAATTAAGTTTTCGCTATCGGGGTGTAACTCTTGTGTTTGCCTATCAACAAATAACGTTATTGGAACACCCCACGTACGCTGCCGAGAAACGCACCAATCGGGGCTCGAATCTAACATACTGCGGATCCGCGCCTCTCCCCACTCCGGAATCCATCTAATTTCGTCCACAGCGCTTTTCACATTTTCGAGCAAATGTTTTTTGTTCATGCTTATAAACCACTGAGGCGTCGCACGAAAAATTAATGGCTTTTTTGTTCTCCAACAATGGGGATAACTATGCGTTATTTTGCTTTGATGCAGCAAGGCACCTTTTTCGATTAAAATATCTATAACATGTTCATCAACCTTATAAACATGCTCACCTGCAAAAATCTCTACATCATCTCGAAAATTGCCATATTCCATAACATAATTTAATGTGCCAATATCGTATTTTTGCCCGACGATAAAATCATCCATTCCGTGATCCGGTGCTGTGTGTACACAGCCGGTACCGGCGTCAGTCGTAACATGATCGCCTAAAATAACTGGAACTTGCTTGTTATAAAAAGGGTGATTTAACTCAAGAAATTCAAGTTGTTTTCCCTTAAATTGAGCTACGCGCCCTGCACCTTCTATACCAGCACGCTGCGCTAACGCATCTGCCAACTCATCCGCAATCAGCAGACGTTCATTTCCCGCTTGAAGAATCACGTAGTCCACTTCTGGATTTAAAGACACAGCCTGGTTTGATGGCAGGGTCCAAGGCGTTGTGGTCCAAATAACAACAGAAATTGGCCCAGCGCCACTAACTTCACCAACTCTCGCTACCAAATCAGATTCTGATGTAACTTCGAACTTTACGTCGATTGTAAATGAAGTTTTATCCTGATATTCCACCTCCGCTTCTGCTAACGCAGAACCGCCAACGACACTCCAATAAACTGGTTTAAAACCGCGAACAAGGTGACCATTTTTAGTAATTTGCCCTAGTGCCCGAACAATATCAGCTTCAGTTTTATAATCCATGGTTAAATAGGGCTTATCCCACTCACCCAATACACCTAGCCGAATAAAATCTTTTTTCTGCCCTTCAACTTGCTTACTAGCGTATTCGCGGCATTTTTTCCGAAACTCAGCGTATTCAACTTTTGCTCCAGCCTTGCCAATTTTTTTCTCTACGTTGTGTTCAATTGGCAACCCGTGGCAATCCCAGCCCGGTACATAAGGAGCGTCATAACCACTAAGAGTTTTCGCTTTGACAATAATATCTTTAAGAATTTTGTTAAGCGCATGGCCAATATGAATATCACCGTTGGCATAAGGAGGACCGTCGTGCAAAATAAATTTTTTGCGGCCGGAGCGCGCTTTACGAATCTGTGCATAAAGATCTTCGTCGTACCAACGTTTTAATGCTTGTGGTTCACGTTGAGCCAAATTTGCTTTCATGGCAAAGCTGGTAGACGGTAAATTTAATGTAGACTTGTAATCAGCCATGGACTTCGAAAAAACCTTAATATAATTTAGTTAACTACTATTGATTGCACCGATATTTATTGCATCGGCAAACAAATGGATCCTCCTGACCCTTTGCTTACGCACCACCAAACTACTGATAAAAATGTGTGTATTTTCTTCCATTTTTGTACGTATAAAGCTGGTATCTGCCCTTTAATACATTTATTGCTTATTTGATATTTGTCAGCTTATTAATTTAACAATTTATTTGTCGGCCAAAAAAATCTCGAGCATGCTCAATATCAAACAATATTTGTTCCTTTAGCATTTCTATCGAGGAAAACTTTCTTTCATCACGAATTTTCTTTTTTAGCTCCACGTTGAGATATTCACCATAGATGTCTTGCGAAAAGTCGAATAAATGAACTTCCAACAAAGGATGAACTCGACTTTTATTCTCCGGGCTAGAAACCGTAGGACGCGTGCCAATATTCGCAACCCCAAATTTTTTCTCACCCGTCGCACGTGTAACTCTTACAGCATAAACACCATTTACTGGACATCGATAGCGTCCCAAACCAATGTTTGCCGTGGCCACACCCAACTGGCGACCGAGTTGGCGCCCAAACACGACGCGACCTCGGATTTGATAGGGTTTACCAAGCAGCACTTGGGCGCGCTCAAAGTTGTCATCTTCCAACAACTCACGTATGCGCGTACTGCTCACTCGTTCCCCCTCGATTTCGTATGTTGCAGCCTGCGTTACAGTAAAACCACATTCATCGCCCATCCTTTTTAAAAAGTCGAAATCGCCTTTTCGATCACAACCGAAGCGAAAATCATCCCCGACTTCCAAATGCTTGACACCTAATCCAGAAACCAATATTTCCTCGACAAATTGTTGTGCCGAGTATTCGCTTAAACGCCGGTTAAAACGCAAGCAAAAAACCGAATCGACACCGTGAGTTAATAAAGCGGAAACTTTATCCCTTAGCCGCATTAGCCTAGGAGCTGCTTGGGCCTTAGAAAAATACTCATGCGGCTGAGGCTCAAATACAATGACAACCGCAGGCAAATGAAAGCGCGCGGCAGCCCTCCGCAACTGCTCGAGAATAGCCTGATGGCCAATATGAACGCCGTCGAAGGAGCCTATCGTCGCGACACATCCACGTTCTCTACTGAACGTTTTTAGCCCCGCTAAGCCGCAAAAAAAGCCTTGTTGATTCATTGCCAAAGAGCAAATTACCCACGGTTAAACAAACGGGCGAGTATACCTCAGCATTGATATGCATTGAACCGCAAAGGCTCTTCAAAGAGCGACTTTCAGCCTTGGAAGCTACCCGGCTTAAGATGTGCAGGCCGAATTCCACAAACAATGAGCGCAATCGCGTAAATGAGCGCGCCAAGCAAACACATCCAAGCCGTATGAAAGCCCCGCCTCCACGCTTCCATTTGCTCAAATGAGCCGACGAGTAGAACCGCAATATAGAGCCCCAAAGCCATCGCAGCGCTGGCACACATAAGCTTAGTAAGATATATAAGCCAAGCACTTTCCGGTTGATAAACCCGCTCTTTTAGCAGTCTGCGCAGTAAAAGGCCGGCATTGATAAATGCCGACCCGCTAGTAGCCAGCGCTAAACCCGCGTGCCCAATCCCCCAGAAAAAATACAAAGGGGCAACAAAAACCACATTGAGCAACATATTCGCAACCATTGCGACTATGCCAATCTTTACCGGTGTTTTGGTGTTCTGACGCGAATAAAAAGCCGAAGCCAGTACCTTGATAAGCATAAAAGCTGTTAAGCCGAGTGCATAGGCACGCAAGCTGTACGCAGCCATCGTAACGTCCGTAGCCTTAAACGATCCGTAGTGAAAAAGGGTAAATATAATAGGCTCCGCCAATAGCGAGAGTGCAACCGCGGCAGGAATCGCAATTAGCAAGATTGTCCGCAGAGCCCAATCAAGAGTCTTAGAGAATGCCTCAGAGCCTGCAGTAAACTGGCGTGACAGCGTCGGTAAAATCACCGTTGCGATACCGACACCAAAAACACCCAACGGCAATTCGGTTAGCCGATCGGAATAATACAGCCACGATACACTCCCATTCGGCAAAAACGATGCAAGCACAGTATCCAGTAATAAATTAATCTGGCTTACTGAGACCCCAAACATCGCAGGCGCCATTAAACGCAATACTTTTTTTACTTGAGAATCTTTCCAATTTGGCTTAGGCCTGGGCAACAAGCCAAGACGCGCCACGAAAGGGACTTGAAAACCAAACTGCAGTAGGCCTGCCACAAAAACGCCCCATGCCAAGGCATCAACCGGGCGCTCGATATTCGGTGCTACAGCAACCGCAGCTGTAATCAATACGATATTTAAGATAACAGGAGTAAAAGCCGGGCCGGCAAATTGATCGTAGCTATTCAAAATAGCGCCCAAGAATCCGGTGAGCGAAATGAACATTAGATACGAAAAGGTGATGCGAATGAGTTCGGTGGTGAGCTGATATTTTTCAGGGTTATTGAAATAAAAGCCCGGAGCAAAAACCATTGCGATAACGGGTGCGGCAACAATTGAAAATGCCGTCACACCTATCAAAGACATGCCTAAACAACCGGCAATATGGTCGACAAATTGGCGAATCGCTGCACGCGACCCATTCTCGCGCAATTCAGAGAGAACCGGCACAAACGCCTGAGCAAAGGCGCCCTCGGAAAATAAACGCCGCATAAAATTGGGAATTTTAAAGGCAACAAAAAACGCATCTGCGCCAGCTTCCGCACCGATAAAACGGGCGAAAATAATGTCTCTTACCAAGCCCAATACACGCGACAACGTTGTCATAAATGCAAATATGGCAGTTGATTTAAGCAGCTTTTTGGATGTTTTGTCGCGTGCAGAATCGGTCAAAATCAAACCTGTCAATTCAAGACTTCAAAAATGTTACTTCTATTTTAGGCGGCATTGAGCCACGAATGCTCGTAGTCTTCAAGACCTTCTGCCTTAACCATCATTATTTGCCATATTTCGAGCCTTCTCTATCACAAATCACCCACCTGGGTGCCGTTTTTTACGCTTTTAATAGTCGTTGTAGAAAAACTAATTTTCAAACCAAAATATTATTTAATAAAAGGCATCCATTATGTTTAATTCAATAAAATTTTTACGCAAATCCGAGCGGGCAATTTCCGCTACGCTGCTCTGTGTGATTGTTCTCAACACTAACTATTCTTTTGCCGCTCGAACAGAGAAACAACAGGTCGGCGTCGAGTTAAGTGCCGTGGGGGGGAGTGCATTAGTGGGTGCCTTGGTAGGCGGTCCTGTCGGTTTCGCTTTCGGATCGCTCGGCGGAGTTTTACTTGCCGAGCAAACAAAAAAAAATAATGACAAAGCCATTGAGGTAGAAAAAATGCAAGCGTCTCTTATCGAACTTGAAAATACAATTGAAGAAAAACAGCAAAAAATAGCGACGTTGGAGCAGTCAACAGTCGATTCTTTAGCTTTACAAATTATGTTTTCTACTGGAGACGATAAGCTCGAAGAAAACGACCAACAGCGAATAAAGCTGTTGTCAGATTACCTAAAAAAGAATCGAAAATTAGTCGTAAATTTAGATGGTCACGCCGATCCTAGAGGTACTGATGAATACAATAATGTGCTCTCGCTTGAGCGAGCAAAAGCAGTTAAAAAAGAACTCGTAAATGGTGGCATAGCAGAGTCTCGAATAATACTTCACAGTCACGGCTCCAATTTCTCCACAGCTTCAAAAGGTGACCTGGACGGCTATGCACTTGAACGCAAAGTCGAAATAGAGCTCGTAAACCCCGAGATCACAAAGCCCATTGTCCAGCACTAAACAACCGAAGCTCTTATTTACCCCGCTATCTTTCGTTTTCACCCACTCACTTTATCAAGTGAGACCCATTAAGCCTGCTTTAAGCAGGCTCTTTTTGTTATTTCTTCGGCTAGAGATGCAAATGACACCAAACTCTACATAAAGGATAATTCGAAACAACTATGTCGCGCAGTGTTAGGTAAGTTTTAACGCTGCCTCTGTGAGAAGATTAATGTACGGGGCGCTTTTATTAATGCATACCTAAATCAACAGTCTTTGGCAAAGGGCAAACTGAAACTTTAACAGTCTAGTCGACTATAAATAGGGCTAAGAAATTTGCAGTCCAAACTGCTCAAAACCCATGAAATATGTGACTTTTTTAGATATTTTTAAACGTTATGTGAGACCCTTCATGTTAAGCATGAATATTTGGTGCTACATTTGTTCATAACGATATTCTAGTTTCAAAAATAACAATAAAAAACGAAAAATACATTACTCACTGTGAACCCAAATTTATAAGCTTTGTGCGAAGTAATTGAGACCACTCTAAATAAAAATCAATTTTAAGCACGGGCTCAGCTATCACCAAGAGTGTAGCTATTACATTTAAGGCAGAAAAAGCTTAAAACTGTGAGATTCGTTTATTGGTAAGTTTTGAGCTTGATTGATACCTGAGGCAAAACCTAGAAGCTACGAGTGACTTAACTCGTCTAGGAGACAATCCGGACTTTTGTAATTTTCCTGGTTATAACATTAGGAGGCTTAACTTGTACTCGTCAAAAAATCGTCGTGCGCGACCACTAAAACTTACACGTCGCAGCATGTTGGCCAGCGCATCGGCTACCATGTGCCTACCTTTGCTTGAAGCGATGACACCGTCAGATTCGGCGTTTGCTGCCGGCGAAGGTATCAAAGAGCGGCTGTTCTTTATCTACTGTCCTACCGGCCATAAAATAGACAAGTTTCGCGCGACGGGTGCTAATTTCTCACCCTCTCCATTTCTGGCACCGCTAGAAGAAGCTGGGGTATGGGAATACGCTCGAGCAATGGTGACCAACCTAGACAACATGGGCAAACTCGGGCCGACTCACCCTCGAGAGTCAGCATCCTACCTCACGTGTTATAAGAACGATGTTAAGAGGGTTGATAACCGCACATCAGTGGACCAGTACTACGCTGACCATGTCGGTCAAGACACCATATTGCCATCGCTTGAGATTGGTATGGATGATGGCAAGAGTGGTAGTTGCGGTAAAGGTGCTCCGTGTACCTACAACAACACTATTAGCTGGAGAGAGAGTACACCTAACCCTCCAATCCCGACTGCGCAGGCAGCGATGGGCCTTCTATTTAAAGGGCTTGATCCTGGCGCCTCCGGCAACGCACAGAACGAGGTGAGTACACGTAATGCCAGCATCATCGATTTCGTGCTAAACCAGTCGAACTCACTGGTTTCAAAACTAGGTCAAGGTGACAAACATCGCTTTAACGAATACCTTGAATCGGTGCGAAAGATTGAGCAGGATATTACCGAAACCTCTAACTTAAATTGCACAGTAAAAGAACTCACTGGCAAAGATAGCACCCACCCCACCAATGTCCGTCAGCATTTCGAGGTCGCAGCGCTTGCATTCCAATGTGATGCCACACGTGTTGGCAGCTTTATGTTTGGCTCTGGTGGTTCCAACCGTCCGCTAGACTTCATAGGCGGCAACATGCATCACCACGGCGCTTCCCATAATGATCGGGGAACCAACGGCCTATTTGAGAAAATGTCTGTCTGGCAAGGTGAGCAATTCGCCTATTTCTTGAAGATGCTCAAAGACACACCAGAGGGCTCAGGCAACTTGCTTGATAATACGACAATTCAATACGGCAGTGGTATGAGTGACAACCACAACTGTAGCAACCTTACAATGGTTTATGTCGGCGGTAGCTTACCTAAGATTGGCAAAGTCAGTGCGGAGAATAAGAAGTTAGCTGGCCTCTATGCCGACTTACTGCAACACTTGGGTGTTCCAATGAGTAACTTCCGCGAAACTGCACCACTCGGCATTTTAGGATAAGGGAGACACGATAATGATAAATTTAAATTCCTTACCAATTGTGAAGCAAAACATCGTCAAGCCTGCCTTAGCCAGTCTACTTGCCGCCGCGGTTTTATGTTCGTGTAATGGTGCTGTAGAACCCGGAAACCCTAACAACCCAGGTGGCGGCAGTAGCAGCAGTAGTTCGGGTGGAGGCAACGTCAGTTTGCCTGAGGCGGCTTCCCCAAAAGCTAAAACAATCCACCGGCTTAATAAGTTCGAATTTGAAAACAGCGTCCGTGATCTACTTTACGGCTTGGATGTTGAAATCGGCAACGGGATTCCGCAGGACGGTCAGCAATATGGTTTCGATAATATAGTCGAGATTCAGTCGTTAACTACGAAGGTACTGAAACTGCACGACGCTGAAATCGATATCGCGGTTAAAGCTGCCTTTGCTGACGGTGCTCGTGCGGCTGATGGCACACCTCTACTTAACAAGTTGCTATTGTGTAATCAAAACAACCTAAATCGCCAATGTGCGTTGGATTCGGCCTACAAATTCGCTCGAAGAGCGTGGCGCAGAAGCATTACCGCCGATGAAAAAGCCGCTTTGGCGCAACTGGTTGAGTCAGCCAGTGGTGACTGGAAAGAAGGGTTTTCACGCAGCGTTCACGGCTCGATGTTGTCACCGCACTTTCTGTTTCGCGTGGAGTTAGACCCAACTCCAGAAGCGGACGAGATTCACCTGCTAAGCGATTTTGAGCTGGCAACGCGCTTGTCTTACTTTCTCTGGAGTACAGGGCCTGATGAGGAGTTATTACAAGCGGCGGAAGCTGGAAATTTAAATAACCCCGATGCGATAGCAGCTCAGGTAAAACGCATGATGGCTTCTCCGAAAGCGCTCGCAATACGCGAAAACTTTTTCGGCCAATGGCTTTTCACTCGCCTTCTTCAAGATACCGGAACACCACTGACAAAAAGTGACCCAGATTTTACCCATGAACTGAAGGAATCGATGATTACTGAAATCAACTACATGCTGGATTCAGTCATCAGTGGCGACAGAGAGTTACGCCAAATGCTTCTGTCAGAGACAACCCACGTCGATAAGCGACTGGCTGATCTTTACGGAATCCCCGGCTCGTTCAACAATGCATTTCAGGAGGTATCGCTCGTCGGAACCAATCGTCGTGGAATCTTGACTCAGGCTGGGATAATGTCTGCTTTGGCTGGCGCCGATAGCACTAATCCAATTTTTCGAGGTAAGTGGATCAGTGAGCAAATGTTTTGTTTTGAGCCGCCAGAGCCAGACGAAGGTATGCCAGTAGTACCATTAGACGAGCAAACACAGTTGGTTGGCGCAGTTCGTGACCGTTTAGCGCAACATAGCACTGAATCAACCTGCTTCGCCTGTCACAGATTTATCGATCCAGGTGGTTTGGGCTTAGAGAATTTCGATGCTATCGGAAAATGGCGTGATGTTGAACTCTACCAAGGGGTTGAATATGACATCGATGCTACTGGAACTTTCGCTTTACACGGCCCGTTCCAGAATCCACCAGAGATGATGCAGCGCATAGCTGAGAGCGAAGATTACCTTCACTGTGTAGCTGAAAAAGTCTATATCTACGCGATGGGACGTGGTATGGAGTCTGACGAAGAACATACTATTGATCGTTTAGCGGCAATATTAAAACGCGACGGCGAGACCTTCCCTAATCTCTTGGAAGCAATCGCTACAAGCGATGCATTCAGAATGGCTCGCTAACCAAATTTGGATGATATATAAATACGCACATATATAATTTCATCCCTTCCCGGAGCCGCGAGAATTCGCGGCTTTTTTTTGCCCTAAATTTGAGTTAATTCAGTATTGATAATTAGGTGAAAACGGTAGGAAGCTAACGACGTGAACTTGGAAGAGAGGAAATAAAAGCCCGAAAGGTAATTATTACCACCTTTCGGGTTTTAGCAAAACCAAAAGCTACAACAACAAGCGGCGCACGTCCGCTAAAAACGCGTTAAGTTGAGTAAAAAACCGTCCCGCATCGCCACCGTTTATTGCTCTGTGGTCGTATGACAAGCTCAACGGCAGCATTAGACGCGGTTGAAATTCTGCGCCGTTCCATTTGGGTTTCATTTCCGCACGGGAGACACCGAGTATGGCCACTTCAGGCGCACTGACGATAGGTGTGAACCCCTGCCCGCCAATGGCCCCTAAACTGGAAATAGTAAAACAACCACCCTGCATTTCTCTCGGCAAAAGCTTACCATCGCGTGCCTTCTTGGCGAGCGCAATAGTCTCGTCTGCAAGTTGAAACAAGCCCTTTTTATCGACATCGCGGATAACAGGAACCATCAAACCCTTTGGCGTATCGACAGCAACGCCAATGTGAACATAGTCCTTTTGCACAATGTGCTCACCGTCGGCGTGTAACGAAACGTTGAAGCTCGGTTCAGCGCGCAAGGCCGCTGCACAAGCCTTTAAAATAAATGGCACCGGCGTCAGCTTAACGCCCGCTTTTTCTGCGTCAGCTTTCATGTTTTTACGAAAAGCTTCCAGCTCAGTGATATCGGCATCATCAAACTGTGTCACATGGGGTACATTGAGCCAATTCCGGCTCATATTTATCGCGGTGACTTTCTTGATTTTGCTCATTTTCACCAACTCGACGGGACCGAATTGAGAAAAGTCCACTTCCGGGATGGGCGGAATACCCGAACCAGACGCAACACCACCTCCGCTTGAGCGCTCAGCCATCACTTTTTTAACAAAAGCTTTGACATCATCTTTTTGAACACGCCCTCGCGGACCGGAGGGAGAGACCTCCGAGAGATCCACACCCATCTGGCGAGCCAATTTGCGCACCGCAGGCCCGGCATAAACATCGCCACTCGGTTTGGCACTGACGGGATCTTCCACTGAAACAGCAGGGCTCGGATTTGGACTAGAAACAGCGGCACTAGGTTCTGGAGATTTGGCAGGTGCGGCAGAGTCCAAATCAGTACTCACCGATTGCGATTCAATTTCTCCTATCAGCGCTCCCATACTCACCTTATCGCCTTCTTTTATAGCGATGGAAACAATTTTACCGTTAGACGGAGCGGGAACTTCCATAGATGCCTTATCGCTTTCTAATACGATAAGTGAATCGCCCTCTGAAATATCCTCACCAACTGAAACGCAAACCTCAATCACCTCTACATCCTCAGCTCCGCCGAGGTCAGGTACTGCAATTGTCTCAATTGAAAGAGCGGCAGAGGTGTTAGCCAAGGTATTTGTATCAGATGCTGGCTCCGGTGGGCTCACAACATCAGCAGCACCGCCGCTGACCGCTAGTACGAGCACAGCCGTACCTTCGGAGGCTTTATCACCTTCTTTAATAAGAATTTTTTCCACTTTGCCCGCCGACGGCGACGGTACTTCCATGGAAGCTTTATCGCTTTCAAGGACAATGAGCGAATCGCCCTCATCAACGCTATCGCCAACTGCCACGCAAACCTCTATTACGTCTACGTCCTCTGCACCGCCGATATCGGGGACTGCAACGGTTACAGAGGACATACCACTTTCGATAGGTTTTGCAGGAGCTGCATCTTGAACGTCTTTGTCAGCACTTGTATCAGCGCCAGAATCGGCATTTGCCTTTCCGCTAGAAGCCGATTCTATGACGACATAATCCTCACCTTCCGATACCTTATCCCCCTCACTGACAAGAACACTCTTGATTGTGCCCGAGACAGGGGCAGGTACATCCATTGATGCTTTGTCCGACTCAAGGACGATAATCGAATCCCCCTCTTCCACGGTATCACCAACAGCCACGCTAATTTCAATAACATCGACATCGGTAGCGCCGCCAATATCGGGAATTTTATAAGTTTCACTCGTCACAACCTTCTCCTTACACCGACGTCGGCGCGACTTTATCAGGGTCTAAGCCATATTTTTTGATAGCCTTGGTTACGTCAGCCTTCGACGCTTTGCCTTCATCAGCAAGCGCTTTAAGCGCCGTCACGGTAACGTAATAACGATCAACCTCAAAAAAGTGACGCAGCTTAGAGCGTGTGTCACTACGACCAAAGCCGTCTGTACCAAGCACATGATAATTACCCGGAATATAGGGCCGCAGCTGCTCAGTATAGGTTTTTATATAATCCGTTGAAATCACGAATGGCCCCTCTGAGCTGCTTAATGTTTGAGATAAATAAGCTTGTTTCGGTTCTGAGTCAGGATGCATCCGATTCCAGCGATCACAGGCCTGGCCATCCCGCGCAAGCTCGTTAACACTTGTAACACTCCAGATATCTGACTCGACACCCCAATCGTTGCGCAGTAGCTCAGCAGCGAATTCAACTTCCCGCAGTATCGACCCCGCGCCCAACAATTGAACACGCTTTTTCTTAACATTTTTTTGCGCTTTTTTAAGACAGTAAATACCCTTCACGATGCCTTCCTCAGAACCATCTGGCATGCCGTGGTGAGGATAGTTTTCGTTCATTGTAGTGATGTAATAAAAAACGTTTTCTTTCGCCTCATACATCCGCTTCATACCGTCAGTTATGATGACAGCGAGTTCAAACGCATAGGTCGGATCATACGAAATACAGTTCGGGATAGTTCCGGCCATAATATGGCTATGACCGTCTTGATGCTGCAAACCCTCTCCATTGAGCGTCGTGCGCCCAGAGGTAGCGCCGATCAGGAAGCCTTTTGCCTGAATGTCGCCGGCAAGCCAAGCCAAATCACCTATGCGCTGGAAACCAAACATCGAATAATAGATATAAAACGGAATCATCGGCTTGCGATAAGTGCTGTAAGCAGTAGCTGCGGCTATCCACGCCGACATCGCACCAGCCTCGTTGATACCCTCCTCCAAAATCTGACCTTTTTTGTCTTCCTTGTAATACATAATCTGGTCGTGATCATGCGGAACGTATTGCTGGCCCGCTGAGGAGTAGATACCCAACTGGCTAAACATACCCTCCATCCCAAACGTCCTCGCTTCGTCCGGCACTATTGGGACAACGCGCTCACCCATGCCCTTGTCTTTGGCAAGCGTCGACAAATAACGTACAAATGCCATCGTCGTAGAAATTTCACGTTCGCCAGTATCTTTAAGCAGGGCTTTAAACTTATCCAATGCGGGGATAGGAAGCGCTTCATGATCTTTAACACGCGCGGGTAAATACCCGCCTAAGCTGTTCCTACGCTCTTGCAAATATCGCATTTCTGGCGAATCTTCCGCCGGACGATAGTACGGAATTTTTTGCAGTTCTTGATCAGAGATCGGAATCGAAAAGCGGTCGCGAAATTGTTTTAACTCATCCGGTCCAAGCTTTTTAACATTGTGGGCAATATTCACTGACTCTCCGCCAGCACCTAAGCCGTATCCTTTTACCGTCTGCGCCAAAATCACCGTCGGCTGGCCTTTGTGGTTGACCGCTGCGTGGTAGGCCGCATAAACCTTCTGAGAATCATGTCCACCGCGGTTTAATGCCATGATTTGGTCGTCGCTCATATCTTTAACAAGCTCAAGCAATTCGGGATACTTACCGAAGAAGTATTTGCGCGTATAGGCCCCGCCGTTGGCTTTGTAATTCTGCAACTCCCCGTCGCAGACTTCGTCCATACGCTTTTGCAGCAAACCCGTTTTATCGCGCTCAAGCAGCTTGTCCCAGCCCGCGCCCCATAAAACTTTGATGACATTCCAGCCGGCACCACGAAAAGCACCTTCTAACTCTTGCACGATTTTGCCGTTGCCGCGCACCGGGCCATCCAGACGCTGCAAGTTACAATTGACGACAAAGATAAGGTTTTCAAGCGGTTCTCGACCCGCTAACGATATCGCACCCAATGTTTCTGGTTCATCGCATTCACCATCTCCCAAAAATGCCCAAACCTTGCGATCGCCACGATCTGCCAGGCCGCGAGATGACATATAACGCATAACATGAGCTTGGTAGATCGCGTTAATAGGCCCCAGGCCCATCGATACTGTAGGAAATTGCCAATAGTCCGGCATCAACCACGGGTGTGGATAAGATGAGAGGCCTTTGCCATCGACCTCGCGACGAAAATTATCAAGTTGCTCGTCGGTTAAGCGCCCTTCAATGTAGGAGCGGGCGTAAATACCGGGTGAGATATGCCCCTGGAAGTAGATAAGATCACCAAAGTGAGCATCGTCAGGGCCCTTAAAAAAATGATTAAAACCGACCTCATAGAGAGTCGCAGAAGATGAATAAGAAGAAATATGGCCGCCGAGGCCCTCGTTATTCAAGTTCGCTTTTGTCACCATCGCAAGAGCATTCCAGCGCACGTAAGATCTAATTTTACGCTCAAGCACCGGATCGCCTGGATTTTTTGCTTCGTCCTCCGGGCGAATCGTATTGCAGTATGGTGTCGTAATTGCAGAGGGCATGTTAACGCCGGATTGAGTCGCTATATTCGCTAGTTGTGCCAACAAATACGCGGCTCTTTCGGACCCACTGTGGTGGATCACGGATTCAAGTGCATCGAGCCACTCTCGGGTTTCGAGAGCATCAATATCCTCGACCATCAAAGCCTCCTCATTCAATGCGCAAATAGGTCTAAAGTGTGGTTTGCGCTGTTTATGTCGATTGCCAGTAAAGGCCCTACCCTACAAGAGGCCATACCCGAGAAATGCATAACCTAGAAAAAATACGAGCCCGCACGATGTAGAGCACCGCAGCAACGCGTCATTAAAAGATTACAAAGTACTGAAAGGGAAGCGCAGCGCGCAAATTCACCTTATTGTTTTCTTGAGTTTCTCGTAGGTGTCTTGCTTTATTGGGCACTTTTCACAAAACGGGGAACTACAATCCGCCTCATAACTGCCCAACGGCGCTCAGATTCTACACATTTAGGCCTGCTTAATCCAGCGGAGTACAAGCTAGATTGGTGCCAATTACAGGCACCGCAACAAAGCCCAGACGCCGCAACAAAGCCAAAGCTACGAAGGTTACTTTCAAAAAATCAAGGGCTGAATCAGTCATAGATATAATGTGGAAGAGCTTTTTTAAAAGCCGCAAAGTCAGAAATCATCTCACTGCCAGAAAACGTCTTTGCTTCATTTGTGCCCGCGTACAAAATAAGGCGGCTATTTTCCGAACCGAACAACCGCGAATAAAATTGGCCTATTTCCTTTTCGTCGATGTGCTTGACAGCCGCTACGATCTTTTCACGGGCTTTAAAGTCGTAGTCGCCTTCCAAAAGGCTATCCCAAACCCAATAAGCTGACTGGTTTAGATTCTTGGGTTTTTGCTGCAACTGAACGATTACGGCTTTTTTGCCAGCTTCGAACTGGCTATTTAACTCTTTTTTAAAATCTATACCGAAAGCGTCTATTTCATGATAAATCTCATCAACCGCACGCGTCGGTGATTGCACAAGCATTACGACGGCAGCAACTTGTTTAATCTCGGAGACACGTGTACCGACAATATAGCCAAATTGCTTCTCCGTTCGCACGCGCTTGTAAAACGGTTCATGCATGGTATGAGCCAGGACGCGCGCGAGTGCACGACTTTCTATCGAATCATCTTCTGCTTGCAAGTAGACTAAGACAGCTCTATCGGCATGGGAACTCGTAATTCGCGCGTGGTGGTGAGTCGTTGACTCTGTCAGTTTCGCCACTTTAATCGGTTCGATCGCCAACGGTTTATTTTTAAGCTTCAACCGCTTTTGCACGCGTTTTCCAAGAGCCAAAGCGTTTTTCCTATCGTAATTCCCATAAATAAGTGCCTCTACCTTAGCTCCCCGAACATAAGCTTTGGCAAATTGCTGGAATTTTTTCTTTGTAATACTGCGAGAAACATTAGCCAAACGTTCGTCGGCCATAACCGGGTCTGCTACATAAGTCGATATTTCATCTATTAAGCGCTGATAGGGCGAATTTTTAGCTGAATTTTCCCAATAAAGCGTTTGCTCACGCAGAAGGTCTTGAAATTTATTGTTATCAATTCCCACTGACTTGAGGTCGTCGAGTTTTGCAGCCTGACGCAATACATAATCAAGTAAACGTTCCAATCCATCACTATAACCCGAAAAAGTCATCACAATACCGCGAGACCCGGAAGAAAAGCTTACGCTTTGGCCTGCTAAATAGGCGTTATAAACTTTTTCGCTAATTGCCTCGCGCAGAAGTGTCGCATAAAAATTGCCGTAGGCGATATTCTCTCGGGGGTATGCCGCGCGATCCGATTGAATTCGCAAGTAGATTTTTGCCTTAGGTACATCAAACGAGCTGCCCTCCTTGTGCCAAAGTTTAAAACGCTTATGTTGGTAAGCTAAATGCGGTTTTGACTCCACGGTATTTTTTACAATTGTGAAATCTTTAGGGATAAATTCATTTCTATTTGGAAACGCTAATTGTTTTCTTAGATTTTTATCACTTGACTGCGCTTTCACCAATAGTTTTTCGACTCGATAAGGCGCTTTGTAAATTCGCGACTCTCGATCTGTTTTTACATTTGGGCTAACGAATAAACGCAACAGATTATCCGCATTTAAATAGCCCAGATGTTTTTTTATATTATCTGGATCAAATGTGCCCAAGTGATAACGATGGCTTAATAATTTTTCCGCTGGTATCTCGTGCAAATTTCCAGCATAGTAGCTCACCTCATCAATTGCGTCCCCTTTTTCTCGAAAGCGAAACCCAATTCCACCAAGTTGCACTTGCTCTTCATAACGCCAGCGTTGTATGCCTTCACTACTTATCCGCTGAATAAAATACAACAGCAAGCTTTGCATATTATCGAGATGCCGCGTGCCTTTTTCCGTTAAAGTAATGCTTACTCGAAAATTCGTTCCAGCACGCCATTCATTTGTAGATCCGGCAGACAGGGCATGAGCCCAACCCTGTTTTTTAAATAACGATAACAAACTGCCCTCACTTTCATGCCCTACGAGATGGCTAATATAATTAAGTGATGAACGATGAATATCATCTATCTTCGGCAACGGAAAAACAAAATCGACGCGGTAAAGCTCTTTTTTAGGTTTAATCGAAATTGCTAAAGGTAATTTGTATCGATAAATATGTTTAGGATTACCTTCAAGCTCAACAGGCTTTTGTTTTATCGGAGAAAAATAGCGCACACAAAGCTTTTTTAAAGTTTCGACCGGCTCTCGACCCAATACCACAAGTGCCATGCGATCAGACGAGTAATAACGCTGATAAAAATCGATCACGTCCTGCCGTAAAGTTTGCCCGTTGTTGTGCAGTGTCTCGAGATTGCCCGTTCCAAATTTTGCATAAACATGCTGTGGATGAGCGAGGTCACGAATAACATCGTAGTAGCGCCGGCTATCGCTATCGAACTTCGCACGAAATTCAGATTCTACGACTTTGCGCTCTCGCTCGATATAACGTTCAGTAAATAACGGCGCGATAAAAAACTGCGAAAAACGATCAAGCGCCGGCGCGAGCTGAGTGGCTTCAATATCAAAGTAATAATTCGTATGCTCTCGAGAAGTGTAGGCATTGTCGTAGCCTCCGTGTTGACTGATGAATTTCTGCGATTCACCCGCCTCGGGGTATTTTTCAGTACCGAGAAAAAGCATATGTTCTAAAAAGTGCGCCAAGCCGTGGCGTTTTTGTGGGTCTTCGCCGCTGCCTATCCAGACATCAAGCGCAGCCGCTGCTTTATCCGTTTCGGGATCAGAAATTAAAAATAGTTTTAAACCGTTATCGAGAATATGAAAGGCATAGTCACGCTTATCAGAAGGGTTTTTCTCAATTTCAAACGCAAAAATAAAAGTCGAGCACAACAAGAAAAAAAACAACACGCAGGTATTTTGTAAACTCAACTTCATATTCGGTAAAACAATCTTATTCACTAATAAGCGAGGAATCTACAGCGGGCTTGGTCGGCCAAGCGTAAATAATTGCCTTGAAAAGAGTCGCAAGCGGAATGGCAAAAAATACGCCCCAAAACCCCCAGAGCCCACCAAAGACAAGAACGGACAAAACAATCGCGACGGCATGCATTTTTACCGCCTCAGAGAAAAGAAGAGGCACGAGGACATTGCCATCAAGCGCCTGAATAATCGAATAAGCAATTAACAGCCAAAACAGCTCCTGGCTCCACCCCCACTGGAAAAAACCGATGATAGCAACGGGTAACACAGCAACCGCTGCACCGATGTAGGGGATAACGACAGACAAGCCGGTAATAATGGCGAGCAAAAGCGCATAATTCACTCCGAGCAAACTAAATGTAATACCCGTGACTCCTGCGACAATCACAATTTCAATGACTTTTCCACGGACATAATTGGCAATTTGCTCGTTCATTTCGTACCAGATTTTTTTCATCACCGGTCGCTCACGCGGTAAGATACTCCCGAGCCAAGCCAGCATCACGTCCCCATCCTTTAAAAAAAAGAAAACTAAAATGGGGACAAGAATTAAATAAATTAACGCGCCGACAATAATGGGTAGCTGCGCCACCGAAAAAGAAAGTACTGTCTGACCCAGTTTGCCCAGTTCCGTACCAACCGCATTAGTGAGCTGGGTCATTTGATCTGCGGTGAACAATTGGGGGTATTGCTCCGGCAACAACATCAGTAATTTTTGGCCCTCTTGAATCATACGCGGCGCTTCCGCCACCAGCGCAACGGCCTGCTCCCACATAGTGGGTAGTACGAGAAGTAGGATAATCATTAAACTGGTAACTAAAACCACAAACGCTATCGATACCGCAACCAAGTGTGGCACGCGCCAAGACTTTAATTGTGCAACCATGCCTTGCATTAAAAAAGCAATAATGATGGCTGCAATCATGGGCGCCAACACCACCCCCATAGAGACTACGATAGCAATGCCAGCAATAAGCAACACGGCCACTAATACAGCTTCTTCCTCACCAAAATATCGCTCTAGCCAACGCTCGAAAACTTTTATCATGGCTGTTCCCCCACAACAAAAAGGTACTCAAAAACTTCTTCGAATTGATGAAATTCAGCTAGTTTATGTGGGCTAAGTTCAGCGTAGGAATGAAAGTCGCGAACCGATCCGGGGTCGGTCACGTATACTCGCAGGTGGTCACCAGGCTTCAATTTGTTCAGTTCAAGCTTTGTTTTTAACAGGGGCATTGGACAGCGAAGGCCACGAACATCGAGTTCTACCGGGCTTGACGAGCTCGCTTGCAGGGTCATTAAATCGTGCCTTAAGAGTAAGCGGAATCTTTTTGCGCTTAGTTTATCTTATACTAACGACCGGTGGGAAACTTTAAGTTCCCACCAAAAGCCCAACCGATTATCATATTAAGCCATACTTATGTAGCGCTGGAGCCTCTTTACCTTGTATTTTCGCACGCACCGCGTATGCTCAAGAGCCTTATTTCGAACGCACAAGCTTTCAGCTATGTTTTTGCGTTGTTTCGCATTGTTCCCCGGTATTTTTAGCCCCTTCCGCTCGCGCTTTGCGCAATTATCAGCCCTGTTATTAAGGTTTTTGCTGGTATCGACATTACTGCTATGCACCACTTCAACGATAAACGCCGACGTAACTTTGCCAGATCTCGGCGACACAAGCGGTGGTTTGATTTCCCCGAAAGAAGAGTATGAGTTTGGGCAAAAAGCCCTACGAGTATTTCGTAGCGCGATGCCGCTTCATGAGGACCCATTCATGGAGGTCTACATTGAGCGACTTTTGCGCAATCTAGTCAATTACAGTGATTTAAAAGACAAACGTATTAATTTGCTTATTCTCGATGCCAAGGAAATAAATGCCTTCGCTGCACCGGGTGGCATCGTCGGTGTCAATACTGGCACTTTTTTGGTTGCGGAGTCAGAAAGGCATCTCGTATCAATTCTGGCACACGAACTTGCGCATTTGAGTCAGCGTCACTCCGCGCGCAAGCTTCAAGAACAAAAGGCTGCGGGCGTTAAGAGCATCGTCGCGGTACTCGCCAGCGTGCTGATTGCGGCAGCGTCAGATGGCGATGCCGGAATTGCAGCCATAATGGCGGCACAGGCGGGATTAATCGACCAACAATTGCGTTTTAGCAGGCAAATGGAACGGGAGGCTGACCGCGTTGGTATGGAGACCCTAGTTCGCGCGGGCTACGATCCCCATTCCATGCATGAAATGTTCGAACTGATGATCAGAAATAATCGCTTTCGCACGCGCCCACCGGAATTTTTGTTGACCCACCCAATAACTGAAAGCCGAGTTTCCGACGCCAAATCTCGCAGTCAAAAGTTCTCCAAACGGCAAACGCCCGAGGTCAAAGATTATCAACTGATACGCGCGCGTTCGATTTTAAACCATGAATCCAATCCTCAATTTGCGATTAAGCGCTTCAGCGCAGAGCTGTCGGGAAACACACTACCAACCTACGCAGCCCGTTATGGTTTGGTCTTAGCTTATCTGAGTAACAACCAACCTAAAGAAGCCCAGAAACACATCGCGTTACTTGAAAGCGCGATCGGCCAAACCGACCATATTGTGGTCGCGAAAGCACGCATCGCAGCTGGAAAAAAAGACTATCCGAATGCCGTTAAACTGTTAACACAGGGATTGAAAACCGAACCCAACAACCACGTATTAAATGTGCGTTTAGCCGAAATTCTAATGGAGGCGACACGCTACCAAGAGTGCCTTGAAGTTTTACTCGCTCATGTAAACAGAAGACCGGAAAACGCCTATGTGTGGTATTTGCTCGCAGAGGTAAATGGACTGGTTGGCAATATTTTAGAGGTGCATAAATCGCGAGCAGAATACTTCATCCTCCACGGTATTTATGACAAGGCTGAAGTACAATTGCGCAACGCAGCACGGATGCTAAAAGATGATTTTCATGAGCGTGCAATTATTGAGCAGCGTTTGGAGGACGTCAAAGCGCTCCAGCGTGAGATGAGATCATAATCCTTAACCCCGGATATGATATTAGTCAGTAACCCTGCTGCCACAGTTTTGGCGCAGTTCAGCTTGGCACCTCAGTTCCCAGTGATCTTCCCGAATCCAGCTTTCAATCTCACTGCCAGGCATCGGCTTAGCGACGTGATACCCCTGCACCAAATCGCAACCCAGAGCAGTCAATTCATTATAAATGGCCTGTGTTTCAACACCTTCGGCCACCACCTGTAAACCCAAATTATGCGCTAAATTGATAGTCGAATTTACGATAATACGATCTTGCTCATTATCCATCATCGTTCTGACAAACGATAAATCAATTTTCAATGTCTGCACTGGCAAGCGCTTTAGGTAAGCCAGGGAAGAGTATCCGGTACCGTAATCGTCAATAGCAAAACGAACGCCCAAGGCATTTATGCGCTCTATGGCGATTTGAGCACGCGCTGGATCCGACATAATCGCACTTTCAGTGATCTCAAGTTCAAGCGCCTCGCCTGGCACATTGTAGTAATCCAACATCGTCTTAAGGTCATCAATAATGTTCTCATCCATTAAATTGCGCGCTGACAGATTAATCGCGACATTTACACATACGCCCTGCTCCAACCATTGCTTGCAGTAGCGGATGCTTTCCTCTAACACCCAGCGCGTCAACGGTGCAATCATATTGCTCATTTCTGCAATTGGCACAAATTCGGAAGGGGGAATAAAGCCCAGTTCGGGATGATTCCAGCGAATTAACGCTTCAAACCCGTAAAGTGCGTGTTCGTTAAGGTCGACTTTCGGCTGAAAAAATAACGTGAGTTCACCCTCGCGAATAGCGCGTCCGAGAGCCCCCATGAGCGACAAACGTTTTGGCGAATTGGGATCGTGTTCAGAGTTGTATACCGCAACCCCTTGCAAACGCGTCTTAGCATGATACATCGCTACATCGGCAAAACGCATAAGCGTGCTGACATCGCTCGCCTGATCCGGACATAAAGAAATGCCAATGCTAGCGCTAATTTCGGTTTGAAAGCCCTCAATTGTAAACACTTGGCATATAGACTTAAAAAAGCGTTGCGCCAGTGCTACTGCGTGCTCGCGACTTTCCACTTGGGGCAGGCAGATAGCAAACTCATCGCCACCCAAACGCGCAATAATCCCCGGCGTAATACCAAGTTCCGCCTCCAAGCGCGGACCCAATTGTTTCAAAACTTTGTCGCCAGCGAGATGGCCAAGCGTGTCATTGATTTCTTTAAAGCGGTCTAAATCGATCAGCATCAAAGCCATCAATTGATCGGGAGATCGCTTTTCGAGGTATTCGTCTATGCGCCGGTAGAGTAGAGCACGATTGGGTAACGCGGTAAGCGGGTCATGATTGGCTAAATACTCTAAACGCTCCAAATAACGCTTATTTTCGGTGACATCGCGTGTCGTTCCCCAAGCACGAATAAGGTAGCCGTTTTCGACAATGCCAATCGCATTTGTCTGCAAATACATACGCTTACCCGTGCCAAGCGTGCGGTGAGATTCGCGATTTTCAAATTTATAACCGTTTCGTACGAAAAAATCTAAGTCTTGTTGGTGTTTCACTGAGCCCTTGCGCAGGACTGACTGGCCGAGTAGCTCGTGCGCAAATTTAAGACCGTATAACCACGCTAGCCTGTCGTTGCACTCGCTTAACACGGCCCGCTCAATTATTTGATTCACCTGGTCGTCAACCGGTATATTGATATCGATAGGTGGACACAAATCGTAGCGCCAAATAGCTTCTGCACTGTTGGCTATATAGGCCTTATACCGTGACTCACTTTCACGCAGGGCGCGCTCGCGCAGCACGCTCTCTGTGACATCACTCATCACGAGCATTACACCGACCACGTCACTGGCCTCGTTGGTGGTCGGAATCTTATCGACGCTGTACCAGCGCTCTCCACCGTCCTCGAAAGCGCGCTCTTTTGAGCCCCACACCGGTAAACCGCTGCGTATAACCTGCATTAATTCGCGTTGGCGCTCTGCGGGGTCATCCCATTGAGGTAACAGTTCGATAAAGGTGAGCCCGGCAACCTGGATATCAGGCAACCAGTTTTTAGCACGTAAATTGGCCTGGCGTACTAAACCCCAGCGGTCAAAATAAAGTACTGTCTCGCGCATAACATCAAGTAGTGCTTGATGGTCGCGGTTTTTCTCATCTATGTAGGTAGGAACGTGCTGTATATAATTTTTTGTCGTTTGCGCCGTCACGCTAAATCCGCCTTAAACATCAAACACTTAAACCCCAACGCCATACGTGGCGCCATATAAGTGCGGGGAACCTACTCAATTCCTCTGCCAAACCTTTTTATCATGACGTTAAGCCGGTTGTACTGAAAGCGCCCTCAGTTATCGACACGTAACGAAACTATTTTTTTTCGAGACACGCGTTTTGACAGCAGCTTAAGGCTTAAGTGTGACGATTAGATGGCCCCAATATTTGTATTTTGTAATATTTTTTGTGCTACCAATTAAATGCAGCGAGATTGAGCCTTTCAAGTATAGACAATCCAGAAGAGGCGCAAGTGAAAATCAGCCAATTTATGCCAACTATTAATGTTATTGGGCGTTGATCGGAGCCTAAAACCGAGAAAATTGCATATAAATCGTATTTGCAAATAATTAATTTAAATAAAATTTGGGTATCAGGGGCAAGCCGGCAATGTCATAAAATTTTAACCGTATGGTCACAAAACATTCAAATTCTAAGCGTATCTTTTTTTCTATGCGTGAATTCAAAGACTTATCACAGCCTTACAGTTCTGCCGTTGCTTCCCAAACGAAGCCCTCACTCCCCTCCCCCGAAGACAAACCTTTTCATCCAAAAGAAAAAGTGCGTTCCATTTTTATTTCCGATGTGCATTTGGGGACAAAAGACTGTAAAGCAAGTGAGCTAAACGACTTCTTAAAACACTATTCTTGCCAAAACCTATTCCTGGTGGGCGATATTTTTGACGGCTGGAAAATGCGTACCGGAATCTATTGGAAAAATAGTTTCAACCGGGTAATCCGTCGCTTACTCAAACTCTCAAAGCAAGGTATTAACGTCTACTACATCACTGGCAATCACGACGAGTTTTTACGCAAATACGCGAATAATCGCTTCGAAAATATCAAAATTGTCAACCGCTACACACACCTTACAGCCGATAATAAAAAGTTACTTGTAATTCACGGCGACCAATTTGAGAGCGTCACACACTGCAGTAAATTTTGGAAATTTGTCGGTGACTTCGGTTACGATATCCTGATGTCTCTCAATCGCTGGCATAACTTTGGTCGCAACAGGCTTGGGTTTGGCAATTGGTCACTTTCCGCTTATTTAAAAAAGAACAACAAGACAGCTCGCAACTACATTTCTAATTACGAAAAAGCCGTTGCTTACGGCGCTGGCCGGCAGGATTATGACGGCGTTGTTTGTGGCCATATTCATCACGCTGCGCTAAAAGAGATCGACGGTGTGCATTATTACAACACGGGTGACTGGGTTGAATCCTGCACGGCTATTAGCGAAAGTTTTAATGGGGAAATGAAACTCCATCATTGGCTCAGCGAACCGGGCCATCACATGCGCATGGAAAAGAAAAAACGCAGAAAACAGGCACACAAAAAAGCCGCGCGCACGCAAAAACAACAGGAAGAAGCATAAATTTCACAGCTTCTCACCACAATATTTGCAGTAACTCGCGTCCATCTCATGACCGCTCTTCTGGCAGGCATTGCATATAGCGCTAGCGCGTTCTCTTTGAATTTCTTGCGATAATTCAGCCGTTAATATTCCGGTAGGTACCGCAATAATAGAATAGCCCGTTAACATTGCTGCGGAAGCCACAATTTGTCCCAAAATTGTTTGTGGAATAATATCACCATAGCCGACAGTAGTAATCGTTACGATCATCCAATAAATACTGCGTGGAATACTGGTAAATTCGTTTTCAGGCCCTTCGACAACATACATAATCGAACCAAATACCATCGAAATAATTAAAACAAAACTAAAAAATACGAAAATTTTTCGTCTGGCATTCGACATCGATCGCATTAATAAATTGGCCTCCGAAAGATAGCGCATAAGTTTAAGAACCCGGAAAATTCTTAAAACACGAAACAGACGGATCACCAATAAATAATTGATTCCAGGGAAAAAGAAACTGATATAGGTCGGTAACACAGCTATGGCATCGATAATGCCGTAGAAGCTTCTAATATAACGCCAGGGTTGCGGAGCACAATATATCCGAGCAGCATACTCAACCGTGAAGATAAGCGTAAAAATCCACTCTGCCAAACGTATTTCAAAACCAAATACGCTAGAAATGCCACCTACTGAGTCCAGCATCAACGCGAAGACGCTGAGGATAATGACATAGATTAAAATTACATCAAACCTCTTTCCCGCTGGCGTTTCAGTCCCAAAAATGACTTCATACATCTTTTGTCGCAAAGGGTTTCTATGCATCAAATCTTGATTCATTTAGGCTCCTACTGTTTTCCTGATGACTTTACTTGCGCAGTTCTGTTAATTGCATTTGGCTCAGGCTGCGGTTTAAGACAAAATATAGCTAAATCGCAGAACTAGACGCTAGTGGCAGACCTTTAAAACCTTCAACTCTAATATTGGGCTTTATTACAATGAGTAAAAATTCCCGCTTGGTTTATTCTACCGAAACAGGACGAATCAAACCCGATAAAGACCCCGAACCTCCAGGCACTAAGACCGACGGGATAGTCAGACTTTTCCGCGAGAGCAAGGGCCGAGGCGGCAAACCTGTTACCTTGGTCAAAGGGCTGGCGCTGACTGCCGAAGAACTAAAACCGCTGGCTAAAAAGCTGAAACAAGTTTGCGGTACTGGCGGCACTATTAAGCAAGATGTTATTGAAATCCAGGGAGAACAACGCGAAAAAATAAAGGCCTTTCTCGAACAGCAGGGGTTTCGCGTAAAGATTTCAGGCGGATAAACCAGCAAAATATGGTTCGCAGCTTGGAGCGTATTTTACCACTGGCTCGTATTTTGCAGAAAGCTGACTAATTTGAGCATTTTGCCGCTTAGCGACAAAAATCTGTCAGTTAAACTCCGTTATTTAAGTTGGGAGCCACCATGTCTAGCATCGAACTTTGGCCTCTTGTCGAAACAGGAGCTAAGATTGCCATGGGCGGAATCATGGCACTTGGCATCGTCTGGACGATTGAAAAACGCCGTTTTCAACGTTCTTCTTTACACCCCAATAAACGTCGCTTGCAATTATTTGAAGAAATCTCTGCAGATGTCGGGAGAGTCAATCACTGTTTTGCCAAATATTCTTCTCTCGTTATCGAATCCACTCGCTTTGGCAAAACGTGGCCAACCGTGCGCAAAAAAGAGCTTGAGAAAGTCAATTCTGACCTCGTTATTGAATTCCGCAAACTTGCCGATGCTGAAGCCAAGCTGCTCATGCTGGGTGAAAAAACAATGGAGAGAACGCTGCGTCTTTACGCGGCGAAAATCGCCTTATTTAGAAAACAAGTATATGTCGGGCGACAAGACATTAGCGATCAAGAAATAGCCGATATAAAGGTGTCGATACTGGAACTGAGGGAAAAGTTTTACGATTTACTGAGTCGTCGCTACGACAGATTGTTGGAAGCCTAGGCTCGCCGGAACAGAGATTTTTTCACGGACGACTAATTAGGAAAAGATGCAGCATAGCGAGGAATCCACTCCCGAGCAGCCTCCTCACTTGTCAAAAGGCGCCCTTCCTTCGCGAGCATATCACGGCGATAATGCTCGATATAACAAACCTGTTCGATCATTCTTAAGTTGTATTTCGCTCGCTTATCTTCGATTTGCACGCCTACGTTATAGCCCATCGCATTTTCTTTACACCACACAACACGGCCATCTGTTTCAAAGGAAGGAGTCGATATCGGAATTTCAATATGGATAAACAAGCCTTTATCAATAGGACAACCGGCAATAAAACAAAGGCCTCGACACTCATTCGCGCCGGTGTCGTTTGCAGGTTTAAGCGCAGGGTTATCAATCAATTTAACATTGATGGGAATGTCGACCGGATGGCGAATAAACTGGCGCATGTTCCGCACCTCTGTATTAGCTATTTCACTCGAAGGAACGGCTGTTTTAAGCTCCGATATAAGCGCTGCTAATTTCCGTCCCTTATAAACTAGTTATAGCCCAATTAAATATCAAGCATGTGAGTTTGACGACAAATCAACACTTTTGACACCTAAATGACCCAAAAAATTCAGCTTAGAAAATAAAGTTAAAACACGCTATTTTTAATGACGGATTCTTATAATTATCAGCTTTACTGCCTCTTTTCACCCCTGAGCAAAAATAGATAAATACTCGCAATTAACGCTGCACGCTCACACATTCAATCAATTACCTGCTCAATCTATTAGACTGGGCTGCACGATCAGTTGTCGCACAGGACTAAACGACTTTCGGTGAAGTGGTGTGGGGCCCAATAATTTGAGCGCTTCGAGATGTTTTTTGGTCGGATAACCCTTGTGCGCAGCAATGCCATAACCGGGGTAACGTTTTTCCCACTCCAAGCACTGGCGATCACGCGAAACTTTCGCCAAAATCGACGCAGCAGCAATCGCAGGCTCCGATGCGTCCCCTCCGATTTTTGCCTCAGACGAATAATCCCAAACAGGGAGCTTATTGCCGTCTACCAAGACATGATCTGGTTTTATCGAGAGACCATCGACAGCCCGTTTCATCGCTAGCAAGCTGGCCTGAAGAATATTGATGCGATCAATTTCTTCCACCGAAGCATTTGCAATAGACCAAGCTAACGCACATCGTTTGATTTGCACAAACAAATCTTCACGTTTTTTCTCCGACAACTTTTTTGAGTCGTTAAGCCCCTGAATAGGCTCTTTTGGATTTAGTATTACTGCAGCCGCAACGACCTCTCCCAGCAGCGGTCCGCGCCCGACTTCATCGACTCCCGCAATTAATAATTGTTTATTCATAAATTTACCTTTTTCCAATATCCTTACCAAGCAACTCAACAATCGCACAAGCCGCTTTCTCGCTCGCACCGAGCTGAAGCATTCGATGTTGCTCTAGAAATAGCTGCTTCAGTTCCTCTACTGCGCTGCCATCATTTAAATAATTAAGTACCGCATCGGCAATGATTGCAGGCTGTGCTTGATTTTGAAGGAACTCAGGTACAACCCCTTTATTCGCAAGCAAATTCGGCAACCCTACCCAGCGAACTTTCACTAAGCGCGACAAAAGCCAAAAGGAAAATGCCGCCATCTTATAAGTTACAACCATGGGTTTTTTTAATAGCATCGCCTCCAAAGTCGTTGTTCCTGAAGCCATTACAACGACATCCGAAGCAGCCATAACATCGAGCGACTGCCCGTCGATTAGCGATATTGGCAACTCTTTATTCGAATTTAAAAAATTTTCAATTTGCAATCGACGGCCTTTGCTTGCCGCCGCAATCAAAAACCGAACACCGCTCATTTGCTGCTGAACACGGCGAGCGACCTCAAGCATTACCGGCGCCATGCGCGCAACTTCATTGGCTCTGCTGCCCGGAAGTATCGCCACGTAACGGCAACCTTTCGGTAATGAGAGCTTTGTCTTTGCTTCATCTACATTGATTTCGTGAGGTATCTGATCGGCGAGCGTATGGCCAACACAAACTGCTGCGATGCGATACTTCTGATAAATCGGCAGCTCAAATGGAAACAGCGTCAGCATCAAATCGACGGCTTTCGCAATTTTAAAAATTCTTTTTTGACGCCAAGCCCACACCGATGGGCTGACATAATGCACGGTTTTGATACCCGCCTTCTTTAATTCAATTTCTAAACCCAAATTAAAATCCGGAGAATCAACTCCTATAAAAATGTCAGGTGGGCAAGCGAGAAATTCATTTTTTAAAAAGCGACGAATTTTAAGCAACTCGGGTAAGCGCTTTAGCGGTTCAATAAGCCCCATCACAGCGAGACGATCTTGCGGGAAGTAAGAGCGGAAACCTTCGGCCAACATTTTCTCGCCGCCAATTCCGCGAAAAGTGGCATTGGGAAATTGTTTTTTTATCGCGCGCATTAGCGGTGCCGCAAGCTGGTCTCCAGACGCCTCACCCGCAACAATGCCAACGGTTAAATTTTTATTGGATATTTCCAAAGAGCCGATGGCCATTTCGTCACCAGAAAGCTTATTCGTCACAAAAAAAGAATTCGACTTAACGCGCTGTAAATTAACGCACAATGCCGCGCGTAGAGTTATTTAACGAATCAATTAATACGGCAACTTCAGGACAAGCAACTTTTAATTCCGTTAGCTCTTCAATAGCCTGTTCGAGTGTCAGTCCTCTTCGATAGAGAATCTTATAAGCTTGTGTCAATCCGTTGATGCTATCTTTTGAAAACCCTCGTCGCCGCAGGCCTTCGATATTAATATTTCGCGGTGCGGCGGGCGCCCCCGTTACCATCATAAAGGCCGGAATATCTTTTCCTATTGAGCTACCCATTCCAGCAAAACAATGCGCCCCCACATTACAAAACTGGTGAACCAATGTAAACCCACCTAAGATTGCCCAATCTTCAACTTTTACATGTCCAGCAAGCGCCGCATTGTTCACCAATATACAATGGTTACCAATCACGCTGTCATGGCCAACATGGACATAAGCCATTAACAAATTGTCGTTGCCAATAAGCGTATCACCGCGATCCTGAACCGTCCCACGATGCAAGGTAACACCCTCGCGAATAATATTGTTATCGCCAATAGTGAGTGTTGTCGGCTCTCCGTTATACTTTAAATCGGGAGTCTCCTCTCCAACACTTGCAAATTGAAAAATGCGGTTGTTTTTGCCAATTGAGCAAGGTCCTTTCATCACGACGTGCGATGCGATATGCGAGTCTGCACCAACCGAAACATCCGCTTCAACAATAGAATACGGTCCAATCTCAACACGCTCGCCAATCTTAGCTGCACGATCAATCACCGCAGTGGGATGAATTTTTGCACTTGGGTGAATATTGGGCTCACTCATACGTTTTGCCAAAGCAAGTTTTGCTTGTAACCCGATTGCTATTCACTTACCGGGCGGTCAGCACACATAATAGTCGCGCTCGCCGCCAATTTACCTTCAACCTTGGCAACGCAATCAAATTTCCAAATACCACGCTTTTCAGAAACGAATGTAGCTTCTATGTACATTTGGTCGCCAGGCACAACCTGTTGTTTAAATCTCACCCTATCGGCACCGGCGTATAGATAAATCGAGCCATCCTCCGGTGTTTTATCCATAGTTTTAAAACCCAACACACCGCAGGCCTGCGCCATCGCCTCGAGGATTAGAACTCCTGGAAATACAGGATTGTTGGGGAAATGCCCTTCAAAAATAGCCTCGTTTGTGGTGATATTTTTGTACGCGACAACTGACTCACCTAGTTTTAAGTCGACGACCCGGTCAATTAGTAAAAACGGATAGCGATGAGGCAAATATTGTTTTATCTCATTGATGTTCATCATCAAAGTACACTCCCCAGTGTCTTTTCTTTAGTCTGCAAGCTGCTCTTCTAGTTTTTTTATGCGTGCTACCCATTCTTCGAGCTGACTCACACGCACCGCTGTTTTTCGCCACTGTTTGACATCTTGCATCAAGGTTCCCGAAGAGTACACACCGGGTTCTTTAATTGATTTAGTAACTACCGTCGCGCCATTTAAATGCACGTCATCAACAATTTCTATATGACCATTAATGGCGACACATCCACCCATGGTGCAACGCGCGCCGATGGTCGTACTACCTGCGATGGCGCAGCGGCCAGCAATCGCCGTACGAGCCCCAATTTTCACATTGTGAGCCAGGTGCACCTGGTTATCGATAATAACGCCATCTTCAATGATTGTGTCGGTAAGTGCACCTCGATCAATTGACGTATTCGAACCAATCTCAACATTGTTTCCAATTCTGACACCGCCGAGTTGCTGAATTTTAAGCCAACCGTCGTCTGTCGGAGCAAAGCCAAACCCATCAGAACCCACCACTGTACCACCGTGGATAATACAATTCTGGCCAATTTTTATATCGTGATAAATTGTCACATTCGGATACAGCAGACTCGCACCGCCGATCACGCTGCGAGCACCAATAAATGTTCCCGCTAACACTTCACAGCCGTCTTCAAGCACAACATCGTCTTCTATTACACAATTGGCACCAACGGAAACATTTTTTCCTAAGCGTGCACGCTTTGAAACAACCGCAGTAGGGTGAATATTTAAACTGGCAGATGGTCTTGTCGCAAACAGGGCCGAAACCTTCGCATAAGCGACGTAGGGGTTTTCGACAATGAGCTGGTTTTTTAAATTTTCACTATCAAAAAATTGGGCAAGAATCACCGCGCCGGCGCAAGTTTCTGCAAGCGCTGATTGATACTTTTTATCAGACAAAAAACTCAGTTGCGATGCTGTAGCAATCTCTAACGACGCTAAACCATTCAGCGAATAGTCAGGATCGCCGATTAATTCTGCGTCAATCTCCTGAGCTATTTGCGCTAAAGATAAGCTACTGCGTTTAAACGCCATGAGATAAATTATTTTTTATTCAGTGCTTCAACAACTTTTTTAGTGATATCGACTTTTTCACCGGCAAAAAATACTGCCTGCGCATTAAGTACAACATCTAATTTATCTTTTTTAACAACCTCTTCAATAACTTTTTCTAACTTGGGCTGGACTTCTCTGACTACTCTGTCACTCATCGCCTTGCGTTCAGCCTGAATTTTTTGGCCCGCTAACTGAAAATCAGCATTTACGTACTCTATTTTCTTCTGGTGCGATGCTCGTTCGTCAACACTCCAGGTCATTCCTTTTGTCTCAGCTTCTTTCGCCAAGGATTGTAGGTCCGCTCGTAAATTTTCAGCTTTTGCGACCAATGCAGCATACTCTTTGTTTTCCTCAAGGTCGCGCATGGCTTTTTTAGCAATATCCGAACCCATGATAGCGGCCTGCGGGTTTAATACACCGATTTTCTCGGCAAACGCCGCCGGCGTAAGCAAACAAAACAGCGCAATTACAAAAAATTTTTTAGTTAACATGTTTCACTCCTATCAATATCTTTATACGTTAAAAATTGGTGCCCATTGAAAACTGAAATAGTTCTCGTCGATCAAAGTCCTGACGCCTAAACGGTTTGGCAAAACTGAACGTTAGCGGCCCCATACCGGAAATCCAATTTAAATTGATACCGTATGAGGCGTTAAAGTTTTCTAAACGCGGCGCACTACAGTTCACCTGATATTCGCCACAACGAGTATCGAAAACATTACCGGCATCGACAAAAAGCGAAAGTTGAACCGAGCGTTGGTCCTCAATAAAAGGAACTGGGAAAATTAACTCAGTACTGAAAAACATTGACGTATTTCCGCCGAAAGAGCGAAACGTACTACTGTTGTAACGTCTGTGCATTAATTTACCCGAGGTACAGATATCGCCTGTGTTGGGGTTGATAAAATCATTTTCTCCACAATCGACGTAGGCGGTTCCGCTTAACTCTCCTATAGCATTGCCTCCGTTCGGATCTTGGGCAGTGAAGTCAGTAAACGCCGCTCGGCTGTACGCAAATTGAGGCGAACTTCTAGGACCGAGCGTATTGCGCCGAAACCCGCGCAAGGTGCCTAAACCACCGCCATAGTAATGCTCGAAAAAGGGCAGTCGATCGAGGTCTCCATAGCCATCACCGAAACCCAAATTCGCCTTAAATCGCAACGTGAGTTCCCGCGTCAATGGCAGAAAATATTGCGCATCGTAGTGAATTTTATAATACTCTAAATCACTTTTCGGCAAAGTCGCTTCGAAAGAAACTCGCTGCATACTGCCGCGTGTAGCCAAGATCCCGCGGTTTAGTGTATTGCGTAACCAGTTAAATGACAGCGATACCGAATTGAAAGAATCTCCATAGAGATCGATAAAACCTGGTTCGATATTTTCCAGCAACGTATCTTCCGTCACAGGCTGTGTCTGAACACTGAAATCTTCGACCAAGCCATCACCGTCGATATCGAAATTGCCGTCAATAATTAAACTATCCAATAGTATCGACTGCTCGATACTCATTTGCTGATACGGAAAACCGCTGTCGAGATCGAGTTGGATAAAATCTGATTTAATTTCGTTAGGACTAAAAATACCTGTATCGATCGCGATATGACTTAAATCAAAGCCAAAACGCAAGCGTTGATTCTCCGATGTTGGGTAGCCAAAGCTCATACCAAAACCAAAATTGTCCAACGAGTAATCTACTACCCCACCAAATTCGCTGTAGTCGCGCTCCTGAAAATACAAGTTAATACCACGGCTCACACCGTCAGGTGTAAAATAAGGGTCGTCGTAGGAAAAGCGGTAGGCGGTTTGGTAATCACTATAATTGATTGAGATGCCCACTTGCTTACCTGTACCCAACCAATTGTTTTCATGCAAGCTCGCACCGATTAACGGACCGAGCCCTTGCGAATAGCCTATGCTGGCGTTTACTGAACCCGAAGTTTGCTCTTCAACGGTGTACTCGACATCTACCAAGTCCGAAGAACCGGGAACTTCTTTTTGTTCGACACTCACTTCCTTGAAATACCCCAGTCGTTCCAGCCTAACTTTTCCGCGCTCAATTCGCGCATTCGAAGCGGGAGAGCCTTCAGATTGGCGCATTTCTCTGCGCAATACTTCATCCGTACTGCGAGTATTTCCTCTAAATTCAATTCGTCTCACATAAACACGTGAAGACGGATCAACAAAAAAGGTAATTTTTACTGTTTTATTTTCATGATCAGGTTCGGGAATACCCTCAACCTTCGCATTCGTGTATCCCGCATTACCTAGCATGGTCGTCACATACTCAGACGTCGTCGTCATTAGATTTTGAGAAAACGTATCGCCTTTGCGCAACAACACCAAACGACGTATTGAATATTCGGGCAAAATTAATTCGCCAGCCAAATCGATTTCACTAACTGTATAAATATCACCTTCGTGGATATTAAACGTTATAAACACCGAGCGTTTATCCGGGCTTAACGAAACCTGCGACGAAACAATTTTAAAATCCAAATAACCACGGTCTAGGTAATACGACTCCAAGGTTTCTAAGTCACCTTTAAGTTTTTCTTTCGAATACTTGTCGTCGCCGCGAATCCAAGACAACCAATTGGTTTTATTAATTTCAAATAAATCAAGCAAAGTTTTTTCGTCAAAGACTTTATTTCCGACAATATTGATATGCCGAATCGAAGCAACTTTTCCTTCGTCAATTTGTATATCAACCTTAACCTGATTGTTGGCAAGTTCTTCAACATCTAATTCGACTTCAGCAGAATATCGCCCCTGCGCAATATATTGGCGCTGTAATTCCTTGACTATGCCATCGAGCGTTTCACGCTGTAAAATTTGTCCTTCAGACAAGCCGTTGTCTTCCATCACTTCCATAAGTTGCTCTGTTTTTATCGCCTTGTTTCCATCAATGGCAATCTCACCGATAGCAGGCCGCTCCTTTACCATGACAATCAAAACACTGCCATCCCGTACTACTTTAATATCGGAGAAGAAACCTGTGGCGAACAGTGAACGAATCACAGTGCGAACAATTTCAGGCGTTGCCCAATCACCCTCTCGGACTGGAAGAGCAGCAAAAACCGGACTAGCGGAAACACGCTGCAACCCATCAATGCGAATATCGGCAATTTGAAATTCATCGGCGAATAGCAAATTCGGAAGTAAAAAAAGTAGCGCAACGACTGCCAAGATGCGTCGTTTAAAAAATATGTGTTTCACTGACTAATGATTTCTTCTTTTTAAATAATGTAATTCGGTAAGCAAATATAGGCTGTGCGGGGCCAGGCCCTACAAGCGCAAAATATCGTTATAAAAAGCCAGGACCATCACGAATACAATGGCCACTAAACCCGCCTGAAAACCAAGCCACTTAGCTTTTTCAGACACGGGACTGCCTTTTATGCCCTCAATTATGTAATACATAATATGCCCGCCATCCAAAATCGGAATGGGTAGCAAATTAAAAACTCCAAGGTAGACACTAATAACGGCAAGAAATTGCACAAAGTACTCAACTCCAGCCCGCGCCGAATCGCCCGCAACTTTAGCAATGCCAATGGGGCCACTCAAGTTTTTCACCGAAATCTCCCCAACAAAGAGTTTTTTCAGCGAAACCAGAATCGTGACTGAGGTGCTCCAGCTTTTTTCTACCGCATTCACTAAAGCAGGACCGAAGTCGTAGCGTTTGCGAAAACGGGCATTATCAGGCCAAGGCTCGCGCTGAGGATAAATTCCAACACGACCAATAGTAGAACCGTCTTCTAGCTTAACGGGTTCCGGAACAAGCGCGATCAGCTCAACCTGAGCATCGCGCTCAATCTCGAGCTCGATCTCTTTACCGGGGCGCATCCTAACGTAATCTACCCATTGATCCCAGTCTTTAACTGCCTCACCGTCAATCGAAAGGAATTTATCCCCCACCATTAAGCCAGCTCTTTCTGCTGGAGTATCTTTAAGCACGCCGCCTACGACCGTAAGAATCTTGGGCCGAATAAAACGTATGCCCATACCCTCGATTGGGTTCGGCTCCTCAGCACCTTTTAACCAATCTTCAAGAACCAGGTTAACGTTATAACGCAGCTCAGAATCGCCTGGGTAGGTAACAGTCATACTCATTTCACCCGTTTCACCCAAGCGCAACAGCATGCGTTCAAGTACCGCCTGACGATTAGGTGTATTTACACCATCTACTGAAACAATTAACTGACCCGGCTCCAATCCAGCATAAGCTGCTTCCGATTCGGGCTCGATCTCACCAATAATGGGGGTGTATTCCCATACGCCATACATATTCAAGCCAGCGAATACAAAAATAGCGAGAAGAATGTTGGCCAAGGGCCCCGCCAACATTATTGAGATGCGCTGCCATAAGGGTTTTGATTCTAGGGTCTGGTTTTGCATATCGGGCGTAATTTCAACACTATCATCACCGACTTCACCCAACATCTTGACG
>JANQJB010000103.1 GCA_028281865.1 Marinagarivorans sp.
GGGACACATCCGTCGTCGATCAGCTCAAGCGCTTCCGTTGCAGAATAGGCGCGGATGTATTTCATAATTCCTTTATTCGGATTTGTCGACAAGGGCAAAATCCAGCACGCGCGTTTTGCCCCACCAGACTTTGCCCAGGTAAACGCCCGGTTCAACCTCGCGGATTTCGTCGCGGATTTTTTTCGCTAAAAACGATGTATTCGAATAGTCGATAACAATCGTTTCTTTCCCATCCATCCAGCTTTTGTCCTTGTACACTTTAGCGACGACAAAAGTCAGGCTAAAAGGCGTGATTTTATTGATTAAGATGCCGTGTTCGCGATCGGGAGAGAACATATCAAAGACTTTGCCCTGCCAGGCGAACAGTCGCGCGAAGCCTGCTACACACTTGGAGAATATTGACCCTGCTAATATTGCCGTGCCGCGTGTATCGCCCTGGGGAACGCTTCCGGCAGTTGAACCCTTATAAATCGTATCGAGCTCATCTCTGGACATTTTTAGCCATTTGCGAACTTTTGGATTCATTTCTCAATACCTTTTTTAGTGCAACAGTTTTTTTTTAGGCTTTAAGCGCGCTATTTGCGCATAGCAATTCGTGATGTAGCAATTTGTTTCGAATACGTCGTCGGAAATAGGTGGAGATATAAGTTGGAAATATCGCTGGAGCCGTCAAGTAGAAAATGATGTAGGAAGCGGCAGACCATTGGTATTTACGCCCTGATTTTTCAGTCTTATGGGACGGCTTAACTCTGTTGATCCGCAACCGCATGGACGTAACAGCGCGGCTAATTATGGAGTATTTTGAGAAATTAGCAATAGCGAGTGAAATCTGAGCGTATAGTTAACAAGGTACTCAAAAATAATATTAGATTAATCATTGTGACTATCTTTTGTTTGCCTTAACTGGACAATAAATAGGCAGATTTAATCGGCTTCCCTCAAAAAATTCTTGCAATAATTAATAGTATTTTTTGTGCCCCTCTTTTGCGCTGTTGAACTTGTTCTATTTTTAAACAATGAAAAATTTCTTCGGTGTTACTGAAGAGTATGTCGCTTTTCTTGCTTTTTTGTGGTCCCGTTGAGTCTCTCTTTGAAGTCTGCCAATAGCTTTTACATCTATCGATTAACATCTTTCATGCTGCAAAAAGCAAGTTTGTTTAATTTAGAGATAACTTACTATTGCCCTCAAGCTGTTTCCCCTTCAAATTCTTGCGATATTACTTCGGTTGATTGAGGGGTTGCAGTGCAGTTATGAAGTCCTGTAAGTTTTCGATTTCTGGATCATTTATCATTAGGCTTTTTCTTCTTCTGCAGCTCCTTTTTCTTTAATGCCACCAAGTCTTCCAGAATATCCAGTACTTCTTCAATATCTACGTCTCCATCTACAACAAGACGAAAAGAGCCGCTAGGCTCTAGCTTGTAACTAAAGATCTCTTTCTCAGAGTATGTGTACCCTGGCAGGCCTGGTACATGGCTACCTTGGCTTCGATAAATATTTGAATCTCTTATCTCATTATTCTCTCTAACCTTATTTTTTATCTTATAATTAAAGTTAGTATATTGGCCTTCCTCTCTTTTTTCTTCAGAATCAATACGTTCAATAAATGCAAAAGTATCTTTAAATACCTCGGTAACTCTGATTACAGCTTGTTGAGAGTAGCCTTTTTTTAGAAGATATGCCCTTAAGAGTTGGTCATCGGGGAGAGAGCCCGCAAAATCTTCGTTGATCTGCGCAAAAATAGCAGGAGCAAAAGAGCATCTAATTATGGCTTCAGTTCGCTCTCCCGAGCTATCTGGGTCAACAAGAATAGTTTCAGCATCTCGCGAGAGGCCAACCTGCTGCCCTGATCCTTCTAAAAGCCCATACGCTTTCAATGAACCCAGTACACTAAGGGATTTCCCGCTTAATCCTTTATATCCAATGATACGAGCAAGACTCTCTCTGTCGGTCTTATGCAGTTGAGTCTCATCATAAATATCCTCTGCATATTTTAAAGCACCAGGAAAGCTCAATGCGGGGTAATTGGGGCTTCTTCGCTTAGGCATGGTGTTGAGCCTCTAATTTATTTCGTTTTGCAATAGTATATGGTCATAACTCATTCTGGTCAATTTATAACTTTTTTATGGAGATTAATAGTTGTATTTCTGAGTTAGGGATATTAATATAACTTTACAAAGCAAAAAACCTGTAAGTGAACCGTCGCCAAATATCGAGCTTTCTGCGTCGAGAAAGAAAGCTATAGCTTAGTCGGTGTTCTACGATGCTCTTTTTTTATTTAAATGATAATTAATTTTCGCTTGAAAAATATTTTTCAGCTTCGACTGCAAAAAACACTTAGACTAATTTAAAGGACGACCTTATGAGCGAGAGAGAAACGCATATACAAACCGATAAAAATTGTACAAGCTCTCCACATCCGACACCTCGACACCCATTTTTTAAAGAGTCTGGCAAATATGCGAGCTTTACTGACTGTATTGACGCCATTGATCGCGTAAGATCTTTGGTTGAACTGTGCGATTATTTAGAATTAGATGAAAGTCGCGGTGGTTTGTCTTCGAGTGCGGCATTTGGTTATTACTGGATCACAGTGCTCAACCGAGAAACGCTGAATTATGTTAGCAAAAGGCTGAGGGAATTAGATAAAAACCGTAAAGCGAAGCACAGACAAGATTCAACCTATATGTCTGCGCTTCTCAAATCGTTACATACCTTGGGTAGTGAAAATCGAGAGCGATTGTTGAATAATACCGCCGCCCAATTGAATTTAACAAGGCCGGTTTTAGATCAGTATTTCGAAGATTGTTAGCTAAAAGGTGTGTTAGGCCAAAAGGTGTTAAGCCAAAATATAATTATTATTAATTTTGTAGATAGTAGTTTTCTCAAGGAAAATAAATGAAAAACATAATTTTTAGAAAAGTTAGAATTTTAAATGCAGTAGTGTCAATTGTTATCTCGTCTGTATTGCTACTCGGTTGCTCGGGTAATACGCCGACCAAAAAATTGCCTACCCCTGGGCCCGACGACGGATCACAAATGAAAAGTCCTTTTCGCTTGAATTATGCGGGCTACTTACCGTTACAAGAAAAATTAGTTGTTTTTATTACTGAAGAGAACTCTCCTATTAAGTGGGAGCTTAAAAATTACAAGGGGCGCACTGTAGCCAAGGGTGTATCGGAAAAACGGCGGGTAAATGATCATGCTTCTGGCGATACGTTTTTTCTTCTCGACTTTTCGGACTTTACGCGACTGGGTGAGGGTTATTATCTTTCGGTAAATGGACAAAATTCCTCGCCTTTCGATATTAGTGATAATCCTTACGGAGATCTTAAATACGAGTTCTTTGATTTTTTTAAAGACCACCGTAGAACGGGTGATGTATTTAATCGCTATGTTGATAATTGGACTGATCACTCAGTGTCTTTTAGCTTTGTTGCCGACGCAGGGGATCAAGGTTATTACACGGTGAACGCAGCCGAAGCACAGTGGCAGTTGATCAGTATCCTTGAAGCCTATCCCGAATTTAACGAGTATTTTTACTCGCATTCTAAACAGATGGCGAAGGTCTATGATGAATTAGTATTTATGAGTGACCCTTTGGACAAGGTGATTTTTCCTGGTCAGACTCTGGCCGTAGCCAAGTTGCACACAAATTCCAACACCACCTATGCGCTATGCCCTGGAGCCGATGGGAATAGCGGCAGTTGTGTCTCTAAGCCCGAAACAAAAGCGACTTATGCCGTTGCGCGTACGCTCGCGGCAATGGCGCGCTTACACCAACGTTATGGTAGCGAGCAGATATCTAAAACAGATTTTTTATATGCGAAAAAGACACTTAAAAATGCCGAGCAAACACCTTACGTTTGTTTAACTTGGGAAGGTTTTGGCGGCGAGGGAGGCTACTATCCAAACAACGATAATTGGAGTTTATGGCGCAACCCAAGGACCCATAGGGACCCCTGTGCATCGGGCCCAGCTGCCGATCCGAAAGATAACAATATTAACGATGACCATTACGCAGCTTTAGTCGAAGTCTATTTAGCAGCGATTAAACTCGGGTTTGCTGATGATGCCAAAGATCTAAAGCAAAAAATAGAAAACCATCCTCACCACCTGCGTATCGATCAATTTTATTGGGGGGCGATATCGACGGAAGCTACTCTTTCGTTATTAACTCACCGACCGGAAGGTATGGATCTAAGTCAGGCTGAAAGAAACGTTTTTTCCTATGCCGATAAAGTATTAGCTTATCAAGATGTCGGCTACCCGGGTGTTACTTTTGATACTAAATCCAATGAATGGGACTCAAATGACGAAGACGATAAGGATAATAATTTTCGCTGGGGTTCGAATAGGATGCAATTAAACGATGCGCGTATTCTGATGGTGGCAGCAAAAATAAAATATGACAGTGGGCAGTTTAAAGAAGCAGCCAAGTACACTAACGGCGTGCTTCGTGTTATGGATCAAATGTCGGGCACTAATGCCGTCGCGTTGGCCATGTATACGGCGGGGACCTATCCTAAAATAGAACATGCAGTTAAACGCACACACGACAAATTAGTACCTGATGCAGAAAGCGGAAAGCTTGTCGTGGGGCCGAATAATTGGACCAATTCAAGAGACAAGGCAATGCCGGCCTTTGGTTCGCAACCGGGTATGAAAAGTTTTGTTTTAAAAGGCACTGGTTGGGCTTCGCGTGAAATATATATTGATGGTAATGCGTCACTAACAGCTGTTGCCTATTTTGCAACGGAAATTGCTCCAAAGTATTTAGAGTCGAGTGTGAAGTGAGAGCTTGATAGTGCAATTAGGCTGGCAGTCTGATGAAATTTGAATGACAGGTATCGATACCCTAATAACTCAACTCTACCGCGAACAGGCCAAGCGAATACTCGCGGCTCTTACGCGAGTGTTCGGCGCTGCCAATATTGAGTTAGCTGAAGATACTTTGCAAGACGCCTTTGGTAAGGCTCTCGATAACTGGCGGGCTTCAGGAGTCCCGGCAAATCCGGTGGGATGGTTGTTTACAACCGCAAAAAACCAAGCCATTGATGTTATTCGTGCACAAAAAAGTAAAATGAAATTTGCTGAGGATTTAACCCATACGCTGGAAAGCGAATGGTCGTTGCGTTCAACAATTGAATTGGAGTTTGAGGAAGATAAAATAAAGGATGATCAGTTAAGGATGATTTTTTGGTGTTGTCACGAAGAGGTGAAAACCGAAAATCAGATTCCGGTGATATTGCAATTACTTTGTGGTTTTTCGATTCCAGCGATTGCCCGTGCATTGTTCCTGCCGGAGGAAACAGTAAAAAAGCGTCTTTATCGAACTAAACAACAATTAAAAAAATACGAATTTGAAACGCCTGCTGCGGAAAAATTGCCAGCTGCGCTCGATACCGTGCACACGAGTTTGTATCTTTTTTTTAATGAGGGTTATCACTGTTCAGATGAGAAAAAGAATATCGATATCGATTTTTGTATCGAAGCTCTTGCATTGGTGCGGATGCTAGTTGATTTGCCAGAGATAGCGAACCGAGAGACACTCGCGCTTTATGCGTTAATGAATTTTCATATTGCGCGTATTAATGCACGGGTTGACTCTGAGAACCAGCTTGTTGCCATTGATCAACAGGATCGTAATTTATGGGACAAGAATCATATTAAACAAGCGGAGTGTTTTTTGCAGCTTGCACAAGTTAATCGGCCGGATAAATGTGGGCGCTTTTTTTATGAAGCGATGATAGCTCAGGAGCATTGTAAAGCCGTTGTATTTGAGCAAACGAGTTGGCAAAAAATAGTTTGCTTTTACGATGATTTAATTTCAATAACACATTCACCCATAGCAGTGATTAATCAAAGCATTGCTATGGCGTATGCCGGAGATGTTGTTGCAGCTATCGATCAGGTTAAAGTGCTTGAGGCGAATAAACAATTGCAGGCCTCGCATTTACCTACAGCTACGCTTGCACATTTATACGCAAAACAAGGGAACGCGGAAAAAGCGCGCTCTTATGCCGTTGAAGCGGCAAAAAAGGGCGGCACTCGACAAGAGCATCAGCTGATGACGGCTCAGATCGAGCGCCTATTAGCGCAAAGGTCTAGCCCATCTGCATAACTTCGCGAATTTCTACGCTTATGCCGGGATACTCAAATATTGGGCACTCTTTGGCAATGGCGACGGCTTGATCGAAATCTTCCGCTTTCACAATCGAATAGCCGCTGACAAGTTCTTTGAATTCCGCCGCGGTGATATCCGTGACGAGTAAGTTGGGGTCTAAACGTTTGCCGCCATAATGTAGCGGTGAACCTCCAGTGACGAGTTGATCTTTTGCTTGCAGCTTGTCCATCCACTGGCCCCAGCGTTCCATAGACGCCATCATTTCATCTTGTGGTGTGTTTGCTTTCCATTCAGGGTCGCCACCCAGGTAAATCAACATATACTCTTTCATTTTTTACTCCAATAATGGTTGGTTGTGTAGCTGAGATTTAGATCTCGTATAGATAACGAGTGGTGTTTTAGAAAGGGGACACTTTAGGTGAAAAAAATTTCGAAAATATGGCTGTAAGGCGAAGTATAACGAGAGTGGCCGGAAAAATTTATTTAAAATCAATTATCTAGAGCGTATTCGATAGTAGTTTTGATAGTTCCCCCCTGACTAGTTTCTTCATAGTAAATCCCTGTCAGTCTCTACAACGTCATTCCCAGCCCCTACAACGTCATTCCCAGCCCCTACAATGTCATTCCCAGGCCCTACAATGTCATTCCCGCGTAGGCGGGAATCCAGTTTTATGGCCTTCAATAGATTCCCGCTTACGCGGGAATGACGTTTAGCTGATATCAGTGAAGACATTAAAGTTCGAGAAATCAAGCTCTCTAAGATCGTGTCATTGTCTTTATCTTTTTAGACCAGCGTTCCAATATCTTATCGCTGCCAGGAGCTGGCGACCCATCAGCACACGCAATATCTTCGGCTTCACTTTCCATTGTTGCCACGATATTCTTGATTTCCGTTAAACTTTCGAAATTATCGGTAATCACCAAGGTATTAGCAGCGTTATAAACGGCGATGTGGCCTGCCTTTTGTACCAGAGGCCTAATGGTTTCAAATACCTCGAGAGAACAGAGGTGCTTTAATTGTATAACGTCGGTCATGAATAAGTTGGTGTTACTGCGATGGTTTTCGAGCAGAGGGATATTCATTGTACGAGCGTATTTTATTGGTGTGATAAGAGTGTAGTTGTCCTCTTTAAGCACGGTAAAACGATGTTGCTGCAAAATCTCTAAAAAATCCGCGAAATCGATTTTATTGATTGGTTCAGCAATTGTTATTTCCGTTTCGCTGTATTCAGCAGCCATGGCTATCGGTTTGCCGAACTCAGCCTCAAGTTGTGTCGCCAAATCGTTAAGGCTAAGAGGCATTGCGTTTGTGGCAGTCGAAAATAATAAGACGAAAAATTTGAGCGATATTATAGGAATAAATTTTATCATTTCATCGCTCCCTCTTAGCTGAACAGGCTAAGTCGTCGGGGATATTATTGTCGATTTTGCTAAGCAACTGCCTAATCCGCAGTGTATTGGCATAGGTGTCGGTGATAAAAACCGAATTGGAAGGCTCGTAAGCGCCGAGATGAGAATGTTGGGGGACGAGTGGTCGTATAATAGGAAGAACTTTTGGAGCGCAAGCTTTGTTTAACTGAATTACATCGGAAACAAACTGGTGTGAATAAAATTTCTTACCTTCTGTAACCACTGGAATGGCAGAGGAACGCGCATGTTTTTTCCCGACAATTTTTATATAGTCGTCTGCAATGATAGCGGTAAAATCATGTAAATATAGCTCAGTAAGAAGATTACCATAATGACTGAGTACCAAATCTAAATTGACACGAACTTCTTTTTTCTGATGCTGAATATCAACTATCACGGTTTTACTTAAACGCTTTTCGAGTTTGGCGGCAAGGTCCTCAAGCGTTAAAAAATCGGCAGCAAAGGCTTTGCCGCAGCTCAAGCACAATATCGCCGCCATTATAGAGAGGAAAGTAAATTTACGGTTCAATATATTCATCTTTCTATCCTTATTACAGTTGTTGTACGTTTAATTTTTTGTTCAATAGTGTATAAAACTGCTTCTCCATATCTTCGTTATATTCCCAGTTACTGGCTTTAATTATGCCTTTATCATGGATGATTAAAGTCGCTCCAGGATTAAAAGATATACCTCGAAACAGAGCATTGAATTCATTTTCATCCGAAACATATAGCATCGGGTAGCGGGCTTTAGCTTCTTCAATTATTTGTGCTTGTGTCTGAGAGAGTTTTGCTTGATCAATCTCCAATTTTGGTGGGGAGTCATTTCCAGCATGGCGTTGTTTGTGTTCACTGTTGAGTTTTGCAATATCAATATTGATGCCGACAATTTCTATCTTTGATCGCCCATATTGATTTTGTATCTCTGACAGCATCTGCATCTTGTCTGCGCAAGATTTACAGTCAATTGACCAGATATCTAGTATTAGAATTTTATCGCCGATTTTTTCTATCTCGATATCTGGGTTTTTTTCCATTAAAAGATTTAAGGTGTTAGCATACCTTTCTTTGGAAAAAGCGGAATATCGATAATGCTTGAAATGACCCGAACTCGATTTTCTTTTTTTACACTGTTGTTTTGGTGATGCATTATCTGCCTTAGCCAAAACTGATTGTATGCGATCAACAATTTCTGCTCTAACTTTAAAATTAAGTTTTCTTTCGTTATGCGTATCCGCGTCTAACACTGCGTGAAATTCTACAGTGGGGCGTAAGACCGGTAGAATACGTTGGGCACAGATGTTTTCTAATTCGATGGAGGTTGCTACCCACTGATCTGGGTGAGTTTCAATGCTTGCATCGAAGGCCGGTAAGTCATAATTTTTAACTTTGTTGAAGGGCACTATATGCAATTCTTCGCCAATATGAATCGCCGTATATTGATATACACTTAACACGGACAGCAGCGCCGGAAAATCAAGTGATTGCAGATCGAAATTCGTTTTTACAATTTTTACCAGATCCGGTTCATCAATGATTACTTGTAAATTTAAACTAGACTCAAGAATCGAGCCTAATTCAGCCAGACTGATATTCTGGAATGATGTCGATTTAATCGCCGTGCTGGTAAGTTTGTTTCGGTCTAAGGTTTTTTTTGAGGCTGGTTGCGCCACTGCCAAAAATGTCGTACCTAATAATAATGCCGCGAATAAACTGGCAATTTTTAGGTTAATCACCCGGAACTGTTTAATTAATTTAAGTCGCTCGACTAGTTCTTTATGATTTTCGAGAATGCCGACTGTGGCAAGCGAGGGCTTGGAAAAATGTAGAAAATCGGTCAGGCGTATCAGCGTTGCCCCGTAATCGAGTCGACGATTTTGTGGCAATTCTTTTAGTACTAATGCGTCGCAAGCCGCCTCCATATCGCGTCGCATGACTTTGCCCGCAAGCCAGACGATAGGGTTAAACCAATGTAAAATCTGCACGATCGACACTGCCCAATTAAATAGGATGTCGTGACGTTTAATGTGCCCCAGTTCGTGCAATAGTATGTAGTTGAGTTCGCTTGCGCATAATTGTTCTTCCAAGTCGTTAGGGATTAGTACGCACGGTTTAAACCAGCCGAGTACAATGGGAGAATCGATTTTTGAGGATTGTAACAGGCTCACCCGTTTAACGATGTTTAATTGTTTAATGCGCGACTGAAACAATTTTTCAGTGGCATCAGAAACTCGGTTCGCGGTACGTTTAATTTGATAGTAGCGTAGTGATCCCGCTACCATTAACAGCGTAATCAAAGTAATGCCGGCTAGCCAAATGGTGACAAATATTTTTTTAAGGCTATAAACATCGATAGCGTTTTTTGTACTTTTTTCTTCAACGATAACACCACTATTTTCGATAGAAGTTTCTGGCTTAAATGTACTGGATGTGCTCTCGCCAGAATCAAATGCAAAAAATTGTTTATCTTCTATAGTAGCTCCCGTGATATCTAGGGTGGGTGCCTCTGACACATTATTATTTATCGCAGAACTTATTGGGATTTGTGCATCAAGGTTGGGGAATGTGATATGCAGATGCCAGCCAACAGGTAAGGTCAAGCTGAGCAAAACCGAATACCATAATAAATGGCGCGTCGAAGCGGTTAATAATTTTTGCATAGGCTTGCGCAGAAGAAGAATCAATACTATCAGTGGGATGCTTTTTAGCGAGGCGATCGCAAGCCATTCAACAAACAGTAAAATTGAGTTGGGGAAAAAAGTCATATCCATATGAAAATTACTCCTTATTCTCTTGGGGGGGTACTTCCAAGAGCCGTTCTAACGCGTCGCGCTCTTCAGCGGTGAGGTGACGCCGTTTTGTAAAGTGGGCAACCATAGGGGTAAGCGCGCCGTCAAATACTCGGTCTAGAAAAGATTCAGCGGCGTGTTGCGAACATTCTTCGCGAGAGTAAAGCGGCTGATAGTGTTGAATATTGTCGATAAGCACATGTTCAACAATGCCCTTTTTATGCAAGCGAATCAGCATCGTTCTAACTGTTTTGGGGTGCCACTCCATTGTCGATTTTGTGCGTTCGGCGATTTGATTAACGGATGCTGGTGCGCAGTCCCAGAGGACTTTCATCAGTTCCCATTCTGTGTCTGAAAGTTGTAATTCGGTTGCCATAAGGGTCTCCGATTGGTTGGTGTTATAGCTGTGAAAAAAGCGAAGCCTATCGCGGCAACGACTACTCCCTGTTTGGGAAGAGGCTCGCGCCACATATTTTCACTTCTTCGCTCTGACATTGGATTACATTTGTAAGTTCAATTAAAGATTACACCTGTAATCCGTGGATTGCAAGCACTGTGGTGAAAAGATTTTCGAGGCTTATTGAGGTAAGGCGAGCCGAAGGTGACACATTTTCGACATGCCAAGGCTCGTTAACGGCGGGAAAAATGTTAGGATAATCAAAATCTTTGAGAATAATTTACATCCAAAAATGCCGATAGTTTGGGGGTATCGATGAGTAAAATTGCTTTCGCAGAGGAGACGGTTATCCCTGCATTTTCATGTCCAATTTATTATGCAAATGTGAAGGATTTTGAAGTTGATCTAAGCGAGTTGGAAGGTGCTGACGACGAGGAGTTTTATGTCAACGAATTTCATACTAATACGCTCAATAGCGTACGCCCGAATATTTTGTTGGAAGAACGCTTTGCGCCGCTGCGCGAGGTTTCCGATCAAGCGATGAAAAATTATGTTTATGGCGTGCTACGGCTCCCTGAAAGTTGTCGCATACGTTTAGTTGACTCCTGGATGGTAGTAGGGGCGCCGGGTTCTATCACGAATCAGCACGTGCATATTAATTCAATGTTCTCCGGCGTGTTTTATTTGCAGTCGGTACCAAATGCGGGTGACTTTACGCTCTATATGACTGAGGGTCAGAATACTTATTCAACGCCTACCGTCAGGCCCGACCCGGTTGAGTATAACGTCTTTAATAGTCCGTTTTGGACGGCATCGCCGCAAACCAATGACGTTATTATTTTCCCCAGTCATATTTTTCATCGCGTATCGAAAAATGAAAGCGAACATGTGAGAATGGCTGTGGCGTTTAATTATTTTCTCGACGGTGTTATTTCCGAAAATAGCACTGGGCGATTGTCGTTAACGGTGAATGAGAAGTAAAAAAAAGCCCTTCGCTAAGCGAAGGGCTAACAGGCACATAAGCACAGTTTATGTGCTTAATGGGGTTCATAAACCATTATTTAGAACGTATAGCGAACGCCGAGGTTGTAGCGCGTGCCGGTGTATTCAATTTGGTTAACACGTTCTCTTCTATCCGCATATCGGATCAATGGTTCGTTAGTTAAGTTCACACCTTCAAAAGTTAGTTTCAACTGTTCAGTGATTGAGTAAGCAAAACTTGCATCGAAAATTCCTTGTTTTTCTACATGCTGGGGTAGCCCGCCAGGGCCAAAACGATTACGCAAAAAGTCGTCACGGAAGTTATAGGCTAATCTGAATTGAACTATTTCATCTTCGTAAAAAGCGATAACGTTGTAAGAATCTGGTGCGAACCCTTCGATGCCGTTATCAGGAAAAATAACGTTTTCTGGGTCGTCAACAGAAAACTCTGTGTTAGCGAGCCTATCGCGGCTATCGAGATGCGTATAGTTCACCTGCGTACCCACGTTTTGTAGTAGGCCAGGTAGATAGGTGAAGTTATGGGTGAATGCAAATTCAAAGCCGTTTAACTTACCGCCGGGGCGATTTCGCCGGCGTATATCGTTGTAAACGATGTCTTCGCTGCTGACGACTTCCATGGTAACAGGGTCTATCCGCTCAAATTGGAAGCCGCTGTCTACTCTTTCGGTAACAACAGCGATAAAGTCTGTTAAGTTCCTCTGAAATAAACTAAACGAAACAGCGTTTTGCTCGCCATACCACTCCAGCGCTAAGTCAAAATTGTCGGTTAGAAACGGTTTTAAGAATGGGTTGCCGGCTCTTAAATTAAGCTCTTCGAAATTACCGCCAAAACTTTCTGAGGTGCCGATGTCGCCGGGGTCAGGTCTGGTGATCGTTTGCGACATGGCGTAGCGCAATATGACATCTTCATTGAGATTAAAAGAGAGGTTAAGGCTGGGTAAAATTTTGTCGTAGTCGTTAGTTTCAAATGTTTCTTGGACGATGCGATTGCCTTCGGCGTCATTCGTGTAAGTGTACCTTAAACCTGTAGCGCCGCCTGGTGTAGTATCTGCAGCTTCGATTCTTTCGAGGATACTGTTAAATCCGTTGCCGGTGGTTTCCGTTGAAACATAACGCAAGCCAACATTACCTCTGACTGGGGTATCGCCCAATTGAGTGTCAATATTTAATTGTATGTAAGCTGCAAGGTTTTCCTCGGTAACGACATCGCCTTGGTTTTCCTCCTTCAAGTTTACACACGCTTCTTCGTTGCCCGTGAGCCGCCTCAGTTCTTGACAGTAAGTGTTAAAGTCAGCAACGACTGCCCATGAACGTGGAAAGTCTATGTTAAGGTCGTCTAATAAATCGGGATAACTAACAACTCTAAATAGTTCATCGGGCAAATCTAGGCGACGACCGATTAGGTCATCACGACCGGAGTCCGCTAGCGGAGAGCCGTCAATAATGGGTACTGCGCCATCGCTCTTGAAATTAAAATCGGTAAATTCCCTATCCATATAGGATAAGCCTGCTTCGATACCTGAAAAGACATTTGAGTCTTCAAATTGATAATCGATATCCAATTGCATTTCGTTAATGGTGTCTTCTAGCTCACGGTTGCGAGTTTCTGAGAAATGTGCTCGATACAGACTGCGGTCAGTTAAGTCAAAAGAAGTCGTAAGACCAGCAACAGTGCCAATGTTCCATTTAACCTCGTTGGTCTCTAGCTCTGGAGGGTTGGATGTTCCGTTGTCCGGTTGGTTGTCGTTGGTGCCTGGGCCAAACTGAAAGCCGCCAACGTCAGTTTGAGCGTTTGAACTGGAAAGATCTAGCTCAATTGAGAGTTGATCGGTGGGCGTGTATTTAAAATTTAAGCCCAATAAATTAGTGGAGGATTTGTCGCCTTCCTGGCGCAGCACACCATCGGAAGGTTGACTCAATGTAGTATACTGAGTCACTGTCCCGTTTTCATTGACTTGCCAACCATCTTGAATAACATTATTGCCTCTAAAACCGATTTGTAACGCGTTAAGTAACCACGTTTCATCCACGAAATTGTCGAAGTCAATCAGCATAGCGTCGACAGTGACTTCAAGTTTTTCGTTTGGCTGATATTGCAGTGTAAGGTTTCCGGCGAGACGGTCGCGTGTTTCTTGCTGGAGACCATAAATTGCCCGCGTGGCTCGGCGGACGCGCTCTTTGGTAACTTCCGGGCCGGCATTGGGGCCCGCGTCAGCGTCGTAAAATGGGTTGTTTGCCACGCCCCAGTTGAAATTTCGGCCATAGTCACGACGGGTGTCTAGCTGGTTGCTTTGCAGGCCGAGGGCAACGCCGAAGGTATCATCGAGGAAGGAATTACTTACAAGCGCTGAAATCACCGGCGCTGTTTCTCCGCCCAATTCCTCGTAGCGAGCTTTCGCCGATATACCGGCAATGAACCCTGGGCTATTTAAAGGACGAATCGAGCGCATATTGACGGTACCGCCGATACCGCCATCTGGAGTCGAGGCGTTGGGCGTTTTTTCAATTTCGGCAGCTATTAGTAGCTCCGCGGGAATTGCCTGGAAATCAAATGCGCGATCACCGGTAGTGGTAGCCATTTGTCTTTTGTTGAAACGCACGACGTTAAATTGTGGCCCAAAACCGCGTACGGTTATACCTTGTCCT
>JANQJB010000090.1 GCA_028281865.1 Marinagarivorans sp.
TAATGATATGAATTTCTCGAATATTCTTAATGACTTGACTGGTTCATCTGGCGCATTAAAAAATGCCGCTGGTTCAGCGGGAAGTGCGTTAAACGGCATCGGCAGTAAGATTCCAGGAGGTCTAGCCGGAGGCGCGCTGGCTGGCGGTCTTGTGGCGACGTTAATTGGAAGTAAAACTGCTCGCAAAACTGCGACAAAAGCGGCTAAGTACGGCGGTGCGGCAGTACTCGGAGGCTTAGCCTTTAAAGCGTATAAAAATTGGCAGCAAAACAATTCGCAGCCTCAAACGCAAATGGCCGTGGGAGAGAGTCGCTATACGCCGCAAAGTATTCCAAGCGTGGCGAATTACGAGAACGAAGCTTTGGCTCACATTAACAATATAGAAACATCTAATCATTTTCATTTGGCTCTTGTAAAAGCGATGATCGCTTCGGCTCGTGCAGATGGTAATATTGATGCAGAAGAGCAGGGAAAAATATCACAAGCAATCGACAATATGAATCTCGATAAAACCGCTAGAAGTGATTTGTTAGAGCTGTTTATTAAGCCGATATCGATAAATGATATCGTTGTTAACCTCGAGACGATAGAACAAAAAGCGGAAGTATATTTAGCCTCTTGCTTGGTGATTGATTTGGACCATGAGGGTGAATATGCGCATCTCAGTAATTTGTCTAAGGCACTGGATCTGCCTCCGGGGCTTGAGCATCAATTGCGTGTGCAGGCGACTGAAGCGATATCCGCGTCTGCGTAAACAAGGTATTCGCTAGATACAGATTCAAATGACGTTTTTATTTATCAATTGAATTTGTCAGCATATTATCCACTTTCTTCCCTGCGCTACGTGTAAGCTCATTAATAAGCGTGGCTTCAGGGAGATTCACCCAATATTTTTTCGGCATTTCGGATTGCATTGCTTTCAATTTTAATCGAGCAGGATTAAAAATATTGGCGTAGTACACCCGCCACATATTTTCCAGATCATCTTTGGCAGTTGGTGAGCGAGACTCACCTTCCGTAAACGTGAGCTGTTTTCCATTCCAGTGTGCGCAGAGGTCTGGGGTTAATATAGACCAATGCATATTGTTAAATCGCTTCACAAAAAATGGAGAAATAGAGGGCAAAATAAGATGCTGAGGTTCAAACCAAGACACAAAATACTCCTCGTTTTGCGTCAATTTTTCAGGCTCATCATTTTTATGCCAGTCAAACGGCTTATCAATTTTACGAAACCTAACAAAGGCTTCCATTTTGTGTATATCTCGTCCGACAGCTTTCTGCATAGATAAGAGGCGAGAAACTTGTTCATCTGTTTTGAAATCAAGTAAGTTACGGTCTTCAAATACTAAACGCCAGGCCATGCTATAAAGCAACGGCCAACGGCTTTCATCACGGTAGCAAGAGACATTTTTAGCGAGATAAAAAAAATCGCGGGGTACAGCCGGGTTGGGATAAGATATTGCGAGTGATAAAAAATCTTCACCGCTGTCGAGCATCAGTGACGTTTGTTTTTCTGCTTGCCAGGTAATATCTGCAGGTGATATGCGCCGTCGTAAAAGCTCACGTGCTTGTATTCTCCAATGGTTAAAATCATTAATCGTGACGTAATGCATAACAATCTCCTAGCAAACCCTAATCAAACAAACACAGTTGTGTAGATGTGCTTGCTTTAAAGTAGTTTCTTAATCCGTTACTTTCTAAAGGCACCGAGTTTGGTGATCGACCTAAGGCCTCAATAAAAGGCGCAACTTTTTTAATCGAGACTCCACATTTTTTTAAATCGCTAAAACGCAAGTTGTGAAACTGGCGTGAATGAATTATGCGGCTTGCCACTATGGCGCCAATACCCGGTACACGCAGCAGCATTTCTCGTGTCGCACGATTTACATTGATTGGGAAAAAATCTAGGTTATGCAGCGCCCATGCAAGCTTAGGGTCAATATCGAGATCCAACATACCGGTATCTCCATTATGGGTATTACTGATTTCTTCAACTGAAAAACCGTAAAACCTAAGCAACCAATCTGCTTGATAGAGCCGATGCTCACGCACAAGCGGTGGTGCTTTTGCTGGGAGATTAGTTGCCGTGTCCGGTATTGGACTAAAAGCCGAATAGTACACACGACGCATTTGATATTTACCGTATAAATAATTAGATAAGGTTAAAATCTTATTGTCGGATGACTCGTCTGCACCGATAATCATCTGCGTACTTTGTCCTGCGGGCGAGAAAACAAACCGCGAAGTTTTAGTCTTTTTCCTGTTTGGTGCCGAAACGACTTTTTTTCGCTGCTTCCGATTCTCTTTAGACTCATCAATATGCTCGCGCAACTCCTGCATCGAATGGTGAATTGAGCCTATATTTTTTTCCGGAGCGTAACGCTTTAGTGATTGCTTTGAAGGCAGCTCGATATTGATACTTAAACGATCTGCATACAAGCCCGCTTGCCGAATTAAATCTTCACTTGCGTCAGGAATAGTTTTTAAATGGATATACCCACGAAAATCATGTGTTTTCCGCAATGTCCGCGCTATATTGACAAGTTGCTCCATGGTGTAGTCCGACGACTGAATAATGCCGGAACTCAAAAATAGTCCCTCAATATAATTGCGTTTATAAAAGTTCAATGTCAGGTCAACGACTTCCTCAACCGAAAAACGCGCTCGTTGGACCTGGCTTGAAGCACGGTTAATGCAGTAGCTGCAGTCGAAAATGCAAAAATTAGTAAGCAAAATTTTAAGCAATGAGATACAGCGGCCGTCCGGCGCATAGCTATGGCAAATACCCATGCCACTTGTAGTAGAGCCGACCCCAGTACCACCGCGCGAATCACGTTTTATCGAACCGCTGCTAGCACAGGACGCATCGTATTTTGCTGCATCTGCCAAAATTGAGAGTTTACGTTGTAAATTCATTAGCTCTACCTCAAAAGTGATACTGTAATAATATACAGTATAGTTAGTAAGGTAGAAAGTTCTCATTGTAAGTTAGATGGTTATTTTTAAGGGCGGCGGTTGTTTTCACGGAGGATAGTTGTTTTCAAGAAAGACAGCTATCTTTGTAAGAATGATGCTCTGGCCGAATGATCTGCTCAAGGCGTTCAAGCGTAGTAAATTGGAGTTAACAAATGCAAATTTGGAGGCCTTAAGTATGATAGGGTTTTTAGGTAGAAATTCATCAAAAAAATTGGATAAACGTTATCGTGCCTTGTTACAAGAAGCGATGGAGGCACAGCGTTCGGGTGATATTCGTCGGTATTCTGAATTAAGTAAAGATGCCGACGATATCCTAAAAAAGATAGAGCATATAAAAAGGAAGAAACATCAGTAGGGCACTTCACTGCCGTCCCAAGCAAAAACTTTTCCACTGTCGTCGGTATTTAGTTTGTCCAATACATTGATGAGTTGTTTTGCAGCAATGTCGGCAGTAAATAGCTTTTCTGGTGGAACTCGCTTTTGAAACGGCTCTGATAATTTTGTCGCCACGGTCCCTGGATGTAAACCGACAACGATTATTTGTTTTTGCCGCCGAGCAATTTCGATACTCGTCGTTTTAATTACCATATTTAGAGCGGCTTTGGATGCACGGTAAGCGTACCAACCGCCGAGTCGATTGTCCGAAATACTGCCGACTCGCGCCGAGAGGGCGGCAAACACCGCACGCTGATTGCGCTGCATCTTCGGTAAGAAGTGCTTAGCAACCAATGCTGGAATAATCGTATTAGCGAAGAAGTTTTGTTCAAAATTAGTTGCGGACAAATCACGCAGAGACTTTTCTGGCATCATACCAGTATCGTGGAGCACACCGCTTGCGACGATAACTAAATCGAGTGGGAAATGTTGGGTTGCTCGTTCCGCTGCAGCGCTGATTGATGACTCGTCATTAAAATCGATTTTTCCAACATGCACGTTCTTAGAGTCATTCTTTATGTACGAGCGAGAGAACGCATGGATGATATGATTGGGTTCGTTTGACAGTAATTTTACAAGTGCGCTGCCAATCCCGCCTGAAGCGCCGATTATTGCGATATTTAAATTAGGCATTTTTCCATTGTCTGTTGTGTTTTTGGTAATTTATCATCCGCAAGAACATAAACTATGTTTACAATAACTTTAATGAATAAAAGCGCTTGTATATCTTTATTGATACGTTTTTTTCTACACTTGGTTTTATTGCTTATGCAAGGTTTTGTTTAACCTGGATGTTTTGGCTCACTTGCCTGGCAGATGATTTAATTGGAAACGGGGTAGCTGGAAAGGAGCAAGGGGAGAAGAAGTCGGCGCAAATAATATATTCAAAGCTCGTTTAAGTTATCTAAACACCAACTAGCGCGCTCCAATGTTGCAGTTTTGTTTTCTTCAGCTTGTTTATCCCAACTTCGATAAACCATTCCGATACGAGGATTGTTCGCCAGCTTTTGGCGATGCCTGATCATAAAATGCCAATATAAACTGTTAAACGGGCAAGCACGACTTGAATATTTTTCCTTAACA
>JANQJB010000095.1 GCA_028281865.1 Marinagarivorans sp.
GTTTCCCATGTGAGAGTAGGTCATTGTCGGACTTTTAATAAAAAGAAAGGGCCAACCCCAACGGGTTGGCCCTTTCTTTTTATTAACACCCACGAAACCTCACACTACCGAATGCGTGAGGCTGCTCCTTGGCATCCATGCCACCGCAGCATTAGCAAATCCATTTGCGTCAAGTAGGGCCAACAGGCGCGATTGCGACGCATGCGTCGCGCGTCTGTTGGCGGCTCGCCAAGGATGGCGAGACAGGGGCTTAATCGAATGAAATGATGTTGCGGCAGGGAAGCCAACCGACTCCGCTCATCACCTCTCGATACAAAGCTTCAGTGAAAACAAAACCCCAACCCAAACGGGCTGGCCCTTTCTTTTTATTAACACCCACAAAACCTCACTCTACCAAATGCGTGGCCGCTCCAGCGCTTCCTGCGCTCGCGGGCATTCCCGGAGCGCCGGCCGGTAAATCCATGCACGTCATTCGCAACCAGCTCTAAATACTAAGCACTTTTCTATAAGCTTTTTTGCTTCAAGTGAGTTAATACTTTTTTCTGTTACCATCCTTTGAACTAGCTCATATTAGGATATTAGTCATTTTGTTATCGTGTGTATGACAGTGAAGAAATTAAGTCATAAGAATAAAAATAACGAACACGAGTATTTAAGTCCTAGTCGTATCTCGATAAATAAGACAACTCCCTATTAAAAAGGAAGGGCTATGAGTATAGGTAAAATAGTCAGTTTTACATTATTGCTGCTCTTTCTCGTGGCGTGTACAGGTAGCGAAAAAGTAAATACTGGTACTTCCTCAAGCAGTTCATCAGCTAGCTCAAGTGGCGTTGCATTACCCGTTGAATGCAATGACGAAGGCATTGGTGCGCCGTTGCTTCGAAGGTTATCTCAGGCAGAATACAACGCGACACTGGACTCATTGCTTGGTGATGGGGCAGCTGTTGATCAGCAATTTATTGGGACCAGTCAACTTTCTACGTTTGTTGGCGGAAGTGCCGTCGGTGATAGTGCTGAGGTAATTGCCCAACTTTCAGTTGCAAATGATTTGGCAAAATTAGCTATTGGACGTTTACCCCAGCTTCAAAATCCTGTGTCTCTTAATTCAGAAGATGTGAAAGATTTTATTAATAGTTTTGGTTTAAAAGCTTTTCGGCGCCCGTTAAGTAATGAACAAACAGAACGTTATTTGGCTCTTTATGAAGCGGGGAAAAAAGAGCAAGACAACGAAGCTGGTTTACAGTGGATGCTAACGGGACTGTTTGGTTCTCCGTACTTTATTTATCATGTTGATGCTCAAACAGTAACGACTAATACCGGTAGTTCTAGATATTTAAGTGAATATGAAATAGCGAGCAGACTTTCATATTTTCTAACCGGTGATATGCCAGATGACACTTTGTTTTTGGCAGCAAAAAACGGCGAGCTTAATACTAAGGCGCAAATTTACTCTCAGGCGCAACGCTTGGTAGCAACTGAAGATGGCAAAGCCCGTATAGCTGATTTTTTTCTTCAATGGTTAGGGGTTAAAAAAGTTTATGTCAACGACGGTTTAAAACGTTTTGGCGATGAAAGTAACGCTGAGAGAGTCAGCGAACTTCTTGTTGAGTCATTAAAGCAAACTATTTTGCGGGCTATCGAAGATGATACTGTCGATCTGACTCAATTATTAACAAGTTCAGAATTTATTGTTGGCGATGAACTTGCTGCAATTTGGGGAGTGGAAGTAGCGTCAAAAGTTGGCCCAAACACTTACGATTTTAGTGAAGAAAACCGTGCTGGAATATTTAGTCATCCTGCAGTTCTTGCTGCCCATGCGACAACAGGTTTTGCCACGCCATCGCTTAGAGGCGGTTATATGTTGGAACACTTTGTCTGCGACCCAGTACCTGATCCTCCTCAGGAGGTCGTGGATGAGTTTCCGATGGTTGACGGCAGCCTTCCCGACCGAGAAGCAATGAAAATTCATAACGAAAGAGAAGAGTGCGCTCTTTGTCACAGAGCTATGGACCCTTTAGGTTTTGCTTTTGGTAATTTTGATGCCGGCGGTCGTTTTCAAACAATGCAAAAAGGTAAACCCGTCGATACGACAGGTACTGCGGAGATACATGGGGTACAAATTAGTTTCAGCAATGTAAAAGATCTCATGCCGCAATTGGCTGACATGCCGGAGGTACGAACATGTATTGGCAAGCATGTGTTGCGATATGCAATGGGGAGGTTGGAAGAAGCACAAGAATCTTGCTCTATTGACCAATACGCGGCTAATTTTAATGGCAAAGCAGAGAGTGTGAGTGAGATCTTCACCTCCCTTGTAACAACCGAAACATTTCGCAAAACAGCTCAACCGAGCGGGCGTTAATTAGGGGCACGGTAATGTTAAACAGCCAACACAAAAGCTCTCGATGTAATGTTCTAAAAGCGACTCGTCGTCGTTTTATTTCTGGCGCGCCCGTCGGTTTAATGCTGCTAGCTGCTCCTTGGGTTAGAGTTGTGCGCGCGCAAAACCTTGCCAGTAAGCCGCGTTTTATCAGTTTATTTACGCCGCTTGGACAAATGGATGAGTGGCTGCCTATTGGAACGAGCAATGCATTTTCATTTACTGAAATATCTGAACCTCTAACACCTTATAAAAACAAAATAATCGTTACTACTGGCGTGAATTCAAGTCATGGAAATCACGCGAAAGGTGCGCTCGGTATGTTTACTGCCGGTAGTCCACTTGGAGCGGACAAAAAGTTTAAAAAAGCTCAAGGTCCCTCGATTGATACATATCTTGCTGATGCGCTTGGCGCAAAAAGAATTGCAGTCGGTTCTAATGCCATCAATGTAACTCAGGGCTGGATTACTTTCCGTCAAGACGGTTCTCCTCAAGCTCAGCAGAATAATGTCAAATCGGTTTTTGATTCGGTATTTGCAGGCGCAGCGCCTGGCGGAGGAAACTCGCAAAGTAATGCAGCGGCTGAGCTTTTAAGGCTGCAACGCTTGAGTATTTTAGATGCTTGGCAGGAGGATATCGGTGATCTGAACAGGGCCTTAGGTGCTGAGCATAAAGCGCAATTAGATCATCATTTAACCGCTATCCGAGAGCTGGAACAAAGTTTAGATGAGGCTCCATCATCAAATTTTGAGTGTGATGACAAGCCTAATGTTGGGACGAATAACACCGGCAACAGTTATGTAACTCATGGAATAAATGGCGATAAAATGGGCACTTTAATCGCGTCAGCTTTAGCGTGTGGTCGCATTCAGGTGGCATCCATGATGTGGAGTCGCGGTGGAGCGAGCTCTATTAATTGGCAAGCGCTGACCGGGATTAGGGATAATCATCATTCTTTGACTCACGCCGATTTGAGTGGGCCGGTCAATGCTTCTGTGAATCAAGCCAGGGCAGACGAGGGGCTAAGAAAAATATACCGTTGGTATTCCGAGCGCGTTGCAGACTTTTTCGGCAAACTCGATGCTATTCCCCACGGAAACGGCACTCTGCTTGACTCAACAGTTATTGTTTGGGGTTCTGATGTGGGCTATTACCGCAGCCACGCCGCAAATAATCGCCGTGTCGTGATTGCCGGAAACTACAATAATCACTTTCAGTCAGGTCGTTACTACCAATTTAACGACCAAGTGCGTGTCGGCCAAATTCATGCAGAAGTTGCCACGGCACTGGGAGTACCGACCGACAAGTTTGGCGCTGACTCGGGCCTGCTGCCCCAACTTAGAGCTTGATTCATTATCCTCTGTTCTAGTATTAGAAAAGCCAATTTTTTTAATTTTGCACCAATAGTGTACATTAAGAATATTTTGGTGCGCTTAAAATCCCTAAAAGTAGTCAATTTCATCTTGATCGATTAAATCCTAATCAAAATAAGGTGTAAATGCCCTGGTATAAGCTTTGCTAATAAAGGCTTACCAAAAATGAACTACTAGGTGTGCAACATGAAATTATCTAAATTAGGGGTTTTAGCTTCGGCTATTTTGGGTGGATTTTGGGTCAATGGTGCCTCGGCAGAACTTAGCGGAAATATCGGTGTGGTCTCACAATATTATTTTCGCGGCTTTCAGCAAACTGATTCAGCAAGCGCTTCAGCCGGAATAGACTATGAATCCGGTGGCTTTTACGCAGGAACTTGGCTCGCGGACGTTGGCAATAGTGACGATGCGGGTTTAGAGGTGGATTTTTACGCGGGATATGGCGGCGAAGTTGGGGACGGTGTTTCATGGAGCGTGGGTGTTACAACTTATCAATACACCGGAAAATCGTTCGATTCAGCTTACAACGAAATTAATCTAGGCGCAGGGTTCGGTATTTTCTCTCTTGAAGTTAGCCTTGGTACGCACGACGATGACGACGATCTAGAAATTGCTGAGCAAGACTATATGTTTGTTGGTGTTACGGTCGAAAACAACGGTTTTTATGGCACTCTGGGAATGGTGGATTTTGACGAGAGTTCTAACGGAGCCGACGACGACTTTTCCGGTGAGTACATTGAAGTTGGTTATGGCACGGAAATTGGTGGTTTTGATACTGGTATTGCGCTTATTGTCAGCAGTAAAGAACTCGATTTTGACGATGATCAGCAAGGCAACGAAAGCATAGTTTTTAGTCTAGGCAAATCCTTCGATTTATAATATCTAAATATTGACCCGAGTGAATAATTCGCTCGGGTTACCTAATCCCCACGAATTTCTCTTCATTGCAATTGCCACGAAATGAGTTAACTCCGCATTACAAATTAACTGGATAGAATTCAGTTCGCGATTCCGCGCATAAAATTTAGTCAAATTCTCCCTTATTTTAGAGCAAGATTAACGAATTAAGCAGTCGTTAATAGCCTATGTTATATTTTGATTGTTGCTCCATAGGACTCTATTAGGAATCAAATCGATATGCCCGATTTTGCACTCAAATTATTGCTAGTAATGCTCACGATCCTACTTTCTTCGTGCACAAGCCTAAAGAATAAGGGCGACAAGTCTTTTGAATCAGGCTTATTTAAAGAAGCTGCCGATTACTATCTACAAGCATTGAAAAAAAATCCCGACGATATAGACGCTCGATTAGGTTTGGAGCGGGCGAGGTATAAAATAATTGATCAAAACCTAATTGATGTGCGCATGCTGAGATTAGCGAATAATCAATATGAAGCTGCTTTAAAATTAGAAGAGGTGTATCAAAGCCAAAAGGCTTGGGGCCTTACTGCAAAAGGGGCGGTAGCATACACACTAAAGGAAGAATTTAATTATGCGAGGCCTTGGCTAGAAGAGCAACTCAAAAATATTTACAGTTTGGGAAATGTAGATAGGTTTTTATGGTTTGCATACTCGCTTAAAAATCTTTTGACTGCCAGCAGCTTGAATAAGCAGGTTGATGGCTACAAACAAAAATTGACACCGACTGCACTTAGGAACTGTCAGAGCCTAAAACAGAGCTTAAAGTCACAAAGCTTTGAGTTCTATCGTTTAGCTAAAAGCTATTGCACTTATTGGGGTGATAGCGTCAATTTTAAGCTTGATAAAATTGATAAGGACCGTTTCAAACAAGTGAGGTTTTCGAATAGAGTTCGTTATGAAGGCCGGCAATCACGTGAAAAGTCATATTTATTTGACAATCATCTGTCAGATTTTCAAAATCGCTTTCAAAAAAGTATTTGGTATTCCAGTGCGGGGCGTACTTTGGTTGTGGATATTGAAGGGCGATTAAACTATAGAAGAACAATTCGCGAAGATAAACAAAGTAAGGATTACCAAATAAAAAGAATCGAAGAGTCGGGGCAAAAGGGCACTGCTGACTATAAAACCGAAACAATCGTTGAAGATAAAGTTCATTATTATACCGTACAGAAGAAATACGAAAAAATAGTATCGAATTTTAATTTTTCAACGTTGCTGCACGGCAACCAATTAGTTCAGAATATTGGATTTGAAGAGGAACATCATTCAGTCGGGCATAGCGAGCGACATAAACCCAGTGGATTAAAACCTAAAAAACATACATCGATGAATTTGGAAAGGATCTTTCAACGGCGCTTTGCTTCCAAGTTAGATCAGTTTTATTACAACATTGAACGCGAATGGCAGACTAGATATTGCAAGTCAAACTCGTATGAAACCTTCCAGTTAGAGGAGAGTATTATGCGTTGTGCGCTGATAGAACCAGATAACACAGGAGTAGACAATTGGTTCGAAAATAAATTTGGCATCAAATATCGGGAATTTAGAAGAATTTACGGATTATGAATTTTAGCTGTATCCGGTGTCAATCAATTAGCTATTTTTTCGAACAGAACAGGAATAAGTTGTTTATTTAAGATTTTCTCAGCTTCTTCAAATTCTCGCGCTTTCAGCAGGTTTTTATCTGTGGCTGAACTTTTAAATGACCATTGCTGGCCGCCTAAAACTTTACCCCATTTTTTTATCGTAATAGCTAAGCTCGAATACGAATAATACCACCCTTGTTGCGGCTCTATTTTTTCCCGGTGCATACTAGCATCGATTAAGTATTCGGCGCTATCGTAGACGTTCATGCCGTGATTAGCGAGGGTTGATTTCAGCGCGTTTTGAAGACGAGGATTGTTGTCAAAATATACGGCCACCTCTATCGATCCGAGCAACTCCGAACGTTTTGCGATCAGTTGCTCCAATGTCCACTTGCTCGGAATATTTTCGCCTGTTAGCGAAATTACAGCTAACTGTTTATTTAAATTGTGTCTTTGATACTGCAGATCGATGGCGCGGCTGAGCAGACGAATTTGCTGAATAGTTAAGTCCGCTTTTTGCGACGTGCTAATTGTTTCAAATGTCGCCGAGTCCAGCTCGTTGATTCTATTTCGTATCGAGAGCTGTGCTTTGCTGCGTTTTAAATTGGCAAGGGAATAATAGGTTGAACTTGTTTTATCAAACCAGCTTTCCGAAATCTCGATCCCTTGAATAATTTGATTTGTATGAGATTTAATATTTCGCTCGACTGACGAGCTGTTGTGTCGGTTTTCTGCTTCGGTGCCGGAGGTGCGGGAGAAGCTAGAGCTATCAATACTATTAGATTCGATGCTGATTTCGAAAACTTTAGCGATTTCTGCTCTGGCGCGCTCTTTCGCATCGCTTAGGCTATCGCCTTGCCCCACGCCGGTGATAAAACGAGCGCTGGGAAATTCAGCACTTTGACCGAGTATCCAGCTCGGCGTGCTCTCTTTACCGTCTTTTGGGGGTACGCTTCCACAGGCGAATAAAAATACTGAGCACAGAGTCGATAAAACAAATAATTTTATAATCGAGTTACGCATAATTAAATCCGTTAAAACGGCGAAGAATATTTGAATGAATGCCTTAACTAATAGCTTAAGTGTTAATAGTGTAAGCGACCCTCAATCAACTTTTTAATTTTTTTCTGACCAATCCAGGCAGTTCGATTATCAGTTAAGCTTAGGAGCTTTAAATCTGTTTGATAGTAAACAACATGAGTTTTATCGAGTTGATCAACAATCGTATTGATTGATCCAACCAAAATATAATCCGCACCCAGTTCTTGGCCCATCGCTTTGCGTGTTGCAGCCGAAGCATTTAGGTCCTGATCGCGACGTTCTTCACGAATTTGCAGTCTTTCTTTTGCGTCGGCGACAAAATTAACTTCGCCAGAATTGATAATTTCTCGCTCGATATCGTTGATAAAAGTTAATACATTGATATGTTCATGACTTAAGTTGTGTATAGAACCGACGATTACGGTGGGCATATTGCCGGTACTTTGGACGTGCTTATTTAGCCAAGCCCGGTTTAACATATCTCTTACCATCTCTTCTGAAACAAGGCGCGAGTCCGTATCGTTCCATCTGCCGCTAAGGTCGTTTACCTCGTCAACGGCTATGCGTTCAACTTTGTGAGGCTGCGAACCACAGGAAATCAGCCAAAGTTGAATAAGGAGTATAAACGCTGTTACTAGAACCTTTGTTTGCATATTTATTTTCCTTTTATCATTGTGTCAAAAATCGACTGGGCGTTATTGTTGAGGTATTTTTGTATATTTGCGTCCATGGTTTTAGTAGTTTGACTTACTGTTTTAAACTGCTTCAAGTCGAGTTCAGCTAAGCTGTATATGTCGCCGGTTTTTGGGTTTTTCCAGCGCGCGATGATCTGCACACCGGACAAGTTGAGTTTGGTCAAATTTTGGATGGTTCGAGAGACAATTTGCTCGTTGGTCAAAGCCATGTCGTCCTTCGTGGTTGCGCTATAGTCGTGATTAGCAATGTCCATAAACGACGAAAAAATTTGCGCGACTTCTGCACGTGCTCGGTTGTCCGCTGTTGAGGTTTGCAGCGAAAAGTCATTCATATTAGGTGCTTGCCCCACGCCGCGAAAAAAGCGTCGATTACCGTCTTTTAAGGCTTGATTGCCCTCGTTTACCCAAGAGGGTGCGCCTTTAATGCTCAAGTCGCTTTTGACAATTGTTCGGCTAGAGCAACACATTAGTGAAATGGACATCAGTATGACGATTAAAAATGAAAGAGCTGAGCGCATCATGCAGTGTTCCCAGGGAAAATGAAGCTGATAAAAGCCAAATGAAGTGGTTTAATCAACGAGCTTAAATACCGAGGCCCCAATACCTAAACCCCAATACGTAAACATAGGTGGCTTAAACCCAACAAATAGCCTGCGATCCTACAAATTTAACACATCCAGCTGAACCTGCTGTGAATCGCTGTAAATTAAAGATATAGGTAGACCCGAATTTGACGCAGGTTTGCCGTTAGCATGACTGGGCTCTTGCCCCCGATGAAGCTCGGGCAGCGCTCTAGATACCGCGTGTTTTAGGCGATTTATAAGCACACGGGACAAATTGTCGCTTTGCCTCGAATAAGTCTCCCAAAATTCATCAAAATCCTGTACCCTTGCGCCAAATTTTTCCCTGAGTAGTGAACAGAGCAATGACAGATCTATCGAAATACAGAAACATTGGTATTTTCGCCCACGTTGATGCGGGTAAAACGACAACCACGGAACGTATCCTCAAGCTCACCGGTAAAATTCATAAAACTGGTGAAGTGCATGACGGAGCGGCGACCACTGACTTTATGGAGCAGGAGCAGGAGCGCGGTATTACTATTCAGTCCGCTGCAACGACCTGCTTCTGGGATGATCACCGTTTCAATATCATCGACACTCCGGGGCACGTGGACTTTACTGTTGAAGTTTATCGATCGCTTAAAGTTCTCGATGGTGGTATCGGCGTTTTTTGCGGCTCTGGTGGTGTTGAGCCGCAATCCGAAACAAATTGGCGTTATGCAAACGAGTCGGAAGTTTCTCGTATTATATTTGTGAACAAACTCGACCGCTTGGGAGCGGATTTCTTCCGCGTTATAGAGCAGATTAAGAAAGTGCTTGGTGCAAAGCCACTGGTAATGACCGTCCCAATTGGTCGCGAAGATGACTTCGTTGGTGTTGTAGATGTTCTGACTAAAAAAGCCTACGTATGGGATGACAGTGGGCAGCCGGAAAACTATGAAGTAAAAGATGTACCGGCTGAATTGGTAGATGATGTTGACACCTATCACGAGCAGCTAATCGAAACTGCGGTTGAGCAAGATGACGATTTAATGATGGCGTATATGGAAGGTGAAGAGCCTTCGACTGAAGACATCAAGCGCTGCATCCGCAAAGGCACCATTAACTTGGACTTTTTCCCAACGTATTGCGGTTCAGCCTTTAAGAACAAAGGCATCCAATTGGTATTGGATGCGGTTGTGGACTACTTACCTAACCCCACCGAAGTTGATCCTCAACCACTTACTGATGAAGAGGGTAACGAGACGGGTGAACATGCCATCGTCGATGTTGAAGAGCCGCTTCGCGCATTAGCATTTAAAATCATGGATGATCGCTTCGGTGCACTCACCTTTATCCGAGTTTACTCGGGAAAAATGGCGAAGGGCGTAACTGTACTCAATAGCTATACCGGCAAAACCGAGCGTATTGGGCGTATGGTTGAGATGCATGCCGATGAGCGCAATGAATTAGAAAGTGCGCAGGCCGGCGACATTATCGCCGTCGTTGGTATGAAGAATGTACAAACTGGGCATACACTTTGCGACCCTAACAACCCTTGCACCCTAGAGCCGATGATCTTCCCCGATCCGGTAATTTCGATTGCTGTCAAACCTAAAGATAAAGGCGGCTCAGAAAAAATGGGTGTTGCGTTAGGCAAGATGGTCGCTGAAGATCCTTCATTCTGTGTTGAATCAGATGAAGAGTCGGGTGATACCATTCTCAAAGGTATGGGCGAGCTCCATCTTGATATTAAAGTCGATATATTGAAGCGAACTTATGGCGTTGAGCTGGAGGTGGGCAAACCTCAGGTGGCTTATCGCGAGACTATTACGCAGCCGGTTGAAGATTCCTACACTCACAAAAAGCAATCGGGTGGATCGGGCCAATACGGTAAAATCGACTATCGTATTAAGCCGAACGAACCTGGAACAGGCTATACCTTTAACTCAACGGTTGTGGGCGGTAATGTTCCAAAAGAATTCTTCCCGGCGATTGAAAAAGGCTTTAGGTTAATGATGGAAGAGGGGCCTTTGGCGGGTTTCCCGATGCTGGATGTAGACGTTGAATTGTATGATGGAGCTTATCATGCCGTTGACTCCTCTGCTGTAGCTTTTGAATTAGCCGCACGCGGCGCTTACCGTCAGACCATGCCAAAAGCGGGTCCTCAGTTGATCGAGCCAATCATGAAGGTGGATGTTTTTACACCTGAAGATCATGTCGGTGATGTGATTGGCGATTTGAATCGTCGCCGCGGAATGATTAAAGACCAGGAGCCTGGTACCACCGGCGTACGTATTAAAGCAGATGTTCCACTTGCCGAAATGTTTGGTTATATCGGACACCTTCGCACAATAACGTCGGGGCGCGGACAGTTCTCCATGGAATTTTCACACTACTTGCCTTGCCCTGCACAAGTGGCAGAAGAGGTCATTGCTGCTGAAAAAGAGAAAAAAGCGGCTAAAAATAAATAGTTGATTTGTTAATGTATAAAAAACAAAAACCCCGTTGGTGAAAGCCTGCGGGGTTTTTTTTTAATGTTATTAAATCTGTTTGGTCTGGGCGTGAGTAAATTGAAATGGGTCCAATATACTTACCTTAATTATCCCACTCTGGTGTGGTCGATTTAACTTTATGGGTATGATTTAAAAATAGTCTTGCATAAGCTAATTATTCTAATTTCTCGAATAAATTAATATTACTTTTTCCTGATCAAAAAAAAACCAATTATTATCAATTCCAGACTAGTTTATGATGCGCACATAGAATAATTGCACCAAAAAGATGAACCACTTAACGTATTGATTAAAAATAGTTAATGCCTATAATGAATCCGCTGATTTTTTTGTGTTGAAATTGGCGCTTATTTTTTTACTCAATATTTCAACTTACATCGATAAAAATAAATCGGCCCTGGGGGACCTATGGATCGTATTCAATATCACAACAATTTTAAAAAGAAGGCCAGCCGCTTAACGAAAGTTATTAGTTGCGTTACGGCAAGCCTTCTAGCACTTTCGCCGGCGGTATACTCTCAAGGCGATGAAGAGTCCTTACAAGAAGAGGTTATCGTTTTTGGTATTCGACAAGCCCTAACCGATGCACTGAGCATGAAGCGTGATGCAGAAAATATTGTCGATACCGTTTCCGCAGAAGACATTGGCTCATTGCCTGATATTACAATTGGTGAATCATTGGCACGAGTGTCTGGCGTGACCGTCACTTCCTTTCGCGGGCGCGCAAATGAAATTGCGATTCGTGGTTTAAGTCCAGAATTGACGTTAATTACAATTAATGGTCGTGAACAGACCTCTACCAATGCTCAAATTCGTAACCCGCTTTTGATCGCATATCCTTCAGAATTGATCAGTCGTGCTCAAGTGTACAAGACACCGCTTGCAGACGTTCCGGAAGGAGGTGTTGCTGGAACCATCAATATGGAAACAGTTCGTCCTCTCGAACAAGATGGCCGCAAAGTAGCGGGAACTTTTCGAGCGATTCGTAGCAAAGCTGACGAATTGGCTGGGGCTGACGGTGAGAGCTTCCGCGGAAGTATTGCTTACGTCGATCAATTTGCAGATGATAAGTTTGGCATCGCGGTTGGGCTAGTGGGCGCCGACGTATCTTCTCCATCGATTCAGCAGTCGTTTGTTGGGGGAGGCCCAAATCAAAGGGGCAGATTTTCAGACGCTTCATTATCAAGTGGTGATAAGGGGCGTGCAATCACAGGAGGAGATCGATATGAGCAGGAGGTTGGAACCGGTGACGAGGATCGTGTAGCGGGTTTGGTATATCTTCAATATCAACCCAATGACCAGTGGAATTTCAATTTGGATGTTACCCACACCAGGCTTGACGCGACTATCGACCAAACTAACTTAAGAGCAGACGCAACTCGAAGAAGAGCTAGAGCTAATAGTGTTATTGCCGATGACTCAGGCCTTGTCCCAGGTGTCGATGATGGTTACCCGCTTTACTATGTGGCGGATAATGTTTTGATCGATTTATTGGGTCGCTCGGAATTACGCGAAGACGATGTAACCTACGGTGGATTTAATGTTGCTTGGGAGCCAACTGAAGCTTGGCATTTGGAGTTCGACTACGCGCTAACAGAGTCGATACGCGAACGTAAAGTAATTAATGCTACTGCCCGAAATAATAACCAATCTAGACCTGTTTTTGAGTTTGATAGACGAAACTCTATTATACCTGTAATAGGTATTTCGGAAATTAATCTAGAGGACCCCACTCTTTTTCAGCCCCAGCTTTATAGAGAGGACTATCAAGATATCGTCGATAAGTCAGAGGCATTCCGCCTCGACGCGGAATATAGCTTCGACTCGGGTTCATCCGGTTTTAATGTAAGCAGCGTTGAAGTGGGTTATCGTTTCCAAGAACGTAGCAAAGATCGTATATTTGATAACGATGTTTTACCTGCAGCATCTCGCAATCAAATTGATTTTGTAGAAGCGGCACTGGACCCTTATTGGGATGAAAACGCGTTTAGTAAAGCGTTTAGGGGGCGTGATATGCCAACGCGTTGGATGCATATCGATTTGGCTAATGTTATGGATCAAGTCGCCGAGATTAGAGGTGTTCCAACCGCAGCACAACAAGGTCGAGGGTTTTTAAATAGCCGACTTGGAGTTATTTCGCTTGGGCAAAATGGCGGTGATATCGCGAACAGCTATTTTTATTCCGAGGATACCAGTGCATTTTACTTTAAAGCGAATATAGAAGGTGAGCTTTTCGGTGTTCCATTCACTGGTGGGTTTGGTGTGCGCTATGTGGAAACAGACGTTACCGCAAGGTCGAATCAAGGCCCCATTGCCATTACGAGTACAGAGCTTGATGAAGGTGTTTTTACTGCAAACCTCGGGCATCAACAGTCAGCAGGACCTAATATTATTGAAAGTACTTACGACAATGTACTACCAGCGTTAAACCTTACCTTTGAATTGCGGGACGATCTTTTATTCAGGGTAGGCATGGGAACTGTGATTGCCCGGCCTAATTTTGGTTCTGTTCGGCCTATTAGGACGCTTCCAAATAATGTCTCTATCAAAGACGTAGCGAGCCCAGGCGACCCGAATACGGCGGATGGTCAAATAACACAAGAGGATATTGATGCAGGTGGGTTTGATATTAATGGCACGAGCGGCGTAGGAGCTAGAGCAGAGCTGACTGTAGGTAATCCTTTACTAGAGCCATTCGAAGCGAATCAGTTAGATGTATCTCTTGAATGGTATTTCAATGATGATGCTGCGGTAACCGGTACATTGTTTTATAAAGACGTTGTCTCTTATGTTGACACTAGAAAAGTAAATGACACGACGCAGGTTCTTCCTTTGTCAAGTGATGGGACTGTGCTAACTATCCCGGTTGAATTTGACCTACTTGAGCAGAATGATTCGAGTGGGGGATCGCTTTCTGGAATTGAAATCGGTTATCAGCAGCAGTTTTCTCATTTTCCAGGGTTTTGGTCGAACCTCGGTTTCCAAGGTAACTACACCTTCCTGCAGTCGGATTTAACTGTAGTTTCCGGTAACATCAGTTACTTTGATGATCAAGATAATCTTGCAAATCAAGAGTTAGCACGAGTTCCTCTGAATAACTATTCGCGTCATTTAGTTAACGGCCAATTATATTGGGAGGATGATGTTTACACTATTCGGTTAGCTTATAACTTCAATTCCGATGAGGCTGAAACGGGAAGGACTAATGGTACAAATGAACGGTATGCTGATAACGCAAGCCGTTGGGATTTAAACCTTGCTTATCGTTATAATGACAACTGGCGTTTTGTTCTAGAGGTGTTTAACTTGTTAGATGAAGCGCGACTAACCAAAAACGCTGTATTAGGTGACCCTGATGTGACAGACGGCATTTATGACGTTGAAACACGTCCCTTCAGACAAAGCTATTACGGGCGTACTATTTACGCGGGATTTAACTTCAATTTCTAATCCGGTAGTTAAAATACACCGTAATAAACAAAACAATTATTATATTTCTATGGGCACAAGGAAGTGCTCAGTCAATTCACTCCCTTGCTATTTCCACTTTCCATTTTTTATATTTTCTAAGCAAAATATTTTTTATTAAGAGTAATGAAATATTTGCTAGATAATAAATTATAATCGTTAGTCTGAACTTTTTGTCAGGCCATAAACTAACCTTAGGCAGATCGAGCAATATCTAAATGTTCCGGAACTTTTCCTTTATAAACGAATTTTCTCCGTTCCTTGTGGTACTGTGTGTGCTGACCATAAAAGCTCGCATGCATCTCCTTTAATTCAGCTTGCCTGTATTCATGAAGTGGTTTTTTTAGCTCATCCGCTTTACGACTTTTCCGTTTATCCTCAAGTTTTTCATTTACTGATACATCATACGCAGCTTTAACAACATAATTCGCCAGTTGTTTATGATAGGTGCGCCAATCTTCGTCAAAAACTGCATCAGCAAAACCTATTTCAAGTGCCTCTTTTGCCAGCATTGGTTGACAAGCTTGTGTAATTTCCAATGCCTTTTCTAGTCCCACTCGCTTAGGTAATAAATAAGTCCAATATTCAGACCCGAATAATCCCATATTCTTGTAGTGAGGGTTTAGTACGACACCCGAACGAGCAGCCACTTTGTCGCATGCGAGTGCGAGTATTGCGCCACCTGCCCCGGCGTTATTACGCAGCGCCGAAATCGTAACCTGATTGGGCGTATTGATAATTTCTAAAATTAAATCATCTATTGCATTGATATTATTCCAAGATTCCTCAGCGGGACTTGGAGCGGCCTCTATGCAATTCAAGTGAATTCCGTTACTAAAAAAGTCTTGTCCTCCCATTAGTGCTATTGCTTTAACGGGTTTTTGCTTTACCTTTTTGAGTGTAGTAGTGAGCTGCTTACATTGTTCAGTGTTGCATGCACCGTTATAAAAATCGAAAAATACGTATGCAATTTTGCCTTGATAATCGACACGAATATCGTTTGGTGTTTCTGAGTTTTGCCCAAATTCTTTTAGCAGGTGCTTTGAATAGGCATCTGATAAAACCTCGAAAATTGTTTCTGAAGGCAATTTTATTGGCGGTAGATACGGGTGATTGGCACACTTCATTTGGCGAATCCAGACTGCACCGTCGGCCGTCGCACGGCAAACCGCTCCGTATTTTATTGCTAAAAAATCACCTGCTTGTCCGCTGAGTTCTGGTTCTTCGATTGCACCGAATAGTCGTACTTCATGATTAAAAATATTGTCTACAATTCCCGGGCTTGTATCAGCCGCGTTTAACTTATCTAAAATTGTTGAGGTGGTTTCGTTTTGCCAATCGATTTTCCGCGAGTCTTGACGCATTAAAGGGCGACATTGACCTTTGATGAGTGGGTCGCTGTAGTCAAGTGGCCTGGGGGAAAACTGCTCGTCTTGTGCTTTTTTTACTGCGTGTTTGATTAATTTAATTGCCGCAGAGCTGACTTCTCGCTTATACAGGCTCGTCTTGCCAGCGAGACGCATTGGGAATTCTAGCGAGCCCCAGATATCACCAGCGTCCATTTCTTCGGCCGCTTGAAGCAAAGTCACGCCCCAGTAGTCCGCTCGCTCCTGAATAGCCCAGTCAAGTGAACTCGGGCCTCTATCGCCCTGTATGCCTGGGTGAACAATTAAGCAGCGATAGTCCTGCCATATGTGACTGGGGATACGGTGAGTTAAAAACGGACAGACAACCAAGTCTGGTTCAAATGATCGTAACTGTTTTTCAAGTAAGGGAACGTCCATTCCATAGTGTTGATCGATTTTATGACCGTCAAGCAGTAACTCTCGTAAGACTCGCTGACACAAACCGCTAAATGATGAGGCAAGTATAAAAACCTTCACGATATTTCTCCCTTAATGAGTTAAGTAGTTTCTTGGCATGAAAATAGTAAAATGAATTTTCTGCCATATCGCGGTTTTTATCATAGACATCGGAATTACCCTATTCGTAATAAAACCTGAGGCATTGCTTGGAGATGCCCTGGTTTACAATTAAGCCAGAATCGCACAATTAAATGTAAATAAAATATTTTTAATGTTGCTTGTTTCACTTAAAATGGCGTGAAAGTTCTATTTATTACATTTTATTTTTTTTGTGTTTTTTATCTCGTAACAAAAAATAAATATCTATAATAAGCAGTGATTATTGACGGGAAATAATTCTATTATTTTTTTTATAAGAAAAATAATTTATGCGAGACGTGTTGAGGAAATAAGTGACATAAATAAATTAAAATTCTTCAGATATGCCTTAATTTGTCTGATGATTTAAATTGTTGAGACACTATGTCTCAACAATTTAAGTATATAAATAATTAAAAAAATAATTTTTGGTAATAAATTCATTGATTATGAAGCTTTATTAATAATGGATTTCTCTACTATCGCTTCATTATTTTTTGCTTCGCCGATGGTTTGATTGTTTGAGTTTTTGTTTTCAATACTATCTTGCAGGATTTTATTATCCTGCGACTCATCGTCATCTCGTAACTCGTCGTCATCCTCCATTTCCAATTGTTCGTACATTCTTCTGCTCAATTGTGCCATTGTCACTATCAAGCAAAGTACGAGCAATAACATACTAAAACAAAATATTAATAGCCCGAGAGTCAAGGGTTTAATGCCTGAAGCAGATGAAATCGATTCATTTGTTGGCATCATATTCATTGCATACATACCGGTGTAATGCATGCCGCAAACTGCGATGCCCATAACAATTGCCGCGGCCATCATTTGTAAACTGCCGTCTAAGTTGAATGCCAGCCATAAAGCTGCTGTCGCTGCTACAACTGCAATAACCAACGATGCAGAGAAAAGTGTCGCATCATACGAAATTTCTGCGGCAACATTCATAGCGTACATGCCGGAGTAATGCATTGATGCCACACCGAGTCCTGTTATCACCCCTGAAATTAACAGCCGCGTAATTGACTTTTGATCTCCCATTAGTAAAACGATTCCAATACCTACCACAAGCACTGCGACAATTAACGACATAAAGGTAATTAATGGGTCATAGGTGATAGGTAATCCGAGGTCATATGCGATCATCCCTATAAAGTGCATTGTCCAAATTGCACCTCCTCCTAATGCAAAAGCTGCTCCGCCAATCCACATTTTTTTATTATTTGTTGTGGTTCTGGCAACCTTCACAAGCAGTAAGCCTGTGTATGAACCGAATACAGAAACGCAAAAAGAAAGTGCTACAAGCACTAAATTATAACTAGGGGTTAGATATTCCATACTAGCCTCGAAGGAGTTTGTATCGAATTCCCGTTGCATAATTGCAATAGGTCCATGAAAAATCTTAGCACAAATACAAATAAACTAGTTTCCGCCTGGAAAAAATGCATTTATGTATTATAAATAGTAAGTGCATTAAGTTGAGATGAATATAAATTGTTAATTATTTTTCGATTGATTAATAATATTTATGGCGTATATTTAAACGATATTGCAGATTATTCATTGAGCCGAAGTAAAGCGTGACATCAAGGTTGAATTGAGCGACTGGCTTTTTGGAAAAGGTTAACATCATTGCTTTAGTAAAAATAATAATAAAAAATAATTGTTAACTGCCATTAGTTTGAGATGTTTTATTAGCATTTATGTAGATATTTGCTGTGTTTAGAATATAAAAGCTTATGGTGCGAATTAATAATGCAGAACCAAGTTAAAAAAAAGGAGGGAACGTTACGTATTTTTAATGTTGGCCTCGTAGGCGCTTCACAAGATTCTTTTCAAACTGTTTCGCGAATATTTAACTTGACCGGTTGTAGAACACGTAGTTATAACGCGAAACTTCTACCTGTAAACGCAAAAACAGTCGATGAAGATATCGATATATTGATTTTGTGCACGCGCAATCCTAATGTCGTTCGTTTTTGGGAAGATAGAAACCCTGTTGGCCAAGCAGTTAACCGACCAATGTTTAGAGTTGCGAGAAGTGCTGATCGAAATGTCGGTGAATATTGTATAACTGTTCCGATAAACCCAAGTCGACTAATTAAGCAGCTTGACCAATATACAATAAAAGAGCTCAGATATTTTCCAGAATTTGAAATCGGTGATGAAGCGACTAAGTTGAGCGCTAACACGGTAGCTGGGTTAAAACTGCTTAAGACAAAGACCGAGAGTTCTGGACTTGATTATAACATTCAAAATGCACTAGTCGTCGATGATAGTCTTGCCGTACGTCGACAAATAGAAATCGAGTTTAGCCTAGTAGATACGAAAATTGATTCAGTGGCTTCGGCGGAGGAAGCTATAGCCGCTTCCTCTGATAAGGAATACGATATCATTTTTTTAGATGTTGTCATGCCGGGAATGGATGGGTATGCAGCGTGTAAAAAAATAAAAAAGAGCCCTCTTAATAAGAATACTCCCGTTATATTGCTTACAAGTCGCTCTTCTTCGTTTGATAAATTTAAGGGAACGTTAGCTGGATGCGATTCCTATTTAGTTAAACCTATTAATCACAATGATTTTATCGAGGTTTTAGATCAATATTTTTCCAATAGTTAAGGTAGATACCATGAGTAGTAAAAAAGTGCTTGTTGTCGATGATAGTTTAGTGGATTTGCAGAATTTAAAGTCGATTCTCGAAAGTGAAGGATATCAGGTAATAACAGCCACGAGTGGGCGAGAAGCCTATGAAAAAGCTAAGGCGAACCTGCCCGGCCTGATATTGATGGACGTTGTGATGGACGATGTTGACGGATTTGAAGCTTGCAGGACAATCACAAGTGATAAAGACACTGGCGGAATTCCTGTAGTATTCGTAACAAGTAAATCACAGAAGGCGGACCTCGTATGGGGTAAATTGCAAGGTGGGAAAGATATGATATCTAAACCTTATTCGCCTGAACAAATAATCAATACTGTTAATCAGTGTGCCAGCTGAGTCCCTTAAATATCTATTATTTAAGTAATAGTGATGAAAGAAATTACCACTAGTAAGTCTTCAGTCAAAAATACGGAATTTGACGAGGAAAAGATAATTGCAAGCTTACTCTCGGCTGATGACTATGAAGATCAAGCAAATGAACTCATATCCAAGAGGTATGGGTTTAAGTCGTTTGGCTATCGTTTTTTACTGCAAGAGGGAATTTCTTCAGAGCTTGTTGCAAAGCCTCGCTACTCTCCTGTTCCCAACACACCAAACCATTTTCTTGGCTTGGCAAATATTCGCAGCAATATCGTTCCATTATACTCGTTGCAACCTTATCTCACTGATGATGATTCTCCGCGATACACAATGGATTATGCGCTTTTATTAAGTATCGGGAAGGACTCATTGATGTTACATATTGATGAAAAACCAGTGGCTTTGTCACCAAATAGTTTGACATATTCGTCTGGGGAAATTGAGTTTCCTAGCGATATAAGAAATACAATTATAAAAAGATATTTAGAAAACGAAAACGATTGGTACGAATTTGATTTTTTTGGGATCAGTGAATTTTTAGCTAATGATGAATGTGACACTAAACACTCAAATTAATTTGGGTGTAGATTAAAGGTGAATGAGATATGAATCTATTTACTAATTTACGGATTTCGCAACGAATTATGCTGTTAGTTGCTGGCTTAGCAATGGGTTTTGTTTTAATTGGTGTTACTTATTATTGGCAAATATTGCTCGATAGCAAGGTAAATACAAAGCATCAATCTATTGTTGAGCAACAAAACATTGTTTCTCAATTGCAGATTAAGATAATGGAAATTAATTCGCTGCTAATAGCACCTGGCGAAAACGTCGATAAATTGAAGGAGAGTGTAAACGATCTGGGTTTATTATATCAGCAGTTAAAATCGAATGCTTCGGATTTTCATGAATTAATTCAGGAGCGTCAACAAATCGAAGTTCAGCTCGCTTCGATAAAGGCGTTGTTTGAACGATCAGTTTTGATTGGTCAAGAATACAAGGTTGGTAATAGTACTCACTCAGAGAAACTTCGTACAGCAATTGGTACGATAAAATATAATTCTTCAGTGACTGATCAATATATTCGTTTGAGAGAGAGCGAAAGCCGTTTTTTTTCAAATTTTAACTTGGAAAGTATGCGGATATTACAAAAGGAAGCCAGGGTTCTACAAACTAGAGTTGATAATTTAAACGATGGCGGGGCGGATGTCACAGCATTACAAAAATCTATTTCCTCTTATCTTTCATGGTTGGACAGTGTAGCTAATCAGGTGACTTCCGCGTTTGAGGCTAATACTGAATTTATGCGTTCGGTCGGTCAGTTAATCTTAAATCTCGAAACACAAGCGAAAAAATTGGAATCGCTATCTAAAAATATGCTTAGTGAAATAGAGATTCAAACTCAGACGTCAACCGTAGTGTTTATTGGCTTAGTATTTACCATTGCAATTGGTGTCGCCTTAGGCGTCTATTTTATTTACAAAAGTATCGTATTTCCTATGACCCATATGCAAAGTGTCATACGACGAATTAATAGGGGTAATTTGAGAGCAAGGGTCAAGTTACTGCAGGAAGACGAGCTTGGTGATTTAGGTAAGGCATTTAACCTCTTGCTAGATGAGCGAATTCATACCTTAGAGGAGCAGGCTCAAGAGAATGAAGCGTTGAATAATTCAATAATTGAACTTATCACAGCGCTTGGCGAAATTGCCAAGAAAAACCTTACTGTAAAAGTTCCTGTCCAGGCCGATATTACCGGAACCATTTCCGACGCAGTAAATCTCTTGACTTCCGAAACAGCTTCTACGCTTGCGCAAGTGCAAGATATATCAAACGAGGTTAAAGCTGTTTCCGATATGCTACAAAATCAATCGAGTACGGTTGTAAAAGTGGCTGAGGACGAGAGAAAACTTGTTATAGCTACCAGCAGAGCGCTAGATGCGTCGGCAAAAGAGGTTAATCAAATTGCTGAGAAAGCAAGGTCGGCTGACAATATCGCTGCCAAAACGATCAACGAAACAAAAGATGCAAGGGATGCGGTAATGCAGACAGTAAACGGAATTCTTACGATAAGGGAATCTATTTCTGAAACGGAAAAACGAATGAAGAGACTTGGTGAGAGATCTCAGGAAATTTCGGGCATTGTTAATTTGATTAATACCATCGCAGAGCGTACGCATATTCTAGCCCTTAATGCCAGCATGCATGCTGCTTCTGCGGGAGAGGCGGGTAAAGGCTTTGCTGTGGTGGCGGACGAAGTTCAACGGCTCGCGGAGAATGCTCGTGAGGCAACGGCTGAAATCTCATCGATGGTCAATAATATTCGTGTGGAAACAGCCGATACGGTTAACACGATGAATAAACTTATCTCTGAGGTGGCTCACGGGACTAGGCTGGCCGAGCAAGCCGATAAAAATATGCAGATGACAGAAGATGCCACGCGAGAGTTGGTTGAAACGGTACAAGTCATATCTAAAAACTCGGTGCATCAGGCGGAAATTTCAAACACCTTGCGTGACCGTGCGAATATTATTCGCAAATTTACCGAAAAAACCGGAAGTTTACTCGTTCAACAAAAACAACACACTGATAGTTTAAAGAATTGCGCTTCGGTATTGATGGATAGAATCAATGTATTTGACCTTCCTCTTCGTGATAGCTCTATAGAGCCTGAAGAAAACTTACCGACTGATGTAATCGATGACAGTGTTTCTAAAGCGAGCTAGTTGGCCAAGATAAGTGGAAATAACGCCGGAACAACAAGAGTTAATTGATCTACTTCGCAACGAACTTGCTGAAGTTATTGATAACCGAGATTCACAGGGAACAGTTGGCGAATATGCTGTTCAGTTGCAGGAATATTGTGCTTACGCAGAAAATATAGGAAATGCTGCGAGTTTAGTGGGGCTCACGGGGCTCACAGACACTTGTAAATATTTAAAACGGAATTTTGATGACTTAATCGATATCCAAACTATTATTTCCTCGGATGAAGAGAAGCACTTTGGTTCTTGGGCCGAAAAATTACTAGCTTACTTGCAGTATCTTGGTGAAAAAAAGGGCGAAAACGATTCAATTTATGCTCTGGTGAATTATCTTTCTTCAAGGCACTGGCCAAATCCCCTCAAACCAGATGAAGCCGAAAATTTAGAAAGGGAATTTTTCGATTCCGCTTTAATCTACGAATCCGAGAAGAGTACTTATCCGAACCATGTTACAGATAAGCTTGTATCAATGGAATTTGGTGAGGATGTTAACCCGGGTTTATTGCAGGGACTTTTGACTGAGCTTCCTCATCAGGTCGACATCTTTGATAAAGCTATTGAAAGTTATATAGAAACGAGAGATACACATCAACTTATAACTGCACAACGTATTGCTCATACACTCAAAGGTTCTGCCAATATTGTCGGTATTGCAGGTATGGCAAATTTGATGCACTTCACTGAAGACCTGCTTGAACAAATAGAAAAGTTAAACTCGCTTGAGTTTATCGACGATTTATTGGTTGATACCTCAGATTGTTTGGCATCGATGTCCGATTTTTTAATTGATAGTGCGCCACTGCCGACTAACACTGCTTTTGTTATGCAGAATATTCTCGATACATTAAATAAATATGTAGGTGAGCAAGATGGCGAGGAAAATAAAGGTGTTATCTATTCAGCTGAACAGGATAGTAAGCCGGATGATGACGTAAAAACGATTGATAAAAATAAAGATGAATCCGATCATCCTGATGATGAAATTCAAGAGTGCGACGTTGAAGACGAGATCTCACTTGAATTGGAGCAAGAATATAGTGATCTTGAGTTTGATGATGAACTAAATGTAGATGAGCTGGAGGTAGCAAAAGAGGAGAGGGTTGTAACTGATGATCACGAAAAACGAGAACCCCTAGCCCATTCCCAAGATGAGCGGGAGCAATCTAAACAGCAAGTCGAACTATATTCGATAGCTGAGCAGAAAGAGGATATACAACAAGGGCATCACACCGGTGATGAAAGAAGCCCTTCCGAGAAACAGGACTCATCTGATAGCGTTAAGTCGACTTCTCCTTCAAGTTTTTCCGATGATATGGTGGATTATAAATTTTCACTTGCATCCGTTCAGGCGGAAGAGCTTTTGCGCTTGTCGGGAGAACAGCAAATCGGAAATACACAGCTTTTAGGTCGTGTAGCATCGTTGATGGAGGAAGTTAAATCTGCGATACGCTACCACGATAAGCTTAGGCAAGTATCAACTTTAATGGAGCGCTTCGCAGAACACCAAAGCACGCTTGCGTCGGCTGCAGCTATCTCTGCGTCGGGTGAAATAGATCCAATTGAGCTTGAACGTTATAACGAGTTGCACAGTTTTGCGAGCGAATTACAAGAAATTACCACGGATGCTCACGAATCTGTGGCGCAGATGAACGAAGAATTACAAGGCTTGAAAAACACCGTTTTAGAACAACGTCAATTTGGATTTGATTCACAAAATATTTTGCTTGACGTTCGTATGATACCTGTCAGTTCGTTGTCGTCGCGCTTTAATCGGTGTGTCCGCCAGGCATCGAGATTAACGGGTAAGCCGGCTATTCTTACCATTGTTGGTGAGGACGTGTTGGTCGATAGCCGAGTATTAAATTCCCTTGTCGATCCGATTATGCATTTATTGCGTAACGCAGTTGATCACGGTTTGGAAAGTAGCGATAAGGAAAGAATTGAGAATGGAAAACCTAATGTTGGCCGGATTACTTTAACCTTTAACCGAGAAGGAGAGTCGATCATTGTAATTTGTGAGGACGACGGTTACGGGCTTGATTACGCTGCCATCAAAGAGTCGGCAATAAAGAAAGGACTGGTAAACTCCGACGAAGAACCGAGTGAACGGGAATTGCAGAAAATTATTCTTGCACCTGGGTTTTCTACGCGCGCGCATGCTACGCAAACATCGGGCCGGGGCATTGGACTTGATGTTGTACACGATCAGATTCAACAATTGAAGGGTAGCGTTACAGTCGAGAGCCATACAGGGAGCGGAACGCGGTTTTCGATATCTGCACCGATGAGCTTGCTATCAGCCCACACGCTAATTGCCAAAATGGGTACTCATAAATTGAGTTTGTTATCCCGCGGTTTAGATCAAATTATTTTCGTTGAGCAAGAGTTATTACGAGAGCAAGATAAAGTAACTTATTACATTCACGAAGACGCAGAGGTTCCTGTTTACAAGCTAGAAGAGTTGCTGGATTTACCTGAACAAATTCAGCACACACATTATTCTACACTTATATTATTCAAAAATTCGATGGGTGATTTGCGTGGAGTATTAGTGGAATCGATTAGCGCAAGTGAAGATCAAATAATAAAACCCTTACCTAGGTATGCTTATAAAACTAACGGAAGTGTTGGGGCCGCGATATTGGAAGATGGCTCGGTTTCGCCAGTGTTTGATTTGCTCGACTTGCCTGAACTCAACATAGCTGCAGACGACTTCGATAAGTGGAAGCATGAATTTAAACAAAAATTAACGCACATTAAAAATCAAACAAAAATTGAGCGGCCTATGGCGCTTGTTGTTGATGATTCATTGAGTGCACGGCGTTCACTCGCACAATTCGTAAGCGATATGGGGATGGAAGTCTTTACCGCGAAAGATGGGTTGGAAGCGATACAAGTCATTAATCAACGAAAGCCAAGCGTAATTTTAGTTGACTTGGAAATGCCGCGAATGAACGGTCTTGAGTTAACAAGTCATATTCGTGCTAACGAGGAAACGCGAGATGTTCCCGTCATCATGATTACTTCTCGCGCGACAGAAAAACACCGCAGTATGGCAACTAAGGTTGGCGCTAATTCCTATCTTAACA
>JANQJB010000107.1 GCA_028281865.1 Marinagarivorans sp.
CTCCGTACTCTTGAACCAAGAGTATTCACGATATTTTGCGTTGTCAGGAACGAAAACTACCCGACATTTACCCGACAGCGCAGTATTGGGGCATTTAACATTTGTATATATGCCCTGGCGACGCACTATCCGAAATAGTATGTCGTCACGACGTCTGATTTAAATCGTACAATACACCAAAAGCCCCGGACCATCTAGCTTTCGGACTATGTGGTGAGAGTTCCACCCCGAAATAGTTGTCTTGTGGCCGATATTAACCAAAGATACCGCTAAGCAAAAACTACTATAACACTATGACTTTAAAGATAATTTAAGAGAATCTTAAATTTTTTGTCGGGATAAGCGCCTTAAAGCGTTTGACTTGGCGCTCAATATTGGAATACTGTATATAAATACAGTTTAGGGTGTTTATATGGATGACGTTAGGCCATTACTTCCGAGAAAACCGGCAAGGTTTATGGATCAGTTTAGAGCGTGCATGAGATCTAAGCAGCTTATGTACAAGACGGAAAAGACCTATTGTTATTGGGTTCTGGACTATATTCGTTACCATAATAAACAACATCCAGCCAAACTCGGCCGCCAACATATTGATGAATATTTAAGCTATTTGGCTTTGCAGAGGCAATGCTCTGTCAATACGCAAAAAACTGCGCTAAATGCCTTGGTGTTTTTATATCAGCAATTCTTAGGTACTGAACTTGGTAAGCTTCGCTTTGTACCGAGTCAACGCCCAAAAACTATACCTACTGTTTTTAGTCACGAAGAAGCAATGAGCGTAATTAATGTTTTAACTGGCGTTTCAAGGGTTGCGGCGTCGTTAATGTATGGGGCTGGTTTAAGGGTGACTGAGGTGGTGCGACTGCGAGTACAAGATATTGATTTCGGTAATGGTTGCATTATAGTAAGAGATGGAAAAGGTATGAAATGGAGAAGGGTGTTGTTGCCTCAATCAATTTGCAAGGCATTGAAAAGCCAAATTGACTTTGTTATTGCTCAACACCAGTTAGATATTGAACAGGGGTTTGGCGAGGTTTATATGCCTGGAGCTTTATCAAAAAAATACCCAAACGCTGCCATGAATCCAGCATGGCAATATTTATTTCCTTCCGGGAAATTATCAACTGACCCAAGAGATAATAAAAAACGACGGCATCATATCGGCTCGCAACAAATACAACGTAAAGTGAGCCAAGCTATTAAAAAAGTTAAGATATTTAAGAAAGCAGGCTGCCATACTTTTCGGCACAGTTTTGCGACAAACCTACTTAAATCAGGAGTCGATATTCGTAACATTCAGGAAATGATGGGGCATTCGGACTTATCCACTACACAAATATATACTCATGTTGTTGGTGTTCAGGAACGAGGTGTAATAAGCCCGGTCGACAAAGCATAAAGATTTTAATGTTATTTATTTAACGGACTTTCAGTATTGCATTCCTTTATATACAGTTTCGCTTCCACTTCGTAGCTATTCCTCAGTACATTTCAACGTAAGTCTTCCTGTGCTATTTGTTGAAATAACACCATCAAGAAAATAATTAAACGCAAGCACTACACGAATGGTTCCGCTGTTGTTGGGTGATACACGATGATAAACATGGCTTGGGAAAATAATTAAATCATTTGTCTGTGGTTCGAATGACCAGTAATGATTGTTGAAGATATTCCATTCTGAGGGTTCTGGTTTTACAGTGGGTGTGCAATAGGTTGGATGTGACTCAGGCATGCTCAGCGTAAAAACACCCGCGTTGGGTTGAGAAAATAAATAAAAAGCACCGCTAAAAAGAGAATTAATATGCATATGTTCGTTGGTAATTGAGCCAGGGGTTCCGACGGCCATCCATGAATCGACTAGGCGCAATTTGTTTTCACGAGGGAGTTTTAATATTTCGTATGCATATTTTTCCATCGCCGGCTCAATCACGTGGCGAATATGTTTGTAGTCATCGTGTAATAGAATATTGGGGATATTACTGTTTAGAGTATTTGGTTGAAGCTCGTTTTCGTAAAAATGGCTTTGCAGCTTTGCTTCCATCTCCTGCACATCGTATTCAAAGCCGTCTACATGGGTATAAAAAATGGGCGTGGAAAATGCGGGCTCCACCGATTCGCCTACATATTTTATGTTTTTCATAGCTGCTAACCTTTTGTTTTTACGAGCTTACGCGGTATTTCGTGGACGGCTATTACTATACGAGGAGTTCGCCGTTAGTACGCCCTTGCCGTGGTGATTCAGTGTCTCTGGGGCAATATGCTAATGTTACTTTTATCTATCTGGCCCTGGCAAATGATTGTGGGGGTTTTTGCCAATTTCGCCAAATGCTAGGCCAGGAGGCTGATTCTATGGGATATAAAAAGCTTCGAATTGATCAAAATCGTTACATTGGCCGATGGATTGAAAGCCAAGTGCATTATTGCTTGAATTTGAGAACAAATCGACTTGCTTAGCTACTTGCGAGTATCTTACGAGTCTGCCTTTGGCTCGTGTGCAGCGATGAGCATCGACATAAGCCAATAGCCCTGCGCAGTAGCGTGAAAGCTAGATCGGTTTTCGCGAATAGCAAAGCGAAATCCAAAGTATTGTGTGTTGTTTACTGGAATAAGCGGCTGAAAATCTTGCCAGCCTCCGTCTCTGAGTTGGGCGTTGAGTATGCGTTTAATCCAGCGCTTTCGAATCGATTCAAATTTACCACTTTTGGCTAACATTAAATTACGCTGGAGATAAACATCGACGACGCGAAAATCCAGCGTCAACTGAGTTTTTATCGTTTTCAAGAGTATCTCGGATACCATTGCGTTTTGTTCCTTGTCGCCGCAATTGTTTTCTTGCATAAATTGTATGCCCAACAGTTGGTGTGTTGTGCAGGCCGGCAAGACTGGCTGTTGGTTAGCGCAAAAGCGCTGGTCGAGTTGTTTTTTTATCGCAGGTTCTTGTCCTAGAAGAGAATGACAAGTCATGCCGTAAATAAAAAGTAAGTTGTCGTCTCGCTTTTCCTCGGTAAGCAAAGCATTGATGTCGATTTGTGGCCGGACATCGAGAATCAAGTAAGACCACGGCGAACGAGAATAGAAATCAAAGTTTACTTTTTTATATTCGTTAAATAAATTAAGAACTTTATCATCGTGTGGTTGTTGCGATCCTTGTTTTAACATCCACCATAATATCGCATTGTGTTCTTGTAAAATTATATCTTGGTTGGTGAGTAACCAGTTTGCTGAAGCTTGGCGAGCTAGCTTTAAATCCTCTATTGAATAACGAGTATCGCCGTAGTTGTTATTAAGAATAAACAGTATTGCAATAATAATTAGAAAAATAGCACTGCTTATTAAAAATTTTACCAGCCGTTTGATTGGTAGGAATTTTTTTTTCATTATGCCCAACGGTAGTGAGCAAAATTTTGTTTTGCTTGTAATAGAATAATTGCTTGGCCGAGAATATTTACCACACGCCGGGAATAAACCGATATTTCACATGTTGGCAGTATTCGCGATAAACGGGATCGGCTGATAAATGCCGCTCCTCAGTGATGGCTCGTAGATAGTAAATTGTTGTCATAAATACCATTCCGGCAAAATATAATGCGCCTTTGCCTAAGTCTTCACTAGCACTCGCAATATAGATTACCGCCGGCGTTCCTATTATCCACCAGGCGATATTTTTTGCTGCATAAGCCGGGTGGCGAACGATTGCAAACGGGCCTTTGCGAATAATGCCCCTGTGCGTCAAGTTTGAAAAACGTACGCCAAACCATACTGTTGGAAGCATATAAAGAAAATAGCTAAACATCATCAGACCGCTAAAAAAGCCAATAAGATACTGGTTTGGTAACGCGTATATGAGCCCTTCGCCTGGCCCAATTAAAAACCAACCGCCAATTACACGAAAGGGGGGATAACTCATAACGCAAACGATCCAGCCTAACAGCGTTGGCTCGGCGGACACAGTTGTATTGTCAACCCAGCGTGATGAAACAACGTAACCAACCCATGCGAGACCGACGTCGATGGAAAAAATAACCGAAGATAGCGTATTTTTTAAATCGTTAAGAAATATATCAACGTTGTAATTGCCGGCGGGGTATACTGTATTGACTACATTTATGAAATGGCCAAAATTATTTTCTAGGTGGCTAAACTGATCGTAGAAAAAGACAGTCATGACGGGAGCAAAGAAAAATTTTACCAGTAATCCACGAAAGGCTTTTTTGTCGGAATCCTCCCACTGCATGCGCAAATGTGCGGTAATAGGAAAAATACTTAAGCTGTTGGCTATCGCCTTTTCCATTAAAGTCGATAAATCTTTTTTATCCTTTTCCTCATCGTGTCGATACTTTACGGTTACTATTATATAGGGGATGCCCCAAATAACATAAGTCCACCACAATACTTCCAGCGCATAAAACCACGGCGTGTAGTACGCATTGTTAGCAATATAGCCGTATTCTCCAATGGAGTAATAGGCTACTTTACATAAGAAAAATACCAGCAAGTTTAAAAAATATCGTTTTAATACGGTAAGGACTAGATTGAGATGGTCTGCGTTTTTTTCCTTGGGGCGCAGCTTAATAAAATTTTTGGGGTCGAACAGATATAAACGAATTAATTCCGCTAATATCATCATTATTGCAGTAAAAGCCAAGGCGGCAAAAATAGCTTCGAGTTTATTTTCTATATTAATGATATAGAGAATATTTAAGCCTTTCTCAAACACATCGGTAGCGGCGTAATAATACGCGATACCTAAAATCGCGAGTATGCCAACGCACCCGGTTTTCCAAGCCCCATCCGTGATCCAAGGTGAGTTGTAATCACTTTGAGGGACTTCTTCTACTGGATCGGTGTTGCGTTTATTGGTTTTTCGTTTTGCCATTTTTTTAATTCTTTGTCATTACTGCATAAAAAATTGGGGTTATTTGCAAAGCGGCGAATTATAGCGTGATTCTACATGTCATTGTTTGGCGTGGTCCGCTAAAGGACGTAAAACTGGTGAGTAGCGTTGCATAATAAAGTGCCTGTCCCTACAAAATGCGATGTATGTCAACAGTGGAACATAGCAAAAGTTAGTATGCCCACTGATATATTAGTTAATTTGTGGACTAGTACTGTATTTATAACAGTAAGCAACCTACACTCATTTTTCACAATTTAATGCTGTGTAAATGCCCATCAGGATGAGAAAAACGCACGGCGGGTAGGTCGGGTAGGTGTAGGTAGCGTGTAGGTAAGAGAAACCGACGATTAAGATGCCAGCAGCATTGTAAAAATATAATCCTCCTAAAAAAATAAGCCAGATCGAAAACCGATAACAAACGATAGTTTCCCAAGATAACGCCGCACGAAATGGTTAACATTATACTTAGACATTGTTCTTATCGTTGTCGATGGCTTTGCCGTCCCCGGCACTTCATTGTTTTTTTTACTGGCTTGGTAGTAGCGGGTTTAGTGGGGTGTGGTGGCACTTCTGAACCATCTCCCTCATCGAGTTCAAGCTCATCTTCAAGCTCGAGCTCTGCATCAAGCTCTAGTTCAAGCTCAGCATCAAGCACGAGTGCCTCGTCAAGCTCTTCTTCATCTGCCAGTAGCAGCGGCGACCAAAGCAAAGCCATGGACGGCCAGACTTATCTTCGCCGTTTAACCCATTTGGAGCTTGAGCGCAGTCTTGAAGCGATTCTCGGGCCACTAAATCTCGATACCTTAGATCCCGATCTTTATCGCGCCGGGCTGGCACGAGTTGGTGCGCGGGACATCATTACCTCTGAAAGCGGGATTGAGCGCTTTGATTTCACCATTAAACGTGCAATCGATTTGATTTGGCTCGATGAGACTCGCCGCGATGCACTTATAGCCTGTGATTCACAGCTCGATGATAAGGCGTGTGCTGACGATTTTGTGCAGCGTGTGGGCAAACAGGCATGGCGGCGACCACTCACTTCTGAGCAGCGCCAACGCTACGGTGTTCTCTATGATGCATGTCTTGCAGAAACAGCAGATCATCCCCAGTCGATGCGCTGTTTATTGGATGCTTTAATTCGCTCGCCGAATTTCTATTATCGCTTGGAATTGCCGAGCCAGGGCTATTACACCGGCTACGATATGGCGTCGCGTTTGTCATATTTCCTTTGGAGCTTGCCCCCGGATGACGAGTTACTCGACGCGGCAACGCGCGGTGAGCTCAACACGGCCGAGCAGGTGCGAGAGCAGGCAGCGCGCATGCTTGAGTCGCCGCTTGCGCGTGAAGGTTTTCGGGTATTTGTCGATGAGTGGTTCCGGCTGGATCAGCTTGAACGCCTTGACCGCGACATCATTACCTATGCTTTCGAGCCACTTCAGCTGGACTTGGGTTTGAGCGGCGAGTTGCAGGCCTGGGCGCAGCAATATACAGAAGCGACGAAAGAAGAAATTCGGCGCATGGTTATTAACCAGGTGTTCGATAAAGACGAAGACTATCTCGAATTACTGGTCACGCGAGACACCTTTGTTAATAAACAACTAATCGATTTTTATCAAACGCGGCGTACACCGCTTAACGAGTATCCTTACTATCTAGGTGAGGCGCAGGATGACACTAAGTTTCTCGATCGCGGTTTGCTCGATTATGACGGCGATCCAAGTAACGAAGAGTTTATATCAGCGCGCCATGCCAACCGCAGTCCGCGCCGGGGCTTGCTGGGTACCATGGGAATTTTGTCGCAACTGGGTAAGCAACACGAAACCTCGCCGACCCGACGCGGTAACTATGTGCTCGAGAAGTTTCTGTGTAAGGAGGTAGGTAAGCCGCCACCTGAAACTGATGTATGCGAGCGCTTTAAAAATGTTTCGCGGCGCGAGTCGATAGAGGAGCAGCATCTCTGTGCGCCGTCATGCCAGGGCTGTCATGATCAGATCGACCCAATCGGCTTTGCTCTCGACGAGTTTGACACCATCGGCCGTCACCGCACCTCCGATGATTGGGGAGAATATCGCGTTGACCCCAATGTGGAGTGGACTTTGATAAGGGACGGGCAAGCACAAAAATTGCCGTTCGATGGCTTAGAGTCAATTGCCAACACCTTATTTGAGCTAGATGAAGCGACTAGTTGCGTCACCAAGCAGCTCTATCGTTTTGCTACCGGCCGCGAGGAGCACAATCTAACTGAAATAGAGGCGCTAACTGCTGAATTTGCGCGGTTGGGAAGAAAAATTAAACCCTTTATTATTCATTTTGTTGGCAGCGATGCGTTTCGCCGTGAAAAGTCTGAGAGCAATATTGGCGATGTAGACCTCAACCGTGTGGCGACTGAAGTTTTTGGTCCACGCTGTGCCATCTGCCATATTTCGGCCAGCCTTGGCAATTTGAGCCTTTCCAATGACGGTTCGCTGCGCACACGTTTGCTAGCACCTAGCACCAACCTACCATCCATGCCATTGGTTACGCCGGGCAATCTCAATAACAGTTATTTGTGGCACAAGCTCGTTGGCTCCCACCTAGATGTCAATGGCAGTGGGGACCTAATGCCGCCGAATCAGTCGTTAGCACCTGAGCAGCTAGAGTTAGTTTCCAATTGGATAGAGGAGGGCGCGCAGTGAGGTTCACAAAAAAAGCATTAAAGCGGCGCCTGCTATTAAAAGGCATGCTGGCAGGCAGTGCCATTTATTTTCCGATTCCGCGTTTGGCGCAGCAACTAAATTCCGAGGGCCTAGCTTGGGCCGATGGCAGTGAATTACCCAGGCGTTTTGGTTTGTGGTTTTTCGGCAATGGTAATGAACCCGCTACTTGGCACCCGAGCGGCAACGGTGGACAAGGCGCTAGTTGGTCGCTGACAGAACAGTTGCAACCGCTGGTTGAGTTTAAGTCGCATTTGACCGTTATTAGCAAGATGGAATTGTACGGTGCGGACATACACTATGGTGGGTCCGCGTGCGCCACAACTGGCACACCACCGACAGATTTCGGCTCTCCGCGGCTTGCGTCTATCGACCAGCGTATTGCCAACGAGAATATTGCCAATCAAACGAGCCCGTTCAAGTCGATACAGGTTGGCCTTTCGAAAGCGACACCCTCAGGGCCTGAACCGACTTTATTTACCATTTCGCATGCGGCTGCGGATGTTCCGATCTACCCCGAGTACAATCCACATAACTTATTCGCTCGTCTCTTTGGGGTAGCAGCTACAACTCCCGAATTGCGCGAAGCACAGCGCAGTGTTCTGGATGCAGTACTCGAGGATTTAAATGCTTTAAATGCGCGTTTAAGTGCTGAGGACCGCATTCGTATCGAAGCGCATGCCGACGGAGTGCGCGCGCTGGAAAAGCGTTTGCTCAGTGCGCCAAAAAGCTGTGGTTTAATTCGTGAGCCCGATCCTTCCCTGAGGGAGGATTATCGCGAAGAAGCGCCGATCGAGCTTAATGAAATTATGGGTCAGATGCTTATCACAGCAATGGCCTGCGACTTAACCAACGTTTGGAGCTATTGCTGGACGCTGCCGGCTGGGCAAGTGTATTACCGTCATATGGGCGATGATTTTCAAGGTTCATTCCACGAAGATATCGTGCATTTAACGGGTGGCAAAGACGGCATTCCCAATGGCCGAGCGTTGATCCGCAAAGGTGTGCAATTTGCGATGCAAAGTTTTGCCAGCCACTTAAAACTCTTGCAACAAACAACAACACCTACTGGCAGTACTTTGCTTGATGAAATTTGTATTTATTGTACGTCAGAGGTTTCCAGTGGGTGGGACCACAAGCATGATAATCACCCGATTATTATCGCCGGTAAAGCTTGCGGAAAATTAAAAGGTGATCTGCATTGGACTGCTAACGGCATGCAAAATCACAATCGAGTAATGTTGACCCTAGCGAATTTAATGGGCGTTCAAACTGATTATTATGGACTAGGTTCGACTCGATCAAGCAATCCTATCAATGATATCTTGGCGTGATTCCGCCGAACAAATTTACTTTCTAAAATGGCGCAACTAAATACGATATTGAGCCATCATATACAGGTCTTGATAGTGGCCGTTGTAAAAGCGCGCGTATTTTTTAACACCTTCGATTTCGTAGCCCATTTTTTTATACAAATTTATTGCGACGTCGTTGTCTGAAAACACTTCGAGCTCGAGTCGCGTTAAACCGCTTGACCAAGCATGAGCAATGGCTTTTTCCAGTAATTTTTTTCCAATACCTTGACCGCGAAACGCTAAGGTAACGCCCATTCCAAGTTTTCCACTGTGTTGCATTGTCATTTTTTCGTTCGGAATGATGTCCGCCCAGCCAATTATTTCGCCATTAATTTCACAAATATACTGTGCGTAATTATTTTTGATATTATTTCTGACAAAATTGCTTACTTGCTCAATTGAAGGCGCTTCGACTGTCGATAAATATTGACCTTCTTTTGCAACGGAGGAAAGCGCTTGATGAAAGCCCGCGATGTCTCCCTCCTCGATTAGTCGAATTGAATGATTCATAAAAAGCCTTTTTTCGATGTGATTTTAAGTCTAATAAACTTGTCTATTTAGTCAATATTGCACCGCATATTGGTTTGGCATCAAATCAAACGCAAAGCTTAATTTTGTGAATTTTTTATTAATGCCTTGGTTGTCATATCTTTTTAACTACGTTGTCATTTTTAGAAGGTAAAGTTGTCACTAAATAATTTTTAACGCCAGTGTGTGTTTGTAAAATAAATAACAGAGATGTAATAACAGTGAAGAAGATCAAGGCACTTCTTGCAGTTGCAATTTTAATGACAACTGCAATTAATAATACGTACGCGGGAACAATTCCTCAATGTGGCTCTGCGCTTTGCCCTGCAGATTTCGATATATTTTTCGACGGTAAGCAAATGGGTGGTGGCCAGCTTGTCTATGATGCTGAAACCGGCGTTGTCAGTTTGGATGTCGATAATAACGTTCGTGGCAGTGGCATAAAAACCGCTCAAGGTGGATTGATGTGGATGATGGGCGATGGAAGTGTGGCGCGTGTTAATTCACTGTACGGAAACGCTGATCCAATCTTAGGGTTCGGTTTAGGCGCAACAACCGCATCCGCTGGACGCACATTTTCTTTTGCGTTTAACCTGCCCATTAGCGTTTCGGGCTTAATTCAAGCGGATTCCAGTATTGATTATTCTCTTAGCGCGTTGACCAGCGCCGGTGCCGATATTGCTCCTGTATTTGGTCCGCATATATTGACCGCGCGCGATGTGGATACAACACCTGGTGGTTTGTTGCCGTTGGATAAAGAAGTTGATGTTGGTGACCGGTTTTTCTTTACCGACAACACTGGCCCCGAAACCCGCGGTCCAGCTGCTCCGTTTACCGATAGCGCGCTAATTACCGGCAGCACAGATTACGATTTAATGGCTGTGCAAATTGCATTTTTGCTTTCCGCCAACTCAACGGTTGGAATTTCTGGCTTTGTTTCCCAGGTAGAAGTTCCGGTTCCTGCGGCAATGCCTCTGTTCTTGCTAGCCATTAGCTGCATGGGTTTTGTGGGACGCAAAAAATTTTGCAGAAGTTGCTAGCTTTCTTGGTCGACAGTCCTTGTGTGTAGTCTTTCTTTTTTAGATTCTTCAGCTCTTCGTGCTATGTCTCGCGTGTACCGCGAGGCACCTTCGGTTATTTCTCGCCTATAAAACGCGCTAAGTTACTTTCAGCAAATGCCATTAGGCGCTTGCATATCTTGTCGCGGCCACTATAATTCGATTTCAAAATGAAACTTATATCTTTCGAATTGGAATTTAAAGGTTGACAAAGCGTAATACTCAACAACGCCGTCGCGCAATTTTAGATCAGGTGATTGCCTCTGGAGAAGTGAGTGTAGAAGCGCTTTCTCAAGAGTTCAATGCATCTGAAGTGACTATTCGCAAGGATCTGGCCGAGCTCGAAGCCAACGGTCTATTACTTCGGCGCTTTGGCGGCGCCGTTCCGATGCCGCAGGAGCTTGTCGCAGATTCTCCTGATAAAGTTTCGAAACGAAAGTTGTCATTGGCTAAACAAGCTGCGTCGCTTATACGTGATCACAATCGCATTATTATCGATAGCGGGCGCACTACAGCGGCGCTGCTACCTGAGCTTTCGTACAAGCAAGGCTTGGTCGTGATGACCAATTCACTAAATGTCGCCAACGCCTTGCGCGAACTGGAAAATGAGCCAACCTTATTGATGACAGGTGGTACCTGGGACCCGCGTTCGGAAGCTTTCCAAGGTCAATTGGCGGAACAGGTCTTGCGCGCTTACGATTTTGACCAATTATTTATTGGTGCTGATGGGCTCGATCTGGAGCGCGGCACAACAACGTTTAACGAGTTATTGAGTTTAAGCCGAGTAATGGCTGAGGTTGCACGGGAAGTCATCGTGATGGCGGAATCCGAAAAGATTGGCCGCAAGATTCATAATCTCGAGTTGCCCTGGTCAAGCATCGATTGCTTAGTGACTGACCAGGATTTGCCGGCTGAGGCAAAACAACGAATTGAAAGCTATCAAGTAACTGTTATCTGCGCATCTAGCGCGTGAGGAGAACCCCATGTGTGGCATTGTTGGAGCGGTCGCCCAGCGCGACGTGGTAGAGATTTTAGTTGAGGGTTTGCGTCGCCTCGAATATCGCGGTTACGACTCGGCCGGTATTGCGGTAATTAATAGCGACCACCAATTACAGCGCATTCGTCGCTTGGGCAAAGTAAAGGAATTGGAGGATGCTGTTGAGCTACAGGCGGTTCCCGGTGGTACCGGCGTGGCGCACACGCGTTGGGCAACCCACGGTGAGCCCAGCGAACGCAATGCTCACCCCCATAGCTCTGCGGAACGTCTAGCCATAGTGCACAACGGCATTATTGAAAATCACGAATCGCTGCGTGAAAACTTAATGGATGAAGGTTACGAATTCGCTTCAGAGACCGATTCCGAAGTCATTGCGCATCTGGTGCACAAAGAATTGCGCGGCGCAGAAAGTTTATTAGATGCGGTGCAAGCGACGGTTAAGCAGCTCGAAGGAGCATACGGCACCGTGATTATCGATAAAGATGACTCTGATCGTATCGTCGTTGCTCGCTCAGGCAGTCCCTTGGTTATCGGTTTGGGTATTGGTGAAAACTTTGTTGCTTCCGACCAACTCGCGTTGCTCCCCGTTACGCGCCGATTTATTTTTCTCGAAGAGGGCGATGTCGCAGAAATTACTCGAAAATCGATCAATATTTACGATGTGCAAGGCGATAAAGTCGCGCGCGAAATTCAAGAAAGCAATGTCAGTTACGACGCCGGTGATAAAGGTAAATATCGCCACTATATGCTCAAGGAAATATATGAACAGTCCGTCGCTGTCACCAATACCTTGGAAGGACGATTGAGTGAAAATTCGGTGATGGACGAAACTTTCGGTAACGGTGCAGCTGAATTGTTTAAACAAGTTAAGCACGTGCAAATTGTTGCCTGTGGCACGAGTTACCATTCTGGAATGGTCGCGCGCTATTGGCTGGAAGAGTTGGCCGGTGTTTCCTGCAATGTGGAAATCGCATCGGAGTTTCGCTATCGCACCTCATTTGTTCAGCCCGATAGTTTATTAGTATCGATTTCGCAGTCCGGTGAAACGGCTGATACGCTGGCGGCTCTGCGGCTGGCAAAAGAAATGGGCTATTTAGGTAGTTTGACCATTTGTAATGTTGCAGGGTCGTCGCTTGTGCGTGAGTCGGACTTAGCCTTTATGACACGCGCCGGTGCGGAAATAGGAGTCGCGTCAACTAAAGCATTTACCACGCAGTTAGTTGGTCTGACCATGCTGGTGATGGCGATCGGAAAATACAATGGCTTGAGCGACGAAGATCAGCTCGATTTAACTCAAGCGTTAAAAAGCCTACCCACGAAATTAGAGGAAAGTTTATTGCTGGCAGATCAAATTGAAGATCTTGCCGAGGAGTTTGCTGAAAGGCATCACGCATTATTTTTAGGGCGTGGCAATCAGTATCCGATAGCAATGGAAGGCGCGCTTAAACTAAAAGAAATTTCATATATCCATGCCGAAGCTTATGCTGCTGGTGAGCTAAAGCACGGACCTTTGGCGTTGATCGACGCCGACATGCCGATTATTGTTGTTGCACCCAACAATGATTTACTGGAAAAACTTAAATCCAATGTTGAAGAAGTGCGTGCGCGTGGCGGCATACTGTATGTATTTGCCGATGCTGCAGCGCATTTTGAATCCGACGATACGATGCGTGTGATTAACGTGCCGCATGTGCACGAGCTTATCGCACCGATCGTTTATACCATCCCGTTGCAATTGTTGTCTTATTACGTTGCGATTATTAAGGGTACCGACGTTGACCAGCCGCGCAATTTGGCGAAGAGTGTAACGGTCGAGTAGGGCTAGCACTCCTATTTTCGATCGAATCTTACTGGGACCAATCTAACTCACAGAACTATTTTTCAATAAGCTCTTCGCATTGGAATGGGGTGGTGGTTTGATACGTTTATGTTAACGTGTTGCCTTTGATTCTATTCGACCTCGTTTACATGGGCGCAATTACAAAACTTTATCTCGCATCGGTCGGTCTTGTTAGCCCGATTGGTATGAATTTGGATATGACATGGTCGTCGTTTCGGGCGGGGATTAGCCGCCAGGCACTCTCTGACTATCGTTCGAAGTCCTTCCACCCCATTCGTGTGGCTTCTGCTCCAAATATACCGGAGGAATTGAATTCGGCAATAAAGCTTCCGGAAAGTGGCGAGCTGCGCTACACAAAAATGTTGTTGCTTGCGCAGCAGGCGATTAGCCAAAATGTGGTCGACCTAGCGGGCCAAGTCGACAAACCCTTGCCGATGTTTGTATCGGTGCCGGAGTCACTTCCTCAATCGAAGGACAACTTCTGCGAAAATTTTATTTCCGACCTTGTTTTGCAAGCGGAACTCAAGGAGTTTGTTGATGTTGCGTTAAGCCGAAAAATTGCCAGTGGCCGTTCCGGCGCGATTGAGGCCTTGGATATGGCCTACCGTTATCACGAGTCGACTGAGGCTCCTTACTCTTGTATTGGTGGTATCGACAGTTTTGACGAGACACTGCTCGAATTTCTCGACGATGGCGATAGGCTCAACCATGAAGCTGCTTTGCAAGGGTTCATACCTGGCGAGGGCGCGGCTTTTCTCATCGTAACACCGTTTAAGCAATTGGCTCGTTCATTTGGCGAGTTTCACATTATTATGGGGCCCCCAAGTACGGCTTATGAACGGGGGCATTTGTACAGCGAAGAACCGTATTTGGGTGAGGGCTTGGCGGAGAGTTTTGCGGGGGTGTTTAAAAACGTTCGCCAAACCGCTGATACGCTATTCACTTCGCTCAATGGTGAGCAATATTGGTCCAAAGAGCTCGGCGTTGCCACTATTCGTCATCAAAAATTTTTACATGATCCTTACAATGTTGAACATCCTGCGGATTGCTACGGGGATTTAGGTGCAGGCTGCGGTGGGGCATTGTTGGCATTGTCTGCACAACACCTTGCAGAGAAAAATAGCCAGTGTTTAAATCTCGTTTATTGTTCATCAGATGCCGGCAACCGCTGCACGGTGCTAATGGGGCGAGAATCAATTTGAGAGTGGATGAAAAATGACGGATATTGGCGAATCGATTAGCGTTGATATTATCAAGGAAGATCCAGAGAAAAAATTCAATGCCAAGGTTACGGCGGTCAATTTTACCGACGGCTTAAAAGCCGCACACAATAAATCTGCTATTTCTGGCGACCATTGGCCAGCACCCAAATACAAAGGCAAATACTCACAAAAAGCTGCTGTTTATGTTTTTGGTTCATCAGCAGCGCAAAAAGTTGATGTGACCATCGAAATTGACAGTGAGGGCTATAGCGGCAACGGCAAACTTACCGGTATTGGTGGTGGCTTAGAGTTCGAAGGCTCTATTCCGCTTTCAAGCGGGACCCATAAGGTCACAGTCAAAATTAAAACCCCTCCCGACGCGCTCTTTTGGTTTGCTGACAATGTATCGTGGGGTATTGATACCGGTGACGCCTCAGTGATGGCGGGGAATACTTTTGTTGAGTTATTTTTTGTTCATAAAGATCCTACGAAAATCGATTTTTTCAAAAGCGGGGTTTGGACGGAAGTTTTGCGCTTTGCGTTTATCAATTCGCTTATTTCAAGTAATAAAGACGAGAAACAGTCTTTGGAAGACTTGACTCGCATGTGTTTTGAAATTCCAAATCATCGGTATGAGATCGAAAGAGGGGCGGCAAAATTTGTCGCTGGAAGATTCACCAAATATAAAATCACAAAATACATGGATGGATCGACTTCTGATTTAAATTGTTATGACCAAGCATGCGCTGTTATGATTTTTTCGGGAGCACTTGGGCTTAAAACCGATGTGATTTATATACAGCCGTTTGGTTTTTTAGCTGCCGCTCAATTGGTGGGTCGAGGACGTTCTAACAACCCTTTCCCAAGAGCATATTACACCGAGGCGGTTAAGACGCGTCCCACTGCAAAGTTGGAAGACTTTTTATTTGTTGCGCCCGACGCGATTGGTAGACGAGGGTTTGGCAACCATATGTTTTGCGAATTTACCACTAAAATTTTTGATGCTTGTGCAGGCCCTGTCCTCGGTACCGTTGATCGAGCTGGCTATGCGGCAACTGCAATAGATAACAGCGCGTCGGCGAGAAAGCTAAGCGATACCTATAGAGCACGGCCGGAATTACGTTACTTCATCAGGGCCGGTACCGTAGCTGAAATGGATGAGGTCCCGCTTCACGGCATTAATTTAGTTTAAGAGACATAGAGTGCTAAGGTTTAGTTCTTATCAGATATCAACCATTTTTTTTACATTTTTATCGATTAGTGGAGGTTCCTTTGCCATGTTTGATATCTTTGGCGATTTGGTTAAGCAATATAAAAGCGAAATTAATTATACTAAGCTGGTGGCAGATTTAAATCCGATAAAAGAAACCTACTCTTGTTGGCAGGGTAAAATTGCTAAACAAAAAATCAATGGCGAAACATGGAGTATTTTTAATGAAGCAAGTCCTAGCATAATGGGCAAAAACCATGCGAGTCTTGATTTGAGCTATAAATTACATGAAAAATTTATTCATGTTGAAATTCATATTTTTTCGGGCGTTGCGCAAGATATTGTGATTGATAAAGCTATAGAAAAAATGCCTGGAAACTCCATGGAGCCTATTGACCATAAAGTTATCTCTTCCAATGAAAATATAATTGTATTTGCTAGGGAAGCTATACCCAAAGAGAACGGCTATTCCGAGGTGTTTTTAATACAGTCGAATATTATGGTTCACGCATATGCATCTGACTATGACCAAGATGTCAAAGACTTTGCTAGCCAGATTATGGATGTGGTCATAAACGCAAAAGCAAAACAATATAAGCCGCCGGTATTTGCTGTCAAGCTTTCCAATGATCAACCAAAGGTCGGAGAAGAAATTACAATCAGCGTAGTGTCAAATCAAAAAATTGACTACGAAATCGAGCTTGATTTTCAAACTTATATAGATGATGTAGATCCTACTACAACGCGCACAGAAGCAAAAATCAAACTCCTAAAAGCAGGAAAATATTCGATGCCGCTAATCGCAATGGACAAGGACACGCTATATACTGAAACATTTAATGTGGAAGTCGATGTGAATGACAGTAATAAATAATAACGATATCTGTCAGCTTAAGATATTTTTGTTGGATGTGATTTGCATAGAGCTTGATTAGGCAATTAGAAAAGTATTTTGATTTAATAATAGCGTTATAGAGTTTAATGGTTCCTTTCTAAAAGATTATTTTTAGTGTTGATGGCAAATGTAAGGATTCATTCAGTGCAAAATATTTTTGGCCATACCGTTGAGCAATTTAAAGAGAAAATAAACTATACACAGCTTGTGGCAAACTTAAAGCCGGTGCCAAATTTCTATGGTTGTTGGCAGAATCAAATCAAAGAGCTAAATATTGACGGAAAAAAATGGAAGCTACATGGCGACCCTGGCCCAAATATTAGCGAAAAGAAAAACGCAAATCTGAGTTTGTCTTATAAATTACAGGAAAAACATGTGCATGTGAGCGTGTACGCATTATCTTCTCCAGAAAAGAATGCTGCCCCCGATATGGCGATGGATATGATGTCGAGAAGCTCAATGATGACGGTTACTTACGATAAAATATTTTCTGATGATCAGAAAATCATATTTGGCATCGAGACAACAAAAGGAAGTGGATATTCAAGGGTACTGTTGGCTTACTCAAATTACTTCATCAACACGCATACATCCGACTACGATCAAGATGTCAAAGAATTTGCTGATCAAATACTGGCGATAATAATAAATTCAGAAAAGACGCAATATAATCCTCCCGTATTTGCCGTTAAGCTTTCTGAAGGTCAGCCAAAGGTCGGAAAAGAAATTACAATCAGCGTAGCATCAAATCAAAAAATTGACCACGAAATCGAACTTGATTTTCGTAATTACATAGATGGTGTGGATCCTACTACAACACGCACGGAAGCTAAAATTAAATTCTTAAAAGCAGGAAAATACTCGATGCCGTTAATCGCGATGGATAAGGACACATTATATACCGAAACGCTTAATGTGGAAGTCGATGTCAATAGCGGTGATTCCAAGTAGTAGCATTGTTTAGCCGCACCCTGGCTTTAGGTATTTGCTTCTTGCCAGTTAGCATTAATCAACGCCCAGCGTTCGTGATCCTTCCATCCTTGCCCACCAATATTTAAATATTGCTTAGAAAAGCCCTCTTTGACAAAGCCTGCGGCTTTTACCATTTGAATCGAGCGAGTATTTTCAGGTTGAATATTAGCTTCAAGTCGATGCAGCTGAAGTTTCTCAAATGCTTCTTCAATAATGAGCGATAGGCCTTTTTTCATATAGCCCTTTCCTTGAAAGGGGCTAAAAACTTCGTAACCTAAATATGCCGACTGGAAATAACCTCTAACAATACCGGATAGATTAAATGTGCCTACAAGCTGATCATCTGTATCGGCGCATAAAAGATAGCGGCTTTCTTGGTCCAGGTATTCATCATAGTCTCTCGGTGGATAAGTCCAAGGGAGATGGATTTCTGCACTATTAAGATACGCTATTTTTATGAGTTCAATATCTTGCGGTAGAGGTTTTCTTAAATAGAGCTTTGCAGGCATTGACTAAGCTCTCATATTTGGAATGCGTGAATCCAAGGTGCGCATTTTCGATACAAAATGACGTGACAGCATTTTAAAACCTTTAGGTGTCGGGTGCATTTCGTCTTTCCAATGTTTTTTATCTCCCGGCGTAAGAACGCCGTCCCGATAATCGAGCACGTGGAAGTTGGGGTATTCGGCAGTTATACCGAGTAGCTCGTTGTGGAAACGGTCTAGCATAAGTTTCACTAGCTCACGTTGAACATCTTGTGGAATTCCTCTTCTGTCTAAATATTGTTTTATCCAACCTTTGCCGTATTCAAGACATAAAATAGGCACGCCCTTTTTCATTGGTTCTATATACGCATAGGAATGTGTAATGATGTTTGTGCGTATTGAGCGTCGTTTAAGGTAGTCTAACAGCGCGCGATATTTACCGGCGACTTCCTTAAGCTTGTCGTCAAATGCATTATTTAAACAGTTTGCCGCTGTAAAACCTGGTTGGTACGGCACCGTAAATTTCAATAAATCTTTGCCAGCTATATCGTTTCCGCCGGCGGAGAGTAAAATAAAATCGAGATTGTGGCCACAATTTCTTAAGATATTAATAACCTCTTTTGATCCTGGTGACTTGGTCATATTGATCGCCGTATCACCATTTTTTGCGCAACAGCAGATATTAGCGTAGCTGTTTCGCTTTATTACATGCTTTTCTAAACACGCAGCAATATTGCCATAGGGATAAGCAAACCATGAATCACCTTCTAATAAAATCGCTGCGCGTCGCCTTCCGTCTTTGTTGACCCTTCTAATAAAAATGCTTGGAGTTTCGTTGACACCTGTCCGTTGTGCGCGGTGTCTACTAGTACGGCGGTTTATATATTGTTGTGATGCCATAACAACCCCCCTTTTTAGGTGCAATAGTGGTTGATTATTTAGAGGTGCCTTTAATTTAAAGAATTATCTTACGTTTCTCCAGATTGCTAGGCGTTATTTCTGAGCGCCAGATATGCTGCGACCTCGGGCCCAAAATCCTTTGGTTTTTTGAGTTGAGTTATTTTTTTATTGTTCGCTTTTAATGTTTTATTATATTTTTTCTTCTTTCCGTTAATGCAGTCGAGCCAGACCACACTGTATTCACCGTCTGGAATTTGCCACAGTCCCATAACGCCGTCTTCACTTGCATTGCGGGAGTAGACAATATAGCGTTTGCCGGAGTCTTCCATCACATATTTTGTCTCATTTTTTGCAATACGATTATTGGGCACCATGCCGTAAAAATCGACGCTTTCAAAAAATGAGCTGACTAGAGCGCAATCAATTAAATCTTGTTCGCTGTTGTTAAAGATATGATGCCCGTGCACCTGTACGTAGCAACCTGACATTGCTGTGGCCCAGTTCTTTTGTCTCGCAATATCACCTTTTCCGTATCCGTGCGTTTCAGCAAAATTGCAGACGTAGCGATCTTCTGCTGCGGCGAAATAACCGAGCCCGCGTTGATTGATTTCGTCTGCGCTAAGCCTCTCCAGTTTCATAATGTTGTACATATCGATGTTTGGGTCGTTGGCGTAGTCGGCGAAACTGTCTCCAGCGTAACCCACACTCATTGCAATCGGGTGTAGATAGGGGTCGTTGTCGCGAATAAATTTCGACATGGCTTTTAAATGGGGGACAAAACGTTTGCCGCGCTTATCGGCGACTTCCATTGCACCCCAGATGAGATTGCCATATTTGGAAAAACGTTTGACTATTTCTGCCACCATCTCCGCCTCTTGCGGGTGAAGCTGGTTATTAACTTGCAATAGCCAGCCGGGGCTTTGCGGGCCAACTTCAACTTGTACTTCGTCGTCGTAAAAAAAGAACGAGACAACAAGGCCCAATTTTTCAGCTATACCGAGCCATTCTTCCCATTGGTCGAGCACTGCGTGATTCAAGCCTTTGTTTGGATCACCATCGATAAACATGTTTTCCAGTGGTCCGCCGTCTCCGCCATGACTGCGCATGCCGACCCACCACAGGCAATTGGCTCCTGCTCGTGCGACTTTTTCCATCATTTCAATTTGATCGCCTTTATAGATGCCGTTTTTTTGGCGTTCGCCGCGAAATAAAAAACTTTCCGGGTCGCCGGGGCCGCACATAAAAAAAGGTGTGCCGTCTGACCAGCGTAACCAGCGAGGATTGTGAGAATCAATGGTGATATAGCGCTTGGTTTTTTTTGCCCATGCGAGATTGCCGCAAGGAAGTGTATAGGCTGGAAGTGTTAGTAGAGAACGCCGAGTGAGATTATTGGGCTGAAACATAGTAGTTGTCACGCTTGGGTCAGTTAAGTGCGATTAACTTAGCAAATAATGCTTTGCTCCACTACCGTGTATCACAAAACTTGTAAGGGCGAGAAGTCTGTTCCATCTAGAGCACTTCACTTTTGCTAAGCATTTCATTACCCTAGGCGCGAAAATTCAATGACTGAAATTAGGGAATAACATGTATTCGCGTTTTTCTGTTTTTTACGTAGT
>JANQJB010000128.1 GCA_028281865.1 Marinagarivorans sp.
CCCCATGCCGCTTTTTTCGCTTTTCGCGACAGTTATAAACGTGCAGCGCCAGGGCGCATCATCGGAGTGTCAATCGATGCGCGCGGCAATCAAGCTCTGCGCATGGCAATGCAAACTCGCGAGCAGCATATTCGACGGGAAAAAGCCAATTCAAATATTTGCACTTCTCAAGTTTTACCCGCGCTGCTCAGCGTTTTTTACGCTATTTATCACGGCCCAACCGGCCTAAAAAGAATCGCACAAAAAATCCATGGACTTACAAAAGTACTCGCGACTGTATTACAAGACCATGGATTTAAACTGAGCAACACACAGTTTTTTGATACCGTGTGTATCGACGTTGGTCCAAGGCAAAACGAAATTTTTCAACGCGCTCTTGCACACTCAGTTAACATATTAAATATAAATGAGAGCATCATATCCATTAGCCTAAACGAAACAACTACACTTGAAGATGTCATGCAGCTTGCTGAAATCTTTGGTTGCGCTACCGACAATATCGATTGGCAAGCAACAATTGCGCGAGCCGCACAGAAAAACGTTGTTCAAGACGACCTAAAACGCAATACAGATTTTTTAACCCACGCAGTATTCAACAGCTACCACTCTGAAACAGAAATGCTGCGCTATTTGCGGCGGCTTGAATCCAAAGATATCGCGTTAAATCACGCAATGATTCCGCTTGGTTCTTGTACGATGAAGCTCAATGCAACTGCAGAAATGATCCCGCTGACTTGGAGCGAATTCGGCCAGCTACATCCTTTCGCACCACGTGAACAAGCACAGGGTTATTTGCAATTATTCAGTGAACTCGAAAGCATGCTTGCGGCCTGCACCGGATACGACGCTATTAGTTTACAGCCTAATGCCGGATCACAAGGTGAATATGCCGGGCTACTCGCGATAAAAAACTATTTTATCGCCAACAAAGATTTAAACCGCTCCATATGTTTAATACCCGCTTCCGCTCACGGCACAAATCCCGCTTCAGCGCAAATGGCCGGCTTAAAAGTCGTCGTAACAGCATGTGATGAAAACGGCAACGTCGATATCAATGACCTTAAAGAAAAAATCGAAGAGTGGGGTACAGCAGTTGCAGCACTCATGATTACCTACCCGTCAACACACGGCGTTTTCGAGGAACATATTGGCGAAATTTGCGATTTAATCCACAGTGTCGGTGCACAAGTCTATATCGATGGTGCAAATTTAAATGCGCTCGTAGGCTTAGCGGAACCCGGAAAATTTGGTGGCGATGTTTCCCACTTAAACCTGCACAAGACTTTTTGCATACCTCATGGAGGCGGTGGTCCCGGCATGGGTCCGATTGGTGTCAAATCACATTTGGCGCCCTATCTACCTGACCATCCGCAAAATTCCACAGACGCCCAAAATACGATATCCGCTGCGCCATGGGGTTCGGCAAGCATCTTAACGATCAGCTGGATGTATATACGCATGATGGGCAAAATCGGTGTTGGCCTCGCAACTCAATACGCTATTCTTAACGCCAACTACATCGCGCATCGGCTTAAAAATCACTATCCAATTTTATATACAGGCAAACAAGGTTTCATCGCACACGAATGTTTGTTGGACTTGCGCCCTATAAAAGAAGTCAGTGGTATCACTGAAGAAGACATCGCGAAGCGTTTAATGGATTTTGGTTTTCATGCACCAACGATGTCATTTCCTGTCGCGGGCACGTTAATGATTGAGCCTACAGAAAGTGAATCACTTGCCGAGTTAAATCGTTTTTGCGACGCCATGATCAAAATACGCGATGAAATCCGCAAGGTTGAAAAACAAGAGTGGCCTGCCGATGATAACCCTTTGGTCAATGCGCCCCACACAATCGCCGATATTCTCGACGAATCTTGGAAGCGCGCCTATTCAAAAGAAGAAGCTGCGCAACCACTGCCCTATTTAAAAACTCACAAGGTATGGCCAAGTGTGAATCGTATCGACAATGTTCACGGCGATAGGCATCTTATGTGCAGTTGTGCACCGATTGAGGCCTATACATAAATGCCTTTTCAAATACCTATACGACGATCCGCACCTGGTAAACGACCCGGGCTCAAATATTCAAACTAATTTACCGTGACTGCGAGCACTTCAAATTCACAGTGTATATCGCCGACACCACAAACTTCGAGCATCAAATAAAGCTTATCGGGTACGGTTTGTAAATACTCCGCAATCGATGCGCTAGGGTCGTCAACATCGGGCGGTTCGTAACTATTGCAGCTAAGCGAAAAATCAGCATTGTAGCGGCAGTATTGCATCCCGTCGTAACCACAGCTCTGAAAATCTCCGCACACGTTATGGCTAATTCTCAAGCTGCCCTCTAAGGTAGGACGGTCGTTAATGCGGAATTCGGCATAGTAATCATTTCTTCCACGAGTTTCCCAATATATTTCGAATAGCCCATCGTCCCGGTAAGGGTTTAACTCTAGCCTCTCCTCGCGCGTAAATTCGCTGGAACGGCCATTGGAATCGACAACATTAAAGCTTTTTAACTCAGTATAAACTGGCGTATATACAGGTTCATAATAGTGATTGTTATCGTGATGATCATCGTAATAATAGCCGCCAGAATGATCTCCACAACCACTCAATGTAAACACAAGCAATAAGACGCACACAGTTAAAACTTTCATCGTTTCTAGCTCCTCTCGTCTGATGTACCCATCATGCGAGATTGGCTCTGAATAGAAACTGAACTTTAAATCTGAATATTAAAATGTGCTCCAATTCAATATTTTATATGAACAGAAACTTAATAAAATCGCATTCAAAACTGATGTTGCTTGGGTATAATGTTTACCGGGCATAATCTTGCGAAGTGCTTGCATCCGAGAACCAAGAACCGACACCACCCAACAAGCGCGCAGTAAATGTAGTACAAGTCAAACACCTTGAAAAACGTTATTGTCGAAGTAGAAAGTAAACTGGGTTCTCAGCAGCGCTACGATATATTCGAAATCGGTGATATATGTATTTGGGCGACAATCAGAATACAGATGCAAATCGCGAGTTAGTTAAAAAAATCGATGCTAATTTTTTACGCGTTGAATTGTATTTTAAAGATCAGCATTTTTTGCTTAGTCGCGATGACTTGCCTTTTATCGTTGGCCGCGAAGGCAGCTCGTGTCATGTCGTTAACAATTCTGCGACAACTTCTCGTATTCATTGTATTATTTGCTTCAAAGAACACCGTATAGGTATTCTTGATCAAAGTAAAAATGGCACGGCTGTTAAACTGGGCCGCTCTGAGCCCGTGCTTGTGCACAACGAGTTTTTCCCACTCAGTGGACAAGGATATATCAAACCTGGAGCAAAAATTGAGCTGACCGATAGTGATTTAATTATGTATAAAATCATTACACGCTAATGAAGCAAGCAGCCACCTTATTTTTCGCTAAACAACCTTACTAATTTATCTTTATATGACTCACTCGATTATAAACGGCGATTCGCTAAACAAAATTCGGTTAGAATCAGTCAGAGACTTTTTCAATCGTTTATACCAAACTTATCCTGACATTTTCCTTGAAAAAAATAGAGAGTTTTATAACACCTTCGTTACAACACTCACTGAAAATGAGGAAAATTTAAGCTTTGAAAATTATATTGATGCACAACGCCTTATTATAAAAAACCTGGAACTTAAAAACGCAAAAAATTGGTACGAAAAATTTCATAGTGTTTATATAACGAGTTTGAGGTGCTCCGAATTCGGAATCAAAAAATTTGACAAAGCTCTGACATTTTTAAAAAAATGCACACAGCTTACTCAATTTAGCTCTGTCATCGCACCAGGTTGCGGTAGATTTTTCGAAGGCCCACAAATATTATCTCTGTTGGATGCAAAAAAATGCGTTGCACAAGATATTCAACACGTCGATCTAGAATTGGCGCGTGCGTTTAATTTGCAACACCCACAAATCCAGTTTGAGCACAAAGACCTAACACAAGCAACACCCGAGCACATTGGCCGCTTTGAGCTTGCTATATTTTTACATCCTCAGGTCTGTGACGTTAATCGCTTTGAGAACGACAAACTCTTTCGCAAGCATCAACGCGGCCCACAAATCCCGCTGAGCAAATTAAATAGTTTATTTAGAAAAGAATATTTGCAAGCGGAGTGGGATAAAATTTTACGCACCAGCATCAATAACATCAAAACAGGCGGGCACGCTTTTTTTCTATTTTACGAACACCGCGAGCAAGCTATTTTGCTAGATTGGCTAAAAGATGTTGGTGGCTTAAACGTACTGAACACATTCTCTAATAACGATATTATCGACCCAGCCTTCGCTAGCGATTATGCCGAATTTCTCGGCACACCACACGAGCAGAGCATGAAGGCACTGACAATGGGTGCCTATCGCGCTGGAGTGGTTATTCAAAAAAAAATTAAAAACAAAATTTGAGCCATACTCGCTAAGATTTCTCCATCTAAGTAGGTGCAGAACCCATTGGAGCCATATAAATCCATTTCTCCACTTATATAACGTTTATTCTCAGTTTTCTAAACCTCATTATATTAGAATATTCTAATTTAATATATTGAATATTAGAAAAATATAATTTAAAGTTTATTCATACATGCAACTTATTAAAAAAGTGAGAAAAACGTGCCTACCCAAAAAGAACTTAAAGCATTGCGCAAGAGCGCTCAACAAGCCGCAAATATGCTCAAAACAATGGGGAATGAGACGCGGTTAATTATCCTTTGCACTTTGCTGGATCAAGAATTGTCTGTAGGAGAATTAAACGAGCAAATTTCCGTCAGCCAATCAGTTTTATCCCAGCACCTGGGCAATTTACGCAAGGCTAATTTAGTTACGACGCGCCGCGATGCACAAACGATTTACTACACCGTTGCCGACGATAAACCAGCGCGAATCATCAGTGTCCTGAAAGACATTTATTGCCCTGACCTAAGTAGGAAGCGAGCACAATGACGGTTGCAGTGGGGATTTTGATCGGCCTAGTGTTGGGCCTAACAGGTGCCGGCGGGTCGGTTCTCGCGGTTCCGATGCTCATGCTAGTGCTTGGCCTAAGTTCCCATCAGGCAGTCGGTATTTCACTTGGAGCGGTAGCATTAAGCGCGTCATTTGGTGTTTTTTTAAGGCTAAAATATCACGAAATCCAGTGGCTTCCAGCCGTCGCATATTCACTATTGGGTAGTTTATTTGCCCCGGTAGGCAATTCGTTAGGCCAGCAAATAACACCTGAAATTCTCTTGACAGCTTTTGCTGTTCTAGTTTTCGCGATTGCAATCAGAATGTGGATTCAAGCCAGTAACAAGCCGAGCGAAACTAAGTTTGTCCGATCAAGCTCTGCGCAGGAAGACGATTATCAACCAGCAATTTGCCGTCTTAATCAGGGTAAACCATTCAAAATCGGCTTACCTTGCATTGCGGGAATAGGCGGCGGCGCCATTGCAACAGGACTCTTATCCGGCTTGTTTGGTGTCGGCGGTGGATTTTTAATCATTCCAACGCTACTAGCGTTAACAGGAATAAATATACGACAAGCAGTAGCAACTTCTCTTGTGATAATCGCACTTATTTCATCGAGTGGATTTTTAAGTTTCATCGTTAATCACAATGCAATCAACACATCGCTTTTTATAGAAATTGCTGGCGGTGGTTTACTCGGTATGTTATTCGGTTTTTACGCAAGCCGTTATATCACGGGCCCAATACTGCAAAAAATATTCGCAATTTTAATAGTACTCTTAGCCAGCATTAACCTGATACATAGTTATATTTGAGGAAATTACGCATGTTTTTACGCCAGTTTTTCGACCGCAATACCTATACTTATACTTATTTAGTTGCTGACAAAAACACGAGAGAGGCGTGTTTAATCGATCCAGTATTCGAACACGTTTCTCTTTATCTAAATTTTTTGCAGGAACTGGATTTAAAGCTGATTTCAGCACTGGATACTCATGTGCATGCCGATCACATTACAGCTCTTGGAGAATTACGCGATCAGACTTATTGTAATACGCTTGTCGGCTCCCGAGGTGACGTGCCATGTGCAAGTGATGGATTTCGCGACGGAAAATATCTGCACATCGGTAATTTAAAGTTAAAAGTACTTTTCACACCTGGCCATACCGATGATTCCTATAGTTTCTATTTAGAGAGCGAAAATCAGCGCATGGTATTCACCGGAGATACTTTATTAATAAGAGGAACTGGGCGCACAGACTTTCAGAATGGAAATGCAGAACAATTATTCGATAGTTTACATAACAAGCTATTGACCTTGCCTGGGGATACCATTGTGTATCCCGGCCACGACTACAAAGGCTGGACAAAATCTACTATAGATGAGGAAAAAAATCACAACCCTCGCCTATTAATAAAAGAAAAAAAAGAATTTGTAGAACACATGAATAATCTCGATCTACCCAACCCCAAATGGATGGATGTCGCTGTACCTGCAAATAAGTCATGCGGAAAACGACAGGACATTTCACATGGATAACGTCGTACTCGCACTTAGCGGAGGTGTCATGATCGGCATTTCTATAATATTAAATATGCTATTTTTCGGGAGAATAACCGGAATTAGCGGTATCACCTCGGGAGCCTTAATAGCGTTAAAAAGTAAAGCGTTGCACCCGAATATATGGCGTTTTCTATTTTTACTAGGCTTAATCGTTGGGGCGGGCCTTACTCATTTCCTATTTGCACTTCCATTACCTAACGAACCTGATCGCCCAGTCGCCGTAGCAATTGTTGCAGGGCTTTTGGTAGGCATAGGAACTCAACTGGGAAACGGTTGCACAAGCGGGCATGGAGTTTGTGGTATTAGTCGACTATCAACCCGTTCGCTAGTCGCGACAATCATATTCACTGCAAGTGCGATGATTACCGTCTTTTTAAACAAACTATTTCTCGAGTATTTCCTATGAATATCTTGATTAATTTTCTACTCGGAATCTTATTCGGTGCAGGCCTGACAATCTCGGGAATGACTGACCCAGAGAACATTATCGCATTTCTCGATATTACCGGCAGATGGAGCCCCAATTTAATCTTTGTTATGGTAGGAGCAATTAGTGTCACTGCAATTGGATATCGCATTATTTTTTTTCGTTCCCAACCTATCCTGAATACCAAATTTTTACTCCCTCCAAAAAAGTCCATTGATCGACCACTTTTAATGGGTGCTGTAATTTTTGGCATCGGCTGGGGGTTAAATGGTCTATGCCCAGGCCCAGCAATCGCAGGGCTATTCTATCTCTATGAAAATACGGTTTATTTTGTAATATCGATGCTACTGGGGATAATAGGCTATCAATTATTAAAACCTAAGACTTAGCCATTATTACGCACTTTTTAATTAGTTGAAAATCAGTCACAACTTAATTGTTCTTCCACGATAGAAGAATTTTCTAAGAATTTTGCAGCAACTTTTTCGGCGCAAGCATCCGCCGTTAATACGGAATGTGCAACATCAAATACTTTTAGGCGCGCAGCTTTAAAGTTGTGGATTTGCTCACGTACATCTCGCAGGCGCGTTACCGTATCTAAACCTCCATGTAAGAACAACGTGGGGATCTGCGTCTTAGTCGAATAAGAAACAATTGGGTCTCCCGGCAAAACATTCATTTTATCGCAGTAATCAGGCCAATTTAAGTTGGTCAACGCAGTTGTTTGAATATAACCTTCGGGTAGCTGCAACGCTAGTTTTTTCATTTGCTCTATATCGGTAAAAGGTTTGCTTTCAAAACAATAATGTGCGGACGCAGCAACGTCACCCCAATTTCTATCCAGCAAAAATTGTACGTGTTGTACCAAATAAGGATAAATCGCTGCCGTTTGACGCTTTTCCAGCTGTTCAACAATAGCTGCAATATCCTCAAATATTTCAGCGCCGTATAGCCCTTCACCCACAGCATCTAGAAAACGGTAACCATTGAGCATGTAGGTGCCACCCCTTCCTTCAATGTCCATTTCAAGCACTATGGGATTGCGGTTAAGATAATCGAACAAATTCCAAAATCGCGCTTCAAAATTTGGCAAGGTCTCACGACAAGAAACGGCAACCTCGCAGTAACGATAAAGCATATTGATCGGTTCAAGAATATTTTCAATATAATTGTGATGGTCAAACAGGTTCGGAAAAACTGCGCTATCGAGCACCATCGCTTCAACGCTTTCGGGATAAAGTGTGCTAATTAACTGTGCATACCGGGTGGAATAAGACACACCAACGAGAACCCATTTATCAATTTTCGCAGCTCTGCGCAAAAGTTCGACATCTTTAGCAACAGACAGAGAATTGTAATGATTAAAATCAACGCCCAACTGCTTAAATTCGTCAATGCAATAAAAGTAATCCTGATCACTACTTTTAAGATACTCGACATAATTTAAATTTTTAGCAAAGCGCTCAGATTGGTTGTCGACGTAGCGATCACAAGTCAACAGCGGCTTTGATAGACCCACTCCCCGTGGATCCATTAAATATAAATCTCGGCCAAGCGCCAAAGAAAAATCGTTTAGTTCATCGATTAACCAGTCGATATTCGCTGCATCATCTAAGCCCAACGGTGCGCCCGGCCCCCCGCCACCCAGATGCAAGACCGCGCTATTAGGCGAATCCGAGGGTGCAGCAATTCGAATAACGGGAAAAGATATGGTTCGTCCATTTTTATTATTATGATTTTCTGGAACTGAAAAGCGAAAGCACTGCGCCTCGTATTTAAGGTTTGTTAAATCATCCCAGCATTTAACTTCAGCAGCTAATAACGTTTTGAGTGTTTTAGGATTTGCGGTATCAGGATTTGTAGCACCTTTACTCCCATATTCACCGTTCATAGCTTTCTTCTCAAGCTCGGCTAATTCTGGCACTAGTGGCAAGTGTGCTTGCTTTGCAAAATACAACCCGCAAGATAAACCGACAAGCAATACAGAGGCAATAAAAAAACGAGTCAATGTTTAATCCATGTCGGCATAGGGAGTAGAACTCAATCCACGCTTAATCCAAACGCGATTTAAATTTATCCATTTGTTCTGGCGTAGCCGGTGTCTGAAACTTTTCTTTCCATTCGTCATACGGCATACCATATACCATTTCACGCGCGGAAGCATAACTAATGTTTTCACCCCTCTCTTCCGCCGCCGATACGTACCATTTAGACAAACAGTTCCTGCAAAACCCGGCTAAATTCATGAGTTCGATATTTTGCACATCTTTGCGAGAGTCGAGATGTTCGAGCAAACGGCGAAACACCGCTGCCTCTATTTGCATTTTCGTTTCTTTATCCAATTGTATCACCTTATTTAAGAGGTCAATTTAAAGGCACTGATAAACCGATGATAGTATCATAAAAGCCCGCACCAACCTCGAATCGCTATAACAATGCCCCAAAACCGAAATTTTAATGCGCGCATTTGGTGCCCATATTAAAAACATCAGCTAAAACATTCATTTTCAATGTATGTTTTAAAGATTTTAAAGCAGCACATGGAATTTTTCTCACTACTTCGCCCTATTTTGAACCAATCGCATTGTTATTTAATATTTTATTCCACAGCCCAATAACCTCAATAAACCTTTGTTTTTAAAAGCATTATTAATTTCTCCTCGATATTGGCAAGCGGCTTGCTAATTCAAGTTGTTAGCGCTGTTAATAACTAACCCTACAGCTTCACCTTCACTTTTGGCTGAACCGATTATCGATTTACATTGATGAATGCAATTGAACGCGAAATAGAATCGCGTGTTAAAACGTGGTGTCCACCGGTACGAAAATACGTATCAGAAAAACTCGTCGTCGTGGGCTCTGGTCCCGCCGGCATGCGCTTTGTCGAAGAAGTCCTTGCACGCTCACCGGACGCTAGTATCACGCTATTTGGCGATGAGCCTTACGCGCCCTACAACCGTGTGCAGCTGTCGTCGGTGCTCGCCGGCGAAGTCGATATAAATGAAATCACGCTTCCCCTTCCCGAAGCAAATCGTCATCAAAATTTCCAACATATATACAAACGCGTCCAGACAATTGACACAATCGCCTGCGAAGTCGAAGACCAATTAGGCGTGCGCTATCCTTACGACAAACTGGTGCTTGCAACAGGGTCGCGTCCACATGAACCGAATATCCCCGGTGTTGATCAGGCCGGTGTCTACACTTTTCGCAATCTAAAAGATACAGAATATCTCTACAACCGAGTCGCACGCTCGCGCCACGCAGTCGTCGTTGGCGGTGGGCTGCTGGGCGTTGAAGCAGCAAGAGCATTGCGGCGCAACAATACCAAAGTGACACTTGTGCAGCAGGGGCACCACCTGATGAACCGTCAGTTGGATGAAAAAGCCTCGGCAATGTTGCAGCAAAAAATCGAAGCACTAAATATTGCCGTAATAAAAAATTCGGGCGTGCGCGAAATTCACGGAGACGGGCGTGTTAGCGGGGTCACACTGCGTAATAAGCAAACCTTGGAATGCGACACGGTGCTGTTGTGCGCAGGGATCAGACCACGAGTTGATTTAGCGCGAAAAGCTAAACTCCATTTTACTAACGGCATTCTCGTTAACGACAGCTTACAAACTTCTGATCAAAATATTTATGCTATTGGCGAGTGCTGCGAACACGCAGGGAAAGTTTACGGGCTCGTCTCCCCGGGCTACGAACAAGCCGCTGTCGCCGCGGACGTAATATGCGGAGGTGAAGCAAAATATTTGGGTTCACTAGAGGTGAGCCGTTTAAAAGTGATTGGCGAGACTGTTTGCAGCATGGGTGAAGTTACCGAACTTATCAATCGCCCCTATCAACGCATCTTCACTTACCGCAATAAAAGCAAAAATATCTATCGCAAAATCGTTATTTACAAAGGCAAGATCATAGGCGCTGTTGGTTTTGGCACCTGGCCAGAATTTCGCTTAATTCAAGAAGCCTATCAAACTAATCGCACACTCTACCCTTGGAACTACTTAAACTTTTGGCTGCGCGGCAATATATGGATAGCCGGGAGTGAAAGCGATATTCATGCTTGGCCGGAAACCACTGTCGTATGCCAATGCAATAATATTACCCAAGGTCAACTCGTTCGAGAATTTGACCTTGGAGCCAATACCGTCATCGAGTTACAGAAAAAAACTGGAGCCGGCACAGTATGCGGTTCGTGCAAACCCTTGTTAGCAAATTTAATCGGTTCTGAATTAAAGGTCGAAAAAGAAAAAGGCTGGCAAACAATTTTTACCACCAGTATCGCTGCGATGGCCCTGGCGACTTTAATTGCATTTTTCCCAGCGATTAGTGTATCAGATACCGTACAACAAAAATCGCCATTGGAAGCTCTATGGAATGATAAATTCTGGAAGCAGGTATCCGGCTTCAGCCTAATTGGACTTTCTTTTTTAGCTGCCTTTTTGTCGATAAGAAAACGTTTTAAACGTTTACGTTTAGGTGATTTTGCGTACTGGAGGCTATTCCATATTTGTATGGGGTTTAGTTGTATTGCCATTCTAATAGCACATACAGGACTCAGCACGGGTCATAATTTTAACCGCATTTTTATGCTCAACTTTTTGAGTATTATCGCTGTAGGCGCGATCGCGGGTGTCAGTCTATCACTTAGCCATCGGCTTTCACCCAACAAAGCGCGAAGCCTGAATAAATTCTGGGCTTGGGCTCATCTCATTTTAGTTTGGCCTTTCCCTATTTTGGCTATCGTCCACATTATAACCGTATATTATTTTTAAAGTTTAGGCCCATGAATAGCAAATTAATTTGGAGTTTATGGTTATTGATGACGCTAGCGATTGGTTCCTATTACGCTTACAGCATTTTTGGTGGCGGAGACAAAACCCAGCTTTTAATTGGCGAATCGACTTACGGCCATTTTCAAATCGAGATGGCATGCGAAACTTGTCATTCTGACCCATTTGGAGGCCCCGAAGTTCTGCAAGATGCTTGCACTAAATGTCACGCCGAAGAATTAAAAGCTGCGTTGGACAGCCACCCAAAAAATAAATTTACCGACCCGCGAAACGCCAACTTACTGAAAATAATAGATGCGCGTTACTGCATTAGTTGCCATACAGAGCACCAGCAAGAACAAACACGCGCGATGGGTGTTACGCTGCCGGACGATTATTGTTTCCACTGCCACGAAGAGCTTGGCGATGAACGGCCCAGTCACGAGGGGCTCCCGTTTGATAGTTGTGCGAGCGCGGGCTGCCATAATTTTCATGACAACCGCGCATTATATGAAGATTTTTTAGTTAAGCACGCGAATCAACCTTGGTTGCTTACTAAAGAACATCCGCCGTTTATAAATTTAAATCTGCCAAGCGTTAGTGCAAAAATCCAAAAACTCGCAGCGCTATCCATTGAAGACATTGACGCGACGAATATGTTAAATGATAAAAATTATATCGCACAAGATTGGCTAGCAGACAAACACTCACAAGCAGGAATCAATTGCAGTGGCTGCCATAATTCAAGTGATAATTGGATCGATAAACCCGATCATCACATTTGCGCTGAATGCCATACACTTGAGACGAAGGGTTTTTTATCGGGCAAACACGGAATGCGCTTGGCCGAAAACTTAAGCCAGTCACTCGCACCAATCAAACCTCGAGAGTCCAATTTAAATTTCCAAGACGATGCCGCAAACAAGCAACAAAAGTGTACAGCTTGTCATGCAGCGCACACTTTTGACACATCATTTGCAGCGACAGAAGCTTGCCTGAGTTGTCACAACGACGAACACTCACTCGCATTCGAATTTTCACCGCACGCACAATTAGAAAATAATAATTTTGCTGCAGAGAATTCGCGCGTTACATGCGCTACTTGTCATATGCCGCGAGAATTGAGTGAACAACACGATAAAAAACTTCTTTTTGTTCAACATAACCAAAATTATAACTTAAGACCAAATGAAAAAATGATTCGTTCAGTATGCATGAACTGTCATGGCCTCGAATTTGCAATTAATTCATTAGCAGACCCTGAATTAATTCGAAATAATTTCAACGGAAGACCAACTAAACATGTGGAATCTATCGATTGGGCACTTAAACGTATTAAAGAAAACTAGTATTCATTGGGAGTCATATTATGAAACATATTATTAAAGCCTTATTTTTTTCCTCTATTATATTGAGTTTAAATGGCTGCGGCGAAGGTGAACAGAAAGCGGGTATCGATCCTAAGATTTATACCGACTCACTTTTTGCAGTTATGAAAGCCGATAGAACAAATTACACTAAACTCATTATCAAGCGTTTAGGCCCTGCCGGCGCTGACAAAATCAAGCCCAACGAACATTGGGAGGATCTGCCAGAAGGCGCTCCGCTACCCGCGCAGATGTTCCGTGCTGGTGCCGAAGCGGTTACAGAACTCACGGATAAATTTACCTATTCCTTGCAATCCACTTGGCCTATTAACAGTCAAAATGCGCCGAAAACCCCAATGGAAAAAGAAGGTTTAGAATTTATTGCGGCAAACCCCGGTGAAAATTTTTACGGTGAGGAAAAACTGGGTGATGTCACTTATTTTACCGCAGTTTATCCCGACGTTGCAGTTTCGGATGCGTGCACAATTTGTCACAACGAACATAAGGACAGCCCACGCACCGACTTTAAAGTAGGTGAAGTTATGGGCGGTGTAGTTATACGAGTACCGTTGTAATTAGGCGAGACAATCCAATTTCTTGTAAACGTGGAGCAAAATAAAATGCATGTAACTAAAATACTTTCTGTTTTATTTTTACTCCTTCTTGGGCTTTTATCTGCATGCTCCAAGGATGAGAGTAGTTCTAGCGCGGGCGCAAAAAGCGCCCCCGCCGAGGTGAGTGCAGGTGAAGAGATTTATAAGAAGAATTGCAAAGTATGTCATGCCCAAAGCATCAATGGAGCCCCTATTCCGGGCAACAAGTCCATGTGGGAACCACGCGCTCAAAAAGGCGTGGATGTACTCGTCCAGCATGCAAGCGAAGGATTCGGCCTTATGCCGCCTAAAGGTGGCAATGTAGACTTGACAGAATCCGAGTTAAGGCAAGCAATCGAGTATATGATCGCTCAGATGCAGTAACTAGAATAGCTCGGCACGCGCTATAATACTTTCAGCAAAGATAGATCTAGATCAATCAACCTTCATTTTTTATTGCACTGATCTTCATTTGCTGATTTCTTTGTATGCTGACCGTCTATTTTAGTCAATGGGGAATCATCAATCTGGCCTTCTCTGGACTGTCAAAATTAAATTAACCTGTTAAGTTAAATAATCAAACAAAAGGTAATACTATGAGCTTATATGAAAAACTAGGTGGTGCTGAAGCTATCGATGCAGCTGTGGATATTTTTTATCGCAAAGTGCTGGCCGACGATCGTATTAGCCACTTCTTCGATGACGTCGATATGGATGCTCAAGCAGCTAAGCAAAAAGCATTTTTGACCATGGCTTTCGGCGGTCCCAACAGCTACACAGGAAAGGATATGCGCGAAGCACACAAGCATATGAATTTAAATGAGACACATTTTGATGCCGTTGTGGAGAATCTTGCAGCCACTTTAACCGAGCTCGGTGTAAGTGAAGAGGACATAGGCGAAGTCGCTGCCGTGGCCGCTAGTGTCAAAGACGACGTACTCAATAAATAAACTCTCTCCATAATCAATTTGATTTCTGCAAGTACACTGTGAATACTTGGGACTCACAGTGTACTTTACCGTTCCTTCCTTTTTAATCTAAACTAGCCAATCATCTTTATTCAGGTGCAAGTACCGCTATGGCAAAAATTCATTTTGAAAACGAGGCATATTCGTTAAACGAGGGAGACAGTGTACTCGATACTCTACTCGAAGCGGGGCACGATATCCCATTCAGTTGTAAAGAAGGCGCTTGCCAAAGCTGTTTGATGAAACTTGAAGAGGGCTCGCTACCGCCAGAGTCACAAGCTGGCCTTAGTGAGGTCCAAGTAAAACTCGGTTATTTTATGAGCTGCAGCTGCAAACCGAGCGCTGATTTAAAAGTCGCGCAAGTCGATGCAGGGCAATTAACCGTCGAATCAAAAATTATTACTATTGATCAGTTAAATGATTCAATTTTGCGCCTGCGCTTAGAAGCGGTGTTTGATTTTTTATCAGGCCAATACATTTCCATTTGGATTGATGATAATACAACTCGAAGCTATTCATTAGCGAGTGTTAAAGCTGTAGACAATTTCATCGAATTACACATTAAGGTTATTCCTGACGGTATTTTTAGCGATAAATATTGTCGCAGGCTTAATATTGGCGACAAGCTAAAAATTCAGGGCCCGATAGGGAAATGTATATACGCCACCAACAACAAAAGTCAGGCCTTATTACTTGCGGGAATTGGAACCGGTTTAGCGCCTCTGTATGGAATTTTACGTGATGCACTCCACCAAGGCCACGAGGGGCCCATTCATTTAATTGTAGGCGCAAAGCAAGCAAGTAACTTTTATTTGGTAGAAGAACTAAATCAAATCGCAGCGAAAAACAGTCAAGTAAAAGTTACCTTTATCGCACAGGAAAACAATAACCAATCCGCATGCGAGACAGGTGACCTTTATCAATATGTTGCTGAACAATATCCCTCTACCAAAGATATGCGCGTTTATTTGTGTGGAGCCAAAACCTTTATCAAAAAATTGCGCAAACAGTGCTTTTTAGCTGGCGCGGATCGAGATTGTATTCATATGGACGTATTCCTGCCGGGATAAATGGCCACAACAATAGTTACGAACGAAAGCTTACGCGAGTAGAACTGGATATCTATAGGATTGCTATGAAGTTGCACAGGAGTAAGGGTAGTACATCCATGTACTAAGGGTTTGACAGGGAATTGCAAGTTACTGTCAACGATTGAGATTAAACACTGAAATTCGTTGTTTGTCTTACCCTTAAGCGCCAAAGATTTACCTTAAACTGACAATATTCGGACTATAGCAAAAACCGACCAAATGCTTGCTCAGCGGCCCAACTCAACTTACCGATAAATTCGTTTATATAACCAAAACTAGGGAAGCTCTAATTCCTCAAGTTATAAAAATGGGGGGCTAGACCAGAGAAGTCTTAAGCGCGAGCAGGATCTTGGCGAAGTTGCTGCGGCGAACAGCCAAACCAGCGTTTGAAAGCGCGCGTGAAAGCACCGGGATTAGAAAACCCCAGCGACAAAGCGACATTGACCAAGGTCTGATTAGTCGTCGTAACCAAGGTCAAAGCGCGGGCCTTACGCGCATCATCGAGTTCGACCGAGAAATGGGTGTTAGCGGCAACTAGCCTGCGGTGCAGAGTTCTCGAAGAGACATTGAGTTCATCGCTAAGCGAAGCGAGGCTAACGTCCGAAAAATCCTGCATATGAGACAGGCGTTCCCGCAACTTGGTAACCAGATCCTGACCCAAACATAATTCAGACATTTCCTTCTTAAGCAAGCCAACAAAGTGGCTGTTCATACCTGCATGGGCAAACGGAGGCGGTCGCTCAAGATCCTCCTTCGAAACAATAAACGCATCCTCGGTCTTGTTAAACAGCATTTGAACACCAAACTCGCATTCTAAACTAGGACCAACGCTTGGCTTATCACCCTTGAAGTGATAACGCCGTACAATGGGTTCCGGAGTGCTGGCGATATTGTCCAGCGCACAACCGACACACAGGATATTTGCAATGTTGGCAGCAGACTCGCCTCGACTGGTCGCCAAGCGGTGCCAAACAAACATAATGTCACGACCAAGGTCGCGCTTTTCCCAATATCCACTGTTTGTCAGCACTAAGTAATGACCCAGCACCTGCATTACACTATCGTGGAGATTGGGCGCGGTCATTCCCGCATATGATATGGGTCCATAGGACTCAGTCGGAAACGAACGCACCGTTTCCAAACACATGCCGGCACCCATTACTCGATCAGTAAGACACTCCCACAGCGAGTTGTGAAAGCGAAAAGGCACATGTTTTAAATCATTTGCAAATCCGACTTCGGCTGGAGGCTCCCCATGAGAAATGGGGCGAATGATCGAACTCGCTACGTTTTGCGGCAGGCCAGCGACGCGGCAAACTTCTTGCGGGTCCATACCGCAACCTTCCGCCGCCTTTAGAGTTCTATGTAATGAAAGGGTATGTATATTATAACCTGCCATATGCAAACCCAGCGCTAAGACGAATACCGTTCATGAAAAAAAATTAATTATGCAACCAAAATTGCATTCTCAATGGCACCCGTGCTTACGCAGTTCTTATCAATATTCCCAAATATCGTGCAAAAAATTACCCGAATACGGCACATTTTGCGAGCAGTCATTGCATTTTAGTTATCTATAACCTGCCCTGTTAAAGTTGCGTTATTATAGCGGAAAAACAAAACAGATAAATCGGAATCTACTGACGTATGAATTGGATCAAGATTTCACTGATAGGGTGTGGACTAAGCCCTTTTTTGCAAGGTGTAACAGCTGAGCAAGCCGACACTAAACAAACGCTTGAATTAGAAGAGACACCTCGATTAGAACAAACAATAGTGACGGCGCAAAAGCGGGAAGAGAATCTTCTCGATGTCCCAATTTCTATCAACGTAGTTAGCCATCACCAAATTGCTAATTCAAATAACGAGGTGCTACAGCAACTCGAAGGTTTACTCACGTCAGTAAACTTTGGCCGTGGAGACCGAAAAACGCGCGGCGAAATCACCATAAGAGGCGTGGGCGGATTCTCAAGAAATATTGGCAGTGATGCGCGAACGCTTGTTTACGTTGACGACGTTCCAATGAGCCGCTCCTCCGCCTTTAACGCCGATCTTTTTAATATAGAACGCATAGAAGTCATACGCGGTGCACAAGGCACATTATATGGAAGAAATTCTATTAACGGTGCGATAAAAATTTTTACTAAAGCACCTCAGGAAACTTCTAGTGGTGAAATTAAAATCGGCACCGGTAATGATAACTACCAAAGTATTTCAATCAGCAATAACTTACCTCTAACGACTCAAATAAATAGTCAGCTGCAATTAAACAATATAAGAAAAAATGGATTTATTGAAAATATAACCAATCAGACTGATCTAGAAAATATAAAAACCGATGCACTGCGTTTTAAATTTAGCTACAAGCCTAGTGATAATTTTGAATTAAATACCACTATTGATGCTTCGCAGGACGACAATGAAGCAACCAACGCAGTAGCTTTAGCCGACAATCCTTCCTACAGCGGTTTTAGCGAAGCACCATCTCCTCGCCAAGTCGCGCACGACACCATAGAATTCGAACAGCGAGAAGCGCTCGGCATCGCATTAAACGCCGATTGGGTCAAAGCTGATAATCATTTGTTTTCTGCTATTTTATCTGCAAGAAAACACGAGTTTGAAGAACTCAGCGACGAGGATTATTCATCGAGTGCTCCATCCGTTTCCAGTGTTTTCGATGAAGAATTTGAACAATATACACAAGAATTTAGGCTCACCTCTCCAGACAGCCAAAAAATCGATTACGTCGTCGGCAGTTTTTTCTCACAGCAAAAAATCATTACCACAAGATCGGCAAATTTGGCAGGAAACATCGCCCGTACACCCGGCGACGTCGAGGTCCAAAATTTTTCATTCTATGCCAATGGCGATTACAGATTTTCGCCTAAATATGAATTGACATTTGGCACTCGCGTTGAACATGAAACAAAGAAAATTGCCTACGCCATTGAAGATGGGATAGGCATATTCACAAATGGAGAAATGCAAGACGAAATTGACTTCACTGCGATTCTACCAAAAATCGGACTCAATATTTTCCCAGCGGAAAACAATCTCATTTATTTTAATCTCGCTCGCGGGGCAAAAAGTGGCGGTTGGAATGCCGACTTTGTAACTTCGTTAGACGATATCAAATACGAAGAGGAATATGCCAACAATTTTGAATTGGGTTACAAAACCGTCGCGTGGGATAAAAAATTATTTTTAAACGCTACAGTTTTCTATAGTCGGTATAGTGACTTCCAGGTTTTTCAATTTGTCGAGAATGAAAGTGTCACCACAATACAACTCACGAATGCAGGAAAACTTACTAGCAAAGGCCTCGAGCTTAACAGCGCCTTCGAGCTCACACCCAGGTTAAAATTTCAGTTAAGTGCAACTTACTTAGATGCCGTATTTAATCAATTTAAAAACGGTGGCGGAATCGGCATCGACTACGATGACAACACACCGCCCTTCGCACCACGAAAAAGTATTCACGCGTCACTTGACTACGACATTAAAATATTGAATATGCAGGAGCCTATAAGTGTCTACCTCGACTATAGTTACACCAGCAGCTATTTCTCCCACCCCAACAATAATATTGCGACGAATAAAATTAATGGCTATCACACTGTAAACGCCAATGCGCGCTATTCGTTGAATGACACGTGGCAATTTTTATTGTGGGCAAGAAACTTAACTGATGAGCTTAACCTGAGAAGCCGCGACGTCTCTTTCCTCGGCATTCAACGGGGCTACTACGAGGCACCACGCAGCTACGGTCTTTCAGTAAAATTTAGTTATTGATGGTGACTAGCTTGTAAGCAACCCCTGTCTCTCTGAGTTTATGAGACAGCGGCGGTTGCATAGTTGTACCCATTTCGGCTAAGTTCATATTCTTTAGCCGTAGCTCGGCTTTAAAACGTATTTGTTTTATCCCCTTATAAATATGGTAGGCCTCATGACCCGCAAATTTCCATTCACGCGCATGCGTCGCAACCGTTTTAGCGATTTCAGCCGCCGGCTTGTTAGCGAAACAGCGCTAACCCCCGCCGATTTTATTTACCCTGTTTTTGTTATCGATGGATTAAATAAACGCGAACCGATTGAGTCGATGCCAAATATAGATCGCGTTACGATTGATGAACTTGCGCGCGAAGTTGAAATACTGCTGGGCTTAGGCGTTCCCGCTATCGCACTATTCCCAAAAGTGGACGCTTCGCTCAAAACCGAAGATGGGTCCTACGCAAGCGATCCTGAAGGCCTTATTCCGCGAGCAGTACGTGCGATTAAAAAACAATATCCCGAAATCGGCATCATCTGCGACGGAGCACTCGACCCCTATACGACGCACGGCCAAGACGGCATTATCAACAGCGATGGCTACGTATTAAATGATGAAACTGTCGCTGCGCTGCGCAAACAAGCTGCTACTTGCGCAGCAGCTGGCGCGGACACGATCGCTCCGTCCGATATGATGGACGGGCGTATTCGAGCCATCCGTGAAGAGCTCGATGAGCATAACTTTATTAATACTCAGATCCTGGCGTACTCAGCCAAATATGCCTCGTGCTATTACGGCCCTTTTCGCGATGCCGTCGGTTCCGCGGCAAACTTAGGTGGCGGCAATAAATTCACCTACCAAATGGACCCTGCTAATTCAAATGAATCGCTGCATGAAGTTGCACTCGACCTTGAAGAAGGCGCAGACATAATCATGGTAAAACCCGCGATGCCTTATTTAGATATCGTTAGGCGAGTCAAAGAGGAATTTGCTGTGCCGACTTTTGCTTATCAAGTTAGCGGTGAATATGCGATGCATAAATTGGCAATGGAAAAAAATTATCTCTCTAACGATACAATGCTTGAATCATTATTGTGTATTAAGCGTGCGGGTGCCGACGCGATACTCACTTACTTCGCAAAAGAAGCCGCAGCAAAATTAAAATAAGAAAAATAAATTTTGATTTAAAGCCTACAACAAAACAAATTGCACAAAAAACAAAAACTGTAATATTGATAAGCTATCTTGATAAGAAAGGGTCGGTAAACGACCCTGTAGGTAAAAATATCGCTAAATTAGTTGCGCTTTCTTAAGTACCAACTGAACCTCACTCATCGATATGACGCGTAAAGTTTTTCGCTGCTCCAAAAAAAGCACAGCGGAATATAAATGCAAAAATCAAGCCGTTTAAAATTACTCCATTAGCTTCAACAACTTAACATGATTAGGAAAAATTGCGACCAGCAAAAGTGTTAAGTTATTCGACATCAAAAGTTTTTACACCCAATTATAGTGCAGGATTATTGAGTTTAGAGGTGTAGGAATTTGACACTTAAGATAATTTTTTATATTTGTGTAACAAATACTTCTGCTTGTTTTAGTAAAAAGCTTGATAAGCTAAAAATGCACAAGAGCCTCGCTAAGCTTTTTGACTGCAATAATTTCAAGCCCTGTTATTGTCTCCCGCGGAGCGTTACTCGCTGGCACAATAGCTTTTTTAAAACCGTGTTTAGCCGCTTCACGCAATCGTTCCTGCCCATTAGGCACGGGTCTTATTTCGCCGGCTAAACCCACCTCTCCCAATACAACTAAATCTTTTGATAGTGGTCGATCACGAAAGCTCGAAACAAGCGCGAACAACAACGCTAAATCGGCCGAGGTCTCAGTAATTTTTACACCGCCTACTACATTCACAAAAACATCTTGGTCACCCAGCATTAAACCACCGTGGCGATGTAAAACAGCTAGCAACATCGATAAACGATTTTGATCTAGACCCAGCGCTACACGCCGGGGATTACCGCCATGACTATCATCAACAAGTGCCTGGATCTCTACTAGTAGTGGACGTGTGCCTTCCCACACGACAATAATGACAGAGCCCGCAGCGACCTCATCAAAGCGCTGCAAGAAAATCGCAGATGGATTCGTCACTTCTTTCAAGCCCGTTTCTGTCATCGCAAAAACACCAAGCTCATTGACAGCGCCAAAACGATTTTTATGACCGCGCAAAGTTCTAAAACGTGCATCGTGATCGCCTTCAAGCATCACAAAACAATCAATAATGTGTTCGAGTACCTTCGGTCCCGCCAAACTACCATCTTTTGTCACGTGACCCACCAGAATAACGACAGTGCCACTTTGCTTTGCATAACGTGTTAAACAAGACGCGCTTTCGCGAACCTGTGAAACACTGCCCGGAGCTGACTGAATATCGGCCAAGTGCATAACTTGTACCGAGTCCACGACCATAATTTTAGGTTCCACGCGCTGAGCGCATTCGATTATTTTATCTACGTTGGTTTCAGAAAAAACCTGCAAATCATCGCGCGGTAAGCCCAAGCGCTTAGCACGCATTGCAACTTGTTGCAAAGACTCTTCTCCAGTGACATAAAGTGCCTTATTATTTTTTGCAAGTTGACATAAAATTTGTAGTAAGACAGTCGATTTACCCGCTCCGGGATGCCCCCCGATCAATATCACGGAACCCGGCACAAAACCGCCTCCCAGTACGCGATCAAACTCACCCATACCCGATGATATTCTCGGTAAATCCTCTATTTGGACATCTTTTAATGATTGGACTTCAGTAGCAACAGCTCCGGCATACCCTTGTAAGCGCGAACCGCTTGATTTATTACTCGTTAAGCGAATTTCTTTTAACGAATTCCATGCCCCACACTCATTACATTGCCCCTGCCATTTTGGGAAATCAGCACCGCATTCGTTACAAACATACGCTATTTTACTTTTAGCCATCAGCGCTCACTTTGTTGATTAGAGGTTCCTTTATTATCACTGCGAATTTTCTTACGAATTTCCATCCACAATTTTCCTAAATTATTCATACCGCGTTGATCGCGTCCTATTCCCCAGTAGTGATCAAATAACGAGGTCTCAATAATTAATTTATCTTCTGTCTCCAGCAAATAGTTTTTTACTTCTTCATTCTGAATCGCTTTGCTGTATAGCGCACGTGACATCAGTACATTGCGCACTTGCTTGAAATCTCTGCGCTTGGGTTTAAACCATTTGTTACCCAGTTCGTACGCTTCTCTCGGCGTAAGCGTTTCGGCTATCTGAGCACCATAGCTATTTTGAAATTTATGGCTCTGGTAATAATGCTCCACCGTCGACCACGTACTGTTTTCGAGCTGGAAGGCGTGCGAACTGTACGTAGACAATAAGTCTTGTTCATCAAAACGCGAAAAACGATGAGCGTTTTCCATTTCAATATCGGGTTTAAATATCATGGTGAGTGCTTGCAGCCATTAAAAATATAAAAACAACGCCCCAATCAAGCCCACGGTTTAATCAGGACGCCCTACTTTGCAAGATAATTAACCTAGTTTACATCGCTCGAGCAATTTTCGCTTTGCGCACAAGTTGAATAAACTCCGTGCGATAACCAAAAGCATCATCTCCCTTGCTTTGCAGGGCTTGCGCGATGATATCATCGTAGCTGACATCTCCAGCATATTGACTGCCACGCAGAAGCTGAGCAAAACTTGCAACTGCAGTCGAAAATTCGATTTCATTAGCTAATTTTTTATCGTACTCGAATATTTCTTCTATGTCATGCGCCTCAGTTATCGGCAAAGACACGAGTTTTGAGCGACTTTGCCCCGGCAGTTTATAGCGTAATTTTAAAAAGCCGTATTCACGATTAAGCTTTGACTTTTTAGTCAAATCAGATGTTTTTTTGCCATAGCGCAATTCGTCGACAGCATTAGCTTCACTGCCGACCGGTGTAAACTCATAGATAGCAGTGACCGTGTGGCCAGCGCCTATATCACCCGCGTCGACTTTATCATTATTAAAATCTTCTCGCTTAAGCGCGCGCGTTTCATAACCTACAAGTCGGTATTCACTTACGCGCTCTGGGTTAAATTCAACCTGGATTTTAACGTCGTTGGCAATTGGGAACAGCGAAGAAGTCGCCTGCTCGACCAAGACTTTCTGTGCTTCGCTCAGCGTGTCTATATAAGCTGCGACTCCATTACCATTTTGCGCCAACGTTTGCATACGTTGGTCTTGATAGTTGCCTTGGCCAAAACCCAGTACGGACAAATAAATACCTTTTTCACGTTTGCGCGCGACAAAATCCTCCAGGCGCTCGTCTTGGGTAACGCCAACATTAAAGTCGCCATCTGTCGCTAGCAAGATGCGATTTACTGCATTCTTTTGGTAATTGAGTTCCGCCAACTGATAAGCCAACGCCAAACCTTCCCCACCAGCCGTAGAGCCACCGGCATTCAAGCGGTTAAGAGCTGCGAGAATTTTTGCCTTCTCCTTAACTTTGGTCGGTTCCAATACAGTGCCCGCAGCACCCGCATAGACAACGATCGCGACTGTATCCGTAGACTTTAGCGTATCTAGCAATAGGCTCATCGATTGTTTCACTAAAGGTAATTTATCAGCTGAAGACATAGAACCGGAAACATCAAGCAGAAAAACCAAGTTACTGTCGGGTTTATTCTCCGTTATTTCATAGCCCTTCAAACCGATATGAAGCAATTTATTACCTTTTTTCCAAGGAGAATTACTGACGGATGCAAGCGTATTAAAAGGTTGTTTTTTATTTTCAGGAATGGGGTACGCGTAATCAAAATAGTTAATCATTTCTTCGATACGCACTGCATTTTTTTCGGGCAATACACCTTGATTAAGCTGACGCCGAACAGCACTGTAGGAAGCCGTGTCGACGTCGATCGAAAAAGTCGATACTGGGTTTTCGGCAACCAAGGTAATCGGATTCTCCTTAAATGAAGAGAATTTATCGCGATATTCTCGACGCGTCTGCGGCATTAAATCCGCAGACGCAACAGCCTGCATTTTCGACATTTGAAGTTTTGCGGGTTTCGCTGCTTTCGGCTGCGATGGTGCCTCTATCTGAGCAGCAGGAATTCGTTGCTGCCCTTCCGCCACCCTAATCTGCATGTCGTCTGAATAAATAGCATCCAAATTCGCTTCAGCATCTCGTTTGTGTTCCGGCGCAGAAATCATAACTTCGTCTACAACCGTAACAATAATCTCTTCCTCAACTACATCGGCTTCAGCCATCGACCTCGACTCATTAAGCGACGTATCAGTAGGTACGCTATTTAACGGAGCGAGTTCGTCTTTCTTATCGCCCTCAACAATTCGACGGCGAAAACTCTCAGCTTCGTATTCAGGCTCCCCATTTATTGACGAAGGACTTTGCACTTGTTCATTCACTGACGTACTTTGTTTCGCAAAGTCAGAGCCTGCTTTTTCATCACTAAGCTCAGTTTTCGGATAAGGCTCGACTCTTACCTCTTGTGTTGGCGACAAATTTTGTACATCCAATGAGTAACGCATCGATACGGTGCCGATTGCAACAACACAACAAGCCGCGATCCCGCTAATCCAGATTCGTCTATCTAAAGCAAACATTGTTTTATTCCTCTTAGGTTGATGTTTGCTCGTAGGACGAAGCGAACTTACATTTCCTTGGTCAGACGTGAGGTTTTTTTTATCGTGCATTTCGGCAAACGCGCGCAAAGCCGCCTTCTTATTTTCAGCTTTGCGTATCGCGTCAGGCTGCGGCACCGGATTTTCGCCAAATAGCGAATCAACTTTCTTATCGCTCATAGCGTTAACCCCTGCATGTTTGCTGCGAGTTGCTTGCGAATCTCATGAATACGCCATGAAATTGTACTTTCTTTAACACCCAGAATTTCGGCAACCTCCCGATGAGAGCAGCCCTCAGCAAAAACTAATAAGGCAGTTTCTTTAAAACCTTCGGCCATCACATCAAGCATTTTCATAACCTGCATGAGAAGAACATGGCTTTCACTCACTTCAGTTTTGCCATCTCCAACCAGCACTTCAGCGAGGTCTTCACCAACATGGCGGTTTTGCGTTTTATACCAATCTTTAGCGCAATTGATGACGAGGCGGTAAAGCCAAGAGCTAAATGCCGAATCATAACGAAATGTAGAGAGGCTTTTAGCGAGTTTGATGCACGCTTGCTGGGTAATATCCTCTGCATCATTCGGATTTCCACACCAGCGATAAGCGATGCGGTATATACGCTCATAGTACTCATCAAACAGACACTCAAAAGCCTCGGCGTCACCTTGCTGGGCCGCACTAACAAGATCTCTCTCGCGATCTGACGAAATCAAGCTGACCAATCTGTCTCCCGTTTCTTTTGCCAAAACGCCGCCATCGCTCAACGAGCCAAATCGCGCACAGGCCGAGATAACAGCCCTAAAACTGCGTGCCGAATAATCATCGGCCGCATAGTAGCCGTTGCAAACACCGGGGTACAGTAACGCTTGCATTTGCATCAATATTTTTCACTGCCAAGGTACTCTTTGTAGTTTGTTCAGCAGTATGACGACAGCACGGCGTTATTCCTTGGAAACTGAGTAAAAATTCATTTCAGCGCCTGAGATTTGCGTGTTAGAGTAGCGAATATGACCAACCGATTTAGTCGCTCCAACCTACTTCCTGAACGTCCCATCCTGGTGTACCCCAGTCTCGCTTCAACGATAGGGTTAGAAGAAGCCACGCTATTGTCCTCCCTGGAGGAGCTCTGTCTGCAACTGCAGCCCGAGGAGCGCAATGGTTACACCTGGTATCGTGCGACAAGCCAACAGTTAACGGCAGCAATGCCATTTTGGGATGTACACGACATTCAAAGAGTAAGTACCAACTTACGAGAAAAAGGCTTGATATTCATCGGTTCAGCGGCAGTTACAAGTGGCCACGAACTCAAATTCGCATTTAATGAAAGGCGTCAAATTAATCGGTCTAAACAAGCCGTTTCTAATACTTCACCGCCCGCGGGGCTCAATACCATTGCCCCCAATTGGCGGCCAGACAACGAAACGCTAGAGCGCCTAGCCCAACATGCAATTCCCTCAGCGTTTGCGCACGAACAGGTTCCTGAGTTCGTTAACTACTGGCGCGAACGCCGCGAGGCAAAACGCGCTTGGGGATCAGCGTTCATGAAACACGTTTTGCACAAATGGCATGAATTTAAGGCGCGCGCTAACGAGAAGCCCGAACCGAAACTGATGGAGAAAGTTTGGCGGCCAAGCGAAGATGCTCTAGATGTGCTGACCCAGCACGCCGGCATCAGCGTGGAGTTTGTTGAGGATGCAATACCGGAGTTTGTGCTGTACTGGAGGGAACGAGGAGTGAAGTCAGATAATTGGAATCGCAAATTTCGCGATCACGTGCACCGACAGTGGATCAAGTATTGCTCTGCCCTTGAGCACGACACGACACCGAGGCGCATCGCCAGTAACTGGGCGCCCTCAAATGAAGTGTATGATGTTTTACGCCTAGCGAATATTGACATAGACTTTGCAAAACAACTGATACCCGAATTTGTCATTTATTGGCGTGATACTAACCAAGTCCACGCTTCTTGGAATACGCGTTTTTTACAATTTGTAAAAAGAAGCTGGGCTTCACAACCTACGTCTTCGAATAGCCCCAACGGTCAATTCAATCAAGTTAAACCAAAATCAACACGAGAACTATCAATTAGCGATGAACTTAACGACAGGTCCTGGGCAATATAATAAAAAATCAACACCCAAAACACCGGTGCAATTAATTGATGCAATAAATCAAATTTTTACGCTGTTTCGTCTGAACTATCACAACCAATATCACAAAGCTTTTGGGGATGTGGAAGAGCTCAGCCACGTAAAACGCTTATGGGTTGAAGTGTTAGGGCGTTTTAGAACCGAAGCCATATTAATAGCAGCGAAAAAATTAATTGAAAACAACGAATTTTTACCCACACTGCATGAAGTAATTCGCCAATGCGAACAAGCATCCGACGAAACTCGCTTCCCCGACGCGCACAGCGCGTATATCGAAGCCTGTCGAGCACCCTCGCCAAAAGCCGGCAACACATGGTCTCACCTAGCAGTTTATTATGCAGGCCAAGCGAGCGATTGGTATTTTTTACAAACCAACCCCGAGAATGTCGCTTTTCCAATATTCAAAAGTAAATATAACGAAATTTGCGACCGTATACGTGACGGAGAGACACTTGCTGAACCGCAAGCCCCCGCTCTCGAACAGATCGCTACACCCGCCCTAGATAAAAAAACTAATTTAGAAAAATTAAACGAATTGAAAAGTGTTTTAGAACTCGATTAACGAGTTCGTGGAATTTTTATCACTTATTTTTCTTTCAATAGATAAATGGTCGTTAATTGCTTATCGAATACACCTTCTTACCAATAACAAAATAAGATGTGTTTGTTTTTGAAAAAAAAGCATAAAACTGAAAATTTTATTCCAATAAATATATAAAAAAACTTTCCCCACTCATCAAATCGCCTCCTCCGTTTATCTCACTACCCCTCCCTTTAACAAACGCACTGCGCTATTTTTAGTTACAGGTATAAGCATAAATGTTTCAGCAGTGAGAAAACAGTTATGAAAAGTTTCAATAATACCGGCATGTCGATAATCGAGTTAATGGTCGTTCTTATGGTGATGGCTATCCTCGGTGCTGTCGCGGTTCCATCATTTAAAAACTCGATGGACAAAACTAATGTCGAAAAACTCCAATCTGACTTTGCTAACGCAATTACAACCGCACGCGCAGAAGCGGCGAGTAGACAGGCAGCAACGACGATATGCGCCAGTCAAAACGGTGAACTGTGCACTGATGACGCATGGTCGTCCGGCTGGATTGTATTTGTCGACAACGGACAAGGCGGCGGAAACGCGGAAGACGGCGCACGAAATGGCAGCGAAGAGTTGCTGTTAGCCAGCGAGAACCAATCCGATTTTGTCATTACATTACAAGACGACAGCTTAGCTGATATCCAATCATTTAGCTTCAATGAACTCGGCTTTAGCCTTAACGAGTCACGTGCACTAGTCACAATATGTGAGCCTTCAATAGAAAGCTCACAGTTCCGTGGCATTGTAATTGAACGCAGCGGCAGACCCTCAAAAACAAAAGATGTCGACGAAGACGGCGTTCATGAAAGTCGCTTTGACGACGGTTTCGGCAGCGTAACATCAAACGCGTTAACTTGTCCCACATAGTGACTTACATATGAAAAATTTCCGCAAACAACAAGGTAGTTCTTTATTAGAAGCGATGATTTCACTATTTGTATTGGGTGTTGGAGTACTTGGTGTTCTCGCCTTGCAAACAAAATCACTGCGCTTTAATCAGCAAGCTTATATCTATTCACAAGCTGTATTTTTAGCTAACGAGCTTGTCGAACACATTCGAATTAATTCAGATCACGCAGCCCTCTATGTAAAAGAAGAGTCAAGCTCTCACACAGGGAGTTCCGATTGCATCGGGGCCGGCTCTGCATGTACGCCTACGCAAATTAAGGATTGGAATTTGTCCAGCTGGTACACGAGCATGAGCGAACGTCTTCCCAATGGCAAAGCAGCGATTGACTACGACGGAGACAATGTAACGATCACTATCTCTTTTGATGGGCTTGAGCGAATAGAGAAGCTAGAAGGCGGTTCGGAATCGTCGGCTGCAGAACGACAAAATTATATTTTAACTACTGCCATTTAATTTCTATTGCTATTTAATTTCTATGGAAACTTGCAAAAAACATCTTACAAAACAGGGAACCGTGTTAAAGCAAAACGGCTTTTCACTAATCGAGCTAATGATTTCGATGGTAATCGGTCTTATTATTATTATCGGTGTCGTGGAAGTCGTAAGCTCAAGTCGTCGTGCATTTCAAAATAACGAAGAAATTTCTTTTATTCAAGAAAACGCGCGCTTTGCCGTCGACATCATGAGCCGCGAACTACGCATGGCTGGTTATTTCGGTTGTGCCATGTCGCAAACAAGCGTAGCCAACACTGTTAACAATACAGCAGACGAGTTTATTTCCGCGACAGGCGTTGAGGGATATGAAGGAGACGCAGGAACTGACACATTTCCAGCAGCTTTTAGCGAATATGTTACAGACAATACTGATGTAATCTTAATCCGACGCGCAAGCACTGAAGAAGAGTTTTTACTTAAGGAACAAAACTTACAAACTAAGGAGTTAACCATTTGGGGAGCACACGAATTCGAAGCCGGAACCCCACTCGTCATCGCCGATACAAATTGCCAGTTTACCGGACTATTCACTCATGTTGGCGGAGCGGGTTCAACCATAGGTTACAACGTATCTAGCAACAACTGTAGCGACGTACTAAAAGGCAAATTTTCGTGCGAAGACTGCGACGGGGCAACTTGCCCCAACACACTTTCTGCTTCGCCATATCAGTCCGGTGCGCGCATCATGCCCTACCTTGCTAACGCCTACTTCGTTGGTGAATCCGATATGTTGCCCGGTTTGCCTGCGTTAAAACGTCAAACCCTCACAGTAGACGATGGCAAACCCGTCACCAGAACTGAAGAACTCGCGATAGGAGTTGAAGATTTAGAAATTATTTATGGTGTCGATACAAATAATGACAGGAAAATTGACGAATATCGTAAAGCTAACGAAATGGACATCGACGGCAGCGGCGCAATAGATGAACAAGATTGGCGCGATGTGCTAGCGATAAAAATTGATTTAGTTTTTCGCTCGCAAGCCGAGTTATTCCCCGTTGTGCAAACTGTTACGCTTAACGGGGTGGAGTACAACGATAAATATATGCGGCAGGCAATAAGTTCGATAATTAAATTGCGCAACGAGGGATAAGCATGATTACTTATAAAAGACAACACGGCGCAGCACTAATCGTTAGCTTAATTATTCTGACCCTCGTTACCGTTATCGGCGTTACAGGCATGCAAACAGCGTCGACGGAATTGAAAATGATTGCTAGCGCCAAGGACAGGACCGTCGCCTTTGAAGCCGCAGAATCAGCATTAGTGGCAATTGAAAAATTACTCGAGGCCGCACCTCCAAACGAAAGTAATTTATATTCAACGTGTTCTAACAATGATTGTTTCAACTCTACCTGTGGTGGTGGACGCTGTTTTGCCGGTGAATATATTCCAGGGTCGGAACGCTCCCATTGCTCGATCGCAGACTATCAAGCGAGCAAAGCTCCCGAATTTTGGAAGGACACAGATCTCGACGTATGGAATATTGCAAATAAACACCAAACAATCACAGTCGATGGACTTAACCAACCGGTCAAATATATTGTTGAATTTATGTGTTACGCAAAATTAAATTCCGAATACGACTTTGGGCTTAATACGGAAACGGACAACGAAAATTATAGTGAAAACGAAATGTATATGCCGCTATTCCGTATCACCACGCTTGCTGAAGGCAACGCAAAACGAGCAACTGTAATTCTACAATCGACTTATAAAATTGTAGAAAGCAGTTAACTGATGTGGGGATAAATATGAAAGCACTTAACTTGACTTATACAAAACCTACAAATAGTTTAATAACATTTATTTTCCTGATTTTTACTTCACTTAATTGCTGGAGCCAATCAAACGACGACTATACCTTATCTCCTCCACTGAGCCAGGTTAATGGCTCGTCGCCGATGGTGATGCTTGCTCTCTCAAGCGATCACCAATTATTTTTTAAAGCCTACTCCGACTATACTGACCTCAACGGAGATGGCACGCTGGATATCACCTACGATAATGATATCGAATATTTAGGCTACTTTGACCACCAACTCTGTTACGTTTACGACGACACAGATAAGGTATTTACTCCCTCCTCGCAGCAGAGCAACGATAACTATTGCAATGCAGGCGTCAGTAATCAATGGAGCGGCAACTTCCTAAACTGGGCGAGTATGACCCGAATGGATGCCGTGCGCCGAATTCTTTACGGCGGAAAACGTTCGACTGATACAAGTTCGCAAACGATTCTTGAAAGAGCTTACATACCCAACGATTCACATAGTTTCGCTAAATATTACAACGAAAGCGATTTAGGAAAATTAACACCGTACGGAAATTTTTATAACAGCGGCAATGGTAAAGCTAACGGCTTGACCTTGTGTAACACAACGGTCGAAGCCGGTTCTGGAAAAGTGTACTCGCAAAATAGCTCATCTCCTCCTCTGCTGCGCGCTATTCGCGGTAACTACGGTTTCTGGGCCTCCAGCGAGCGCTTCCAGTGCCTTTATCAAAGCGAACTCAACGTTTTCAATAAAGATGGCATTGGAAAAAATCGTCTCGACAACGATGAAATTGATGACATGTACAGCGGCTGGCGAGATACCTTTACCGACAGTCCTGCCGATAATAAAAAAGCAAAGGATTACATCGTGCGTGTAGAAGTATGTAAATCCGGTTTTTACACCAGCGAAGATTGCAAGCAATATCCAAATGGAAACTACAAGCCAATCGGCTTACTACAAAAATTTGGCGACGACGATACCATCGAGTTTGGAATGATTTCAGGCAGCTACCAAGCCAATAAATCGGGCGGCATGCTGAGAAAAAATATTTCAAGTTTTAAAGATGAAGTCAACACGCTTAGCGACGGTACATTTAAAGCCATGCCAAGTACTGGTGGTATCGTTGGAACACTGGATGAAATCCGAATCGCAAACTACGTATACAATATGACGAACAACTCAAATAGGTCGGGAACCTATTTTGATGACGACTGTAATTGGCAACTGTCTTCATTTAAAGATGGTGAATGCACAAATTGGGGCAACCCCTTTGCCGAAATTTTGCAAGAAGCCTATCACTACCTTGGCGGAAAAGAACCGCACGACGATTTTGGCGGTGTTCAAGACGCGGGTGGCAATCACGGTCAAGGAGGCGATGACGACGACGATGATGATGATGACGATGAAAATGATAAGCCGAGTCGCACCTTCCAAAAAATCACCAACGAGACCAATGAGTTTCCATCACTACTGTCTCAGGCTTGGAATTCGAGCCTAGACGACAGCAAGCACTGCGCAAAGCTCAATGTAATCGGTTTTAATTCGAGTATTACATCTTACGACGGTGACCAAATAAGTATTTCCGGTATCGGCGCTCCTCATGACGCCGCTCACTATACCGATATTATTGGTAATCACGAAAATATTAATGGCAACGACTTTTTTGTCGGCGGCACTGGTTCCAGCGGAGACGATAACCTTTGTACAGCCAAAACTGTCAATAATTTAAGTAGCGTAAGAGGTACTTGCCCAAATGCACCGAGGGTAGAAGGCACTTATTTGTCTGCAGGTATTTCTTATTACGCGAACCAAAACGATATTAACGATAATGTGATTAACGACCAAACCGTTACAACCTATGGCGTAGCATTAGCACCGGCCCTACCCCAACTAACGATTCCGGTGCCGACAAAAAATAAAACGATTCGTTTGTTGCCTGCTTGCCGCAACACCGATATCCAAGGTAACTGCGCGTTGGTCGATTTTAAAGTTTTGCAACCTCACACGCAAAAATCCGGTAGTTCGGATACTTACGTTGCAACTTTTTACGTTAGCTGGGAAGACAGTGAACAGGGTGGCGATTTCGATCAAGATATGCACGGTATATTAAAATACGAAATTAATCCCACGAGAATAACTGTAAGAACCCAAGTTATCTCCGCATCTACCGGCAATGAAATGGGTTTTGGTTTTGTTATCGGCGGCGCAAATAAAGTTGAAAAAGTCAATGGTAATAACCCTAATGCCAATCGCAAATCGGCAGATGGTTTTCATGCTGTGAGCGGTATCAATGGCTTTAACAAAGACGAATGCAACAAGTGCCAAGTCAGCGACAACGAAAAATGGAAACGCTTTTCAATTGGCTCAAGCGATGAAACATTTTTAGAGTCGCCACTTTTTTATGCAGCCAAGTGGGGCGGCTTTACTGATGAAAACGGAAATGGCATTCCGGATTTAACCTCCGAATGGGATAGCAAAATAAATGCGACCGGCGCAGACGGACAAGATGGTATTCCGGATAATTACCATAGCGTGGTAAACCCTCGCCAACTTAAACAGCAATTTGATAATGTGTTAAATGAAATTGCTAAATCAAGTGGCTTGGGTTCGGTTGCCGCTGTAACAAAGAACGCCAGCAACGATGTTGGCATTATACTCGAAAATACCTACTACCCCAGTTATCCTGTCGGTGATAATCCGGACGTATCTTGGGTTGGTGCACTTAATGCGGCGTTTATCGATGCTAAAAATAATATTCGTGAGGATTCAAATTCCAACCTACAACTCGACAATAATGATCGGATTGTCGACGTCTATTTTGATTCTGCGACAAATACCCTAAAAGCCCAGCGCTATTTATTCGATGCGACCACAGGAACAAGAGGCAGCACGGACGGCGCAGCGATTGATGCATCTGAAATTAAATACCTTTGGAGCGCGCATAAAATTCTTGCCGACGTCAGCGAGAAAACTGTCCAACGCAGTACTTTTGGCAACAGCGCGACACAACGCCGCTATATATTTACCGGCGCAGATGAGGACGCCGACGGCATCGTGAAGGATAACGAAACATTTAATTTTGACAGTGCATCATTTGACCCGAGCTCCAGCTATCCCAATCGTTTTCGTTTGCTCGGTTTAAATTCAGCAAACCAAGATGACTACGATGATATCGTCAACTATATTCGCGGCGAGGAAATTAGCGGCTTCCGTTCGCGAATGACAAATTTTGATAAAAGTGACGATGCAGCGGAGCCTTGGATTTTAGGTGATATTAGTAACTCGGAGCCCCTTATCGTCGGCGCTCCAAAAGCAGGATACGATATCGAATTTGGCGACAGGACTTATAAAGCGTATCGCCAGCAATATCAAAATCGTCGTCAAATGGTTTATGTAGGAGCAAACGATGGAATGCTGCACGCATTCAACGCGGGTATTTTTAATTCCAGTACATTTACCTATACTACAGGCTCGCAGGCATTGGGCAGCGAATTATGGGCCTACGTGCCATACAATTTATTGCCGCATTTGCAATGGTTAACATCGCAGGGATACCGACATACTCCTTATGTCGACGGAACTCTACAGGCATTTGACGTAAATATCTTTACACCGAGCGCCACCCACAAGGAGGGTTGGGGCACGATACTGGTCGCTCAAATGCATTTTGGGGGCGGGCGCTATACCTTGGACCCCGATAGTGATGACGATGGCGATCCAAATGATGACATCAATTTGAGTTCAGGTATTTTAATTTTTGATATTACTGACCCTGAACAACCACCGACACTTATCGCAGAAATCTCTGATGACGAACTAGGCTTCACAACAGCGGAAGTTGATATCGTTAAATTCAGAGCGCCCAACAGCTCTACTGGACGCTATAATTCTCCCAGTGTAAATCGCTGGTATCTGGCGATCGGTTCAGGCCCCAGAGGTGCTTCCGATGCAGCTAATCGCGCTGCACAAATTAATGCAACAAGCGACAGCCCTGCAAAACTATTTTTATTTAATTTACATTCAAAAACATTGGTCGCTTACGATCGTGGCTTAGCAAGCAGTTTTGTCGGCGGTGTTAATTCGGTTGACTGGGATAAGGACTTTTCCGACGACGCTTTATATTACGGTGTTGTTTCAGGAACACCTCTCGCACCAACTGGAGAATTGCGCCGCGAGGCTTTAAGTTTCGATGGTATGACGCTATCAATGACATCAAGTAAACTACTCGATGTTAGCGATCAGGCATTTGCGACGAAACCGTTTACGCGTGTTGATTCCAATTTCAATTTCTGGGTTTTTGCCGGCACTGGACGTTTCTTTACTGACGCCGATATCCCATCCGAAACACAAAATAGCTACTACGCAATTAAAGAGGCGAAAACAGCCTCTGGAGCCCTATCAACTTCGACGCGCGCTAAAGCTAATTTAGTTGACGTGTCAGACTTACGTGCATACACCAACAATGTTATCGACGGCGGTGGAGTTGCAGGTGCAGCGGTTACCTTAAATACCGGTGAGGAGGTAAACAACACCTCTGATTTAAATGCGGCAATCCAAGCGAACTCAGGATGGTATATGGACTTCGACACGCTGGGTGAACGCGCTCATACTAAGACAAACTTGTATGCCACCAGCTTACTCTTTAGCGTATTTAAACCTTCAGCCGGCGGCGCTTGTGACGCCAACGGCGGCTCGACCAGATTGTTCCAGCGTGAATTCACAACGGGTGTTCCACCCAGTTACAGCGCAAACATCGACACCTCGGTGACCGTCACCGATAGCGACGGAAACGAAGGCAAACTGATTCTGGATAGTCTCGCTCTCGGTGATGCTTTATTTAGTACACCGAGCAAAGATGGCCTAACAAAAAATAACAAAGGCGAATACAAAGATTTTGATCCGGGCGAAGTACCTGTTGAATCAGGCCGGCAATCTTGGCGCGAAATTCCGTACAATTGGTAACGAGTCCAGCAATCAAATAGATGCAATTTATTTGATTGCAAACTCTTATTTATTTCACTCGCCAATTAACTTCGATAAAAGGCGTAGCGACAGCGTTAATTCAGAACCTGAAAAAAATCCTATTAATCGTTACTCAGGTTTAATACATCCTGCATATCAAATAAGCCTGCATTCTTTTCCTTTAACCAACACGATGCGCGTACCGCACCGCGAGCGAATGACATTCGACTCGAGGCCTTGTGCGTAATCTCGACACGCTCACCATCGGCGAGAAACATAACCGTGTGATCACCGACAACATCACCCCCTCGCACAGTGGCAAAGCCAATCGATTCCTTTTCGCGCGCGCCAATCTGTCCTTCGCGGCCATAAATGGCATTTGCTTTTAAGTCACGACCCAACGCATCTGCCACGACTTCTCCCATACGCAATGCGGTACCGGATGGAGAATCAACCTTGTGCCGGTGATGCGCTTCATATATTTCAACATCCACATCATCACCTAATACTTCTGCCGCAGTATGGAGTAGTTTTAAGCAAAGATTTACTCCGGTACTGAAGTTGGCTGCAATACACATCGCAGTATTTTTTTGAAAAGACAGCAAGGACGTTTTTTCTTGTTCGGTAAACCCCGTAGTCCCAATAACAATGCCCTTACCCTTTGTCGAACATAATTTGGTATTCGCAAGCGTCGCTGTAGGGGACGTAAAATCAATTAACACATCAAATGAATCGAGAACAGCTTCTAGGTCGTCCACTACCTTGACATCTAATTTTCCTATACCCGCCATTTCACCTGCATCGACACCGACAAGCGAACTCCCCGGCCGCACAACTGCGGCAGCTAATGTCGCGTGCTCTGATAGTTGGGTCGCCTCGATCAGCGCTTTTCCCATACGTCCGGCAGCACCGGTTACCGCAATTCGTGTGGTCATTGAAATTCGTCTCTTGTTAAATGCTTCTGGGGGGCAGTTTTAGCAACCACCCCAAGATGAGGGTTCAGTGATAGTTAAAAGAACAAAAGATATTCGCGAATATCAAAAAAAACTGGGTCAGCGGGAGCCCTTATAACTTCATATCACCAAAAAAGTTTTTCATTCCCTCGAACCAACTACTTTGCTTCGGCGAGTGTTTTTTATGCTCAGTAATATCGCGCAATTGCTCCAATAATTCTTTTTGTTTGGTATCTAAATTGACCGGTGTTTCGACAACAACACGACACAACAAGTCCCCGGGCGAACCGCCGCGAGCGGGCGTGACACCTTTACCTCGCAAGCGGAATAATTTACCTGTTTGTGTTTCCGTCGGCACCTTTAATTTAACCCGGCCATCAAGCGTCGGCACTTCAAGTTCGCCGCCCAAGCAAGCTTCAAAAATACTGATAGGCACTTCACAGTAAAGGTTTTTTCCATCGCGTTGGAAAAATTCATGCTCTTTAACTGATACCTGGACATAGAGGTCTCCAGACGGACCGCCATCAGTGCCACCCTCACCTTCTCCGGCCAAGCGAATGCGGTCACCGGTATCAACACCGGGCGGCACTTTCACGCTTAAGGTTTTGGTCTCTTCTATTCGTCCTTGTCCTCCACACTGGCGACAAGGGTCAGAAATTATTTTACCCGTACCACGACAGGTAGGGCACGTTTGCTGCACAGAGAAAAAACCCTGCTGCATGCGCACCTGACCATGGCCGCCACACGTTTGGCAAGTCGTTGGCGATGTTCCAGGCTTTGCACCGCTGCCATCACAAGTCGTGCAAGTGACCAGGGTCGGCACTTTTATTTTTACCGTTGTGCCCCTAACAGCTTCCTCAAGTGTTAGCTCAAGCGTATAGCGTAAATCAGAGCCACGTGAGGGGCCGCCTCGGCCTCCCCCACCACCAAAAATATCGCCAAATACATCGCCAAAGATATCGCTAAAGCTGCCAAAACCACCGGCGCCTCCGGCCCCTGTTTGACCCTCAACACCCGCGTGACCAAATTGATCGTAGGCAGCGCGCTTTTGACTGTCCGACAGCACTTCGTAAGCTTCACTGGCTTCCTTAAACTTTTCCTCCGCTTCCTTATTGTCCGGGTTGCGATCAGGGTGAAACTTCATCGCGACACGACGATAAGCTTTTTTTAGCTCTTGCTCGCTCGCTTCTCGATTAACGCCCAAAATCTCATAGTAATCGCGTTTAGACATGCTGTAATTTTCCGCCTAGTGAAAACAACGAAGCAGAGCGCATGGCTCTGCCCGAAATGGGGGGTTAAAAAGAGCCGAAAACCCGGCCCAAACGATAATTAAAACTTATTTATCGTCTTTAACTTCTTCAAACTCTGCATCGACAACACCTTCTTCAGCCGCGCCCTCTCCCGCGTCTGCCGAAGCGCCGTCGGCACCACCTTCCGCCTGCTGAGCTTTTTCCGCCTCAGCATACATTTTCTGTGCTAGTGAGCCTGACGCTTCAGTGATTTTTTGAGTCGCCGCATCAATCTTGTCTTTGTCATTAGATTCGAGCGCTTCCTCGGCTTCCTTAACAGCTGCTTCAATCGCAGATTTTTCTTCTGGTGTCGCTTTATCGCCTGCTTCTTCGAGCGTTTTCTTCGTTGCATTGATTAAACCTTCAAGCGTATTGCGCGCGGTTACCAATTCTTCGAATTTGCGATCGGCCTCCGCATTAGCTTCGGCATCGGCCACCATTTTTTCGATTTCATCATCGCTTAAACCCGATGATGCCTTAATGACAATCGACTGCTCTTTACCCGTCGCCTTATCTTTCGCCGACACATTTAAAATACCGTTGGCATCAATATCGAAGGTCACCTCGATTTGCGGCACGCCACGCGGCGCAGGAGGAATATCAGATAAATCGAAACGGCCGAGCGATTTGTTGTGCGTCGCTTGTTTACGCTCACCCTGAACGACATGAATTGTCACCGCAGTTTGGTTATCTTCCGCGGTTGAGAATGTCTGCGATTTCTTCGTTGGGATAGTGGTATTTTTATCAATTAAAGGTGTTGCTACACCACCCATCGTTTCGATACCAAGCGTCAACGGAGTAACGTCGAGTAGCAATACATCTTTAACATCGCCGGCAAGAACGGCACCTTGAATCGCAGCGCCCATCGCCACAGCTTCATCTGGATTAACATCTTTGCGCGGCTCCTTATTAAAGAAATCGGCAACTTTTTGCTGTACCAAAGGCATGCGTGTTTGCCCACCGACAAGAATAACGTCATTGACTTCACTTGCACTCAAGCCCGCATCTTCAAGCGCAATTTTCATCGGTTCAAGCGAACGCATAACCAACTCTTCAACCAATGACTCTAACTTCGCGCGCGTCAATTTAACAACTAAGTGTTTAGGTCCGGTTGCATCGGCAGTAATATAAGGCAAATTCACTTCCGTTTGCTGGCTGGAAGACAATTCAATCTTTGCTTTTTCTGCCGCTTCTTTTAAGCGCTGCAACGCGAGCGGGTCATTGTGCAGATCGATACCACTAGAAGATTTAAAATCATCCGCCAAATATTCGATTAAACGTAAATCGAAGTCCTCACCACCGAGAAACGTGTCCCCGTTAGTCGAAAGTACTTCGAATTGTTTTTCACCGTCGACATCAGCAATTTCAATAATTGAAATATCGAAAGTACCGCCACCCAAGTCATATACAGCAATGGTTTTATCACCACCGCTTTTATCCATGCCGTAAGCGAGAGCAGCCGCAGTCGGCTCATTGATAATACGCTTAACATCAAGACCGGCAATTTTACCCGCGTCTTTTGTTGCCTGGCGCTGTGAGTCATTGAAATAAGCGGGAACAGTAATGACCGCTTCAGTAATGGTTTCACCGAGATAATCTTCGGCGGTTTTTTTCATTTTTTTCAAAACTTCGGCCGATATTTGCGGTGGTGCTTTCTTGTCGCCACTGGCTTCTACCCAAGCATCACCATTGTCTGCCGCGACAATTTTGTATGGCACCATCGAGATGTCTTTCTGCACGACGTCATCTTGGAACTTACGGCCAATCAAGCGTTTTACGGCAAACAGGGTATTGTGCGGGTTAGTAACGGCCTGGCGCTTGGCACTTTGACCCACGAGGATTTCGCTGTCATCGGTAAACGCTACAATTGACGGCGTAGTCCGATCACCCTCGGAGTTTTCGATAACTTTAGACTTATCGCCCTCAAGTACAGAGACACAAGAGTTAGTCGTGCCCAAGTCGATACCAATTATTTTACCCATTTTAATCTCCTAAATTTTAGGCTGATACTTTTAGCTATTTACCTAGCTTAGCCATTTACTTAGCTTAACCATTTACTTAGCCATTCCACTTCTAAACTTAAGCTGAAATCACTAAGGCCTGACTTAATGTGTTAGTGAGTAGCGCTATTACTTCGCTACTGTCTATTGATTTATCTCTCAATATTGGCGCAATTTACTTAAATTCAACCCAGCTTAGAGCCTGAAATTGACCTAACTCTTTTAGCATCCAAGGCAGTCCCAAGGGTTTGGAGCCGCCTGAGTTCGCCGACGAGGAAACTAGCTTTTAGATACCACAACCATCGCTGGGCGGACCAGGCGCCCATGCAAGGTATAACCGCGCTGAAATACATTAATCACTGTATTGGGCTCGACCTCCGGTTGCTCAATCATCGACATAGCTTGATGCAGTTGTGGGTCGAACGGCTCTCCCTCAGGATAGATGGCTTCTACGTTGTGCCGGCCGAGCGCATCGATTAGCGTCTTTAATGTCAATTCGACTCCCTCTATCACAGCTTTTATATCGCCATCGGAGGTACCGGCAGATGTGATTGCGCGCTCTAAATTATCGGCAACCGGCAGCAGGTCACCGACGAATTTTTCCAAGCCAAACTTATGCGCTTTCTCAATATCCTGCTCAGCCCGCCGGCGGGAATTTTGCGCATCGGCGACAGCTCTCAGCGCTTGGTCTTTTGCCTGGGCCAACTCTTTGTTCAAACGTTCAATCTCAGCTTCCAATTCTGTATTGTTTTCTTGAACCGCATTCTCGCTCAGTTCCACTTGATCCTCAGCGATATCTTGGCTCTCAATCGAATCGTCTTCGTTTACCATTTCTAGCTCCGGTATTCAGGGGTGCGTCCAAATATGCGACCAATATGGGGTCGCCCCCAAGTCATTCAAGGTCCTGTTGCAGATTTAAGTCAGATAAATTTGTCGCTTGATCGATTCTAGATAACAACAGTTACACTTCACTGGAGTATCAGCGCGATCTACTGTATAAATACCCACATCTAACACCAGCGGGGGACGAAGGTGCTTCTCCATATTGGGATAAAAAATTTTGCTCTTGTAGAAGAATTAGCGCTAGACCTGCACGCCGGGTTGAGTACTCTTACCGGTGAAACAGGTTCCGGAAAATCTATTCTGCTTTCCGCCCTTGGGCTTGTTCTCGGTGATCGCGCTGATAGCGATAAAGTGCGCGCGGGCGCTGAAAAAACAGAAATCGCCGCCTGCTTCGACCTGCAACAGCTACCACATATTAGGCACTGGCTAATGGATGCCGAGCTGCTAAGCGAAGATGATGAGCCCGAATGCATTGTGCGCCGCAGTGTATCTAAAGAGGGTCGCTCGCGCGCAATGATCAACGGCAACCCCGTGACCCTTACACAGCTGCGCGAATTGGGCGAAATGCTTATTTGCATTCACAGCCAACACGAACACCAAACCCTATTGCGCAGCGCCACCCATCGAGAATTGCTCGATTCATTTGGTAAACATTCACAGCAACAGCAAGCGGTTAACCACTGTTTTAGAAGCTGGCAGGAATTACAGCGCGAACTGGACCAATTAAAACTTTCACGCGATGAATTAAACGCACGCACCGAGCTTTTACGCTATCAGGTCGAAGAGCTGGAAACGCTGGATTTGCAGGCCGGAGAGCTCGAAGAGCTGGAAAGTTCACAGCTGCAATTACAACACGCTGAAACGCTGCAGCGCACTTTGGGCAATGTCTCTGAATTGTGTGGAGGAGAAAACGATAGCCTCACGGAGCGCCTAAACTCCGCACGTACTATGATCGCCCAGCTTCCGCATAAAAGTGAAGGTGTGGTTGAAATCGAGAGTCTACTAGACAATGCGGCAATTTATATCCAAGAAGCGCACAGCGAGCTAGACCGCCAAGCCTCGACGATCGTAGTCGACGACGGGCAGCTTCACTTTATCGAAGAACGCCTCTCCTCCATTTATTCTGTGGCGCGTAAGCACCGGATAAAACCCGAAGAACTACTTGAGCTGCAGCAGCGTATTGTCGAGGAATTTAAAGCCTTATCAGGCAACGACGAAGCGATAGCCGCGTTAGAAAAGCAAGTTGAGTCCGTACAAGCAGACTATTTAGAAGCAGCTCAAACCCTTTCCAATTTGCGCAAAAAAACGGCCAAAAAACTGATTAAAGCGGTTAACTCACAGCTAAAACTACTCGCAATGGAGCGCGCACAGTTTGAAGTTGCGATTAATACTGCTGAGCAACCCTCGTGCGACGGCATAGATCGAATTGAGTTTCTTATCAGCACCGTTCCGGGCCAAGCGCCCAAAGCGCTGGCTAAAGTCGCCTCTGGTGGTGAGCTTTCGCGGGTGAGCCTCGCGATTCAAGTCGTGACGGCACAAAACCAGACACTGCCCACTATTGTCTTCGACGAGGTCGATGTAGGTGTTGGAGGTAAAACAGGGGATATAGTCGGGCAGCTTTTGCGCGAGCTTGGCAACTACACACAAGTATTATGCGTTACGCATCTTGCCCAGGTCGCGAGCAAGGCCAATAACCATATCCAAGTCGAAAAAGCATTTAGCAAAAGCGGCGCTGACACGAGCTTACGCTATTTATCAGGCGAAGAGAAAATCAGGGAAATTGCACGCATGATGGGTGGAGCTTCAGACTCCAAGCAATCACTTGCGCACGCAAAACAAATGCTTGAAGCGGCGGGCTAAATATGGCGAAAGTTGCTTAGGTTTACACAGAACTTATTAAGCTTATCGCAGAGCTTCTTGGACTTATCGCGGAGCTTCTTAAGTTTCGGACGAGCTCGTATATCTATCGCAAAACTATTTGGGTTTACCGTACAAAACCAGGCTGTGCCCCATTAATTCATAGCCCAGCTCTTCGGCAATTTCCTCTTGCAGCGCTTCGATTTTATCGTTGTGAAACTCGATCACCTTGCCGGTTTCTGTGCAGACCATATGATCGTGATGTTCACCACTATCGAGTTCAAAGACAGAATGACCACCATCAAAATTGTGCCGTTCGACCAGGCCGGCCTGCTCAAATTGCGTAAGCACGCGATAAACTGTCGCCAAGCCAACATCTTCTCCTGCATCAAGCAAGGCCTTGTAGACATCTTCAGCACTCATATGGCGCAACTCGGAATTTTCTAGGATTTGCAGGATTTTGACGCGCGGGAGGGTGACCTTCAAACCTGCTTTGCGCAAGTCTTGATTCTGTGAGTTCATTGGTGCCTGTCGCCCCCCAGTAGCTGATTCATGCTCGGTTAACCTAGGGAGGCATTCTAGCGCTGTTAACGCGAATACTCTACCCCGGCACTCGGATTAAGGCTCTGGCAATAACGGAACCTCAAATACCTCAACCCCGTCCTAACGCGGTAAAACCAACTGTAACATTTGCTGTCCCACGGAGATCGGGTATCATCGCGCCCTTACATAAAATAGGATCATTATTGTATGTCAGCCATATTTAAGCCCATTAAGCCGTTATTGTTGGGTTGCGCTATTACTTCCGCTGCTTTGCTTGCTGGATGTTCGTCGTTAAAGTTTCCCGGCGTATATCGCATCACCATTTTTCAGGGGAATTTTATCGAACAGGAAAAAGTCGATCAGCTAAAGGAGGGAATGAACCGCCGGCAAGTGCAATTTCTGCTCGGCACACCGCTAATCGTCGACACCTTTAATCAAGACCGCTGGGATTACATCTATCGCGCAAACTACCCCGATGGATCAGTCAAGGAGGCAAAGCTGACAGTACATTTTGAGAATGACAAGGTGGTTAAATTCGAGGGTAACGCGCTGCCGCGTAGCGAAGAAGAGATAGCCGCGGAAAAGGCGGAGCTCGATCGAGCGAAACAAGAATACGAAGACAAAGTTGAACAAGCACGGGCTCTAGCGGAAAAGAGAAAAGCCGAAGCGGAAAATAAAAGCCAGGATGAAAAACAAAAAACTTCAACGAGTAAAAAAGAACCAAAAGATAAGCGCAAGCTGCGCCCTAATCGTGGCGCAACGCGTTAGTAATAGATAGTTTCACTCTAACATTGAATTTATACTCGTCGCGATGCGCAAGGGACTGCGTCGCTATTCTGCACATATCAAAAACCGATATTACCGATCAATTTTCATACAGCAACAACATTTTCTTTATTCAGCATTTTCATCCTCATACAGCCCCGTAAAGTCGAGCGAGTATTGGCAAATATAATTTGCAGTACTTCGATCATCTACTAACTTATAAAAATACTCTTTTTCGGTACCCTTTTTTTGTCGGGCTCACTGTTAAGTTTATTAATAGTAATTTAATCAACTAAAAACTATTTGGGGGAAAGCTGCATGGTATTCAATAAGAAGTTGTTAGCCGTGTCGATAGCGCTTATTGCGCAAGGTGCAATCGCACAAAATGACAATGACGAGATTGAGACTGAAGTTGTCGAAGGTGAAATCACCGAAGAAGTGATTGTCTTTGGTGTGCGTCAGTCACTGAAAAATGCGCTTGATACCAAGCGCGACGCAGGCAATATTGTCGATGCGATCTCGGCGGAAGAAGTGGGTAAGCTGCCCGATAATAATATTGCAGAAGCCTTGCAGCGAATCACTGGTGTGCAAATTGGCCGGAATCGCAAGGGTGCGGGAGGAGAGTTCCAAATTCGCGGGCTTGTCAATAACCGTGTTGAGGTAAATGGTCGTGGCCGGGCAGTATCGGGTCACTTCAGCAATGGCGAAAGTATCGATGAGACGCGGGCATCCAACTTTGAAGGCACCCCCTCTGCCCTCTATAAACGTGTCGAAGTGCATAAGACTCCGCAAGCAAAACATGTGGAAGGCTCCAGTGGTGGTACAGTTAAGTTAGTTACATGGAAACCGCTCGATTTTAAAGACGATTACACTTTTAATTTCAGCGCTGAAGGTATCGATGACTCTTTATCTGATGACCTAGGCAATTCAATTACGGCTCTTTTTGCTACTAGCTTTAGCGTTGGCAACGCGGGTGAAATAGGTATTTTACTTAACTTGCAAAGTGGTAAGGAGTACAACCGGTTTCGTGAAGTCGCGACACAAATTTCGCCAGCCGAGTATTTTGGTGAAGGGTTTCAACCGGATGCTACCGGTTTAATAATTCCAGTGGGTGCGCCCGTCGATTTTAGTGACGAATCACTTTTTACCGTTCTGCCTGCGCAAAATACTAATATTCATGATTTGGGCATTAATTTTAATGCCGAGCTTAACAATACCCTAGCCACTGCTTATATGCCCAATAATTTTACGGTTGAACAGCGTGACTACGAAACCGAAAATTTGGCCATCGATTTTACTGTTCAATGGCGATTGAATGAACGTTTTCAACTTTCGTTTCAATACGAAGAAAGTGAAAGTGATGAATTTGGTGATGTCGCACTTTTGTTCGGTAATATTCGAGATAGGGAAGGTATTGTGCGCTACGTGGCAGAAGCAGTTACGCGGCCAATTTCTGGCATTGAAGAATATTTTGTTCCAGGTTCGCGAGAGAGTGATGGTAGAGCAATATATACTGATGATCCTGACCGTGGCACAACACGTTATACCGGAGATGTTACCCGCTATTTTATCTCCGCCGGTGAAGAAGATGGGTTCCATAGACGCCGCCCTCAAAGTAACCGACCGTTGGGGGTTCGTGGCGATACTGACTCGGTTGACCGCTTTAGCGAATTTTTCTTCGTAGAAGGTGACTGGGATATTACTGACGACGTCAATATGAAGTTTGGGTATTCAGACTCGCGCACAGAACGCGATAGATTTAGAATGCAAAATCGCTTCGGTGTAGGCGTAGACCCTGCGCGATATGTTACAGAAACCTCTCCAGGCGTCTTTGAACGTACAATAAACCCTGAAACCGGCGAGGCGTTCTTCCCAACAGGCGGTCGACAGAATCGCGGAGCGATTAACCCAACAGTAGGTTGGAACTATCGCAACGGAGACGATGTGCCTGATCTTATCATTGGCTTGGATTACATTAACCAGGCACGCGCAGCGCAGGGGTGGGACCCATTATCTCTAGCTAGCCCTGAGCTTTATCAATTTCAAAATGTACGCGCCCCGTTTATAGAATTTAACTTTGGTGAGCAAAGCGAAGCAACAATCGATTTTGACTGGAATTTAGATAACGATATTTTTTCTTCACTTGAGTTTGGTTGGCGGCGCACCGAGGATTTCACAGACAGGGACCGATATGAACAAGGCGTTATGCATTTGGATACCTATTTGGCTTCAATCGAGCAAGGTTTCCAGTTGCTTTCAGCCGACGACGAGCTGAGTGAATTTTACCATCGTGATGCGTGGGGGGCTAGTGTAAAAACCGATAGCATCGTTGGTCTTAATTGGGTCAACGACGATGATAACCCAGACAATAACGTCACTATCGTCGGAGCGGGCAATGACTACGAAAATATCTCAGCTCTTTACGCGGCTAATGCAGAAGGCACAGGGTTAGCCATTACAGACTTTCTTGGCGGTCCAGGAAATTTCGGTATTCCTGCAAGCGTTGGTGGTGGCGATATTCCAAGAACTTTCCTGCG